>DXGQ01000010.1 GCA_019113845.1 Candidatus Anaerobutyricum avicola
GCTATGTAACTATTGACTGTATAGAAGGGAATGGGATGAGGGGAGATCCCTCCTTGAACTCCTTACCTCTATACCATAAAAAGAATAAGTCTGTAACCTGAATTCTCTTGGCTACAAACTTATTATACGAGGTGAGAACAACATGAAAAGAACAGAGATTGTTGCAAGAACAGAAGAACTGGCGGCTCCGATCATTGATGAGAATGATTTTGAACTTGTCGATGTAGAATATGTAAAGGAAGGGGCCAACTGGTATCTGCGCGTCTACGCCGACAAAGAAGGCGGCATTACCATTGACGACTGCGTCCTCATCAGCCGGGCGCTTGAGGAAAAGCTGGATGAGGAAGACTTCATAAAGGATCCGTACATTCTGGAGGTCAGCTCCCCGGGACTGGGAAGACAGTTAAAAAAAGAGAAAGATTTTCAGCGCAGCCTGGGTGAAAAAGTGGAATGCCGACTCTATAAGGCTGTGGATGGACAGAAGGAGTTTGAAGGAATCCTGAAGGATTTTACAGAAGAGACTGTGACCCTCGCCTCAGACAGCGGGGATATGGTGATAAACAGAAGTGATATTGCGGCCATTCGCCTGGCCATTGATTTCTGACGATACGTATAGCAGGAGGATACGACAAAATGAGTGAATTAATCGATGCTCTCAATCAGTTACAGAAAGAGAAAAATATCGAAAAAGAAGTGATTATGCAGGCGATTGAAGATTCGCTGGTGGCAGCCTGTAACAGAGATTTCGGAAAGAATGCCATCGTGAAGGTAAATATGGACAGAGAGACCGGAGATATCTCTGTCTTTGTGGAAAAGACAGTAGTGGAAGAGGTGGAAGACTCCGCCACGGAGATCAGTCTGGAAGACGCGAAGATGCGGGATATCCATTACGAGCTGGGAGACATTGTCAACATCGAGGTGACACCGAAGAATTTTGGCCGGATCGCCGCTCAGCATGCGAGAAGCGTCATTGTGCAGAAGATCAAGGAAGAGGAGCGCCGTGTCCTTTTTGAACATTTCTCCCACAAGGAAAAGGATATCGTGACCGGTGTGGTACAGCGGTACAACGGCAAGAATATCTGCATCAGTCTCGACGACAAGACTGACGCCGTTCTCACGGAAAAAGAGCAGGTAAAAGGAGAGGTCTTCCACCCGACAGACAGGATCAAGCTGTATATCATTGAGGTGAAGGATACCAACAAGGGACCGAAGATCCTTGTGTCAAGAACGCATCCGGAGCTGGTAAAACGTCTCTTTGAAAAAGAGGTCGCGGAAGTATATGACGGCACCGTGGAGATCAAGAGTATCGCCAGAGAAGCCGGTTCCCGGACAAAGATCGCCGTGGCATCCAACGACCCGAACGTGGATCCGGTGGGCGCCTGTGTCGGTATCAACGGTTCCCGTGTCAACGCCATCGTCAACGATTTAAAGGGTGAAAAGATCGATATCATCACCTGGAGTGACGATCCGGCTGTTCTGATCGAGAATGCCTTAAGCCCGTCCAACGTCATTTCCGTGGATGTGGATACAGAGGAAAAGAGTGCCAGAGTGGTGGTTCCGGATTATCAGCTTTCTCTTGCCATCGGTAAGGAAGGACAGAACGCCCGTCTCGCGGCGAAGCTGACCGGATATAAGATTGATATCAAGAGCGAGAGCCAGGCGGCAGAGCTTCAGGAAGAACTGGACTTCGACGATTCCTTTGAGGATATGGATGATTCCTACGAGGATTCTTATGAAGAGTATGAGGAAGAGGCAGGCAGCGATATGGACGCGGCATCTTATGAAGAAGAGGGCGAAGCGGACGATATGGATACCGAAGCTGCGGATGCCGGTGAAGCAAATGCAGAAGAAGACAGCGAAGACGCCAGTGAAGCAGATGTAGAAGAAGACAGCGAAGACGCCGGTGATGCAGAGGCAGAAGAAGACAGTGCAGATGCGCCGGATGCGGATGACGCTGATACAGAAGAGAAGAAAACGGAAGAGTAGACACGGACTGGTGATGCGAGGATGGGAAAAAAGATACCGTTAAGACAGTGTGTGGGCTGTCGTGAAATGAAGCCGAAAAAAGAATTGATCCGCGTCATCAAGACGCCGGAAAATGAAGTTCTCCTCGATGTGAGTGGCAGAACGAACGGACGGGGAGCATACCTCTGCTTTTGTGCAGAGTGTCTGCAGAAGGCAAAACGTTCCAGAGGACTGGAGCGTTCCCTGAAAACCGCTATTCCGGAAGAAGTCTATCATCGTTTAGAGGAGGAGTTGAAGCAGTTTGACACAGAAAGACAGAGTGCTATCCATGCTGGGGATGGCCGCGAAGGCAGGTAAGATCGAGAGTGGTGAATTTTCTACAGAGAAAGCCGTGAAAGGCGGCCGCGGCCGTCTGGTGATTGTGGCGGAAGATGCCTCCGACAATACAAAAAAAATGTTTACGAACATGTGTAAATATTATAAAGTCCCGTTTGTTGTATTTGGCACAAAAGAAGAATTAGGGCATTGGATAGGAAAAGCATACAGGGCTTCCATCTGTATCTTAGATGAAGGTTTTGCAAAAGCAGTCTTGAAAAAAATTAATCTAAATATGGAGGTGTAGCGGATGCCAAAAATGAGAGTACATGAAGTAGCAAAGTTATATAATAAAAGCAGTAAAGAGATCATTGCAGCATTAAAGCAGCAGGGAGTAGAAGTACAGAGCCATATGAGCACAGTTACAGAGGAAAATGTTTCGAAGTTAAAAGGCGTGTTCCAGCCGGCAGGAGGAGAGAAAAAGGCCGCTCCTGCAAAAGAGAAGGCAGAACAGCCGAAGAAAAAAGATGATACAAGAGAGAAGCAGCAGCCAAACCGCGGCGGCCGTGGCAACGATGGCAACCGTGGAGAGGGCAGAAATGAAAACCGTGGCGACCGGAATAATCGCGGCGACAGAAATAACCGCGGTGACCGGAACAACCGTGGCGACAGGAATAACGACGGAAACCGGAACCAGGGCGGCCGCGGCGAAGGCGGAAGAAACGGTGGTCGTGGAGACGGAAGGAATGAGAACCGCAGCGGTCGCGATGGAAACAGAAACCATGGCGACAGAAACAACCGTGGTGACAGAAATAACGACGGAAACCGGAATCAGGGCGGCCGTGGTAATGATAATAATCGCCGAAATGACAGAAGAAACCGGAATAAATCTTCCATGGGCGGGGATACTCCTATAAACGCAAAGGAGACCCGCAACGGTAAAGAGAACCGGCATGATATCAACCGGGAACACAGCCGGGAGAATCAGAATCGCAATGAGGATTCCAGAGATTCCCGCGGCGGACGGAATAACCGCCGGAACAACAACCGGAATAACAACTACAATAATAACAACAATCAGAAGCGCGGTAAAAACAAAGGCAAACAGCCGGTAATGCAGCAGCCGGTCAAACATGAGGAGCCGAAGGAAGAAGTGATCCGCAATATCACTCTGCCGAACCCGGTTTCCTTAAAGGATCTGGCGGATGCATGTAAGGTGACACCGGCGACCATCATCAAAAAGCTGTTCCTGGCCGGCCAGATGGTGACGATCAACACAGAGTTTACCTTTGATGAGGCGGCGGAGATCGCTCTGGAATACAACTGTATTGCCGAGGAAGAGGTAAAAGTGGATGTCATTGAGGAACTTCTGAAAGAGGAAGAGGACGATGAGAGCACCCTGGTGGGACGTCCGCCGGTTGTCTGTGTCATGGGTCATGTTGACCACGGTAAGACTTCTCTTCTGGATGCCATTCGTTCCACGCATGTCACAGAGGGAGAAGCCGGTGGTATCACACAGCATATCGGCGCTTATGTGGTAAATATCAACGACGAGAAGATCACGTTCCTTGATACACCGGGTCATGAAGCCTTTACTTCCATGCGTCTTCGTGGCGCGCAGGCGACAGATATCGCTGTTCTGGTAGTCGCTGCCGATGACGGTGTCATGCCGCAGACGGTTGAGGCGATCAACCATGCCAAAGCGGCGGAAGTGGAAGTCATTGTCGCAATCAATAAAATTGATAAAGAGGGAGCCAATGTGGACCGGGTAAAACAGGAGCTGACCGAGTACGGACTCATCGCAGAAGACTGGGGCGGCAGTACCGTGTTTGTGCCGGTATCCGCCAAGACCGGAGAGGGTATTCAGGACCTTCTGGAGATGATCTCCCTCACAGCTGAGGTGCTGGAACTCAAGGCAAATCCAAACCGGAAGGCAAGAGGTCTTGTCATTGAGGCAAAACTTGACAAGGGCCGCGGTCCGGTGGCGACCATTCTGATCCAGAAAGGTACGCTTCACGTGGGAGACTGCATCAATATCGGTCACGCCTACGGTCGTGTCCGCGCGATGCTTGACGATAAGGGAAATCGGGTAAAAACAGCCGGTCCGTCCATGCCGGTGGAAATCCTTGGTTTAAATGACGTTCCATTTTCCGGTGAAGTTATGATGGCGCACGATAATGAGAAGGAAGCCCGTACTACGGCGGAAGCGTTTGTGGCTTACAGCAGAGAAAAGATGCTGGAAGAGACAAAGAGCAAGCTGTCTCTGGATGATCTGTTTGACCAGATCCAGGCCGGTAATGTAAAAGAGCTGAACCTGGTTGTGAAGGCAGACGTGCAGGGCTCTGTGGAAGCGGTAAAACAGAGTCTGACAAAGCTTTCCAACGAGGAAGTCATGATCAAAGTGATCCACGGTGGTGTCGGCGCGATCAACGAGTCCGACGTTACTCTGGCTTCCGCATCCAATGCCATCATCATCGGATTCAATGTCCGTCCGGATGCCATGGCCAAGTCAGTGGCAGAGAGGGAAAAAGTTGACATGCGTCTGTACCGTGTCATCTATAACGCCATCGAGGACATTGAGGCTGCCATGAAAGGTATGCTCGATCCGGTATTCCAGGAGAAAGTGACCGGACATCTGGAAGTTCGTCAGATTTACAAGGCTTCCGGTGTGGGTACCATTGCCGGCTGCTATGTGACAGACGGTGAGATCACGAGAACCTCTCAGGTACGGATTGTCCGTGACGGTATCGTTATCTATGAGGGAACCCTTGCCTCCTTAAAACGTTTCAAGGATGATGTGAAGGAAGTAAAGGCCGGTTTCGAGTGCGGACTTGTCTTTGAAAAATATAATGATGTAAAAGAAGGAGATCAGGTAGAATCCTTCGTGATGGAAGAAGTTCCAAGATAACAGAAAGTGATGAGAGGTACCGGTACATTTTCTTTATAATGTGCCGGCACATTTACAGAAAGATCGCAGGAGATATTGAAATATGAGAAAAAACAGTGTAAAGAATACCCGGATCAATTCCGAGGTATTACGGGAACTGAGCCGCATTATTTCAAGAGAGATCAAAGATCCGAGAATCTCCCCCATGACGACAGTGGTCGCTGTGGAGGTGGCTCCCGATCTGAAGACCTGTAAGGCATATATCAGCGTACTCGGCCCGGAGGAAGAGCTGCAGGATACGCTGGAAGGACTGAGAAGTGCCCACGGTTATATCAAGCGGGAGCTGGCACACAGCGTCAACCTTCGCAATACGCCGGATATCCGGTTTATTCCGGATCAGTCTATTGCCTACGGCGTAAACATGTCGAAAAAGATCGATATCATCAACGCAGAGATGCATGAGCGGGAAAAAGCGGCGCAGGAAAACAGCGATTCCAATACATTTGAAAATGAGGAAGGAGGCCAGTAAATGACTTCCAGTAAAAAAATAACCAGACAGACAGTGAGCCTGTTTCATAAGAAAATAAAAGAAGCAAAACGCATCGCCATCTCCGGGCATATGAACCCGGACGGCGACTGTGTCGGCGCCTGTCTGGGACTTTACACCTACATCCTTGATCTGGATGGGGAAAAACAGGTGGACCTTCTCCTGGAACCGATCAGCGAGAAGTTCCTGTTCCTGAAATATGCGGAGAAGATCACGCAGGAAAAAACCGGGGAGGAGCCGTACGATCTCTATATTGCTCTGGACTGTTCCGATACGGGACGACTGGGAGACTTCCGGCAATATTTTGAGGAGGCGGCTTCCACGATCTGCGTGGATCACCACATCAGCAACCAGGGCTTTGGCGATCTGACCTTCGTGATTCCGGATGCTTCCTCTACCTGTGAGATTCTCTATGATATTTTTGAGGAGAAGAAAATGTCCTTTGACACGGCGCAGTGCCTGTACCTGGGTATCGTTCATGATACCGGCGTTTTCAAGCACAGCAACACGACGCGGCGAGTGATGGAGATTGCGGGGGCGCTGATCGAGAAAGGTGTCCGTCCGGACTTTATCATCGATGAGACATTTTATAAGAAGACGTATATTCAGAACCAGATTCTCGGCCGCGCGCTGATGGAGAGCATTCTTCTTCTGGATGGTAAGATCATTTTCTCTGCCATCAAGAAGAAAGATATGGATTTTTACGGAGTGGACAGCCAGGATCTGGATGGTATCATTGACCAGCTTCGTGTGACGGCCGGTGTGGAATGCGCTCTCTTCCTCTATGAGAAAGCGGAAGGGCAGTTTAAGGTGAGCCTTCGCTCCAATGACAAAGTGGATGTCCGGAAAGTGGCGGAGAATTTCGGAGGCGGCGGTCATGTGCGGGCAGCCGGCTGTACCGTGGAGGGCAATGTCCGGGATATCGTCAACAATATCACCCCGTTTATCGAACAGCAGCTCATTCAGGAAGAAAATGTATGATCAACGGTATTTTGAACATAAAAAAAGAAAAGGGATTTACCTCCCATGATGTGGTGGCAAAGTTACGAGGTATCCTTCGCCAGAAGAAAATCGGCCATACAGGTACGCTGGATCCGGATGCGGAAGGCGTGCTGCCGGTCTGCCTCGGGAAGGCGACCAGACTCTGCGACCAGATTGGAGACTGGGATAAAACCTATGCGGCGACGCTGCTGCTCGGCAGAACGACAGACACAGAAGATATCTCCGGAAATGTGCTTACGGAAAAACCGGTGGAGGTCGATGCGGACACGATCCGGCAGATCATCGCTTCCTTTGTGGGGGAATACGCGCAGATCCCGCCGATGTATTCCGCCAAAAAGGTAAAGGGGCGAAAGCTTTATGAGCTGGCAAGAGAGGGAGTGGTCATTGAGAGAAAACCCTGTGCGGTCGTCATTCATGATATCACTGTACAGGAGATCTCTCTTCCTCTTGTCACATTTACGGTGCGCTGTTCCAAAGGAACTTATATCCGCAGTCTCTGCCGGGATATCGGAGAGAAGGCCGGCTGCGGCGGCTGCATGGCCGCTCTGACCCGGACGAATGTCGCTTTCTTTTCGATCGAAGACGCGCTGACGCTTTCGCAGGTGGAAACGCTGCGGGACGAAGAGCGTCTTGCAGAATACATCCGTCCGATCGATTCTGTCTTTGCCGGCTGCCCGGCTGTCACGGCAGCGCCGGAGATAGAAAAAAAGTTATACAACGGAAATCCCATCCCGTGGGATGCCTGCTGTATGTCGCAGGAAGAATGGTCCGGGGACAGAACCGGAGAAGATATGCCCGCAGAAGAGACAGAGGACTCCGGGAGATACCGGGTGTACGATGCGGAGGGACATTTTATCGGTATTTATAAAAAACGGGGAAGTTCGGCGCTCTTAAAGCCCGAGAAATTATTTTTTGATTTACCATAGTGCGGCGCACTCTGCCGGACAGCATCTCCGGGAGAAGGGTCGTCTTTTTCCTGTAAGAAGGGAAGACGGCAGGCGCACACGGGACAGCATCAGGAGAATAAGATATGGAATACATCAAAGACCCGGATTTCAGACTGGAGAATACGGCGGTGGCCCTGGGAAAGTTTGAGGGACTGCACCGGGGACATCAGCTTTTATTTGATGAGATAAAAAAACAAAAAGAATATGGACTGAAGAGCGTGGTATTTACCTTTGACATGCCGCCGCGCTCGGCGCTGAGCGGGGACCGGTCCTATCAACAGATATATACGAAAGAAGAGCGGAGACTTCTTCTGGAAGAGATGCAGATCGATATTCTGATCGAGCATCCTTTCACAAAAGAGTTCGCCGCCCAGACACCGGAAGAGTTCATCCGGGATGTGCTGGTCGGAAAGGCCGGCGCGAAAAAAGTGGTTGTGGGGAGAGACTTCCGTTTCGGAAAAAAACGTTCCGGCGATGTGGCTCTTCTTCAGGAGCTGGCGCCGAAATATGGTTATGAGCTTATTGTCATCGAGAAGCTCCAGATGGACCATCAGGATGTCAGCAGCACGAGGATCCGCGCTTATCTGGAAAAAGGAGAGATGGAGGAGGCAGCGCTCCTTTTAGGAAGACCGTATGCGGTGCTCGGAGAAGTTGTGCACGGGAAAGCGCTGGGAAGGACGATTCAGATTCCGACAGCCAATCAGTGTGCCGATCAGAATAAGCTGCTGCCTCCGAACGGCGTATACATTTCCCGCATTCATATCCGGGGAGAGGAAGGTTCCTACTATGGGATCACCAATGTGGGTGTCAAACCGACGGTGGAGGAACACGCCGCCAAGGATGTGGAGACGAACATCGTGGATTTTCACCGGGATATTTATGGCAGTATCATCAAGGTGGAGCTTCTGCATTATCGGCGCCCGGAAATGCAGTTTTCCTCGCTGGAGGCATTGCGGGAACAGATGGAAAAAGATGTGAACGCCGCTGTTCAATATGCTCAAAAAAACAGATAAAAATCTGTCCAAACTGGTAAAATTGTGGTATACTATTTTAAAATCATCAACTGCATTTCCGGAATAGACCGGGCGACATAAAAGGAGTGATGTTATGAATACCATTATCACAATTGGCAGACAGTACGGAAGCGGAGGAAGAGAGATCGGTCAGAAACTGGCGGCCTTTTATGACATTCCTTTTTATGATAAGGAACTGTTGAAGGTGGCTGCGAAGGAGAGCGGTATCTGCGAGGAGATGTTTGAGAATTACGATGAGAAACCAACCACAAGTTTTCTCTACTCTCTCGTTATGGACCCGTATGCACTCGGGTATAATGCGACCTCTTTCGATATGCCGCTGAACCAGAAGGTTTTCCTGGCAGCTTTTGACGCGATCAAGAAGGTGGCGGACAAGGGACCGTGTGTCATTGTCGGACGCTGTGCCGACTATGCGCTCAAAGACTACAAGAATAAGCTGAATGTCTTTATCCACGCCCCGATGTCCTTTAAGAAGCACCGCATTAACGAGCAGTATCATGTTCCGCTGGAGAAGGCGAAAGACGAGGCGGTGAAGACGGATAAGCAGCGGGCCAGCTATTATAACTATTACACCTCCCAGAAGTGGGGCGATCTGAAGAGTTATGATCTGACCATTGACAGCAGTATCCTCGGTATCGACGGCACGGTGGAACTCATCAAGACAGCGGTAGCCATCAAAGAAGGAAAATAGGATAACGGCGGATGACAGCGGATGACAGAGTCTGTTTTTTGTCATCCTGATTTGAAAAAACATCCCCCACCCCGGCTTGTGTAAACAGCCGGGGTTCTTTATTATTATACTGGGTTTATATGATAACAGAAGAAAAGAGGATAAGAAATTGGGAAAGTATATTCTGAAAAGGGTTCTGATGCTGCTGCCAATCCTGTTTGGGATCACTTTTTTATCTTTTGCCATGATGCGGCTGGCCGGAAGCGATGTGGTGATGCAGCAGATGGATACCACCGGTATGGCATTTTCTCAGGAGGTTCTGGATGCAAGGAGAGCGGAGCTCGGACTGGACCAGCCGTTTCTCGTGCAGTACATAAGCTGGCTTGGCGATTTTCTGACGGGACATCTGGGCGTCAGTTATGTTTCGGGAGAAGATGTGTTTGCCAGTTTTATCTCCAAACTGCCGGCGACTCTGTTGCTGACGGTCGTTTCCATCGTGCTGACAGTGCTGATCTCTGTTCCACTGGGGATTCTCGCGGCAGTGAGAAAAAACCGGTGGAGTGACCGCCTGATCCGGGTGTGCAGTTTTGCAGGAAACAGTCTCCCGAATTTTTTTGTGGCATTACTGTTCATGTATCTGTTCTCCATACGTTTTCCCATTTTTCCGGTGATCGCGGGGGGAACAGATCTGAAAAGTGTGGCGCTTCCCGCTCTGACACTGTCTGTCGCCATGTCGTCCCGGTATGTCAGACAGGTGCGGGCGGCGGTTCTCGATGAGTTAAATAAAGAATATGTGCAGGCGGCGCGGGCAAGGGGAATCCGGTTTTCGGTGACACTGTGGAAGAGTGTGTTTCGCTCCTGTTTGATGACAATCCTTACCCTGCTGGCTCTCTCCATCGGCAGCCTTCTGGGTGGGACTGCCATTGTGGAGTCCGTGTTTATGTGGGACGGCGTCGGAAAAATGGCGGTGGATGCCATCAATATGCGGGATTATCCGGTCATACAGGCCTATGTGGTCTGGATGGCGATCATCTATGTACTGGTTAATCTGCTTACCGATATCATCTATCGTCTGCTGGATCCGCGGATCCGTCTGGGAGGTAAGGAAGCATGAAAATGGCGGGAAAAACAGGGGACGGAAGATATCAGAAGAGGAAGATCTCTGCAAAACAGAAGCTGTGGATTTTGCTCATCCTGACGCTGCTGCTTCTTCTTGCGGCAATCTTTGCGGAATCCATCTGTCCGTACGACCCGAATATGCAAAACTATGATATGGCGCTGAAGCCGCCGGACGCGGCGCATCCCTTCGGCACAGACCGGTACGGGAGAGATATGCTTTCCAGAGTGATCATCGGCGCGCGGACAAGTATTTTTTCCGCATTGCTGCTGGTGCTGATCATCGCTGTGATTGGAACGACTGTGGGAGTGCTCTGCGGATACGCGGGCGGCGCGGTCGATATGGTGCTCATGCGGGTCTCGGATGTCTGTCTGGCGTTTCCGGGCCTTGTCTTTGCGCTTGCGATCGCGGCGGTGTTAAATGGCGGCGTGGGAAATGCGATCCTCGCGCTGGCAGCGATCAGTTGGCCCAAATATGCGCGCCTGGCAAGAAGTCAGACGCTTGCGGTAAAAAAGGCGGCATATATTTCGGCGGCCCGGCTCGCCGGGGACTCTCCGTTTCAGATCATTGTGCGTCATATTCTGCCCAATATCCGGGGACAGATTCTCGTGACAGCGATGCTCGATGTCGGGACGATGATGATGGAGATGGCAGCGCTCTCCTTTCTCGGGCTGGGAGCCAAACCCCCGACCGCAGAATGGGGCAGCATGATGAGCGAGGGAAGAAGTATGTTTCAGACCTATCCCTGGGTTGTGCTGACGCCGGGGATCGGTATCTTTGTCACGGTCGTCCTGTTTAATCTGCTGGGGGACGCCGTGAGAGACTGCATGGATCCTGCGACAAGAAAAGAAAGAGGAATACTATGATAAAACGATGGATGATACTGTTAATGACAGCTGTGCTGCTGACGGTTTCCGGCTGCGGAAGCCGTTCTCCGGAAACCGGGACAGATGCGGTTTCAGAACATGCAGACGGGCAGAAAACCTTTGTTTTCGGAGATACGACCTTCAATGCGGAAAACGGGGAACCGGATATAAATCCGCATAACGAAAACGGCGGATGGGCCTGCATCCGTTACGGAGTCGGAGAGACGCTGTTCCGCTTCAACGACGCGATGGAGATTAAGCCGTGGCTGGCGGAAAGTTATGAAAATGTGGATGAGCGCACATGGGTGATCCGTCTGCGTGACGGCGTCACATTTACCAGCGGACGGAAGATGGATGCCGCGGCGGTAAAAGAATGCCTGGATGCGCTGGTCAGTACGCATGTCCGCGCGGCCGGAGATCTTCATATCGAAGAGATCACGGCGGAGGGGCAGACCCTCACGATCCGCACAGAGATTCCGGTTCCGGCGCTTCTGCATTATCTTGCCGATCCGTATGGATGCATCTGCGATGTGCAGGCGGGAGTGTCAGAGGAGGGGATCGTGCAGGGAACCGGTCCTTACAGGGCGGTCTCTCTCACGACGGATACCGGAATGGAACTGGAAAAAAATGAAAATTACTGGAACGGGAAACCGAAAATCGACCATATCACCATCCGGACGATATCGGATGGCGACACGTTGACCATGGCGCTTCAGTCGGGAGAAATCGATGCCGCATACGGGCTGCCGTATGTCAGCTATCCTCTTTTTGAGACCGGGGATTATACATTTACCGGCTGTGCCACCAGCCGCGTGTTTTTTGGAGCGATGAATTACGAAAGTGAGATTACGTCGGATCCGGCGGTCCGGAAAGCAATCGCCATGGGAATCGACAAGGAAGGATTTGTGGAGACTCTTTTAGGTGGGAACGGTTATCCTGCCGTCGGCGTCTATCCGGATACTTTCTCCTTTGGAGGGGACCGCGTCACTGCAGAGACGTATGATCCGGAAGGAGCTGCGCAGGTGCTGGAGGAGGCCGGATGGACGGATACCGACGGGGATGGCGTCCGGGAAAAGGATGGCAGACCGCTGGTCCTTCGGTGGCTGACGTATCCAAGCCGGCAGGAACAGCCGCTGCTTGCGGAGTTCGCGCAGGCCACGCTGGGAGCCATCGGATTTCAGGTGGAGATCAATAACACGGCGGATCACAACCGGATCCGGGCGGACAGAAGTGCCTGGGATATTTATGTGAGCGCCATGGTGACGGCTCCGACCGGCGACCCGGAATATTTTTTTACCTACCATTGTCTGGATGACTCGCCGCAAAATGACGGGCGGTATCACAATGACCATCTGGAACAACTGGCGGATGAGATGTCCCGGACCTTTGATGAGGGACGCAGAGAACAGCTGGCGGTGGAGATGCAGCAGACGATCCTCAATGATAATGCCTACGTGTTCTGTTCGCATCTGCAGATGAACATGGTCGCAAAGGCGACGGTGACCGGTCTCACGGCACACCCGTGTGACTATTATGAGATCACGGTGGATCTGGATATCAATGAAACATAACATTACAAAAGAAAGCGAGGAATGTGTGGATGGATACCGACCTTCTGCGCTGTGAAAATATGACCGTCTGTTATGGGGAGAAACGGATTGTCTCCGATATTCACTTTTCGTTAAATCCGGGTGAGATCCTTGGAGTCGTGGGAGAGTCCGGAAGCGGAAAGAGCACGATCCTTCGGGCGTTGCTTGGAATATTAAAACCGGGCGGCAGGATCACCGACGGTACGATCGTCTTTCGGCAGAGGAACCTCCCGGAGCTGTCCGAAAAGGAAATGCGAAAGATCCGTGGAAGGGAGATCGGAATGATCTTTCAGGATTCCGGAGCATCCCTGTGTCCAATACGGACGATCGGTGCACAGATGTATGAAAATATGTCAGCCCACAGAAAAATTACAAAGAAGGAGACGGCGCGCTCTGCGCTGGAGATATTTGAGAGGCTGGGACTGGAGGACGGAGAAAGAATTCTCCGCAGTTATCCGTTTATGTTGTCCGGGGGGATGAATCAACGGGTGGGCATTGCCATGGCAATGCTCCACAGACCGCCGCTTCTTCTGGCAGATGAGCCGACCAGCGCGCTGGATACGGTCACACAGAAACAGACGGTGGAGGAGATGCTCGCGCTGCGGGAGATTTATGATACAGCGATCATTCTTGTCACGCACAACATCGGTGTGGTAGAAGCTATGGCAGATAAAGTGCTTGTTCTGCATGAGGGAAGGCAGGAAGAATACGGACCGGCCGCACAGGTGCTGCGCTGCCCGCAGGCAGAGTATACCAAAGAACTGCTGGTCGCCGTACCGCGGCTGCGAAGGAAAGGATCAGGAAAACACGATGAAACCGATACTGGAAGTAAAAAATCTGACAGTACAATTTAAAGATGAGTCCGACCGCCGGGATCTGAGAAGGAAACCTGGGACAAAAGAAAATCTGGCGGCTGTACATGCCGTGAGCTTTTCCCTGTATCCCAATGAGGTACTTGGGATCGTAGGAGAATCCGGATCCGGCAAAAGTACGGTCGCCCGGGCAATCACCCGGCTGATCCCGGCAAAAGAAGGTTCCATCTGTCTTGACGGAAAAGATATCACCGCGGTGCGGGGAAAAGAACGCAGACAGATATATGAAAAGATACAGATGGTCTTTCAGTCTCCGGCCGGTTCGTTTGATCCGGGGAGAACGCTGGGATATTCAGTCGGAGAAAGCCTGCAAAACAGCGGACTGTCAAAACAGCAGGTGGGAGAACGAGTGAAAGAACTGCTGGTGCGCTGCGGTCTGCCGGAAGAGTTTGCGGACAGATATCCGCATACCGTAAGCGGTGGTCAGTGTCAGAGAGCGGCGATCGCCCGCGCGCTCGCCGTACAGCCGGAGGTTCTGATCTGTGACGAGGCGACCAGCGCGCTGGATGTCACGGTGCAAAAGCAGATCCTTCATTTGCTCGCGGAGCTGAAAGAAAGAGAAAAAATGTCTTATCTTTTTATCTGTCATGATCTGGCGCTGGTACAGGATTTCTGTGACCGTGTGCTTGTCATGCGCGGAGGGAGGATCGTGGAAGAGGGGACGCCGGAGGACATTCTGCAGCATCCGCGCAGTTCCTATACAGAAGATCTGATCCGCGCCGCGTTGTTATAAAAAATATATTGAACTTCTGTTTTTTTTGTGTTATAATCCACTTCGAGCAAAATTGAACTATTGAACTTAAATTTAAAATCCGACGAAACTTTTTTGAACTGACCGGGACGGCTGTGAGAGAACAGCGAGAAAAAAACGATAGAAGAATTCGGCGATATACAGGAGGAAAGGCGATGGCAAAGGATACATTTGCAGACAGACTGAAACAGGCCATGGAGCAGCGGGGGAAGAAGCAGATCGATCTGATCCACGCTGCTGCCGGACAGGGAGTGAAGATTGGGAAAAGTCATATCAGCCAGTATGTCAACGGTAAAAATATTCCGCGGGCGGATATTCTTCACTGTCTGGCGACGATCCTTAACGTGGATGAGGAGTGGCTGAAAAGCGGACAGACGGCGGAAGTTTCGTTTCAGGAACAAGAACATATGGAGAGCACAGGAGGAAGACCAATGCGGGAGTTCAGAAAATCTTCAAAATTGAACAATGTATTATATGATGTGAGAGGACCGGTCGTCGATGAGGCGGCAAGGATGGAAGAAGCGGGCACGCAGATACTGAAATTGAACATCGGCAATCCGGCGCCTTTTGGTTTCCGGACACCGGATGAAGTGATCTATGATATGCGCCGACAGCTGACCGAGTGCGAGGGGTATTCCCCTGCCAACGGCCTGTTTTCTGCCAGAAAGGCGATCATGCAGTACGCGCAGCTCAAACAGATTCCCAACGTGAGTATGGAAGACATTTACACGGGAAACGGTGTCAGCGAACTCATCAATATCTGTATGTCGGCGCTTCTGGATGACGGGGACGAGATTCTGATCCCGTCCCCGGATTATCCTCTCTGGACGGCCTGTGCCACACTGGCGGGAGGAACCGCAGTCCATTATATCTGCGATGAACAGTCGGACTGGTATCCGGATATGGAAGATATCCGGAAAAAGATCACGGACCGCACCAAGGCGATCGTGATCATCAATCCGAATAATCCGACAGGCGCTCTGTATCCGAGGGAAGTGCTGGAACAGATCGTGGAGATCGCAAGAGAGCATCAGCTGATCATCTTCTCCGATGAGATTTATGACCGGCTGGTGATGGACGGGGAGGAGCATATCTCCATTGCCTCCCTGGCGCCGGATTTATTCTGCGTCACCTACAGCGGACTGTCCAAGTCACACATGATCGCAGGATTCCGGATCGGCTGGATGATATTGAGCGGAAATAAATCGGTGGCAAAAGATTATGTGGAAGGGATCAAGATGCTTTCCAACATGCGGCTCTGTTCCAATGTACCGGCGCAGTCCATCGTGCAGACGGCGCTCGGCGGACACCAGAGTGTGAAAAGCTATGTGGTTCAGGGAGGACGGATCCGGGAACAGCGTGATTTTATTTATAAGGCGCTGACGGATATTCCGGGGATCAGCGCAGTGAAACCGAAAGCCGCCTTTTATATCTTTCCGAAGATTGATGTGAAAAAGTTCAATATTGTGGATGATGAGAAATTTGCGCTGGATCTACTGCGGGATAAAAAAATCCTGCTCATCCACGGCGGCGGCTTTAACTGGCACCAGCCGGATCATTTCCGGGTTGTATATCTGCCGCGGATCGAGGTGTTAAAAGAATCGGTGGAGAAGATGGCGGACTTTTTCAGCTATTACCGGCAGTAAACGATCCGGCCGCTATTTGATGAACTGATCGACCGCTTTTTTGAACTGTTCCAGTGATTTTGGATCATTCTGTTCGATCGCGTCGACGATACAGTGGTCCAGATGATCTTTGAGAATGATCTTTCCGGTGTTGGTGAGGGCGGAACGGACGGCGGCAAGCTGGATCAGGACATCCGAACAGTCCTGGCCGTTTTCGACCATCCGTTTTACGGCCTCCAGATGACCGATGGCACGGGAAAGCCGGTTGATGACCGCCCGGGTCTGGGTATGTGTATGCCCGTGGGTGTGGCTGTGAGAGACTTCGGCATGCGTGTGCGGATGTGCCGGGCTCTGTTTTATTGTTTCTGTGTTGGACGGAAAGCAGTCGCTCATATTGGTACCTCCAGGTGAATCAATGTTGTATACAGGACGTTTTCTACTCTGTTTTTTTATATGTATGTAAGTCTGTTTTACATACTGACCTGCCCACATTTCGCAGGATTCTTATGAGATTGTATTGTATGAAAAACAGAATAAAATGTCAAGAAAAGTGGAAAAACCCCGGCAGAAGCTGCGGTATCGCAGCTTCTGCCGGGGTTCTTTTGCCCGATGCGGGATTCTTTCAGTCTTCGTCCTGATATGCCTTATTTACTTTGTTGTAGGAAGTAAAATACGGCGCGAAATCTTTCTTCTCCGGTTCCGGCTTCCGGATAAAGTTAGTCCGGACCTTCTTCTCCGGCTGCGGTGTCGTGAGACCGGCCTGCCGTCCGGCTTCCAGAGACTTGAGCATCCAGGCCATGTTCCGTCCGAGGGTGCGCATGACCATCATGCCTTCTCTGTCCTGCTCGACTTCCTGCGGTGTGTTGCCAAAGACGATATTCCAGTAAGCGGAAGGGATGAGAGGCATATTGCTGATGGTAAAATATTTGTTGAGCTGGTCGAGGGCGGCGATGGAACCTCCCCGGCGGCAGCTGGCCACAGCGGCGCCCGGCTTGTAAGGAAATCCGCCGCTGGAATAAAACATCCGGTCGAGGAAAGAGGTGATACCGCCGGCGGCAGCGGCATAATGAACCGGAGAGCCGACGATCATGGCGTCGCAGTGTTCCATTTTGGCGATGGCGACATTGACGGCGTCCTCGCCGAAGATACATTTGCCGAGCTTGTTTTTGCGGCACATACCGCAGCCCATACAGCCGCGGATCGGCTCAAGGCCGATATGGAGCCATTCGGTCTCTATCTCTTCCATATGTAAGGTTTTCTCTACTTCCAAAAGCGCCCGCCAGGTGCATCCCTTTGGATGCGGGCTTCCGTTGAGCAGTAATACTTTCATGTTTTTCATCCTTTCTGGCTGTGAAAACAAATAGATCCGACAAATCTGTCGAATACAACAAAACACAGGTGATTATTCGTCTTAATATTCGTGAAACTCATCATTTAAATGAAATTATATCATGAATTGATGGAAATGTATATGAAATTTATAGGAATCTCCCTTGTTTTCTTGTGGAAACTTCTATATACTAGTAAAACATAGGGGATACTTTTTTGTCATGATACAGGGCAACAGAGAAGGTAAAGTGAGGGAGGAACATCATAAATGCATGTAATGGTACACAAATTTAAGAAAGTGCTGGTGGCAAACCGCGGAGAGATCGCGATCCGTGCCTTCCGGGCACTGGAGGAGCTGAACATCGGTTCCATCGCCGTCTACTCGAAGGAGGACCGGTATGCTCTGTTTCGCACCAAGGCGGACGAGGCGTATCCGCTTGACCCGGATAAGGGACCGGTGGACGCCTATCTGGATATCCAGACGATCATCCGCATCGCAAAAGAAAAGAAGGCGGATGCCATTCATCCGGGGTATGGATTTTTGTCGGAGTCTCCGGATTTCGCGGAGGCCTGCCGGAAAAACGGTATCGTTTTTATCGGACCGACGGTGGAATCCATGAATATCATGGGAGATAAGCTTTCTGCCAAACAGGCAGCCCATGACAGCAATGTGCCGATCATCAGCGGGAGCGATTTTATCCTGCCGGACGCGGAGACAGCCATGGCGGAGGCAGACCGCATCGGATATCCGGTCATGTTAAAGGCATCAAACGGCGGGGGCGGCCGCGGCATGCGGATCGTCGAGCGAAGAGAGGACATGGCGGAGGCTTTTGCAAAGTCAGAAAATGAATCCAAGAGAGCGTTCGGTGAATCCAAACTGTTTCTGGAAAAATATCTCATCCGCCCGAAACATATTGAAGTGCAGATCCTCGGGGACAATTACGGCAATATCGTACATTTATACGACAGAGACTGTTCTGTGCAGAAAAACAATCAGAAGGTGGTGGAGTTTGCCCCGGCGTGGACCATCTCCGATGAGATAAGAAAGAAGATCATGGACAGCGCCAAGCGGCTGGCAAGGCGTGTGGGCTACACAAACGCGGGAACGATGGAGTTTCTGGTGGATGAGGAACAACATCCATTTTTCATCGAAATGAATCCGAGGATCCAGGTGGAGCACACGGTCACGGAGATGATCACCGGTATTGATATCGTCATCTGCCAGATCCTTGTGGCGGAAGGATATCCGTTAAACAGCCCGGATATTCACATTTACTCGCAAAATGAGGTGAAGTGTGTCGGACATTCCATCCAGGTGCGCATCACGACAGAAGACCCGTCCAATCATTTTCTGCCGGATCACGGAAAGATCGATCTGTATCGTTCCAGCGCCGGAAACGGTATCCGGCTGGACGGTGGCGTCGCCTACGCGGGCGCGGTCATCAATTCGCATTATAACAGTCTCCTGGTGAAGCTCGTCTCCCACGACCGGACTTTTGCGGGAGCGATCCGTAAGTCCGTCCGGGCACTCAAGGAGTTCCGGATCCACGGGGTGCAGACGAACATGACTTTTCTGATCAATCTGCTGAACCATGAGGTGTTCCGGCAGGGAAAATGTTATACGACGTTTATCAGCGAGACGCCGGAGCTCATTGAGATGCACAATAAGCTGGACAGAACGACAAAGATTCTTGAGTTCCTTGCCAACAAGATGGTCAATGTCAATCCGGGACCAAAACCGTATCTGGAAGACCGCAAGGTGCCGGTCATTGATCCGGATGTGGAGATCCGGGGGACGAGGGATGAATTCCTCCGTCTGGGGGCCAGAGAGTTTACCCAGAAGGTTTACCGCAGCAAAAAGCTGTATGTGACGGACACGACCATGCGCGACGCGCAGCAGTCTCTGCTGGCAACCCGCATGCGGACCAAGGAAGTGGCCGGGGCGGCGAGAGCGACCAATCTGTATTTGAAAGACGCCTTTTCCATTGAGGCCTGGGGAGGGGCGACTTATGATACGGCGTACCGGTTTTTAAAGGAATCTCCGTGGAAGCGGCTCGATATCCTGCGGGAGCGGATGCCGAACGTGCTCATTCAGATGCTGCTCAGGGCCTCCAACGTGGTGGGATACAGCCCGTATCCGGATAATGTGATCCGCAAGTTTATCAAAGTGTCCAGTGAGCATGGTGTGGATGTATACCGGATTTTTGACAGCATGAACTGGCTGGAAAATATGAAGCTGCCGGTGGAAGAGGCGCTGAAGACCGGAAAAATCGTGGAGGGCGCGATCTGCTATACGGGAGATGTGATGAACCCAAAAGAAACGACATACACGATCGACTATTATTGCCGAAAAGCTGCAGAGCTGGAGAAGATGGGATGTCATTGCATTGCCATCAAGGATATGTCTTCCCTGCTCAAGCCTTACGCCGCAAAGAAGCTGGTGGAAGCGCTCAAGCAGGAAGTCCGTGTACCGATCCATCTGCACACCCATGACACGGCGGGCAACGGGATCGGCACCTATCTGATGGCTGCCGAGGCAGGTGTGGATATCGTGGATTGTGCCATCGGTTCCATGAGTTCCATGACCAGCCAGCCGTCCTTAAACTCCCTGGTGGAGGCGCTTCGGGGAACGGAGCGGGATACGCAGATCGACCCGGAGGGGCTTCTGGTGCTGGATGAGTATTATGCCCACGAGCGGGAGGTCTATAAGGTCTTTGAGAGCGGAATGAATGCGCCGGATACCGCCATTTACCAATACGGTATGCCGGGCGGACAGTATTCGAATTTTACGGCGCAGCTGAAAGAGATGGGGGTCGTTAATAATTTCAGGGAGATCCGCAAACGATATAAGGAGGCGGACGAACTTCTCGGAAATATCATCAAGGTGACGCCGACTTCCAAGGTGGTTGGAGACCTGGCTATTTTCATGCAGCGGAATAATCTGACGAAGGAAAATATTTTTACGGAAGGAAGAGAGCTCTCCTATCCGGACTCCGTGGTCGAATACTTCCAGGGGATGCTCGGACAGCCGGAAGGCGGCTTTCCGGAAGAATTCCGGAAGATCGTTCTGAAAGGAAGAAAGCCGATCGAGGGGCGGCCGGGAGCATTGCTGCCGGATGTGGATTTTGACAAGATCGCGGAATTTCTGCGGGAAAATTACTATATGGATACGATGGAAAAACCGGAGGTTATGGAGCAGAAGGTGTTAAGTTATGCCCTGTACCCGCGGGTATATGAGGATTACTGTGAGCATTTCCAGGCCTACAACGATGTGTCCAAACTGGAAAGCCATGTCTATTTCTACGGACTGCGTCCCGGAGAGGAGACGGTCATCCAGATCGAGGAGGGAAATGATATCCTCATCAAGTTTGTGCAGATGTCCGAGCCGGATGAGAAAGGGTACCGGACGCTGCAGTTTGAGGTCAACGGTTTCTATCGGGAAATCCGCGTCCTTGACAAACATTTTGAGGTCAAGGCGGACCGTCGTCTGAAGATGGATCCGAAGAATCCGGGACATCTGGGCGCTTCCATGCCTGGAACTGTCTGTGACATCCGGATTCGGGAAGGCGATGTCGTGAAGAAGAATATGCCGCTGATGACCATCGAGGCCATGAAGATGGAGACGACGGTGACGTCCCGCGTTTCCGGTCTTGTGGATAAGATCTATGTGTCCGAGGGCGATGAGGTAAATCAGGACGCCCTGCTGGTGTCCTTCATCCTGGATGAGGAGAAAATGAAGAATGTCACACATCCGGAACTGCCGGAGATGGATCTGTCCACACTCTATGAGGATGACCTCAAACCGGTTTCTTTCGATGTGGAAGAAGAAATAAAGGAAAAATAAATAACAAATTGACTGCCAGCCCGGACGAAACCCTGCTTTTGTCCGGGCTGTTCTCGAAACGTTTTAGCGGATCATCTGTTTAGCGGATTATCTGTTTTCTTTTCTCGTTTTGACGGGAGACTTCAGTTGTGGTATGATGAGGAACAGACGAAAAATAATCAGACAGGAGGATACACAGATGAAAGAAAATGTCTGGCTGACATATGATGAAAAGAGCAGAGAAGAGCTTCACACGCTCTCCGAAGAATACAAAACATTTTTGAGCCGGTGCAAGACTGAACGGGAATGCACGGCATTTTTTCAGGCAGAAGCGGAAAAAGCAGGATACAGGAATTTAAGCAGCCTGATCGCAGAGGGCGCAGCGGTGAAAAGCGGCGACAAGGTATATGCTGTCGGTATGGGAAAGACCATCGCCTTATTTCAGATAGGAAAGCAGCCGCTGACAGACGGGATGAATATCCTCTGTGCTCATATTGATTCTCCACGGCTGGATCTGAAACAGGTGCCTCTTTACGAGGATTCGGAACTGGCTTTCCTGGATACCCACTATTATGGCGGGATAAAGAAGTATCAGTGGGTGACGATCCCTCTGGCGATCCACGGTGTGGTGGCAAAGAAGGATGGTTCCGTTGTCACGGTAAATGTCGGCGAAGATGCAGCGGATCCGGTTGTGTATGTGACAGATCTTCTGGTGCATCTGGCCGGCAAACAGCTTGCCAAAAAGGGAAGCGAGGTCGTGACCGGAGAGAATCTGGATATTCTGGTGGGCAGCTGTCCGCTGGAGGGAGAGGAGAAAGATGCGGTCAAGGCAAATGTGCTGCGCCTCTTAAAAGAAAAGTATGACATGGAAGAAGACGATTTCCTCTCTGCGGAGCTTGAGGTTGTTCCGGCAGGACCGGCCAGAGACTGCGGTCTCGATAGGAGCATGATCGCCGGTTACGGTCATGACGACCGTGTCTGCGCATTTCCTTCCTTCGTGGCGATGATGGAGACAGAGGCTCCGGAGCGGACAGCCTGCTGTATCCTTGTGGACAAGGAGGAGATCGGCAGCGTGGGCGCTACCGGAATGCAGTCCATGTTTTTTGAAAATGCAGTGGCAGAGCTGCTGGCACTGACGGGAACGGATTCCAATCTGGCAGTACGCCGGACACTCGCGCGCTCCAAAATGCTCTCCTCGGATGTGAGCGCCGCTTTTGACCCGGCTTACAGCGAGGCCTTTGAGAAAAAGAACTGTGCGTTTTTTGGAAAAGGTCTGGTGTTAAATAAATATACGGGAGCCCGGGGCAAGTCCGGCTCCAATGACGCAAACGCGGAGTACCTGGCACAGCTTCGCCGGATCTTTGATGATAATCAGGTGGCATTCCAGACTGCGGAGCTTGGAAAGGTGGATTTCGGCGGAGGCGGAACCATCGCGTATATTGCCGCTCTGTACGGTATGGAAGTCGTGGACAGCGGCGTGGCGGTCTTAAGCATGCATGCGCCGTGTGAGATCATCAGTAAGGCGGATCTTTACGAGGCGAAAAAGGGATATGCGGCATTTTTGAAGGACGCGTGATCCGGCACAGGGAGGATGGCGGAAATGAACATGAATTGTCAGGAAGTACAGTCCAATATCATGAATTATATCAATCATCACCTGAATCATGAGCAGACAAAGGCGTTTATTGAGCATATCCGCACCTGTCCCGACTGCCAGGATGAACTGGAGATCAACTATATCGTTATGATCGGTCTGCAGCAGCTGGATGAAGGTGAGATCTTGTCTGTGGATTTCAGAAAAAAGCTGAAAGAGGACATTGACAGACGATATGAGGAAGCCAGGAAGGAGGAAGAGAGGAATCACTCGGTGCGTGTCATGGTGATCGCCTTTCTTCTGTCTCTGTTTTTGTGGCTTCTCGGAAAAGGAATCGCATTTATCATGTAAAAAAATATGAGGTAGAAAGGACACGGCATCATGGCGGAAAATAAAATCATGCTTCTGGATGGTCACAGCCTGTTAAACCGCGCCTATTACGGCCTGCCGGTGCTGACCAACGCGGAAGGAAAGCATACCAACGCAGTGCTTGGTTTTTTAAATATCATGCTCCGCTACATGGAGGAAGAGCGACCGACGCATCTTCTGGCGGCATTTGACAGAAAGGAACCGACGTTCCGGCATCAGCGGTTCAAAGAGTATAAAGGTACGAGAAAACCGATGCCGGCGGAGCTGCGCGAGCAGGTGCCTCTCATGAAAGAGGTGCTGGCGTCCATGGGGATCCCGGTTGTCACACAGGCGGGGATCGAGGCGGATGATATCCTCGGCACGATCGGCCGGGAGGCCGAACGGGAAGACTTCGAGGTAGTCATCGTTTCCGGTGACCGGGATCTTCTGCAGCTCGCCACAGAGCATACGAAGATCAAGATCCCAAAAACAAAAGCAGGGAGTACCGTGACGGAAGATTATTATGCCTCTGACGTGAAGAATCTCTACGGAGTGACTCCAACGGAATTTATCGATATGAAAGGGCTGATGGGCGATGCCTCCGATAATATCCCGGGAGTGCCGGGCATCGGGGAGAAGACTGCGGCTAAGCTGATCCGGAGTTACCATTCCATTGAAAATACCTATGCGCATATCGAGGAGGTAAAGCCGGCGAAAGCAAAGAACAATCTCAGAGAGTATTACGAGCAGGCGCTTTTAAGCAAAGAGCTGGCGACGATCAAGACGGACTGTGCGTTGGAGTATAAGTTTCGGGACGCGGTGGTGGAAGACATTTTCACAAAGGATGCCTATCATCTGTTTAAGAAGCTGGAGCTGAAGAGCCTGTTTAAATATTTTGAAGACGGGCAGAAAGAGAAAAATGACCTGCAGATCACTGTGACGAAAGATCTGGCGGAGGTGGACGCGGTATTTGCGGCGGTCCTTTCGGAGACAGAAGGGGAGAGCGGAGAAAACCGGATGGCCGGCATCGGTGTTCTCGGCGCCTCCGGAGCCTGCCGGGGGATCTCGGTAAGCTGGAAAGGTAAGACGGCTCTTCTTTTCACCGGCGGTCTGTGCACGGAGGCACAGCTGAAGGATTCGGTTTTGGGACTCCTGGAAAAAGGTGTGACGGTCGCTGTTCTCGATTATAAAGCGCTGCTGCACTTTGATGAACGGCTGCGGGCGTATGAGGAACAGATTGAAGACGCGGGAATCCTTGCCTATCTTCTCAATCCTCTGCAGTCGGCCTATGATTACGACGACATTGCGAGAGATTATCTGGATATGGTCACCCCGTCAAGGAAAGAAGTCTGTGGCAAAAAGGATCTGGCGGATGTATTTTCTGCGGAAGACGAAAAAACAGTCAGCATGGCCGGTCTGCTCTCCTATGTTCCATGGAAGGCTGTTCCGGTCTTGAGAGCCGCTGTGCGGGAGAAGGGGATGAAAGACCTTTACCTTCATATTGAGCGACCGACGACAGCTACCTTATTTGACATGGAAAAGTACGGGATCTCTGTGGAAAAAGAGGCGCTTCGGGAGTACGGGGAGCAGCTTATCGGACGGATCTCCTATCTGGAATCCGCGATTCATTTTCAGGCGGGCAAAGAGTTCAATATCAACTCGCCGAAACAGCTCGGCGTGGTTTTATTTGAGGATCTTAAGATGCCATATGCCAAAAAGACAAAGACCGGTTATTCTACCAGCGCGGATATCCTGGAAAAGCTGGCCCCGGAGTATCCGATCGTATCGGATATCCTGGAATACCGGCAGCTCACCAAGCTGAAGTCCACATATGCGGACGGATTGGCGGCCTTCATCGGGGAGGACGGAAAGATTCACAGCATTTTCCATCAGAAGGTGACGGCGACGGGAAGACTCTCGAGCTCCGACCCGAATCTGCAGAACATTCCGATCCGGATGCCGCTGGGACGAGCAATCCGCAAGGTGTTTGTGCCGGAACCGGGATATTTATTTGTCAGCGCGGATTATTCCCAGATCGAGCTTCGGGTCCTTGCACATATGGCGGACGACAAAAATCTTATCGATGCCTACCGGCATAATGCGGATATCCACACGGCCACAGCCTCGCAGGTATTTGGCGTGCCGGTGGAGGAAGTAACACCGCTTCTCAGGCGAAATGCGAAGGCGGTAAATTTCGGCATCGTCTATGGCATCAGTGCTTTCGGGCTCAGTCAGGACTTAAATATCACAAGGCAGGAAGCCAATGAATATATTGAGCGCTATTTTAAAACGTATCCGGGTATCAAGGCATACCTGGACGGCAATGTGGCCTTTGCGAAGGAGCATGGTTATGTCAAAACTCTCTACGGGCGGATCCGGCCAATCCCGGAGCTGTCCTCCAGCAACTTTATGCAGAGAAGCTTCGGAGAGCGGGCGGCGATGAATTCCTCCATTCAGGGAACTGCGGCAGATATCATTAAGCTGGCAATGATCCGGGTGAGCCGTCGTCTGCGGGAAGAAAACCTGTCCTCCCGTCTCATTTTGCAGATTCATGATGAGCTGCTCATTGAGACAAAGGAGGAAGAAAAGGAAGAGGTCTGCCGGATCTTAAAAGAAGAAATGATGGGAGCTGCGGATCTGCGCGTGCCGCTTCTTGTAGATATTGAGGAAGGAAAGAACTGGTATGAGGCAAAATAAGGGAGAGACGGAAAAAAGGATTCCGGCCATCGGCATCACCGGAGGCGTGGGTTCCGGAAAAAGTGTCGTGATGGAACTGCTGGAGAAGAAGTTTGGCGCGGCAGTCATCCTGGCGGATCTGGTTGCCCATGATCTGATGGAGCCGGGCGCTGAAAGTTATCAGCAGATCGTGAAGGAGTTTGGCGAAGAGATTCTGGATGCGGAGGGGCGGATCGACCGGCCGGCTCTGTCCCGGATCGTATTCGGCCATCCGGACCAACTGCAGAAGCTCAACGCCATCACCCATCCGAATGTGAAGGAGGAGATTTTAAGACGGATCGCCTGTTTCCGGGAGGAGGGCAGAGTTCCCCTCATCGCCGTGGAGGCGGCTCTTCTGATCGAGGAAGGATATGAGGAACTGCTGGATGAACTGTGGTATGTGTATGTGAATGAGGAGACCCGTATCCGGCGTCTCATGGAAGGCCGGGGATACAGCGAGGAAAAGAGCCGTTCCATCATGAAGCAGCAGCTGGGAGAGGAGATCTTCCGCAGCCATTGCAGCCAGGTCATTGATAATAACGGGGATGTGGACAGCCTGGAACAGCAGCTCACAGAGCTGCTGCAGCCGTCTGCACGATAAATGATAGCATATTCTGCTGAATTTTTTTGGAAATGCAGGTTTACGAAGGATACGTTTTGTTGTATAATGAACGTCTCTGTGAAAGGTGCCTTTTTAGAGAAAAGGATAGCAAACCGGCTTCCTTTTCGGATGACGGGCATGGCAGAGGAAAAATGTGACAGATGATATAAGAGGATGAGTGAACATGGAATTAGCGAGTATTGCCAGCGGAAGCAGCGGCAATTGCATATACATAGGTAATCAGAACTCCCATTTTCTGGTGGATGCGGGCATCAGCCGGAAAAGGATCGTGGAGGGATTGGCGGACATGGAGATACAGCCGGAAGAGATTGACGGGATATTTATCACCCATGAACATATGGATCACATCAGCGGTCTTGGTGTCTTTTTGCGGAAATATCCGGTTCCGGTCTACGCGACGGGAAAGACGATCGACAGGATTCTTTCGACAAAGGCGCTTGGCAGTCTGGATCAGGAGCTGTTCACATCGGTGTCTCCGGATCATCCAATCGAGGTGGACGGCATCCGGGTGGAGGCTTCGAGTACCTGGCATGATGCGGCAGATCCGGTCTGTTATACTTTTGAGGACGAGGATTCCAAGGTGGGGATTGCCACAGACTTTGGCACCTACGATGATTATCTCGTGGAAAAAATGCAGGGCTGCGAATCTTTGCTCGTGGAGGCCAATCACGATCTGAATATGCTCATGGTAGGACCGTATCCGTATCCGCTAAAGCGGAGGATCATGGGGAATACCGGACATTTATCTAATGAGAGAGCCGGACAGTTTCTCTCCCGCGTCATCGGGAAGAACTGCCGCAATGTCTTTCTCGGACATCTGAGCAAGGAAAATAATTATGGGGAACTGGCATATGAGACCGTTCGGGTGGAACTGCTGGCCCATAATATAGATATGGATAAAGCAAACTTTACGATGCGGGTGGCGGACAGATATGCCCCTACTTTTGTATTGTAACATGGAGAAAAGAGTTTGAAGGTGAACTTTCAATCTACCATTATGGACGCAGGAAATGTGTCAGGAAAGGAAATATGATGAAAAAGACGATTATCACTGTACTGGGCAAAGATTCCGTGGGAATCATCGCAAAGGTATGTACGTATCTGGCAAATAATAAGATCAATATCCTGGATATCAATCAGACGATCACCGGAGGATATTTTAACATGATGATGATAGTGGAGTCCGATGAGATTCACAAGACATTTCCGGATATGGCCATGGAACTGGAACAGATCGGGGAAGAGATCGGCGTGCGGATTCAGGCACAGCACGCAGAGATCTTTGAGATGATGCACCGCATCTGATACAGATTGGGCCGGAATGGCTGTGCGGACGGCAGGCAGAAGAACGTCTGCCGCAGGCGGCTGTGACCGGAGGTCAAAGGGAGGATATTATGCTGAATATAAATGAGGTTATCGAAACCAATAAGATGATTCACGAGATGAATCTGGATGTCCGCACGATCACCATGGGTATCAGCCTGCTGGACTGCGTGGGCGATGATGTGGAGCAGGTCTGTGATAATATCCACAGAAAGATCATCTCCAAGGCAGAAAACCTGGTGCAGGTAGGAAATGAGATCGAGAGAGAGTTCGGGATCCCGGTCGTCAACAAACGGATCTCTGTGACGCCGATCGCTCTGGTTGGCGGACGATGCTGCAGAGGACCGGAGGATTTTGTCCGCATTGCCAGGGAGTTGGACCGCTGCGCCCGCGAGGTGGGCGTGAACTTTATCGGAGGATATTCCGCTCTGGTCAATAAGGGCATGACGCAGGCGGACGAGTATCTGCTTTCCTCCATACCGGAGGCGCTGGCGGTGACAGAGCGGGTGTGCAGTTCTGTCAATGTGGGTTCCACGAAGACCGGCATCAATATGGATGCGGTAAAACGGCTGGGAGAGATCATCCTGGAGACGGCAGAGCGCACAAAGAACCAGGATGGCATCGGCAACGCGAAGTTTGTCGTATTTACCAACGCGCCGGATGATAATCCGTTTATGGCAGGAGCTTTTCACGGTGTGACCGAGGCAGACTGCATCATCAATGTCGGCGTCAGCGGTCCGGGTGTGGTAAAACGGGCGATCGAGCAGGTGCGCGGAGAGAACTTCGAGGTGCTCTGCGAGACGATCAAAAAGACCGCTTTCAAGGTAACCCGTGTAGGACAGCTGGTAGCCAAGGAGGCATCCCGCCGTCTCAACGTACCGTTTGGCATTATCGACCTTTCGCTGGCTCCGACGCCGGCCATCGGGGACAGTGTCGGTGAGATTCTGGAGGAGATCGGTCTGGAGTATGCGGGAGCGCCGGGAACGACAGCGGCGCTGGCACTTCTCAACGATCAGGTAAAAAAGGGAGGCGTCATGGCATCTTCCTATGTGGGAGGTTTGAGCGGCGCATTTATCCCGGTCAGTGAAGACCAGAGAATGATCGATGCGGTGGAGGCCGGTGCGCTTACTCTGGAAAAACTGGAGGCCATGACCTGTGTCTGCTCCGTGGGTCTTGATATGATCGCAATCCCGGGAGACACCAGCGCTTCTACTATTTCCGGCATCATCGCCGATGAGATGGCTCTCGGTATGGTGAATCAGAAAACAACAGCGGTCCGTATTATTCCGGTGATCGGCAAGAAGGTGGGAGACACGGTGGAGTTCGGCGGTCTTCTCGGTTATGCGCCGATCATGCCGGTCAATCCGTTCAGCTGTGAGGCGTTTATCAGCCGCGGCGGAAGAATCCCGGCGCCGATCCACAGTTTTAAAAATTAGTGTGAGACATTTGCTGTTATATAAAGAATTGGTTTACATAAGGGTGATGAGACTGCTGTTTCGGCAGTCTCATATTTTTTTGCCGTATTTCATAGATATAAGTGAAAAGGATAAAAGGAGAAAGCGGCGATGGAGGAAAGAGAATATCTGCCTTACGGAGCTTTTTTTCGTGTGCGGCTTTTGCTGTGCTGTCTTCTGTTTCTGTGCTTCGTGTTTGCGGAAAATCGATTGCTCACACCGGAGAGAACAGAGAAAATCTATACCGTTATGGAACAGAATGTACCGCCGGAAGAATGGATGCAATATACAAAAGATATGTTTGGCTGGCTGGAAGAGGGAAAAAGAGGGGAAAATGAAAAATAAAAGTGCAAAAAAGCAAAACTTTTGCAAGAAGTTATTGCCATAATAGAAAAAAAGATATAAAATACTAATAAAACTTATTAAGTATTTTGCCGGTATGTGATATTTTATAAAATATTACATGATTCCTTTTCTTTACTACAATCCCTGCCAATGATAATCATATTTCAGGAGGTGTGCTGATGTACGCATTTTTTAAGAAAAAAATAAAACCGGGATGGTGGAAGAATCCCGATTTCTATATTACGTTGTCTTTTTTATCGTATTTTCTGTTTTTATTATTGTTTTTGTTTGCTCCTCAGATCGTATCCTTTTTCCGAATGAAAGTGATTGTGATACAGATTTTTGCCATAGTCTTTCTGCTGGGAGGCGCCCTCTGCTCCGGCGCTGCGAACTGGCTGACTCTGGGGTGTGAATTATATCCCGGATGGTACATGGAGGAGCCGACAGAGGAAGTACTCGCCGAGCTGGATGCGATGCTGGAGAAGCGCAGAAATGAGCTCATGGAGGCAAAGCAGAAGAACGAGGATAATGCGGTTTAAAATCAAAATTGACATAGAAAAAAATGATACGTATAATAGAATCCGTATACGGAAGATCTGCCGGAGGATGCCTGGCGAGGCCGGCAGATCTTCTGCGTTTCTATGGTTTATACAGGAAGCAGAAAGGGGAAAGGGATATGTTTATCTGCAGAGAAGATTATCCGGTGGCTGATACAAAATACGGAAAAGTGAGAGGGTTTTATCTGGACGGCTGTTTTATATTTCAGGGCATCAAGTATGCCGACGCAAAGCGATTTCATATGCCACAGGAGCCGGAATCCTGGGAGGGAGTGAAGGACGCGCTTTCCTACGGTTATGTGGCACAGATCATGAAAAAGCCGGTGCCGAACAATGAGATCATGGTGCCGCACCGGTACTGGCCGTCCAGCGAGGACTGTCAATATCTGAATATCTGGTCGCCGTCCATGGAAAAAGACGCAAAAAAACCGGTGATGGTCTGGCTGCACGGGGGAGCGTTCGATGACGGTTCCTCCATCGAGCAGGTGGCCTATGAGGGAAAGAATCTGAGCATGGCAGAGGATGTGGTCGTGGTTTCCGTCAATCACCGTCTGAACATTCTTGGCTACTGGGATTTGTCCGAAGTCGATGAAGACTACTGGAATACCGGCAACCTCGGCAACGCCGATCTGACGGCGGCGCTTCGCTGGATTCACGACAACATCGCCGTTTTTGGCGGCGACCCGGATAATGTCACCCTGTTCGGACAGTCCGGTGGCGGCATGAAAGTTCTGACGCTCATGCAGACGCCGGAAGCAAACACGCTCTTCCAGAAAGGCATCGTGCAAAGCGGTGTGATCGCAAACATGTTCAATCAGGATAAAAAGGTCAATCACGCCTTTGTCGAAAAGCTCCGGGAAAGGGGCATTGCGGACAAAGAGACACTGGAGACGATGCCGTATCGCCGTCTGGTGGAAGAATATCAGAAGATTGAGGAGGAGCTTACCTCGGAAGGCTACGAGGTCACCCGCTGTCCGATAGAAAATGCATACTATCTCGGCAATCCGCTGGAACATGGATTCTGTGAGAGAGCAAAAGAGATCCCTTTGCTCGTCGGCAGCGTCTTTGGCGAGTTTGACTTTGATCACGGTATTAACGGCAAAGAAGATTATTCCGAAGAGGCGATCCGCCAGATGCTGGAGGCGCAGCTTGGCGACGGGGCAGAAGCCTTGTCAGAGCTCTTTAAAGAAACGTACCCGGACAAGCATATCCTTGACCTGTTGTCTCTGGATAACTTCATCCGTTCCACGGAGATCGATCTGATCAAAGAGCGGTGTAAGTCTGACAAGAGCGATACGTATTCTTTCCTGTTTACATACAATTTTGCTCTGGACGGGGGCAAGACAGCATGGCATTGCTGCGAGATTCCGTTTGTCTTCCACAACATAGAAAAAGTTCCGGTCTGCAACGATTCGGAGGAAACAAAGATATTGGAAAAACAGATGAGCTTTGCCTGGGCGCAGTTTGCCCGTACCGGAAAGCCGGAACTTGGCGTTCCCTCTCCGGGAGAGACGAAGGTGCCGCAGTGGACGGCGTGCGCACCGGGCAAAGAGAATGTTATGGTCTTTGACCGGACATGTCAGGTGCGGACGAATTTTGACCATGAACTGATCGCGCTTCACGAGCAGTACTTCGATGGTTCTTCCCGGCTGAAAGCAGACAATGTACAGCATTAAGCGGCAGGCAATACAAGGCTTCTAAGTCTTTTTCAGGGAAACAGAGACGGATTTGCCGCGCTACCTGCGGTTGCAACCCCAGGTAGCGCGGCTGCAACCGCAAAGTGGTGGTCAAACATGATGAAAAACGGTAAGGTATAAGGGAAAGGAGAAGCCATGACATTTGGTGAAAAATTACAGAGACTTCGGAAGGAGGCGGGACTTTCCCAGGAGGAACTGGCAGGACAGCTGCATGTCTCCCGGCAGGCGGTGAGCAAGTGGGAGAGAAATGAGAGCTATCCGGAGACAGAAAAATTGATACGGATGGGAACGCTTTTCGGCGTTACGCTGGATGAACTTCTGCAGGAGACAAGAGAACTGGGAAAAAATGCCGGGTCGACAGAGGTGACAGAAGAAAGAGAAGAGGAGCTCTCGATGGTGAACCGGCAAGTGGAAGGGGAGTCTTCGATGGTGAACGGACAAGTGGAAGAGAAGCCTCCGACGGTGAATCGACAAGAAAACGAGTCGTCTCAGACCGAGTGTCGGGAATCCGGAAAGATCTGTCTGACGGTCAGCCTGGCATCCGCCGAGGACTTTCTTACTCTGCAAAAGAAGAAGACAGAGAGGACGGCGGTCGCCGCCGGGGTGATGTTGGGCAGTCTGGCGTTTTCATTTCTTGATGCTGATCTTGGCGTGATACTATTTCTTCTCTGCTTCATTGCCGGAATGGTGCTCGTCTTTTCGGTCCGGTTTATGGATGATCCCTACCAGAGATTGTGGAATGTGCCGCTTCGCTTGGAGTCTGAGACCCGGGAGAAGATCAGAAAAGAGTACGAGGAGAGAAAGGGAAGAAATACTTTCTGGAATCTGATCGGCATTATCCTGATCGCGGCAGGACTTTTGATCTGTCCTTTGCTTATCCCGGCAGAGCAGGAGCCTTTTGATACGATTGTCATGGGAGCCGGCATGATCCTGGCCGGTGCGGGCGTATATTTCTGTGCCTGCATGAGCGGATGGCGGCGGGCGTACCAGCTTCTTCTTTTCAATGAAAATTTTCACAATCGGAAAGGAAAGAGAAGATGAAAAAGAAGATCGTATTTTTATTGACCATCAGTATGCTGGTGACCGGCAGTATCGCAAGCGGATGCGCCAGACAGGAAATGCATCCGGAACAGGCAACAGAAAGTCAGAGCGGCGAAGAAAATATCTCCGAATATCTGGGAGATATTTCTAAAACCCAGAAAATTGTGGTGATTCCGGGGGAAGCAGAAGATGCGGCGTCACAAGACGCTAAAAAGGAAACGGAGATCACGGACGAAAACGAAGTGTGGGAATTTACCGACAAAATCACGGAGCAGGTGTCAGAGTGGAAACCGGGCAGCCTGCCGGAAAATGCAGTTCCGGCGGGAACCTTTGTCTTTTATTCGCAGGAGACATTAAAACTGGGGCAAAAGCCAGAAGATCGCCGGTATGTAGAGCAAGCTGCGCTGACGGTCTATGAGGGAATCCCTTATGTGACCATAAAAATAGACTCTAAGGCAGACTTTGTGCCCGATCTCTCCCTCGATATGGAATTGCCGCAGGAAACGGCAGATTATTTGGCCGGATATTTTGCCGGGTGAGGATATAAATTCTGATGCGAACGAAAATGACATGACTGGAAAACTTACGGAAACCACACGGCAGCAAAGAAGGGTTCTGCTCTATACGGAGTGGAACCCTTTTCCGATGATCTCGCTTGTGTTGGATATGAGAAGAAATGCATCCGGGGCATTTCTTTTTATGTAGTTTCTGAGCTTGACCGCTTCCACGCGGTTCAGCGCGGTCATGATGATGAATTTATCCTGTCCCGTAAAAGCGCCTTTGGCGTTTACGATGGTCGCGCCGCGATGCAGGGTCTGTTCGATGAAATCGCAGATCGGCTCCGGGTCGGAGCAGACGATATTAAAATACTTGGACAGGTTCAGACTCTCGATAAAACCGTCGATCATAAAGGAGCGGACGGCAAGTCCCACGAAAGAATATAACCCGGTCTTGATATCGAAGATGAAGCATCCGGCGAGGGTGATCAAAAAGTCTGACGCCATCAACGCGCTGCCGATATCGAAGCTCGTGTATTTCTTTACGATCATGGCGATGACATCCGTCCCGCCGCTGGAAGCGCCCACGTTAAAAAGGATGGCGGAACCAACGGACGGCAGAGCGATGGCAAACACCAGCTCCAGCATCGGCTCATCGGTGAGCGGCGCTGACAGGGGATAAATCCGCTCCAATGCGGATAGGGCGACGGATAAAAGAATGGTACAGTATGCCGTCTTGGCGGCAAATCCTTTCCCCAGCACAACGAGTCCCAGAATTAAGAGCAGGATATTGGCAAGGAAAGAAAAGTCACTGGCGGAGATCAGACCGGTTTTGGCGACCAGAACGGCCAGACCGGTGATACCGCCGAAAGTGAAATTGTTCGGAAACTTGAAAAAATAAATACCTGCAGCCATCACGATGGTGCTTACGGTCAGCAGCATAAAATATTTGATCTTCAGTTTCATGACGTTCTCCTCTGTAAAAAAATAGACCAGTCAGCGACTGGTCATACTCTTTCATCAATTGCCTGGGAGCGATGCCAACACATGACATTTACCTAGATGACGGCGCTGGAACAGGACTTACTGTTGTTATAATCATAATAGCACTGTAAAGTGGGAATGTCAACGCATTTTTGAAAACTTTAAAAAAATATTTTTCAGCCATACTTTGCGGTTTTTTGTATATTTACAGCCGCGGCACAGTGAGCGGAAAATCAAAAATATATTTTAAGATGCCGGCTTTTCGCAGCATCCCGAGTTCTTTTGCGTACTGCCCGGTCTGCTCCTGAGAGTAGAGCAGGTTGGCAAAGATATCCGCCACCTGGATGAGCCGGTTGTCCGCGGAGTCAAAGTAAGTCACGCTGAAATGTCCGCGGGCGGTGCCGCCCACGACCAGCTCCGTATTCAGATAATTCTCCAGGAAATGTCTTGCTTCTTTCTTCTCATTGCGCTCGTCGAGCTGCAGATGGCAGTCTTCGTCCGGCAGCAGCCCCGTCCGGATAAAATGTTCCAGCGCCAGCCGGACAGAATAGTTAAAAATGCGGGCGCTGTTTTCAAATAAATGGGACTTAAGCTCATGGTTGGCCACCCGTATATAGTAGATTTCAAAATATTTGCTGCGGGTAAAATAGTCCACAAACCGAAGCTTCATATCCCGGTCAAACTGCACCCCTTTCAGCTCCCGGAACTTGCCGTTTCGGAACATCTTGCCGCCGGTCTTTAAAACCTTTCCCGTATGCGGTTCTGTCTTATCTTCATCCAGTTCCAGAAGGCGGGCATAATTGGCGGACACAAATCGTTTGAATGACTTGGACAGTCTGTCAATATCCAGCACATGAATCATGGCGATGATGAAATGGTGATTCGGTGCGGCGTGCCTGTCGATGGAGCCGGACTCGTCAATGTATATATTCATATAGCTCTCTTTATCCTGTCTTTTATGTAAATATTTCATCAAAATGCTTTGTATGTCGGTACGACCACCTGCGCATAGTTTTTGCGCCTGCCTTTCTGATCGTACCGATTCCGTACATTTCTATGTTTACAGTATATAGCAATTGCCGCCGGCTGTCCATGTATTCTCTCCGATTTTCTCTGAAGCTGTGATCACTCATTACTGGCCATCATATGGAAAGTAACGATCACTCGGTGATCTTCGGCGCCGCGCAGCTTTGCCGCTCGATCATAAAATGCGGTACGATAATCTTGGTGGCCAGCAGTCCCGGATTTTCGATATGATTGATCATCTGGGAGGCGGCCTCGATGCCAAGCTGCCGGGAGTTGATATCAATGGACGTCAGCTGCGGGGAAGAGAGCTTGGAAAACAGGGAATTATTGAAGGATATGATCGATAAATCCTCCGGAATCCGCAGATGAAGTTCCAGAGCGGTCTTTTCCAGCGCCATGGCGAGGATATCATCGCTGACAAGTACGGCGGTCGGTCTGTCTTTGCCGGAAAGAAAACGGCGCAGATCGTCCGTTTGTTCCCGCGGGACCTGCGGCATTTCCAGATAATAATTTTCCTCGAAAGGAACGTTGTTTTCGGCGAGGGCGAGCATGTAGCCGGCCTTTCGGTCAGCGGAGAAAATGCGCTTCAGATCGGTACCTACATAGCCGATCTTCCGGTGGCCCAGCGCATACAGATAGTTGACGGCCTCTCTGGCGGCGAGGATATTGTCGTTGTCGATGCAGATCGTTTCCCCGGGATACTGGGACGCCTTTCCAATCTGAACAAAGAGAATCCCGTTTTCATAGAGATAGTCGAGGATCGGGTCGTGTTCGTTGGAGTAAAGAAGGATGATGCCGTCCAGATGATTCTCTTTGACCATGGTGCGGATGGCAGAAAGCAGTTCCTCATTGGTGGCTCCGGTGATCAGCGTGGTAAAATATTGCTTTTGGTTGCAGAACAGGCTGATCCCCCGCATGGTTTCCAGAAAAAATGAATTCTCATAGGTATCGTCCTCGGAAACAGGGAGAACGATGCCGATGGTTTTGTTGTTTGGCATGGAAACGCTGCTGTTGCCCGGCTCATAGCCCAGTTCCTGCATGGCTTTGCGCACCCGCTCTTTTGTCTGGGCGCTGATAGACGGGTGATCGGAACAGGTTCTCGATACGGTGGAGGGAGAGACTCCCGCAAGTTTTGCAACTTCTTTTATGGTAACGTTCATAAAAATGCCTCCTGTGTTGTGCGATTGATTTTTTCAGAGCATAATGGCGCCGCATGAAACAGAGTGATATGCAGACTTTTTTGTTCCTTATCTTCTGTAAAAGATTATAAAAAAATCAAAAGAAAATGTCAATAAATGAAGTTGCGTAATAATTGCATTAAATTTGCGTAAATAAATATACCGGAAAATGTCTTGGGTATTATGTATAAAATCGACAGTTCTTTTTTGTGAAAAACACAGAATCTGTAAGAATATTGAAAATTATAATTGAAAAATGAAAGATCATGGGGTATATTTAATGCAAACATAGCGCAAATATAGCGCAAACAATACGCAACACAATAACACAGATAACTCAAGCAGAGGAGAAAGTTTGAAAGTAAACTTTCAAATCTGCCAGGATTGACGCAGGAAATGCGTCGGGGAAGGAGAGAAAATGAAGAACACAAAGATTTTGGCTCCGGTAAAAGGAAAAGTCATCCCTCTGGAGCAGGTCCCGGATGAGGTCTTTGCAGAGAAAGTCCTCGGAGACGGCGTTGCCATTATTCCGGAGGACGGAAAGATTTACAGTCCGGTGGACGGAACCATCACAACGATCACCGATTCTCTGCATGCCTATGGATTTGAGACAGAGGACGGCATCCAGATGATCGTGCATTTTGGACTGGAGACGGTGAATCTCAAAGGAAAAGGTTTTACTTCCAGGGTGAAAGTGGGAGATAAGGTGAAGGCCGGCGATCTGGTGGCAGAGGTGGATCTGGATTATCTGAAAGAGAACCATGTGGAGACGATCACACCGGTGATCGTCTGCGGCGGCATCCCGTATGATGAGCTGATGTTCCAGTACGGGGAGACGGAGGCAAGAGAAGTGCTGATCCGGACAAAAGAAGCGCCGCAGGCGGCAGAACCGGCAGCCGGAGCCACTCAGACAAAGAGCACAAAGACGGTAAAAGAAAATAAAGAGGTTGCAAAAGAGACGAAAAAGAGAGAAGATAAGGGAGAACAGAAAGCAAAGAAAAAGTTACCGATCAATTTTGACTTTTTGCAGAAGCTTGGAAAGGTATTGATGACCGTCATCGCCGTGATGCCGGCGGCCGGGCTGATGATCAGTATCGGAAATCTGATCGTGATCGTGGGCGGCGATGTATCCGCCGTGACGACCTTCGGTACGACGGTGGCGGAGATCGGCTGGGGAATCATCAACAACCTGCACATCCTGTTTGCGGCGGCCATCGGCGGTTCCTGGGCGAAGGAACGGGCTGGCGGAGCTTTCGCGGCAGTGATTGCCTTTTGTCTTATCAATGTCATCACCGGAGCGGTGCTCGGCGTGAGCAGCGATATGCTGGCTGACCCGAACGCTGTCACCCACACACTTTTTGGTCAGGAAATCCTGGTCGCTGACTACTTTGTAGATATCCTGGGCAAACCGGCACTGAACATGGGTGTGTTTGTCGGTATCATCTCCGGTTTTGTGGGAGCCAACGCCTACAATAAATATTATAACTTCCGGAAGCTGCCGGACGCGTTATCCTTCTTTAATGGAAAACGTTTCGTGCCGCTGGTCGTTATTTTCTATTCCGCTGTCACCGCTGTGATCCTGAGTGTGATCTGGCCGGTGGTACAGACGGGAATCAACAACTTCGGTATCTGGATCGCCAATTCTTCCGATATCTCGCCAATCCTGGCGCCGTTTGTATACGGAACGCTGGAACGTCTGCTGCTGCCGTTCGGTCTGCATCATATGCTGACGATTCCAATGAACTACACCTCTTTCGGAGGAACTTACACGATTCTCACAGGCGCCAATGCCGGAACGCAGGTGTTCGGACAGGACCCGCTCTGGCTCGCCTGGGTAACGGATCTGATCAACTTAAAGGACGCCGGAGATATGGCGGCATACCAGCACTTACTGACAACCGTGACTCCTGCCCGCTTCAAAGTCGGACAGATGATCGGCGCGACCGGACTGCTTCTCGGTATCGCCCTGGCCATGTTCCGGAGAGTAGAGCCTGCAAGAAAGAAACAGTACAAATCCATCTTTTTCTCTACGGTGGCTGCTGTCTTCTTAACAGGTGTTACGGAGCCGTTGGAGTTTATGTTCATGTTCGCGGCACTGCCATTATACGTGATCTACGCCGTGTTACAGGGATGCGCCTTTGCCATGGCGGGTATCATCGACCTGCGGTTACATTCCTTCGGTAATCTGGAGTTTATCACGAGAATCCCGATGTCCATCAAGGCCGGACTTGGCGGCGACATCATCAACTTCCTGATCTGCGTGGTCGTGTTCTTTGTCATCGGCTACTTTGTCGCCTACTTTATGATCGGCAAGTTTAAATATGCGACGCCGGGACGCCTCGGAAACTACATGGAAGAAGAGGAAGAAGGCGGCGGCAATGCCGCGACCGGACAGGGCAGTGAGAAGGCGGAACGCATCATCGCCCTCCTTGGAGGAAGAGAAAATATCACGCTGGTCGACGCCTGCATGACGAGACTCCGTGTGACCGTCAAAGATGTGGATAAGGTGGCTGACCTTCCGGCATGGAAGGCAGAAGGAGCCATGGGTCTGATCAAAAAGGATAACGGCATCCAGGCCGTGTACGGGCCAAAAGCCGATGTGCTGAAATCGGATATCAACGATATCTTATGAAAATATGCGCCATAACCTTGATGGAATCCGACATTTAGATAAAGAAGAAAACGGATAGAGGGAGTATGCATAATGAAAATGCTGACCTTAAATATGAACAGCCATGCCCGCGATTTTAAGCGGGAGGAGCTGGAAAAAACGATACATTTCCTGGCAGAGTATATGAGGAAGGAGCAGGTGGATATCGCGGCTCTGCAGGAGTGCGGGCAAACCTCCGGGGTAGCGTGCTGGGAGGGGGAGATCCCTCCCGGATTTCACTCCGGTGGCAGCGGTATCGCGCTCAAAGAAGACAATGCGGCGGCGCTCCTTGCCGCCGTCCTCTCAGAAGCCGGGGAGAACTATGACTGGACCTGGGGAGGCGTCAAACAGGGGTACGGGAAGTATGACGAGGGGCTGGCGATTTTCAGCCGCCGTCCCATCCGGGAAACGGATTTTTTCACCGTCTCCCGGCAGGACGCCTTTGATAACTGGAAGACCCGGAAGATCCTTGGCGCCTCTGTCTTGCTTGACGGGCAGACCGGCTGGTTTTACGACGTGCATCTTGGCTGGTGGGAAGATGAGGAAGAACCGTCGGGAGAGCAGATAAAACGGCTGCAGGGACATATTTTCTGTGAACCGTCAGCCAGGAAACCGGTATTTCCACCGGGACTGTGTTCCTGTAAGATCGATTATCGGACTTCGGACAGTGACGACGCGCTTCCGGTCAGAAAACCGGCAATATTTTTGCTGGGAGATTTCAACAGTCCGGCGGATGTGCCGGGGGAAGGATATGCTATGATGAAAGCCCTTGGGTGGCAGGATACCTGGGAGCTGGCAGAGCAAAAGGACGACGGCATCACTGTCCCGGGCGCCATCGACGGCTGGCGGGACGGCGGGAGTAAGGGGATGCGGATCGATTATATCTGGACGAGAGAGCCTTTTGCCGTGCGCTCTTCCCGGGTGATCTTTTCCGGCGGCAGCGAGCCGGTCATCTCCGACCACTTTGGCGTTATGGCAGAGATAGAGACAGAGAACAGGAGGGAACAGGCATGAGAGAGAGCGGGATTTTACTCCCGGTGAGCAGTCTTCCGTCGAAATACGGCATCGGCTGCTTTTCCGCGGAGGCGTATGAATTTGTAGATCAGCTGAGAGAGGCGGGACAATCCTGCTGGCAGATCCTGCCGCTGGGACCGACGGGATACGGGGATTCCCCGTATCAGTCTTTCTCTACCTTTGCGGGGAATCCATATTTCATCGACCTTGACCGGCTGGTCTCCTGTGGATGGCTTCGGGCAGAAGACTGTGCGGCGGTTTCCTTCGGGGAGAATCCCCGTTTCGTCGATTATGAAAAAATGTATGCGGAACGTTTTTGGCTTCTTCGACAGGCTTTTCGCAATAGTCAAATCGAGGAGAGTGAGGATTTCCGGCGTTTCGTGAGAGAAAACGAGCGCTGGCTTCCGGACTATGCGCTCTACATGGCGCTCAAGAAAGAAAATGATGAAAAGCCGTGGACAGAGTGGGAGGAGGGACTTCGTTTCCGGGACGCCGGTCTTCTCAGCGCAAAAAAAGAAGAGCTCCGGGAGGACATCTGTTTCCACGAATTCTTACAATACGAATTCCAGCGGCAGTGGCAGGAGCTTAAGACTTACGCCAACAGCCGGGGGATCAAGATCATCGGCGATATCCCGATCTATGTGTCGCTGGACAGCGCGGACGCCTGGGCGGGTCGGGAACTGTTCCAGTTTGATGAAAACGGGTACCCGACCGCAGTGGCCGGCTGCCCGCCGGACGGCTTCTCCGCCACAGGACAGCTTTGGGGAAATCCACTCTACGACTGGAACTATCACGAGAAGACAGGATTTCGCTGGTGGATGGAACGCCTGTCGTTTTGCTACTCCATGTATGATGTACTGCGAATCGACCATTTCCGCGGATTTGACGAATACTATTCCATTCCTTACGGGGAGACGACGGCGATCAAAGGTCACTGGGAAAAGGGACCGGGCCTCGCGCTCTTTCTCCGGGCAAAAGAGGAGCTGCCGGGCAAGGAGATTATCGCGGAAGACTTGGGCTATGTGACGGATTCCGTGCGGAAACTGGTGAGGGATACCGGGTTTCCGGGCATGAAGGTGTTGGAGTTTGCCTTTGATTCCAGAGATACCGGCAGCGCCTCCGACTACCTTCCGCACAATTACAGTCCAAACTGCGTGGTATACACCGGCACCCACGACAATGAGACGGCGACGGGGTGGTTCTGCCACGGACTGAAAGAAGAAGAAAAGCAGATGGTCCGGGATTATTTCTGTGCGGACAATGTCGCCGACGAAAACATGTACCTGCCGCTCATCTGCGGAGCGATGCGCAGCGTGGCAAAGCTCTGTGTCATCCCGATGCAGGACATCTTCGGATATGACAACACAGCGAGGATGAATACCCCGTCCACAACGGGAGGAAACTGGAAATGGCGGCTTTTGCCGGGAGAATTTTCTCCGGAAGTCCGCGAGAAGTTTGCGGCCATCACAAGACGGTACGGCAGGGCGAGGTAAAGAGTTCCTACCTTCCCGCAATCTCCGAATTCCATGTAAAATGCGTAATAGAAAGCAACAGAGAACCATAACATAAAATCAGAAGATAGATATCGAAGGTGAAGGAGGAAATGACGATGAACAAAACAGTGAATCTGCAGGAGACATTGACCGGACTTCTCGGGAAAGAGATCAGACAGGCGTCCAATGAGGAAATCTATGGGGCGCTTCTGACCATGGTACAAACGATGGCGGAGGGGAGGGAAAGAGCAGACGCCAAAAAGAAACTGTATTACATTTCCGCTGAGTTTTTAATCGGAAAACTTCTCTCCAACAACATGATCAATCTGGGGATTTACCAGGAAGTCAAAGAGATTCTGGAGGAGAACGGAAAGAATCTGGCAGAGATTGAGGAGATTGAGCCGGAACCGTCTCTCGGAAACGGGGGTCTTGGACGGCTGGCAGCCTGCTTCCTTGATTCCATCGCGACGCTGGGGCTTGCCGGCGACGGTATCGGTCTTAATTATCATCTGGGACTGTTTAAACAGGAGTTTGAGAACCGGCTGCAAAAGGAAACGCCAAATCCATGGATCACAGACAAATCCTGGCTGAAAAAGACGGACGTCACCTATCCGGTGTATTTTAACGGCCTGAAGGTCCGGGCGAGGATGTACGATATCGAGGTGACCGGCTATGATAATCAGAGCAACAAGCTGCATCTTTTCGACATCGATTCGGTGGACGAGAGCCTGGTGGGAGAGGGCATCGCATTTAACAAAGAGGATATTGAAAAAAATCTTACGCTGTTTCTGTACCCGGACGACGCGGACGAGAGCGGCCGTTTGCTGCGGATCTACCAGCAGTATTTTATGGTCAGCAGCGGCGCACAGCTCATTCTGGATGAATGTGTGGCAAAGGGCTGTAATCTCTATGATCTGCCGGACTACGCGGTCATCCAGATCAATGATACCCACCCGACCATGGTAATCCCGGAGCTGATCCGTCTGCTCGTCCGCAGAGGACTGGACATGGACGACGCCATCGACGTGGTAAGCAGAACCTGCGCTTACACAAACCACACCATTCTGGCAGAAGCGCTGGAAAAATGGCCGGTGCATTATCTGAAAAAAGTGGTGCCGCAGCTGGTCCCGATCATCGAAGTGCTGGACGATAAGGTAAGGAGACGTTTTGATGATGAGAGAGTCGCCATCATTGACCGGTACGACACCGTGCACATGGCCCACATCGACATTCACTACGGTTTCAGCGTCAACGGTGTGGCAGCGCTCCACACGGAAATCCTGAAAAATACGGAGCTGCATCCTTTTTATCAGATTTATCCGGAGAAATTTAATAACAAGACAAACGGCATCACCTTCCGCCGCTGGCTTCTGCACTGCAACCCGATGCTGGCCGGTTACATTGAGAGCCTCATCGGAAACGGATTTAAGAAGGACGCCTCCGAGCTTTCGAAATTGCTGGCATATAAGGACGATGACGCCGTGCTCACGAAACTGATGGAAATCAAACATAAAAATAAAGAGGCGCTCTGCGCGTATCTGAAAGACACCCAGGGCCTGTCCATCAGCCCGGACACCATCTTTGATATTCAGGTGAAACGTCTCCATGAATACAAACGCCAGCAGTTAAATGCTCTGTACATCATTGATAAATATCTGGAAATCAAGACCGGCAGGATTCCGGCAGCGCCGGTGACTGCCATCTTTGGCGCAAAAGCGGCTCCTGCCTACACCATTGCCAAAGATATCATTCACCTGATTCTCTGCCTGCAGGAGATCATCAATAACGATCCGGAGGTCAACAACTATTTGCGGGTGGTCATGGTAGAAAACTATAACGTGACAAAGGCGGAAAAACTGATCCCTGCCTGCGATATCTCCGAGCAGATCTCGCTGGCGTCCAAGGAAGCCAGCGGCACCGGAAACATGAAGTTCATGTTAAACGGCGCGGTGACCCTCGGTACCGAGGATGGCGCCAACGTGGAGATTCATGAAGCTGTGGGCGATGATAACATTTTCGTCTTTGGCGCTTCCAGCGAGGAAGTGATCAGACACTACGCAAAAGGAGACTATGTGGCAAGAGATTACTACGAAAACAATCCGGCCATCCACGCAGCCATTGACTTTATCACAGGCGATGCCATGCTGAAAGTGGGACAGAAAGAGAATCTCGAGCGGCTGAAAAATGAACTGATCAATAAGGACTGGTTTATGACACTCCTTGACTTTGATTCCTACAAGGAGACGAAAGAGAGAGCGCTGCAGGCTTATACCGATGAAAAAGAGTGGGCGAAAAAGACGCTTGTGAACATTGCCAAAGCAGGTTTCTTCTCTTCCGACCGGACGATTGAAGAATATAACAGGGATATCTGGCATTTAGCGTAGTTTATTGATGCCTGAGGAGAAAAACTGCCTGCAATAATCTGCAGGCAGTTTTTTTCGGCAAAACCGGATCACGCCCGCACATCTCTTGTACGAAGCTGCCAGATGGCGATGCCTAGAAAGAGGACAAAGAAAACTCCGACGGAGACAAAGAAGGATGCCGTGGCGGAAAAAGAGGCGAGTACGTCTTCGTTTTGATTGGAGTTCATGCCAAGCAGCATGAGAGAGTAAGGCCAGAAATTACCGAGATCCGCGTTGTTCATCAACATGCCCGCGATGCTTCCGAACAGAGCGATGCCGATCGGGATGGCAAAGTTCCGTATCAGCATGGATAGGAGAAGCTGCAGGGAGGCGATGGCGATGGCTGCCAGCGTTCCGCGGATCAGCCAGAAAATGATCTCCGGAGAAAAGATGCCGGGAAGTCCCGCCAGTTTGCCGCTGATAAAGAAGAGGATGCTGACCCAGATCTGTGTGAAAACGGTCACTTTCATGATGCACACAAGTTTTGCCAGATAGCTGTCAAAGATGGAGACCGGCATGCTCATGAAGTGGTTCCAGTTGTTGTGCGTGTGCTCCAGCCGCCAGGTGTAGGAACAGTAAATGCCGATGAGCGGCGCGTAGAAAAAGGAGGCGTAAAAAAGCGTGATCTGCGTCCAGAGAGAGTACCAGCCGCTTTTTAAAAGCTCCAGATTCTGAAGATAATTGAAGGTTCCCATGATGGCGGGAATGATCGGGATGGCGATAAACGCCAGATAGATGACGGAATGTTTGAATTTCATGTTTTCCGCCTGTATACAACGTAACAGCATAGTCACACTTCCTTTCTGAGAACGATGGTCCGGCAGATAAAGTAAAGTACGATGGAGAAAGCGGCAAATAAAAGAAGTCCTGTCCAGTTAAAATCGACTTCATAATAGGTGCTGATCCTCGTAGCGCGGTCCCAGTTCATTCCTATAAATCCAAAAAGCCCGTAATATCCCCAGAGGATCAGTCTGGCGGCTGCCGGTGGAAAAAACATGGAAAACAGGGATAAAAACGACCCGGCCAGTCCGACGACCAAAGGCAGGATCTGGTTGGATGACAGCAGAGATAAAAGCTGCTGGATGCTTAATAGCGCTGCGCTTACCACAAAGGTGGCAAGAGAAAGCTGCACAAACATGTGCGGCTGCACAGGATCGGTAAATCCGTAAAACTTTCCGGCAATCCACGGAAGCAGGCTGGTGCCAACGGAGGCCAGTGCGATATATTTTAGCGCCATCAGATATTTACAGTTATAAAATGTCTTCTTTTCTTCCAGTGTGTAGAGGAGTTTTAGCGTATCTCCTTTTATCTCCATATCACAGACCCGGTTGGTCAGTACTGCCAGAAAAGTAGGATAGATCAGCGCGTTCACAATAGGAAGCATATAGAAAGCGCTCATATATCCCTGCGTCAGATCCGACGGCTTTTTCGGGTCAAGGCTCCACATGGCCCAGATCAATTCAAAAAACAGCAGGGCGACAGGCAAAAACAGTAAAAATCTGTGCCGGTGCTTCATTTGTTCTGCTCTAAGAGCGGTAAACATTTTCATAAACTCACCTGCTTTCCGGTAAGGGAGAGGAAGATATCTTCCAGACTCTTTTGCTGTTCGGTGACGCGGAAGACCCCAATCTGGTTTTCAACGCAGCGCCGGACGGCTTCCATGATCTTATCATCCGATACATTATCCATGTAGAAGGAGTCATTGTCCCACTTGACAGCCATGCCGCTACTGTTTAACAGCCGAAACGCTGCCGCGTTATCCGATGTCCGGAAAAGAATCCGGGAGCGGCTGTGTTCGTGTAAGATCATGAGACTGTCCTGAAAAATGAGCTGTCCTTTGTCAATGATTCCTACATCCGTTGCCATCTGATCGATCTCCGACAGAAGATGGCTGGACACGAGTACGGTGATCCCATGCTCTGGCAGACCGCAGATCAACTCCCGAATCTCCTGGATCCCCGCCGGGTCCAGCCCGTTGGTCGGCTCATCCAACAAGAGCAGCCGGGGATTTCCCAACAGGGCGGCGGCGATGGCGAGCCGCTGTTTCATACCAAGGGAATAATTTTTCACCTTTTTCTCCATCTGCTTTTCCATCCGGACCAGATGCATGACGCGGAGAATCTCTTTTTCCGGTACATTTTTCAGTTTGCAGATAATCTGCAGATTTTCCTTTCCGCTCAGATGACCGTAGTAGGCGGGCGCTTCGATGAGTGAGCCGGTCTGCTGCAGAATATCCAGCCGATTGGCCGGCGACAGCGTTTTTCCCAAAATGTGAATCTGACCTCCGGTGGGCTTGACCAGGCCGAGAAGCATTTTCAGTGTCGTGGATTTTCCCGCTCCGTTCGGCCCGAGAAAGCCATACACACTTCCTTCCGGTACACGAAGATCAAGAGCGTTTACAACTTTTTTATGGTCATATTCCTTCGTCAGTGCATTTGTTGTGATCATGTGATTCATATCCTTCAACTCCTTTCGGAGAGTATCATACAACAGCGACCTTAGAAGGGGCTGAAAGGAAGATGAAGTTTACCTTAATTTTTGATTCTTCCAAAATTTAAGGTAAACATAAGCTTCTTCTTCCTTCAAAAATGATATAATACAAAGAGCCTTTATTCCGGCTGTTTCGATGGTTTCAGACCGGAAAAGAAAAATGGGAGGAAGAGACGTTTTATGAATATTTATGATAAAAAGATCCTTCTGGTGGATGATAACCGGGAGCTTCTCGTGATGATAGAGGATACCCTGCGAAGGAATGGGTATATCGACATTGTGACCGCGGAAAATGTGAAGGAAGCGACGGAGTGTTTTGAAAAGGAGAAACCGGAGATGGCGATTCTTGATATTATGCTGCCGGACGGGGACGGTTTTACACTGTTTCGGAAGTTCAGAGAGTCATCTAATCTCCCGATTCTTTTTCTGTCGGCGAAGGATGAGGATAATGACCGGCTGTTCGGGCTGGGACTTGGCGCCGATGACTATATCACAAAGCCGTTTTTGTCTCAGGAGCTTGTGCTCCGGGTTGGCGCGATTTTGCGGAGAACGTATGCCAGGCAGGAAGAGGAGAAGAAAGAAGAAAGTTTTTGCCTGGGAAGCCGGGTGATTTCTTTTGCGGAGGGAACGGTGAGAACAGGCGGACAGGAGGTGGCTTTGACGGCAAAAGAGCTGATCTTGTTAAAGAAACTCTATGAAAACCGGGGAAGGATCGTGACGTTTGACGCGCTGTGCAACGCGGCGTGGCAGGATTCTTATTATGGATATGAGAATACGCTGATGGTGCATATCCGGCATCTCAGGGAGAAGATCGAGGAGGACCCTTCCCATCCGCAATGGCTGCTCACGGCCAGAGGGCTTGGGTATCGGCTGGTAAAGGGGAGAGAGTGATGAAAACATTTTTTCGTGGCATACGGCGTTATCTGGTGTCGGCCTTCTTCATCATCGTTTTGATCCTTTTTTGCAATTTTACGGTGTTGTTTTATATGATGTATTCCACAACCGGGGGAGACGGCTCCAGTGGAATCGTGCTTCGGGAGACGTTGGAGCAGGCGGGAAATGAAATCACCGTCACGGAACGTGGCTATGAAATGACGAAAAAAGGAAGAAAAGCGTTAAAAGAGTATGGATTTGTCTGGGCTATGGCGTTAAATGAAGAGGGAACCGTAGTCTGGGAGTGGCGGCTGCCGGAAGATTTTTCCAGGCAGTATTCCGTGTTTGATGTGGCGTCTTTTTCCAGGTGGTATCTCAATGATTATCCGGTTCGCGTCTGGAATGTGAACGGTCTTCTGTTAGTCTGCGCGCAGTCGCCGGAAGAGATCGCCATAATGAATGTGCCGGTCTCCGTGCAGCAGATCGTGGATTTTCCGCGTTATGTACAGCTTTTTGTCATAGTAAATCTGGCTGCGGTCCTTTTGTTTGTGGTGATGTTTGGCTGGCGGTTTTATGCTTCGGTGAAGCCAATCTCCGAAGGGATTGAGGGACTGTCCGGGAAAACGCCGGTACATTTAAAAGAAAAAGGGTCCGTGCGGGAGCTGGCAGAGAAATTGAATGCGACGTCGCGCATTTTGATGGAACAGGAAGAAAAGCTCTCTAGGAGGGATCAGGCAAGGGCTGATTGGATCGCCGGCGTGTCGCATGATATCCGCACGCCGCTCACATTGATCGTCGGTTATTCTGAGCGTCTGATGGACGATCCGTCTCTCGGTGAAAAGGGAAAGAAGATGGCGGAGACGATTCAGAGGCAGAGTGGACTTATTAAACAGCTGATTGAGGATTTGAATCTCACCTCAAAGCTCAGTTATGATACCTTTCCTCTTCATCTGACGATCTGCGCCCCGGCGCAGACTCTCCGGGAATGTATTGCAGATATTTATAACGATGGATTACAGCCGGAATATGATATTGCAGTGACAGTGACTGAGGCGGCGGAAAAGTTCCGCCTTCCAGCGGATGAACCGCTCATGAAACGTGCCATTCATAACGTGCTTGGAAACAGCATCCGCCATAATCCGGGTGGTTGTCAGGTCAATGTCCGGCTGTCTTCCGATGGCAGGAATCTCCATTATCTTTTCACTGACAGCGGTCCGGGGATTCCTGATGAGATTGTTTCCTGTCTGGAAGCAGAAAAGGAGGATAAGAGTCAGATGCAAAAAGACAGTCTCCGCCGTGACGCTGTCAGTCAGCCGCATATCATGGGCATGCGCCTGACCAGACAGATTGTGGCGCTGCACGGAGGAGAGGTCTATTATTATAAGAGAAAAAACGGAAATTATGACTGTGGCTTTGTGGTGCCGGGAGACTATTTTAAGTCGGATAAGCCGGACAGCACACAGAAAAATGGAAAGTCATGACGGTCTCAGCAGATTCTCGGAAGCTGGATTCCGGTCAGGCGGGGTAAAATGCGCTGGCCGCCGATGGAAGTCTTTAAGAGAACTTTGCCGGGCATATCTTCGGTGACCGTGCCGATACGTGCGGCTTGTTCACCTCCGGGTACCTGGCGTATGGCGGCAAGGATCTTGCCGGAAGCCGCCGGGTCGCAGACGACAAGCATCCGCCCTTCGCAGGCACAGTAGAGCGGGTCGAGTCCCAGCATGTGACACGCCGCTTCCACCGGGGCGTCCAGAGGAAGAGCGGCTTCGTCCAGTTCGATGGAGAAAGGCATCTGCTCTGTAAATTCATTTAAGGTGGTGGCGACGCCGCCCCGGGTGGGGTCGCGCAGGATGCGGACGGCGTCTTTGGCGGTGAGCGCCGCTTTGCTGATCTCGTGCAGGAGGCGGCAGTCAGAAACCAGCGGGCTGTCGTCAGAGAGAAGGCCGGAGCGCGCCATCATGACGGCGGCGCCATGGCAGCCGATGGTCCCGCTTATGAGCACGGCATCGCCGGGGCGGATGCCTGTCTTCCCGGGCAGGGAGACTCTCTGGAAACCGATTCCCGCTGTGTTGATGTAGATGCCATCACATTTGCCGGCTTCCACTACTTTGGTATCGCCGGTGACGATGGAGACGCCGGCTTTTTTCGCTTCCCGGGCAATGGAAGCGACGATATCTCTGAAATCAGAGAACAGGAACCCTTCTTCTAAAATGAAGGAGAGGCTTAAATACTTTGGTTCGCCTCCGGCCATGCAGACGTCGTTGACGGTGCCGCAGACGGAGAGTTTGCCGATGTCGCCGCCGGGAAAACGCCAGGGAGTGACCACAAAACTGTCGGTGGAAAAGACAAGCTGCCGGTTTCCGGTTAAAAGCGCGCCGTCTCCCAGGGAGGAGAGTGCCGGATTGTCAAAAGCGGGGAGAAGAATCCGTTCGATCAATTCTGAAGTTTTCAGTCCGCCGCTCCCATAGTCGAGAGTGATACGGTCGTCAGGATGTCCTGTCTTGTTGTTTTCTTTCTTCATATATTATCCCTTCTATTATTATCCCTTTTATGCGAAGATACGCAGCAATGTATTTATTCATATTGATAGGCTGCGGCGCAGGCTCCCTCTCCCGATACCATGCAGGGACCGACCGGACCGGATGGCGAGCAGACATTCCGAAACAGAGGACAGTCTGCGGGCCGGGTGACGCCGCGGATGACCTGCGCGCACTGACAGCCCGGGATCTCTACCGCTGCCGGAGGGCTTAAGGAGAATTTTTTTACAGCGTCCCATGGGGCGTATTCTTCCCGGATGGCGTAACCGCTGCCCTCGATGTATCCAAGTCCCCTCCAGTGGGACGGGGCAGAGCAGAATACTTTGTCCATGAGGGAGAGAGCGGCCGGATTGCCGTCAGGGCGGACGAGCCGGGTGTATTCGTTTTTCAATGCCGGACGTTTTTCGGCAAGCATCCGGGTCAGTTCCAGAATGGAGCAGAGCAGGTCGGCGGCCTCAAAACCCGCCACAACACCGGGCAGCCCGTAATCGTCGGGGAGAAAAGAAAACCGGTCCGCCCCGATGATGGCTGCCACATGTCCCGGACATAAGAATCCGTCGATAGCGAAGTCGGGGGCTTCGATCAGAGAGCGCAGCGCCGGTTCAGTCTTTTTCAACAGACAGAGGACGGAAAAGTTTGTGAGGCGGCGGGAAGCCGCTTCCAGAATGCAGGCGGCGGTTCCGGGAGCGGTCGTCTCAAAACCGACGCCCAGAAAAACCACTTCCTTATCCAGATGTTCGCCGGCAAGCCGGAGGGCGTCCACAGGGGAATACACGGATTCCACATTTCCTCCTTCCGCGCGCCGTTTTAAAAGACTGTCTCCCCGCGCGGAGCCGGGAACCCGCAGAAGATCTCCGTAGCTGGCGATCAGAATCTCCGACTGCCTTGACAGAGCGAGGATCATATCGATCATATTGGCGGGGGTGACGCAGACCGGACAGCCGGGACCGGAGAGAAGCTGTACATTTTCCGGCAGAATACTTTTGATCCCGCTGCGGGCGATGGACATGGTGTGTGTCCCGCACACTTCCATCAGGCGGATGGGGCCCGTCTTATCGCTGTATTCTCTGATCTTTTGCAGGATGAGGTCGACGTCCCCCGGATTTTTGAACCAGTTTTCATAAAGCATTTTTGATTTCCTCAAGAAGCGCGATATTTTCAAGCGCTTCCTTTTCTGACATTTTTTCGATGGCAAACCCCGCGTGGACCATGACGTAGTCGCCGGGTCTCGGATCCGTGATGAAGTCAACGCGGATATCCTGAGAAAGTCCCCCGGCCTCACACCGGGCATAAGCGCCGTCTATCGTATTGATTTTCATTGGCATGGCAAGACACATGACTACCGCATCTCCTTTCCTGTCGCGTCGGTATCGTCGCCGGCAGATTCCTCTTTCGCAGGGTTCCCTTCTTTTGCCCGGCGGATCTGTCCGGCAAGATAATCGCTCAAAGCGTCCATTTCGTCCCCGGTCCGGCTGCTGACGCGAAAGAGGGGAGCGTCCGGATTGACTGTCTCGTAATTGGCGCGCACCTTTGCTTCATCAAAATCAAAATAAGGCAACATATCGTATTTGTTGAGGACAAGGCAGTCGGTGTCCGTGAACATGAGAGGATATTTCTCCACTTTATCATCCCCCTCCGGGATGCTCAGCAAGGTGATGCGCAGGGATTCACCGATCAGGAACTCTGCGGGACAGACCAGATTGCCGATGTTTTCCACAAAAATGACATCCAGGTCATCAAGGGGAAATTCCGGGAGAATGTGCCGGATGCTCATAGCCTCGATATGGCAGGCGCCGTCGGTGTTGAGCTGGACGGTGGGAATGCCCAGTCCGGCGATGCGTTCCGCGTCCACCTGCCCCGCGATATCTCCCTCGATGACTCCGATGCGAAAGTCTTTTTTTAATCTGCCGATCAGAGCGGAGATCAGGCTGGTCTTTCCGGCGCCGGGGCTTCCCATGAGGTTGATCATGCAGATTTGGTGAGCGGCAAGGATCTCTTTTACCTGTTCGCTGACGTCTTCATTCCATTCCATGACCTGATGTAGTACTTTTATTTCCATAAATATTTGCCTCCTGTGTTCTTTCCGTTTCCTTTTCTTTTATATCAATGTCCAGGCTCTTTATATAGAATTCTTTGCCGGACAGGAGCTTTAGCCGCAGACTTTTGCAGTGGGGACACTCCAGATGGTGAGGAGTGATCTCACCCTCTCTACCGCAATTCAGGCAGCGCACTTTGACGGGGAGCGTCTCGGATTCGATCCGCGCGCCCTCGGCGATGGTCCCTTCCGCCAGCATATCAAGATAGATCTGGATGCAGTCGGGCACGATCCCGCGAAGCGCTCCGATGCACAGCCGGATGACGCGGATTTTTGACGCGTTTTTTGCTTCTGCCTCGCGGATACAGTCTTTTAAAAGATGCTCGGTTATACTAAGTTCATGCATAATGATTCTCCTGTGGCGTTATTGTTATCCAAAAGACATTCTAACTATAAATGAGCAAATATCGAATTTTGCACAAACTTACCCCACAAACTTCAACGCTTCCTCAATGGACCTACTTTTTTTCATGAGGTGATACAGGTTTGCAAATTGCTCCTGCTTTAGCTGCTGCTTCAAGAATGCATATCCCTCTTCGAATGTGCAGCAGTTTCCAGAATGCATACAGCACAAATAGTGGACCAACGACATGATCAGCCAATACCTTTGGATTCCCTGACGGGATCGGATTTGATAGCTGTCCAGAGCAAGTTTACTTTTGCTCTGCCGGAAAAATAATTCGATCGGCCACCGTTTCGTGTAGGTTTCCAGGATCTCCTGCGTGGATAACTCTGCATTTGTAGAGAGAAATACGCGCAATGCTTTCGGATTCCCAAATCCTTCCTCCGGATAGCTGAGGATCACCGCTGCATTTGGAATGCCATTCAGCTCCCCTTCGTAGCGGTATACATAGAATTCACGGCTGCCAACGGTCACGAGGCTGACATCCGGGTCTGTTTTCCGCAAATGAAGGGCAAATGCACTGGCTTTTTGACGGATCCCGCATGGATAAAGGACCCGGTTGGTCTTTAATGCCCCAACCGTATAGAATCCTTTCCGAATAAAACGGTCCATCACTTTTGCAGTGGTATACCAGCTGTCACAAAGAAAATAGGAAATGACCGGCGCAGCGGGAAGTTCTTCCGCGATCTCCTGTACGATCTGGATCTTTGATCTTGATTTATCGTACAGGATGACTGCATAATTCAGGGTAATCCCGTTGCAGGAAAGCATAACAGCGACAACCTGATGCCCATAATCCTGACAGCCTTTTAAATGCGATTGATGAAAATACGCAGCTTCGATTGGATGAACCGCCTGTGACGAAGGCTGGGTATGTGAAGCAATCGTATCATCCACAATACAGTAAATCGGTTGTCCGGAACACTGTGCTTCCCTGTAAATGACTTGGAGGATGCTGCTTTTTAAAACATCCTGCAACGCATAGTCCTTCCATTTTCCGTGATTCAGGAAATAAGCGGTCGTTGTTCTGTGGCAATGGCTGACCTCCTGGAAATCAACTGTTTTTCCCCTGTATCCCCGGAGAAAAACAGACAGGATGATAGTCAATAAGTGGTTCAGATACACATCGGATAAAAATAATCCGAGATTTAATGCTTTCAGGTAATTGTAAATATGGTTGGAATGATGTATACTGTTTGCAACGGACACCCCCTTGTTTGAGTGAGTATGTTGTTAATTGGTACTTCAATTATACATCATTCTACAGAGGGTGTCTTTCTTTTGTGCAATATTTTGGATTTGCTCATTTATAGATTCTAACACATTTTTTGTGAAAATAAATATAAAATAAGCAGAGAAATCCGTGAAAATATTATGTATTCCATAAACGTTGTTCGGGATTTTTGGTTAAAATATTTACAAAATCGAGCAGAAGTCTTGTAAAATTGGTAAATGAGGATTAAAATCAGAATGATATCAAAAGCAAAAAGTCAATTTTTGACCGATGTTCAAAAGAAGAGAAAATGAAAGGAGGACAACATCAATGATACCATTCCTGATTGGAATACCGGCAGTACTTGCGGTGGTCTTTCAGATCGTCCGGAATGAAAAAATCCGGGGATACATCGTCTACGCAGGCGCCGGTGTGATTATGGCAATGACCGTCTTGTTCATTGTCGACTGGATTGGCGGCGGGGCGCAGACCTGGACATTTTATCCACGGACAGAGATCATCGATCACCTCATGACAGTGGGGGATATTTTTCTCATGTGTCTGATCATCTGGATGAGTGTTCGGTACAGAAGGATCGTGCCCGCTGTTTTGTCTGTGCTGCAGACAGCATTGGTGCTTTATGTGGAATTTACCGCTGAAGTGACGGAGGGACCACATATGATGGTGGACTGGCTCACGATCCTGATGTGCATCATCATTGCGTTTATCGGAGAGTTTATCTGTATCTACACCGTTGGTTATATGAAAGGGTATCATAAACATCATAAGGAGGTGGAGGACAGACAGCCGTTCTTCTTCTCCATGTTGTTTTTGTTCCTTGCCGCCATGTTCGGGCTGGTACTTTCCCAGAACCTGATCTGGATTTATTTCTTCTGGGAGATCACCAGTGTGATCTCTTTCCTGATGATCGGTTATACCCGCACGGAGGAGGCGGTCGGCAACAGCTTCTGTGCCCTGTGGATGAACCTGCTTGGAGGCCTGGGCTTTGCGGTCGCCATTGTGCTGATGGCGCAGATGGAAGGTTCCCTGCAGCTTCTCGATGTGGTGAGCACCGGAGCGCTGCTGCCGCTGATGTGCCTGTCGCTGGCGGGCCTGACCAAATCGGCGCAGCTTCCGTTTTCCACCTGGCTTCTGGGAGCGATGGTGGCTCCGACGCCGTCAAGCGCGCTCCTTCACAGCGCGACCATGGTAAAGGCGGGCGTCTATCTGCTCATTCGTATCTCTCCGGCGCTGTCCGGTAATCTTGTGGGGCTGATCGTATCCAGTATCGGCGGTCTTACGTTTATTATGGCCAGTATGATGGCCATCGCGCAAAATGACGCGAAAAAGGTGCTGGCTTTTTCGACGATCTCCAATCTGGGGCTGATCGTGGCGTGCTCGGGAATCGGAGTGGAGGAGACGGTGTGGGCGGCCATCTTCCTTATGATGTTCCATGCGGTCAGCAAGTCCATGCTGTTTCAGTCCGTGGGCGCCACGGAGAATACGTTAGGTTCCAGAGATATTGAAGATATGCACGGCCTGATCATCCGGGTGCCGCGGCTTGCCTATATCATGGGAATCGGTATCGCGGGCATGTATCTGGCTCCTTTTGGTATGCTGATCTCCAAATGGGTGGCGTTAAAGGCCTTTGTGGATTCAGGCAACGTGATCTTGGTACTGTGCATCGCTTACGGCAGTGCGACAACGATGTTTTACTGGACAAAATGGCTTTCCAAGCTGCTGTGCCGGCATATCCCGCGGGATACGGTAAAAGATGTGACAAGAAAGGATGAGTATCTGTCCATGCTGTTCCATGCCTGCGTGATGCTTCTCATGTGTCTGCTGCTGCCGCTGGTGGCCAGATGGCTTGTCAATCCGATCGTGCGGCAGCTTTTCGGAAACTCCACGGACGTGCTCTCCATGAGCGTGCTGACGACCATGGCGGTGATGCTCGTCTCGATCTTTGTGGTTCCGGCCGCCATGTTCTTCATCAGCCGGCGGTCCCACACAGAACTGGTGCCGATCTACATGAACGGAATCAACGAGGGGGATAACCGATTCTTTACGAACAGTTACGGGGAGAAAGAGCATCTGTATCTGAGCAACTGGTATCTGCGGTTTGAATTCGGGCGGAGACATCTGAGGATTCCGTCACTCATCATCGCGTCGGCGGTGCTTGTCATCGGGTTCTGTCTTGTCATAGGAGGTGTGTCATGGTGAAAGTAATCTTTGTTCTGGCGTATCTGATCTTAGCTCCTTTCCTGGGCGCGCTTCTCGACGGCGTGGACCGCATTATCAGCGCGAGGATGCAGCGAAGGAAAGGACCGAAACTTTTGCAGCCGTTTTATGATCTGGGAAAGCTTTTTGCCAAGGAAAGGATCGGAGTCAACAATGTCCAGCTCTTCCTTAACATGAGTTATCTGGTGATCCTGATGATCGCCGGAAGTATGCTGTTTGCCGGGGCGGACCTTCTTATGGTCCTCTTTATCTTGAGTACGGCGGATATGTTCCTGATCATGGCGGCGTCCAGCGACTCTTCCCCATACTCCAACATGGGCTCCAGCAGAGAGATGCTGCAGATGATGGCCTATGAGCCGCTGACCCTTCTGGTGGCGGTAGGATTTTATCTGACGACAGGTTCGTTTTTAGTGTCAGATATCATCCGGGAAGATGTGAGCGCGGTACTGTGGATGCCGGGGCTTTTGTTTGGTTTTATGTTTACGACGGCGATCAAGTTCAGAAAGTCTCCGTTTGACCTTTCCACCAGTCACCACGCCCATCAGGAGATGGTCAAGGGGCTGACGACGGAGATGTCCGGAACGACGCTTGCCATCATGAATATCGCGGAATATTATGAGATGGTCCTGCTTCTCGGAATCTTCTGCCTGTTCTTTGTGAACAGCACCTGGTGGAGCTGGATCGTGGCGCTGTTTTTCTGTGCGGTGATCTTCTTCTTGGAGACACTGTGGGATAACGTCAGCGCCCGTGTCAAGTGGAAAACACTGCTCTACAGTTGCTGGGTGGTTACCCTGGTAGCCGGAGGCGTAAATATTTTGATCTTAATGTTGGATAAGTAAGAGGCAGGAGGAAAAAGAATGGGGAAAGTATCAAAATCACCGTGGCTGCTTCATTATGATGCCAGCAGCTGCAACGGATGTGACATAGAAGTGCTCGATTGTCTGACGCCGAAATATGATATTGAGCGGTTCGGTATCATCAATACGGGAGATCCGTTTCAGGCGGATATCCTGCTCATTACCGGCGGGGTCAACAGCCAGACTGAGAGCGTGGTAAAACAGATCTACAGCCAGATGCCGGAGCCGAAAGTCGTGGTGGCAGTGGGAATCTGCGCCTGCACCGGCGGCGTATTTAAAGAATGTTATAATATCCGGGGCGGGATAGACACCGTCATCCCGGTGGACGTGTATGTGCCGGGATGCGCCGCGCGTCCGGAGGCCATCATCGACGGTGTGGTGAAGGCTTTAAAGATACTCGATGAAAAGCAGGCGGCGAGAAGTAAAAAGGAGGGATGACAGGGATGGAGTACGAAAATGATATCAGAGAGATCAACGCCAGGCAGTTTTTTCCGGCAATCGTAAAAATGAGAACGGAGAAATGGCGGCTGGTCCAGATCTGTGCCACGACGGTGGAAGGCGGATTCGAGATGAGCTACTCTTTCTGCAAAGGATATGATATGCGTACCTATCGCTTCGTGGCGTATGGAGATGAGGAGGTGGCCAGCATCACCCAGATTTATCCCTGTGCCTTTCTTCAGGAAAATGAGGCGAAAGAGCTTTTTGGGGTCAATATCACTCATATCAAGCCGGATTATAAAGATAAATTGTACCGGATCGACGTAGAGACACCGTTTAAGGAAAAGGAATAGGGAGAGATGGCAAAGAGAAGTATCGTACCTTTTGGTCCCCAGCATCCCGTGCTGCCGGAACCGGTCCATCTGGATCTGGTGCTGGAGGATGAGACTGTGGTGGGCGCGGTTCCGAGCATCGGATATGTGCACCGGGGGCTGGAATCACTGGTAAAAAAGAGAGATTTTAAACAATATGTATACATTGCAGAGCGAATCTGCGGTATCTGCAGCTGCGGGCACGGCCTGGGGTACTGCATGGCCGTGGAAAATGTCATGGGGATCGAAGTGCCGGATCGCGCCCGGTATCTGCGGGTCATCTGGGTGGAAATGAGCCGGATCCACAGCCATCTTCTCTGGCTGGGACTTCTGGCGGACGCCCTTGGATTTGAGAGCCTTTTTATGGAGAGCTGGCGGATCAGGGAAAAGATTCTTGATATGTTTGACGAGACGACGGGCGGAAGGATCATCCACTCCGTCAACAAGGTGGGCGGCGTCCAGAAAGATATGGACAGCAGTATGTTAAGACATCTGCTGGAGACCATCAAAGATATCGAGAGGGAGATGAAGCCCCTCGTAGACACCTTCCTGCAGGATTACACGGTGCAGAGCCGTCTGAAAGGGACGGGGATTCTGAAAAAAGACGACGCCATCTTGCTGGGAGCGGTGGGACCGATGCTCCGGGCCAGCGGTGTGGAATATGACACCAGACTGCTCGGATACGGCGCCTATAAAGACCTGTCTGTGGAGCCGATCGTATCTGGCGACGGAGACAGCTACGGGCGATGCGAGGTGCGCCTTAAAGAGCTGTTCCAGTCCTTTGATCTGATCCGGGAGGCGATCGGCAAGATTCCGGAGGGCGATATCCAGACGCCGGTAAAAGGCAATCCTTCCGGAGAATACTTCATGCGGATCGAGCAGCCCCGCGGGGAGGCGATCTATTATGTCAAGGGAAACGGAACGAAGTTCCTTGACCGTTTCCGTCTGCGGACGCCGACCACCAGCAACATTCCACCGCTGGTGGAGACATTAAAAGGGTGCCAGCTGGCAGATGTGCCGGTGCTGATCCTGACCATTGACCCGTGCATAAGCTGTACGGAACGGTAAAACAGTCTGCGGAAAGGAGAAAGTCATATGGAAAAAGCAAGAGCGTTTACCCTGGCGGGAAGAATGTTAAAAAATCTGTTCCGGGAGCCGGCGACGACGCAGTATCCTTTTGCGCTGGCGGATTATCCGGAGAGAATGCGCGGACATGTGCGGATTGAGATAAACGACTGCATTTCCTGCGGTCTTTGTATGCGTTCCTGCCCGTCTGATGCCATTGCTGTGGACAGGAAGGCGGGTACCTGGACCATAGAGCGGTTTGACTGTGTCCAGTGTGGGAGCTGCGTGTCTGTCTGCCCGAAAAAATGTCTTTTTATGGAAAAAGGTTATACGGAGCCGGACAGCGTAAAAAAGAGCGAGACATTTACGAAGCTGCAGACGGAATAGAAAAATTTGAAATACATTTTATACGGCAGGGACAGAAGGTATCCCTGTCGTATTTTTGTTGCAGGGGAAATTGTGTTCCTGTGGAAGAAAAAAATTATATATAGTAGTGACATTTTTATAAAATTTCAGTTGGGACAGTTGAGTTAGTAATGTTTACATGATATACTTAAAATATTTACAGGGTAAACTTCCCGTCTTCTGGATTGTCATAGCCTCCTCTGCCGGGCGGATCATTCACACCATACTGGTATATGGATGCATGCAGCTGTTTTTTCCGGAAGCCGGTTTTGGGCTGAATAATATTGCGGATGACATTGCCCGATGGGATTTTATTCCGTTTACGATCATTGCAGATATCATCGTGGTGCTTTGCTACTTTACAAATCGTATCGAGACAGTGATGCGCCAGTATCACCTGACGCTCTCCGACGAGATTTCCTATGATCTGATGCATTTACAGGTGCAGTTCCTCATGGGGATGATCTCGCTGGCTGTTCTGGTGATCCTGGGTATTATGTTGTATCAGAAAAATATCGATTATCTGTATTATGAGGCGAGGCTTGATGGCCTGACGGGTCTGCTCGGCCGCCAGCAGTTTTTTCATGTGGGGCAGGAGCGCCTGGAAAGTTATCACAAGGAAGACACTTTGCCGGAAAAGACCGGATATTTTATCATCCTTGATGTAGATTCTTTTAAAGATATCAATGACACATACGGGCATCCCGTGGGTGATCAGTTGTTAAAGGAAGTGGCGGATGATTTAAGGGGATCGTTTGGCCCTGATAATCTGTTCGAGCGTCTGGGAGGAGATGAGTTTGTGGCATTGATATCAGAACGCATGTCCAGGGAAGAAATAGAGCGGGCCCTCAATCAGATGAAGGACCGGCTGAAACAGTCTGAAATAGGAAATGCACAGATCACCTGCAGTATTGGCGTTATTCCCATTGAGGAAATATACTCTCTGGAGAGAATGTACCGACACGCGGACCGGCTTCTCTATGAGGCAAAAAAGAATGGAAAAGACCAGTTTGTCTTCGGATATTGCTGCCGGGATACTGTGAAGCAGGCATAAGAGGAGAAGATCAATGAAAATATTAGTATTCTATCTGATCATCATCAATATTTTTACATTTCTGTTGTACGGATTGGATAAATGGAAAGCAAAACATCACCGGTGGCGGATATCGGAGAGCGCGCTTCTGCTGGCGGCGCTCGTTGGCGGGAGTGTCGGAGCACTGGCAGGAATGTATGGCTTTCATCACAAGACGCTGCACAAAAAGTTTACCATCGGCGTGCCAATTTTTCTGATTTTGCAGGTTATGCTGTTTGTATGGTTTCTGAGCCGTTATTTTGCGCAGGGGTGACGGGCTGACGCAGTCAATACTTTGGACTGGATTGGCGATGGATGCGGTTGCCATTTTTCTGAAAAAGATACTATGTGACAGGAGGAAAACAATCGATGCTTCGGGAATATATATTGCATTATAGGTGAAAAAGGCGGAGCAAAAAGCTGTTGTGCAGAAAACAACGGGAGCCGTTCCCGTTCAGGAGCTGACGAAAGAAGAAATTGAGGAGATAAAAAAGAAATTTGTCCGGCGGGTTGAGTATTACAGCCAAAAAATGGGAGTGACTGTCGGACGAATCACCATCCGCAATCAGAGAACCCGATGGGGAAGCTGCAGCGCAAAAGGAAATGTAAACTATTCCTGATTATATCTCAAAGGCAGGCAACAAAAGTGAACAGGAAGGTTGCGACGGGATTTTGCCGGTGGTATACTGAGGGAAATGGGGGTAACTCATACATGAAGAGAGGAAAATCATATGGGACATGTATATTTTGTTCGCCACGGTCAGACCGTGTGGAACGTGGAAAATAAAATCTGCGGGGCAACGGATATTCCGCTGACGGAACTGGGCCATCAGCAGGCTATTGCGACAGGAAAAAAGATCGTGGAGGAGGGCATACAAGCCGATGAAATCCTCTACTCGCCACTCAGCCGTGCGGCGGAGACTGCCCGGCATATCTCTGAGATCACCGGCATTCCGGCCAGAATGGAACCGCGTCTTATCGAGCAAAACTTCGGAAAGTGGGAGTCCACGGCCAGAGACGGGCTGGAATTTAAGAAGGCGAAGGAAGATTTCTGCTGCCGCTATGACGGTGGAGAATCCATGCTTCACCTGGCGCAGCGGATTTACAATCTGCTGGACGATGTGAAAGCAGAATCCGATGAGAAAACATACATACTGGTAGCCCACAACGGCATTGCCAGAGTGGTACAGTCGTATTTTTATGAGATGACCAATGAAGAATATGCCGCATTCGGCGTAAAGAACTGCGCTGTGCTGCGGTATGATTTTTGACCGTAAATGTAAGACTTATCAAAGGAAGATATATCTGAAAATCTTGTTTAGAAGAGGAGGGTTATCATGGCAGTAAAAGGTGCAGTGATGGTTCCCCCTGCGCCGCTTCCATCCGGGCAGCCAGATTTTGTCGGTAGGCAGTTTTGGCTGTAATCTGTCCTGCCCATTCTGCCAGAATCATGAGATTTCCATGATCGGAGAATCTGATGCGGCATATCGGGAAATGCAGCCGGAGGAACTGGCAGACATGGCAGAGCAATGCAAAATCTACGGAAATATCGGCGTGGCTTTCACCTACAACGAGTCATTGATCGGCTGGGAATATGTCCGGGACACCGCCCGTCTGATACACGCCCGCGGCATGAAAAATGTTCTGGTCACCAATGGCACGGCGGAGTTGTCCGTTCTGGAAGAGATACTCCCTTACATGGACGCCATGAACATTGACCTGAAAGGATTCAGCGAAGACTATTATCAAAAATTGGGCGGAAACCTGGGTACGGTGAAACGTTTTATCGAGCGGACGGCCGGCAGGGACGCAAACTGCCACATCGAACTGACTACTCTCATCGTACCGGGCGAGAACGATTCCGAAGAGGAGATGGAACAGGAAGCGCGGTGGATTGCCGACATGAATCCCGATATTCCTCTCCATGTGACCCGCTTCTTTCCGCGATACAAGATGACGGACCGGTCAGCGATGGATGTGGAGAAAATATACCGGCTGAAAGCAGTAGCCGGGAAATATTTAAAGTGGGTGTATGCGGGGAATTGTTGAGGGGAGGAAAATATTTTAACAAGATTTTGTATCACAGCAGTAAATGGATTGTTGAATCGCCGGAAATCAGCGCGTGCTTTAGTGACGCTGTTATTTGTGAAAAGAAAGTGAAACAAAGGGAGGTTCATATGTCATCAAAGAATAACTGGCAAATGGATTTGAGCGAATATATTCGACAGGGGGAACCTTCACAAAAGGAAAAAAGTGAAGCATGGATGACGGCCATTGGTCTTCAGGATGTGGATGGGTTACAGACGTCGCCTTATTTATTGGATACTGCGAAAAATCATATCGAAGGTAAAATATCGATTGATGAAGCAGAACAAAGACTTTTCAGTTATTATGAGGAGCGGAAGGAACGAAATCAGGTAGAAGAAAAAACCCGGGAGGCGGATATTGTTTCATCCAGAATCACCAAATTGCTTGGAGAGAGATCATTTAATTTTTCCAGTGTGGAATGGATAGGTATTCACAGGAGATTATTTGAGGGGATTTTCAAGGAGGCAGGAAAGATTCGTGATTACAATATTTCCAAACGGGAATGGGTTTTAAAAGGGGAATCGGTGGTATATTCTTCTTATACAAATATCCGGGAGACGATGGAATATGATTTTAGTACGGAAAAGGAATTCTCTTATGGCGGGCTTTCCATGGAAAATATTATACGTCACTTGTCTAAATTTACCTGTGATATTTGGCAGATCCATCCTTTTTGTGAGGGAAATACGCGGGCAACAGCGGTATTTATAATTAAGTATTTGAATACTCTGGGTTTTCAGATTAATAATGATATGTTTGAAAGACATTCCTGGTATTTCAGAAATGCACTGGTAAGAGCGAATTACAGTAATCTGCGGAAGGGAATTTATGCTACAACAAAGTATTTGGAGTTGTTTTTCAGTAATTTACTTTTGGGAACAAATTTTGAATTAAAGAACAGATATTTGCATTTGGATTATGTTCCGGACGAGGATTATACTGTTGAAGGTCAAACCGCCAAAAAGGAATTTTCAAACCGCCAAAATGGCGGTTTAAATGGCGGTTTGGATGATGCTTTAGAACTTACATCAGATGAAAAGATGATTTTAGGTTTTATTGAAGACAATCCTGATGTCACACAAAAAATACTTTCCGAGAGAACAGGAAAATCAATACGGACCATTCAAAGGATTATAAGCAGATTAAAAAAGAAAAATATTTTGCATCGTGTCAATGGGAGATGCCATGGCAAATGGATGATAACCAGGGAGAGAGGACAAAAACAATGATAGTTGGAGTGTTAGTAATTATCGCAGCAGCTGTAGTTCTATTTTTGTACTGTGTGAAACCAAACACCACAAGACGGCAGGAGATGGCTGTGTTTGAGAAGCAGTATATTGCCCATAGAGGATTGTTTGATAATAAAAAAGGCATACCGGAAAATTCAATTCCGGCGTTTCGGTGGGCGGTGGAGAATGGATATGGCATTGAACTTGACGTGCAGCTGACAGCAGATCATCAGATGGTCGTATTCCATGATGAGTCGCTGAAACGGATGTGCGGAGTGGATCATATTTTACATAAATGTACATTGGCTCAGTTACAGCATTTCACATTGGGGGAGACCGCAGAGCGAATTCCTCTTTTTGAAGATGTGTTGAAAGTTATTGGCGGCAAAGTGCCATTGATCGTCGAAGTAAAGGCAGAAGGGGACTGGAAGGCGACTACGAAGAAGATGGCAGAGATCATGGATGGCTATGATGGCGTGTATTGTATGGAGTCTTTTCATCCATTGGCTGTGGAATGGTTCCGGAAGAATCGTCCGTATGTGATTCGCGGACAGTTAAGTACCAATTATTTCAGAGATGAGCCAGGGCGGAGATGGACAGAGAAGTTTGTTCTGACCAACTTATTATTAAACTTTAAGGCAAGACCGGATTTTATCGCGTACAACCATATTTGGAGCAGAAGCCCTGGGTATGCGCTTTGCAGAAAACTTTTTGATGTGGAAAATGTTGCCTGGACCATCAGAAATCAGGATGAACTGAAACGGGCAAAGAAAATTTTTCAGGTCATCATTTTTGACAGTTTTATACCAGATGGAGATAAATGCGAATGAAAACAGATACCAAACAGAAAGAAGGTGGCTTTTATGTCTCTTTATGCTCTGGGCGATCTGCATCTGAGCTTTCAGGCAGATAAATCTATGGACAAGTTTGGAAGAGTCTGGAAGAACCATGAGAGAAAGATAGAGAAGTATGTAAATAAAATCATAAAGCCGGAGGATACGCTTGTTCTCACCGGCGATCATTCCTGGGGGAGAAAGCTGGCAGAGTGCGAGGAAGATCTGGCGTTCATTGAGCGGCTGCCGGGACGTAAAGTTCTGCTTCGCGGCAATCATGATATGTTCTGGAGCGCCAACAAGACCGGCCGGCTGAATGAACTGTTTGCCGGAAAGTTATTTTTTCTCCAGAATAACTTTATCCCTTACAAAGACTATGCGCTGGTCGGGACAAAAGGATATACGTTCGAGGGGCCTTTTTATCTCAATCGCCGGGGGCAGATCGTGGGCTGGGACGAAGAGAAGGAACAACACGCGCAGAAACTGGTACACCGGGAAACGGACCGCCTCCGGGAGTCTTTCCGGCAGGCGAAAGATGCCGGATACCAAAAGTTTGTCATGTTTTTACATTACCCGCCCACCAATATCCTGGAGAAAAGCTCTCCATTTACGGATATGGCGGAAGAGTATGGCGTGGAGACAGTGGTATACTCTCACTGCCACGGCGAGAGCCGCTTCGGAGACAGTATCCGGGGCGAGTACCGTGGCGTAAACTACATGCTCGTGTCGGGAGATTATCTGAATTTCTGCCCGGCAAAGGTGCTGTGAAAGATATATTTTAGTCTAAGTTTCAGTGTGCGTGATATTTTTTACCCAGCGGTACCGGCGGTAATACCAGATTTCCACCGGCATTTTTGTAAATTCGTCCAGGTTCAGAAGAAAATAGACAACCGGGACGGGCAGGTTCAGGACAAAAGCTGCGATACATCCGACAGGTACAATGATCGCCCACATATTGATGGTATCGCAGAGCAGACCAAACCGGGTGTCACCACCGGCGCTGAACACGCCGCCGATGACGGTGGCACTGAACGATTTACCAATCATATAGTAGGAGCAGACGAACAACATAAATCGAAGATAGTCCTGCGCCTGTGGGCTTAACGTGCCGGCAAATCCCTGGATCAGCGGGATGCAGGCGAACAGAACGAGGCAGGAGGCGGCTCCGGCGACAAGAGAGATGATACATAATTTATTTCCGGTCTTTTTCGCGTGAGCCAGATTGCCCTGTCCCAGTTCATTTCCGATGATGATTCCGGAACCGGTGCCGATTCCCAGGCAGAGACAGGCGGCCAGATTTTTGGCGATCTGCGCGATGGAGTTGGCTGCCACCGCATCGGTTCCCAGATGTCCCATAATGACGGAAGTCATGGTAAATCCACATCCCCAGATCACCTGATTGGCAAGAGATGGCCAGGTATAATGTATGTAATCCTTCTGCAGCCAGGAGAGGGGATGCAGAAGATGTTTTATGTGGATCCGCACTTCCGACTGTCTTACATTTTCATATAAAATCAATGCCAGTTCCACGCCACGGGAGATGGTGGTGGCGATGGCAGCTCCGGCGATTCCCAGTTTCGGGAAGCCGAGCAGTCCGAAAATCAGCAGCGCATTTATGATAATATTAAGAATGACTGCTGAAGAACTGTAAAGAGTGCTGCGAAGGGCACGATTTGTATTTTTCATGATACACAGATACATCTGCGAGATTCCCATAAAGAAATAAGAAAAAGAGACAATTCTCAAATAAGACGCTCCCAGACGGATCAGTTCTTCGTCATTGGTAAAAATCCGCATTAAAAGTTCCGGCGCGCACAGCGCGGCCAACGTGAACAGGAAAGAAACCAGTATGGAAAAGCGCAGAACAATCCCGAGAATCTCTTCCAGACGGTGTTTCTCCCCCTTGCCCCAGTACTGGGCAGCAAGAACGGATTCCCCGATGGAAAAGGCGCCCAGAAACAAGCTTAATACAAACTGTACCTGTCCTGCCAGCGACACTGCCGACAGAGAGCTCTGATTTAAGAAACCGAGCATCAGCGCGTCGGAGGCGCTGACCAGCGAAGCCATGAGGTTTTGCAGCGCCATGGGAAGAACAAGCACCAGCAGTTTTTTCAACAGAGTTTTATTTTCCGGATTCATAATGAAAGCTCCTTTAATTTTTCTCGATGCTATTCTATACTATTTTGCCCGTCAGGACAAGAAGTGAATTCATCGTCAGCTTGGTTTTTCCGTCTGTTAATGGTAAAATATTTATACTTAGGAAGCATTAATTTCCCAGCACGGGGAGGAGGAGGGTATATGATTTACGTCACCGGTGATACTCATGGAGACTTTCGCCGATTTTCCACGGACATTTTTCCAGAACAAAAAGAAATGACGAAAGAGGATTTTGTTATCATCTGCGGAGATTTCGGCGGTATCTGGTGCCAGGAAGATAACAGAAAAGCAATGAAAAATGAAAACTATTGGTTGGACTGGCTGGATCAAAAACCTTTTACCACGCTTTTTGTCTGCGGAAATCACGAGAATTTTGACCGACTGTCCACATTTCCTGTCGAAAACCGCTACGGTGGAAATGTACATGTGATTCGCCCGTCCATCCTTCATCTGATGCGCGGGGAGACCTTCCGCATTGACGGAAGTTCCGTCTTTGCCTTCGGCGGAGCCTCTTCCCATGACATTTCCGATGGAATCCTTCAAAAAGAAAACTGGAAAGAAGAAGCCAAAAAACTGGACCGGCGCGGAAAATACATGTATCGGATCGACGGTCTCAGCTGGTGGAAAGAAGAACTTCCATCAGATAAAGAAATGCAAAACGGTCTGTCTAACCTGGCAAAAACCGGAAACCGTGTCGATTATATCATCACCCATTCACCGCCGGCTTCCATTATCGCCCTACTGGGTTTCGGCGCATACAACCAGGACATCCTGACAGAATATCTGGAAGACATACGATGTACCATCGACTATAACTACTGGTTTATGGGGCATATGCATATGAACAAAAGATTCACAAAACAAGATTTTCTGCTGTATGAGCAGATAGTACGGGTGGTGTGAAGAAAAGAAGGCGGGCAAAAATGCGAAAAGATAATTAATAGTTAAGGAGGTCTAAGCGTGAAAACAATAAGATTATTATATCCAGATTATGTGAGTGGAGGTTTGGATGCGTATTATTTTGGCGCAGGTCTTATGGCACATATTCTGCCGGAAAATGAAAAACAGCCATTGATTCGGGTTAATATTCTTCCTCCAACAGGGAAAGAAAAAACGGTAACAGATGGAATTTATGGAAAAGAAGAGGTTGTCAGCGGAATTCAGGATGCTATGCATAAAATCGAATTAGAAAATCCTGATAGAATCATTACTATTGGAGGCAACTGTATGGTGTCCCAGGCTCCATTTGACTATCTGCATGGAAAGTATAAGGGGGTCGGTATTATCTGGATTGATGCACATCCGGATGTATCAACCATAGCGGATGGCTATCCAAATGCTCATGCTATGGTTTTAGGGAATTTGCTGGGTTATGGAGACGCATCGCTGTCCGGATTGATGAAGTATCCAAAATTCAAACCAGACGAAATATTGTATGTAGGATTGCAGGAATTGCATGATTATCAGAAAAAGTTTTTAGATGGTATGAATGTAAATTATAAAGTTCAGACAGGGGAATTTGTTTCAGATGAGGATATCCGGGCATTTGCTAAAAGATTTGAACATGTTGTGGTTCACTTTGATATAGATGTATTGGATGAGAGATTCTTCCATTCTACATATTTTGCAAATCCAGAGTTAACCGGAGATGGTTCGGGCGGTGGAAAAATGACTACAGAAAAACTTTCAGAAATTCTTCACCTTATTCAGAGGTGTTCGGATATCGTAGGTTTTACCATTGCGGAGTATCTTCCATTTGACGAATATCGTTTGCATAAATTATTTTCAGAAATTAAAATCTTCACAGATTGATCATTTTCGTATTGTTGAAATGTAGGGAATAGAAATTTAGAATAATTCATTAAAAGAGCATCAGTCAGGAATGATTGGTGCTTTTTCCTTGCCCGGACATTGTCGCTGTCGTCCCATGTTCCGTCGGAGTACGCAGACCGTCTTGACGAGAACGGCGAGTGTATCCGGCCTCCGTCCGCGGACTGGAAAAGCCACAAGGAGGATACCGTGGACCGGAACGACCAGGAGAATCTTGCAGATCTTTTGTGAGCGTTTAGATTCTGTTTAGATTTCCATGGCATATTGATTTAAAAGGAAGCGGTGAATTTTTATTTTATCACTTTCGGCAGAAAAACTATACCAATGTATGCAAAGTTGTGCTACACTTATTTTCGCGTAACTACAAATTAAAAAAACATATAGTAAGAGAAAGCGGGAATATATAAGATATGATAAAAGTATTAGCAATCTGTCATGGCAATATCTGCCGCTCACCGATGTGTGAGTTCATTTTAAAAGATATGATCAGGAAAAAAGGACGGGAAGATGAGTTTTACATCGAGTCCTGCGCCACCAGCACGGAGGAGATCGGTCGGTCGCTGCACCCGGGCGCAAAGAGAAAGCTTGACGAGATGGGGATTCCCAATGAGCGCCGCCGGGCAAGGCAGCTTACCAGGCAGGATTATGACAGGTTTGATTATCTGCTCTGTATGGATGAGTGGAATATGCGAAACATCATGCGTATTATCAAAAAAGATCCGGAGAACAAGGTACACATGCTGTTCGAGTATGCCGGGGAGCGCAGAGAGATCGCGGACCCGTGGTACACCGGTAATTTTGATGAGACGTACGACGACCTGATCAAAGGATGCACGGCATTTCTTGAATATCTGGATGCAGAATTATAAGGACAGAAAGAAGGGAATAGATCAGAATGCTTCAGATTAAGCAGCTCTGTAAAGAATATAGAACAGGAGATCTGGTCCAAAAGGCGTTAGACCATGTGGATCTGAATCTTCGAGACAATGAGTTTGTGGCGATCTTAGGACCCAGCGGTTCCGGAAAGACCACGCTCCTTAATATCATCGGCGGACTGGACCGGTATGACAGCGGAGATTTGATCATTAACGGAATTTCCACGAAGAAATATAAGGACAGGGACTGGGATTCCTACCGGAATCACACGATTGGTTTTGTGTTTCAAAGTTATAATCTGATTCCGCATCAGACATTGCTTTCCAATGTGGAGCTGGCGCTGACGATCTCCGGCGTCGGGAAAAGTGAGCGGCGGGAGCGGGCTTTGCAGGCGCTTCACAAAGTGGGGCTTGGCGAGCAGGCGCATAAGAAGCCGAATCAGCTTTCCGGCGGGCAGATGCAGAGGGTGGCTATTGCCAGAGCCCTGGTCAACGATCCGGAGATTTTGCTGGCGGATGAACCGACCGGAGCGCTGGATACCAACACGAGCGTGCAGGTGATGGATCTTCTGAAAGAGGTTGCCAAAGACCGGCTGGTGGTGATGGTAACGCACAATCCGGAGCTGGCTGAGCAGTATGCTACCCGGATCGTGAACCTGCGGGATGGTAAGATCCGTTCGGACAGCCATCCATTTTTGCCAAAGCAGGAGGAAGAGGCGCCAAAACATAAGAACATGGGGAAGGCTTCCATGTCCTTTCTGACAGCTCTTTCTTTAAGTTTTAATAATCTGAAGACCAAAAAGGCAAGGACGCTCCTGACTTCCTTTGCCGGTTCCATCGGTATCATCGGCATCGCCCTGATTCTGGCGCTTTCCACCGGTGTAAACGCTTACATTAAGAGCGTGGAGACGGATACGCTTTCACAGTACCCACTGCAGATCCAGAGTACCGGGCTGGATTTGTCTTCCATGATGATGAGCAATGCTGATACCGGCCAGGAGAAAGAAGACGGAGAGGTGGACGTGATCGAAATGGTGTCCGATATGTTTTCCACGATGGATTCCAATGATCTGAAATCCCTGAAAGCATATCTTGACAGCGGTGACAGTGGCATTGAGCAGTATACCAGCGCTGTGCAGTACTCGTATAATATCTCGCCGCAGATTTTCCGGCAGTACAAACAAGACGGCAAGACAAAGATCCGTCAGGTTAATCCGGATAAGTCTTTTGAAGCGCTGGGGCTTGGCTCCTCCATGGGGTCCAACAGTATGATGTCCTCCATGATGGGTACGGACATTTTTTATGAGATGCCGGAAAATACCAGTCTTTATGAGGGACAGTACGAGGTGAAAGCGGGTCACTGGCCGGAAAACTATAATGAATGTGTGGTCGTTCTCACTTCCAGCGGAAGTATCAGTGATTTTATGCTCTACACCCTGGGACTTCGGGATGCGGTGGAGCTTGATGATATGATCAAACAGTTTATCGATGAGGAGACGGTGGAGACGCCGGGCGATATGGGTTCCTACTCCTATGAGGATATTCTGGGGATCACATTTAAGCTGGTAAACAGCGCGGATTACTATGAATATGACCCGGATTATAAAGTGTGGACGGACAAGTCCGATAACAAAAAATACATGAAACAACTGGTGGCGAATGGCGAAGATATCGAGATCGTCGGCGTCGTACAGCCGGCAGAAGACGCCAAAGGACTTCTGTTAAATGCCGGGATTGCCTATCCGGCTTCTCTCACGGAGCATGTGGCCGAACAGGCTTCAGACAGTGAGATCGTGAAAGAACAGCTTGCCAACGAAAAGAAAAATGTGTTTACCGGCAAAAAATTTGGTAAAACCGGCAAAAACAATGAGTTTAATATGGATTCCCTGTTTCAGGTAGACGAAGATGCTTTTAAGGATCTGTTCCAGTTTGATACGTCAGACATGTTCGGAGACATGGGAGACTTTGATATGTCCGATATGTTTGGTTCTGCCGGCGATGCAGAAAATGGCTCCATTGATTTGTCAGAGCTGCTCGATCCGGATAAGATGAATTTTCATTTGCCGGAGATGAAGGAGATTGACTGGAACGGCATTCTGGACGGCGTGGATATGACCGTTCCATCTGACGATGTAAATGCGCTGGCATCCCGTCTCATCGAAGGATATTTTGATTATACCACAGAGCATCCGGAGGCGGATTACGCTAATCTTGGACAATATTTTCTGGATTATCTGAACACGGACAATGCCAGAAAGATCCTGAATGAACATCTGTTGTCGATTCTGGCGCAGAATGATACATTTTCTGTGTCTGCTGACGACATGAAAGGGCTCTTTCAGGATGTGATGGCGGGATATCAGAAATATGCAGCCGGAAAAGGCTACACGGATCCCTCCAAATTTGACGAGTATCTGATGGAGTATATTCAGACAGAGGATGCAAAAAATATTCTGAACCAATGGGGCAGTAAGATCATCGCCGGTAATGGAGATATCACCGTCTCTCAGGAACAGCTGAAAAGTCTGGCGTCAGATCTGGCGGCCGGTTATGAAACGTATGCCTCTGAAAACGGAACACCGAATCCGGCGGATATGGGAAAACATTTTCAGGAATATCTCAAAACATCCGGTGCGCAGAAGGAATTTCAGTCCGGCATCGTCGACATGATCGGGACGGGAAAGATAGAGAAAAATTTGAAAAAAGAGTTAAAAAAGGTGACGAAGGATCTGACCGAGGAGTATTCTGATGACATTCAGACATTGATGAACGGCATCATGACACAGATTGTCAATCAGATAGGAGCCGGAATGGGAGATGCCATGGAACAGATGATGGCACAGCTTGGAAGCGGACTGGGAGATGCGATGAATATGAACGGGGATGCATTTTCCGATGCTTTCTCCATGAATATGGATTTTGACGAGCTTGCGGAATTGATGACTTCCATGAGTTCTGCCCAGAGCGCAACGTATGAAAATAACCTGCGGACGCTCGGCTATGCGGATTTCTCTGATCCAAGCGGCATTGACATCTATCCTGTCGATTTTGCCAGCAAGGAGCATGTCGTGGAGATTCTGGATGACTATAACAGCCGCATGGAGGAAGAGGGAAAAGAAGAGCAGGTGATCACCTACACCGATATGGTGGGGACGCTCATGTCTTCCGTCACGGATATCGTGGATATCATCAGCTATGTGCTCATTGCTTTCGTGGCAATCTCGCTGATCGTTTCTTCCATTATGATCGGAGTCATCACCTATATCAGTGTTCTGGAGAGAAGGAAAGAGATTGGTATCTTGCGTGCGATTGGCGCCTCCAAACGGAATATCTCACAGGTATTTAACGCGGAGACATTTATCATCGGTCTTTGTGCCGGACTGATCGGCATAGGTCTCACTCTGCTGATTCTGATCCCTGCGAACGCCGTGATCCATCAGGTGGCCGGCAACAATGAGATCAACGCTGTGCTTGCGCCGACGCCGGCAATCGTTTTGATTCTATTAAGTATCGGTCTTACCTTGCTGGGCGGACTGATCCCGTCGAAGAAAGCGGCAAAGAGCGATCCGGTGACGGCGCTGCGGACAGAGTAATGTCCGGAAATCAGCAGGTACGTAATAAAAAAGAAGGAACTGTAGCGACAGGACATGGAATCGCTGCGGTAAAATATGTCGGACAAAAAATAAAAAGGAGACGAAAATGTTTGATTATTTCGGAGGCCTCGGCTCTCTGCCGATGGCAAAACACATGAAAAGCCGCGCGATCAACGCGGAAAATCCTACCGGGAAGAAAGGAAAGGGCGGCCGCGCCGTAAGCCCGCTGGGACCGTCCAGGAAGGGAAGTCCTTGTCTTAAGGATATTCCTTCCGGGGAGACGGTGACCCTTGCTGAGATAGAGGGTCCGGGTGTCATTCAGCATATCTGGATCACGGTGGATAATAAGACCAGCGATGCCGATTGTTTTGTGTTGCGGGATCTGGTTCTTCGGATGTACTGGGACGGAGAGGAAACGCCTTCTGTGGAGACGCCTTTGGGCGACTTCTTCTGCTGTGGTTTCGGGAGGGAATGTATCGTCAATTCCGTTCCCATCGCGGTCGCTCCGAACCGGGGCTTTAACTGTTATTTTCCGATGCCGTTTCGCCGAAAGGCAAAGATCACGCTGGAGAATCAGCACGCTAATCCAATCCCGGCGTTCTTCTACCAGATTGATTACGGACTTGTAGACGCCCTTCCGGAAGATACCATGTACTTCCATGCCCAGTGGAGACGGCAGAAGCTCACAGAAAAGGGAAAAGATTATGTGATCCTTGACGGTGTGCATGGCAGCGGGCATTATGTGGGGACGTATCTGGCGCTCACCACTCTGGAGCGATACTGGTGGGGCGAAGGCGAAGTGAAATTTTATCTGGACGGGGACGAAGACTATCCGACAATCTGCGGCACCGGAACGGAAGATTATTTTGGAGGTTCCTGGAGCTTTGCCCACCAGGTAAACGGAAAGACGGTGGAGCAGAATTATTCTATGCCGTACCTGGGATATCCGTATTATTCACGGCAGGATGATCTGATCCACAACGATTATCACAACGACGACTGTATGCCGATGCGCGGCCTCTATCGCTGGCATATCCTGGATCCCATCTGCTTTGAGGAAGATCTGCGGGTGACTCTGCAGCAGATCGGCGTGGGACACCGGGGTCTTTTTGAGAGACAGGACGATGTGGCGACGGTGGCCTACTGGTACCAGAAGGAACCGCATACTGCCTTTACGCCGCTACTGGAGGCGCCGGAACGGTGGCCGAGATAACACAGGAACACACAGGAATCCGAAAGATAATATGCCTTTTTTCTATGTCACTATATACAGAATAAATATTTGTCTTCCAGACCGTTCCTTTGTATAATGATTCTGCAATGATAAAAAGATCAGAAGGAGAAATGAAGAAAATGAATATGGAAGAATTTTTAAAATATATGCGGGAAGGAAATATGGTAAAGGGAGGTTCTCCTCTTCACCAGAATATGCATATCCTTGCGGCGGAGGCGCAGCGGCTGACCAGCAAGCTCAATCAGTCGTTTCATGAGCCGGAAGAGATGCGGGAGATTTTTTCTGAGATCATCGGGAAGCCGGTGGACGAATCCTTTTCTATGTTTCCGCCGTTTTATACGGACTGCGGCAAAAATATCTTTGTCGGCAAGAGAGTATTCATCAACAGCTGCTGCCACTTTCAGGATCAGGGCGGCGTCTACATCGGGGATGACGTACTGATCGGTTCCCAGGTCGTGTTTGCCACCATCAATCACGGAAAAAAGCCGGAGAACCGGAGCGATAATCATTTCGCGCCGATTCATGTGGGCAACAGAGTCTGGATCGGTTCGCATGTGACCATCCTTCCGGGTGTGACGATCGGGGATAACGCGATCGTGGCGGCGGGAGCCGTGGTAACTCATGATGTTCCGGCGAACACGGTCGTGGGCGGCGTGCCGGCGAAGGTGATCAAAAAAATTGATCAATAACCAGCGTATCATGCGCCCGGCAGTGTGATCGTGAACACGGCTCCCGTCGGAACATTGTTCGTCAACCGGATCTGTCCGCCGTGCGCTTCAATGATCTCTTTTGCGATGCAAAGTCCCAGACCGAAATGTTCTTTGTCGGTCCTGGAATCCTCCGCCCGATAGAACCGCTCGAAAACCTTTTCTTTCTCTGCATCCGGAATGCCGGGACCATTATCACTGACCTTCAGGATAAAATGATGCTCCATGACAGAGAGAGAAAGGGCGACACGGCTGCCTGCCGGAGTGTGGGAAAAGGCATTATCCATGAGAATACAGAGTACCTGCGTGATTCTTTGTCCGTCACAGCAACAGAGAGGAATTTCTTCTTTTGGAAGGGAGATGGAAAGCGGGTGCTCTTTTTTTGCGGCTTCCGGCTCATATTTTTCAAAAACGTCCAGCAAAAGTGTATCAAGGGCCGTATCTTCCATGGAGAGCCGCCAGGCATTGGCGTCTGAGTTGGCAAGGAACAACATATCTTCTATGAGCCGTGACATCCGTTTTCCCTCGGAATACATCATATGAATGAAGCGTTCTCTGTCCGCTTCGTCAGCAGTGCGAAGCGCGGACAGGGCGGATAGGAGCACAGTCAGAGGGGCGCACCGTTATCATAAATCCAGCACATATCCTACGCCCCGCACGGTGGTCAGCGACACCTCGCTTTGTACAGCCTTTAACCGGCGGCGGAGAAAATGGATATAGTTATCAAGATTCCCGTCCTCCACTTCCGCATCCGGTCCCCAGACCCGGGAAAGTAAAAGTCCGCGGGGCAGAGTCTGTCCGGTATTTCGCAGAAAAAATTCCAGCAGAGCGCCTTCCCTTCTGGAAAGGAGAAGCTGCTGTCCTTCTTTTGTTAATTGACGCAGGGCAACGTTATAACAGATGTCTCTGTAAGTCAGACAATCGCCGGTTTCCCACTGACCGCTGCGCCGGGAGAGAGAGTGGATGCGGGCAAGAAGTTCCGGAAACGCAAAGGGTTTTACAATGTAATCATCCGCGTCTTCTTTCATATAGTGAAGGCCATCCAGACCGTCGGTGCAGGCGTCCACAAGGATGCCTTCCCTCTCCAGCTGGTATTTTAATGTTTCACAGAGATTTTTATCATCTTCAATCAACAGAATCCTCATAACATTTCCTTTCTGTCTGTATCGATCAAGGCGGCCTGCAGCCGCAGATATGTCGTCAAATAGAGTTTTTATGGCTGCTGATCTGCCAGCCCGGCCACAAAACAATGGTATGATACCATATTTTTCTCTAAACTATCTCTAAAATCGGAAGAAAATTAGAGACGCTTTTAGAGAAAAAATAGAGACAGCCGTGCTAAGATAACAGCATCACATTTCAGGAGGTGCATACATATGCAGGTAACCAATCGATTTTCCGGGCGGAGGCTGCTTTCATGGCTGCTCTGTCTGATCCTTCTTGTGGCATTCTTTACCGGGTGCGGGAAACAGGCGCAGGAGGGAAGTACTTCGGCCGGAGAAACGGCGAAAGGCCGCTTTCTGGAAGAGGAGCTGACTCTGCCGGAGAATATTACCATGATCGAGGCAATGGGGCGTCTCTCTGACGGTTCTCTGGAAATGATGGCTCTCACGGGAGACGGCGTGGAGAGAAAACTTTTCTCCTCCAAAAGGAAACCTTTCTTCTTTGGGCGAAAGATGAGTCCGACCAGGATGTACTTTTAAGATATGCGTATTCTGCCGATGCCCCGACGGTGCCGGATAAAGAGCTGACCGTTTACGCGCTGGAAGATTCTTCGGAGATCCGCCAGGTGATTTCTGCCTTTCAGAAGGAACATGATGATATCTATGTCGATCTGAACATCGGCTGCAGCGGCGATGACACGGTGACTGTCGACGACGCGCTGCGGACTTTGAATTCTGATATCATGGCGGGCGAGGGACCGGACGTGATCATTCTGGACGGTATGCCTGTGGATAATTACATTGACAAAGGACTTCTCACGGACATCAGCGTCTCGTGGGAACTGCAGCGATTGCCGGGATCGGAGCTTCTGTCTCATATTTTTTCAGTAGTTTAAGAAAATGCCATGGACGCCTGCCGCTGTTTCTCCTGTTAAACTGGGGAATATTCTGGCTGCTGGCAGTGCATGCAGGGGCAGCGGGAAATGTGCTGGCAGGAGAAGCTGGCATCTGGTTTTTGGTGCCGGTATATATTGGGATTCGATATTTTTTGTGTTCCATGAAAAAGATGATTTTTTCATAGTTTTATCAAACAATAGTGTCTGATCTGTAAATCTGTGTTATAATATATATTATCATAAAGAAAAATAGTGCGGTTTTCCAATGGCGGTATTCCATACCGGAGCTCAGGAAACCGCCGCAAAGCAGGTGATTGATATGTCAGGCAGAAAAAAAGCTCCGCTCTATAAAAGCTTTTCTTATGCGTTTGAGGGAATATTTACATGCATAAGGAAGGAAAGAAATATTAAGATTCATTGTGTCTTCATGTTTCTCGTCATTATAGCGGGGATTCTTTTACATTTATCCGTGACAGAATGGTGTATCTGTCTGATTCTGTTCGGATTGATCTTATCTTTGGAGCTTGTCAACACGGCGGTGGAGTCCGTGGTGGACTTGGTGACGGAGGAGAGAAAGCCTCTGGCGAAGGTTGCCAAGGATACGGCGGCGGGGGCGGTGCTCATCTCCGCCATCATGGCTGCCATCATCGGCTGTATCATTTTTGTTCCAAAGGCGCTGGAGTTTGTCGGCATTTTATAGAGAGGGACAGGTTCGGCCTGGGAATTTGTTTTCCACGTTCGTTTTTGAGAAAAATATTTTTATCATAAGGAGGAGTCACTATGGAATTAGGCGAAAACATCAGAAAGTTATTACTGGCAGGTATCGGTTCCGCAGCTATGACGGCGGAAAAGTCAAAAGAGCTTCTTGATGAGCTTGTGAAAAAAGGAGAGCTTACCGTGGAACAGGGCAAGGTGCTCAATCAGGAGCTGCGGCATGATTTCCGGAAGAAAATGAAATCAAACATCAATGTGTCTGTGAAACCGTCTTCGCCGGACGAATTAAAGGATCTGCTCGATAAAATGACGCCGGAGCAGCTGGCTGCTTTGAAAGAGCAGCTGGCGCAGATGGAGACGGCGGATGTGGAAGCAGACGATGATGCTGACATGGGCGATGCAGAAGCGGATGAGAAGGCAGCGGTGGAAGAGTAAATGCAGGATAAAACAGCGGATTCTCTGGAAAATCACACCCCGTTAAATCATCATACCCCGGAAGATGACGGACAGCAGGAGGGTGCGAAGTCGTCGGATTCCGGCAGATTTCGTACACAAAAAAATATGGATGATTACCGGGTGCGGCTGAAAGAGATGACGGAAGTGTTCCGGAAGAATTCGATCACCCGGGGAATCACGCCGAAGAAGCTCCGGCAGATTCTCGAGGATCTGGGGCCGACCTACATTAAACTGGGGCAGATTATGTCAAGCCGTTCGGATATTCTGCCTCAGAAATATTGTGACGAACTGATGCGGCTTCGCTCCGAGGTGCCGCCCATGTCGTTTTCGCAGGTACAGGAAGTGATCGACCGCTCTTTCGGGTATTCCTGGAAACAGGTCTTTCTTGATATTGAGGAGAAGCCACTGGGGTCAGCCTCCATCGCCCAGGTGCACCGTGCCACCTTAAAAACCGGGGAGAATGTTGTTGTAAAGGTGCAGCGGGAAGGAATCTATGAGACGATGTCAAGAGACATCGGCCTTCTCAGGCGGGCGGTGAAGCTTCTGCCTCCGGTGGCGTTCAAGGATCTGGTGGATCTGGATCTGGTGCTCACAGAGCTTTGGCGTGTGACGCAGGAAGAGATGAACTTTCTCATGGAGGCCGCCAATATGGAAGAGTTTGCCGCCAAGAACAGGGATGTGGTCTTCGTGGAAGTTCCCCGTCTCTACCGGGAATATACCACCACGCAGGTGCTTGTCATGGAGTATGTGGATGGTCTTGCCATTGATGATAAGGCGGATCTTCTGGCAAACGGCTATGATCTTAGCGAGATCGGGGCAAAGTTTGTCGATAATTTTGTCAAACAGGTGATTGACGACGGTTTCTTCCACGCGGACCCGCATCCGGGAAATGTCATGATACGCGGCGGGAAAATCGTCTGGATGGACATGGGTATGATGGGACGCCTCACAGACCGGGACAGGGAGTTTATCAGTCGGGCGGTGGAGGGAGTCGCTTTAAATGATATCGGAATGATTCAGGACTGCGTTCTCGCCATCGGCGAATTCCGGGGGAAACCGGATCAGAGCCAGCTCTACGATGATCTGCAGGCGCTGATGGCAAAATACGGCACTGCCGATATGGGAAGTATCGATATCGCTGAGCTGGTGAAAAATCTCATGGAGATCATGAAAAACAATCAGATCGTCATGCCACACGGTTTGACGCTGCTTGCCAGAGGTCTTACCCATGTGGAGGGTATCCTTGCCACCATCAGTCCGGATATCAATATGGTACAGATTGCGTCCGCCCGCATTAAAGATCAGTTTTTCCAGGAGGAAAATCTCAAAAAAGAAGCGAAGAAAACGGTCAGAAGTGTGATCCGTTCCCTGCGCCGTGCCATCGACATCCCTTCCCTGGCTGCGGACATATTGCAGGGACACATGAAGGGGCAGACGAAGGTGAATCTGGAACTTCATGTGTCGGAGGATCTGTCACAGCTTTTGCGGCGGTTGATCCGCAACATTGTCATGGGGCTCTGGGTGATGGCACTGCTGATCAGCTCAAGCATTATCTGTACCACGGACATGCACCCGAAGATACTTGGTATCCCTGCCCTGGGGGCTCTTGGATACCTGATCGCCTTTGTGATCGTCATGTATGTGTTTGTAAAACATTTCTTTTCAAAAAAATAATCGGCAAAATAACCACCCTGCCTGTTTTTATTGTCTCTGTTTTTCACAGAGCAGCACTCGGACAGGGGAATGGTTTTTTATAATAGATCAAATCAGGAGGACATTTTAAATGGATTACAAAAATATTATTATGAACAAAAGTTCTGTGAGAGACTACAAAGAGAAAAAAGTAGATGAAAAAATCATTCTGGAGCTTTCGAGATATGCGAATACCTGCCCGAGATTGGCAGAAGATATCGAGATGGATATTCGTATTATGGATAACGACGTGGTTTACCGCCAGCTGGATGGCTTTGCCGGATATCATGGTATCATGATCAATGCGCCGCATTATGTGATCCTTCTTTCTGAGAAAAAGGATCACTATATGGAAAATGCCGGTTACGTCGGTGAGAGTATTGCCATGAAGGCCTTTGACCTTGGTGTGGATTCCTGCTGGATCACATTTACAGACAGTCAGAAAGTGATCCACAGATTAAATATCGTCACTGGAAAAGAAGTGGTGGGAATCCTTGCCCTCGGATATGGAAAGAAAAAGAAACCGGTCACGCTGGGAGCCTTAAAGATCGGCGACAATTATTCCCAGGCGGATATGCGGAAAAAAGATGGAAACACATCCACGGTACTGCCTCTTTGTCAGATGGTGTACATTGACAAATGGGGAGAAGGCGCCGATGTGGACAAATTGATGGAGAGAGCTTTGTATGATCCGATGGATTGTGCCAGAAAAGCGCCGTCCACGCTGAACCGGCAGCCGTGGAGATTCCTGATCGATGGCGGAAAGATCATATTAACGATGCGGAAGGATAATGACATCAGTGAGTATGAAGAACGGATTGACGCCGGAATTGCCATGCTGTACTTTGAAGATGTGATCGAACAGACTTTATGCAAAGTACAGTGGAAACTGGGACCGGTGGAGAATACATACGGTATACCGGATGACTATGTGATCGTGGCTTCCTGCGAGGCCTGATATCAAGGTCCACAATCATCGGTTTTTTCATTTCATGATTGTGGACCTTAAAATTTTTTCTTAAATTTTTTTACAAAAAATGCTTGCCGGGTTAAGATGCAAAACAACAAAAAATAAGGAAAGTTTTCTTAAAAGAGAGGCTACTTCAACTATTCGCAAAATACAACTTTAACGCAGAGTTGTGTATTTTTTACGGGAAAATCGTTTTCAGGATCTTTTTCCGGCTTTCTGCAAATTCATTGGAATCAAATGCATATGTCTTATTATCAACATCCAGATATTGATAACTGAAAAAACAATATCCCCCAACCTTTTTTTCAGACTGAAGCTGGGTCAGTTCTCTCTCAATCAATCCGGCGTCCTGCAGCTCCGCGTGATCGGACTGTCCGGTATCATTGGTTCCCATTCGATATAACTGCAGACCGACGTAAAGTTTTACATTGGAATTTTTTGTCAGATCGATCCATTCTTCCAGAGTCTTGTCAAATGGCGCCTCTTCATTGGTATACCCCCAATATATCTGCGGCATCAGATAATCCACATATCCCTCACTCTTCACCCATGTATCTACATCCACATAGTATTGAAGATCGCTTCTTAAGTTGGAAAGGTTTCCTGCCGGGCTGATACCAAACGTGACCGTCGGATCGCTCTCTTTAACGGCCTGGTATAAAGCAGACACCAGCGTATTGACATTCTGTCTCCGCCAGTCTGCTAAAGATACATTTTTTTCTATCGTTCCCTCAGAAAGACCTTTCTGATATTCCATGGAATCAAAGGCGGAATTTACATTGGCTTCTGTGAAAGTCGGATAGAAATAATCATCCATGTGGATTCCGTCCACTGCATAATTTTCCACGATCTCTCTCACCCCGTTTACAATCAGTTCCTGCACATTTGCAGAGGACGGATTGTAGTAAAGTGCGCCGTCATAGCTTAATACATTGCGGGTTTTTTCTTTGGAAAGAGCCCAGACTCTCGCTGGATTATCTGCGGAAAGGGAGTCAAGGTCCGTACCCGATGAGATGCGGTATGGATTGATCCACGCCTCGATCTGAAATCCTTTTTTGTGCGCCAGTTCCACCATCACAGCCAGCGGGTCGTATCCGGGATTCTCCCCCTGCGTGCCGGATATGCACGCAGCCCAGGGAAAATAACCGGAAGTATAGAGCGCGTCCCCGAAAGGCCGGACCTGCACGATGATCCGATTCAGACCGCATTCTTTGCTGCGGTTTAAAACGTGACGAAAAAACTTCCGGAAATTTTGTTCGCTATTTTCCGTCACAGAGCGGCGATAAGCGTTAAATTCCAGATAACTGAGCCATACCGCCCGGTATGTATTGTTTTCATCCTCGCCATTTTCCGGATTTTGCTGCTCTTCTTCTGCCTTTCTTCCATCTGGATCATTTTCTGCCTCGCCCTGCCCGGATGAGTCGTCAAGCAGAAAATGATAAAAGTCTGCCAGACTGAAACTTTCTGTTTTTTTCTGTACAAATGCATAGGAAAACAGAAGAAGGATGGTCAGTATGATGACCAGAATCAGGTTCTGTATAAAATGCTTCATTTTGCCTCCTTTTATGGGAATCTCCTGCCCATTATAGCACGATTTACTTTCGCTCACAAACAAACCATGCTCTAAAAATCTTATGTATTGAATTTACAAAAAATACATGCTATCATGGAGCAGTTGTCATGGAAACAAACCCTGAACCAGACAGGAATCGTTTTATAGTCATTTTTCGATTTTATTATATATAGAAGGAAAGGAATGGATATACATGAAACTGCAGCAGTTGTTAAGCTACACAAGAAAGGCCATCGATGAATACGGCATGATCGAGGAAAACGATAAGATCGCGGTGGGGATTTCCGGCGGGAAGGACAGTCTGACTCTCCTTTACGCTCTCGCGCATCTTCGGTATTTTTATCCGAAAAAATTTGACATCATAGCTGTCACGGTGGATCTGGGATTTAAGAATCTGAATCTGGAAAAGATTCAGGAACTGTGTGATGAACTGAGAGTACCCTATGAGATCATAAAAACGGACATTGCGGAGATTGTTTTTGATGTGCGGGGGGAAACGAATCCATGCTCCCTCTGTGCAAAAATGCGAAAAGGAGCTTTAAACGAGACAGTGAAAAAATTAGGATGCAACAAAGTGGCATATGCACACCACAAGGATGATATCATCGAAACGATGATGATGTCCATGATCTTTGAGGGGCGGCTGCATACCTTCTCTCCTGTCACCTATCTGGACCGCACCGGGCTGACCCTCATCCGTCCGCTGATGTTTCTCTATGAGGGGGACGTGAAAGGATTTGTGGAGGCCAATGACCTTCCGGTGGTAAAAAGCCCCTGCCCGGTAGACGGAACGACCAAGCGGGAATACGCCAAAAATCTGGTTAATCAGATGAATCATGAGAATCCGGGAGCAAAGGCAAGAATGTTCCGCGCGATCGTAAACGGGTTGATCAATCCGAAATGTCCTCCGGTTTCCGAAGGCAGGAGAAAAAATAAATAAAAATAATTATATCTTGCTTTTCAAATTGCGAAGGTGTCTGATATTATACTGTTATTTTGTGAGATAACATATTATTATCAGACATCTTTTTAGTTTTTGCGATTATATCTCTTTTTTGTCATATAGTTTCTAATGATACTCTTATTGATGCACACGAAAAAACTTTTTATGACCGGTTTTTTTCTTTCCATATCCAAGGACAAGTAATGTAATCCATTAGATAAACAAAATTTTAAATGCATACAAATGTTATTTATATAAATAACATTTACTTTTTGAATACAAAATGCTATACTGTAACTGAATATCTCTTTATATTGCAATCTTTTATCAACGCGAGGCAGGTGGAAATCTGTCAGATGTTTTGCCATAATTTTTGAGTGTGGAGTATTTTTTGGAAAATGATATTTTCGGGAGGCGAAGTTATGCAGAATGCAACATATTCAGACAAGGTCAATATAGAAAATGAAAAAAAGCTTCGTAAATTGTGCCGGGAGCTTCCCGACTTTTGCCGGGAGTTTTTCCGCGGGATTGAACCGACCACCTCTTCCAGGACAAGGATCGCTTACGGGTACGATCTTCGTATCTTCTTTCGCTTTCTTGAGGAATCATATCCGGATTTGGAAGAAGGTCCGATGAAAACCTGGCCGGTAAGTGTTCTTGATAAAATTACTCTGACCATGCTGGAGGAATATCTGGATTACATTAAGCTATATGAAGATGCAGATAATAAAGTGCATACCAATGAGGAGCGGGGAAGAATGCGGAAAGCGGCGAGCATTCGCACTTTTTTTAAGTTCTTTTATCGCAAACAGAAAATACAGAATAATCCCGCCAGTCTTCTGAATTTGCCGAAGAAACACGATCACGCGATAGTCCGTCTGGAGGTCGATGAGATCGCAAAGCTTCTGGATTCCGTGGAGAATGGCGATAAGCTGACGAAATCTCAGCAAAAATATCATCATAAAACAAAAACGAGAGATCTCGCCATGCTCACTCTCCTCCTTGGTACAGGAATCCGCGTCTCTGAATGCGTCGGCCTGGATATCCAGGATCTGGATTTTGAGACAAACGGCATGAAAATTCACAGAAAAGGGGGCGCGGAAGTGATCATATATTTTGGAGAAGAAGTCAGAGAAGCGCTCCTTGATTATCTGGATGAGCGGGAACTGATCACAGCAAAGGAAGGTTCCGAGGATGCCCTTTTCCTTTCCATGCAGAAAAACCGCATCAGTGTGCGGGCTGTGGAGAACCTTGTAAAGAAATATTCGCGAACAGTCACCACTTTAAAGAATATCACGCCTCATAAATTGAGGAGCACCTATGGAACACAGCTTTATAAAGAAACCGGCGACATCTATCTGGTGGCGGATGTTCTTGGTCATAAAGATGTCAATACAACACGGAAACATTATGCAGCCATTGAGGACGAACGGCGCCGCCGCGCGGCGGGCAAGGTTCGTCTCCGTGAGAAGTAACCTGGCTGCTTATCAGAAAATTGAACAGAAAAAAACAGAGAATTTCATTCTGGCAGACGATAACACTATATAGACAGGAGGTCATCCCATATGCAGATATCTGAATTTTTTCCTTTCTGGAAACAATTATCGATTGAAGAACAGAGTCTTATCACTTCTTCTGCCACCCGCAGAATCGTTAAAAAAGGAACAACAGTCTACAATGGCTCCAGCGATTGTCTGGGGCTGATTCTTGTTGTATCCGGCCAGCTTCGGGCCTACATCAATTCGGAAGAAGGCAGGGAAATTACCATTTATCGTCTGTTTGACAGAGATACCTGCATGTTCTCGGCTTCCTGCATGCTGCAAAATCTTCAGTTTGACATCACCATTGAGGCGGAGCGCGACAGTGAACTTTGGATCATCCCTCCAACGATATTTAAGAAACTGATGGACACCTCTCTTCCGGTTTCCAACTTTGTAAATCAGATCATCGCCGGGCGATTTTCCGAGGTGATGTGGCTGATCGAACAGATTCTCTGGAAAAGCTTTGATAAGCGGCTGGCCGCCTTTCTTCTGGAAGAAAATGAGCTGGAAAGTGCTGAGACGGAAAAATCGGGAAACAAAAACACAACGCAGGAAAATACTTTACCAGCAGAAAACGGAGATTCTGATATTATCCGGATCACACACGAACGGATCGCCAATCATCTGGGAACCGCAAGAGAAGTTGTCACTCGGATGCTCAAATATTTTCAAAATGAAAAGCTGGTAGAACTGAAAAGAGGAAGTATCAAAATCCTTGATAAAGAAAAACTGGAAGAGATGGCAGGAAGATAAAACTCCTGCCATCTCTTTCACTGCATTCTTTTGTATTTTTGTTTTAGATTTTGCCTGAAGTTGTGATTTTACTACAAAACGTTAAGTTTGGAATCCAACTCATTTATCCATGCCGCACGGGTAGCTCTGCTTTGCCGCAACACAGTCCTTGTAGATCGTCTCATAGAGACGGTATCCGCCGGAGAAATTGTAGCAGTCAAAGTGATTCTGAGAAAGAATCCGACAGGCGAGGTAGCTGCGAAGTCCGCTCTGGCACATCACGTACACCGGTTTTCCTGCAGGGATCTCTCCGAGACGGTCACGCAACTCGTCCAGAGGGATATTGATAAACTCGTTCACATGGCCTCTTGCGTACTCTTCCGGCGTGCGGGCATCCAGAAGGAAAACACTGCCGTCGTCCGGAAGCTCTCCCACTTCATCCCAGAAAAACTGTCTCAGTGTCCCTTTTTCCAGATTGTCAATCATGAAACCTGCCATATTGACCGGGTCTTTGGCGGAGGAATATGGAGGCGCGTAGGCCAGATCCAGATCTTTCAGCTCCAGTGCGGTCATTCCGGCGTTCATTGCTGTGGCGAGAACATCAATGCGCTTATCCGCGCCATCGTAGCCGACGATCTGTGCGCCCAGCAGTTTATAAGTATTCTTTTCAAACAGCACCTTCATGGTCATCATCGTGCCGCCCGGGTAGTAAGATGCGTGACTGGACGGGGAGAGGTACACTTTATCGCAGTCAATGCCAGCGCTTTTGGCGGTGCGTTCATTCAGTCCTGTGGTTGCCACTGTCATGTCAAAGATCTTGATGACGGAGGAACCCTGAGAACCTTTATAAGTACTGTTGCCGCCGCAAATGTTATCGGCAGCGATTCTGCCCTGCTTGTTGGCAGGTCCGGCCAGAGAGATCAGTGCCGGCTGTCCGGTCACACTGTGGCGGACTTCTACGGCGTCCCCGACAGCATAGATATCCGGCGCGGAAGTCTCCATGCGCTCATTGACGACAATACTGTCCTTGATGCCAAGCTTCAGTCCGGCTTCCTTTGCAAGATGTGTTTCCGGAGCCACGCCGATGGCGAGGATGACCATATCGGTTTTTAATGGCGCTTCGTCCTTTAAGAGAACCCAAAGCTTCTCTCCTTCTTTCTCAAAGCCCTCCACGGAATGGCCGAGCATCAGGTGAATCCCTTTTTCGCGGAGCTTGGCGTGGACAAAGGCCGCCATCTCGTAATCAAGAGGACTGAGCACCTGATTCGGACGCTGAACGATGGTCACGTCCATCCCGAGCTCTCTGAGATTCTCCGCCACCTCAAGACCGATGTATCCGCCGCCGGCGAGAACGACGGACTTCGGTTTCTCCTTTACGACAAAATCACGGATACGCAGGGTATCCTCCACGGTGCGAAGAGTAAAAAGATGATCCATGCCGGCGCCCGGCAGGTTCGGCTGCACCGGTCTGGCGCCCGGAGATAGCAGTAATTTATCATAACTTTCCTCAAAAACTTCACCGGACTCAAGATTCTTCACGGTTACCGTCTTTTTATCCGGATGAATCGCCGTGACTTCATGATGCACCCGCACATCAATACGAAAACGTTTCAGAAACATCTCCGGCGTCTGTAAGGTCAATTCTTCTTTATCCTCAATCACTCCGCCGATATAATACGGAAGGCCACAGTTGGCGTAGGAAACGAATCCTGACCGCTCAAAGACGATCACCTGCGCCTGTTCATCCAGCCTGCGGATGCGGGCTGCCGCCGTTGCGCCTCCGGCTACACCGCCGACAATAAGAATCTTTTTACTCATGTTACCTCTCCACCTTTCCTCGATAGTTATTGATTCCACCTATATTTTTCACATTGGTATATCCCATTTTTGAAAGGGCTGTCACTGCCTGATTGCTCCTTGCGCCGCTCTGACAATATACAAAAAGCGGGACGGCGTGATTAGAGATGATCTGTGTGATCGAATCAATCTCATGAAGAGGGATGTTGATACTCTTTGGAATATGACCGCTTTGATATTCCTCTTCTGTTCTCACGTCTACAAGTACTGCTCCGTCATTCTGCTCAAATTGTGAAATCCCTTCGTTAATATCTTTTGTTTTTAAAAAATCAAAGATGCCCATGCATTCCCTTTCTCAGTATAGTATAATGTGTAACCTTACAGTAAACTTAAAATCTGCGCCTTTGGTCTGGCGCCAACGGCCTGATTCACGATCTTTCCGTTCTCCATGACGACGAGTGCCGGAATACTCATGATCTGGAACTCTCCCGCCAGCTCCGGCTGTTCATCGACATTGACCTTGCATACCTTGATGTCCGGACGTTCTTCGGCAATCTCCTCGATGATCGGGGATACCATGCGGCAAGGACCGCACCAGGATGCCCAGAAATCGATCAGAACCTTCTTATCGCTGTTTAACACTTCTTCCTGAAAATTTGACTTTGTTATATTTAATGCTGCCATATGATTTCCTCCTTATAATGATCGATCCATCCGAAGATATTGTCCGGATGGAAATGGTTTTGTCTGTTGTTGTGTGTATCATAGCATAAAAATATACCCTTTTCTGTGATTTTATCACAAAACAGAGAAAAACGCCGTACTCTTTTTGATTTCTTTCTTCGCTTCTTAAGTTTTTCCTGTTATCATAGATACTATTATAAACAAAGGGCGTCTGCCCATGTAAGAAATCTTATCGGAAGGTGCAGACGCCCAAGTCAGCCGCGGGCATCGTAGTATGATTATTCATAATAAGGAATCATCAGATAATTGCCGGCGGTGATCTCATCGGTGCAAAGCTGGTTACAGCGCTTAACCTCATGGATATAGTCGTAGATATCGTCGAATCCCGGATTCATGTTCTCTTCGGCGATACTCCACAGGCTGTCCCCGGTTTGAATCTCGATGATCTTATACTGAATGTCTCCGAGCTGCTGGTTTGCCTCCACCACAGATGCGCCGGAAGGCAGTATGCCGGAAAAAAATCCAACTCCACAAAAAAGAAGTACGGCAGAAATAAAAATAAGAAAAATCAATCTCTTCATGTCTGGAACTGCGGTGCGGCAGACAGCGTTGGCAGACCTCCCCTCTCTTCTGTTCTCCTGTGTTTTTATGCGATACGCTCTTGTTCTTCTTTCCATATCCTGTCCCTCCATATTATTCCTTTCTCTCATTAAAAGCAGTTTTTTGCAGGAAAGTTCTTCCAGGCAGTCTTCCTGTAAAATCACTATCGTTACTCTGATCACGCGCATGAATCTGCAGAAACACAAACATATGTTTCGTACATTTGTTTGCATTATACCGAACATACTTTCTTTTGTCAACAGCTTTCGGGAAAATTTTCGAACATATTTTCTTTTTTCACATTTTGTTCCTCTTCTGCTTTTTTATCAGATTTTTTCGTATCATCTGCCTGAATGAAGAGATGTCTTTTAGCCAAAAAATCGAAAATATATTCGAAAACACTTGTTTTCTTGTTAATAAAGTGCTAGAATGGAAAAAAGCAAAACATACGTTTGACAAAAAAGGAGTACGATATGAGTTACGGAAAGATTACACCAAAACAGCAGGAGATTCTTGAGTTTATCAAAGAATCTATTTTAAATCGTGGTTATCCACCGGCCGTCCGTGAGATTTGTGAGGCCGTACATCTGAAGTCCACCTCTTCCGTGCACTCTCATCTGGAGACCATGGAGAAGAATGGCTACATCCGCCGTGACCCGACGAAACCGAGAGCGATCGAGATCATTGATGATAACTTTAATCTGACAAGACGGGAGCTTGTCAATGTGCCGATCGTCGGTACAGTAACTGCCGGAGAGCCGATTCTGGCTGTGGAGAATATTGAAGGATATTTTCCGATCTCTCCGGAATTTTTAAAGAACAAACAGACATTTATGTTGAAGGTAAAGGGAGAAAGCATGATCAATGCCGGTATCTTTTCCGGGGATTATATTCTTGTGGAGGAGACTCCGACAGCTTCTGACGGAGAGATCATCGTGGCTTTGGTGGAGGATTCTGTTACCGTGAAGCGCTTTTATAAGGAGGAAGATCACTTCCGCCTGCAGCCGGAGAACGATGCCATGGAACCGATCCTCGTCCCTAAGAACACTCCTTTTTCCATTGTAGGAAAGGTGATCGGCCTTTTCCGCATATTTAAGTGATGATACTGTAACAAAAGCTCCGCCCGGGGTTTCTCATTGGCCTGCCCGAACAGCAGCCATCAGAGATTCCCCGGCGGAGCTTTTTCTTTTCTCACGGGATATATTTTTTGTCAGGTTCGGTGAATCGATTTTCGTCCGCAGACCGGACAGGTCACTTCCACTTTTCCCTTCTTTTTGGGCACGCGGATATGCTGCCCGCAGCCTTTGCAGGCAAAAATGCGGTACTCTTTTCGCATGGCATAGCGTTTCTTCTGCAGGCTGATAAACTGCAGATATTTCTCATTCTCTCTCTGGCGTGCCATCACATTTCCCGAAAGCATGCGGAACAGAGAATAGATAATACCGCAAAACGCCACAAAATACAGAATAGAGCCGATGGATTCCAGAGACAGGATATCCAGGATGACGGAAAGAATGTATAAGAGAATGGATGCGATAAATGTGGTCCGGCACAGATCGTCATTGCCATTTCTGCTTTGCATAAAGTTCGATAGTTTCCATTTCAGATTATTGATGATAAAGCACCTCCTGTGATCGTGAAGATAATGATCCGGAACCGCTTTGCCACGGTGTATGAGCGCATGACTCCGGATCTTTTGTACCTTTATGTTTATGCGCCAAATTGTGCGATGATGTCCCCGGCGGAGCGCTCCAGATTCTCTTTTGCCTGTCGGATGGCGGTCATATCTTCTTCTGTCATGCGGTCGAGGCGGAACTTGCCAAGAAGTTTGGATAATGCGTTACAATCACTTTTCACCTGCTTCTTGACCGGGCGCTCTATCTGTTTTCCGCCGTTTTTTAACGCCCTCCGTGCCTGCGCGAGAACTTTTTGTGCCTCTCCGGTCAGTGTGATGGCATCTTTTCGGAGATTGTCCATACCGGCGTACTGCTGTGCGTCACGGATCGCCTGTTCGATCTCCGCATCACTCATACGGTCGTCGGCAGTGATGGTGATGGACTGTTCCTTGCCGGTGTCCAGATCTCTGGCGGAGACTTTTAAGATTCCGTTGGTGTCAATATCAAATGTCACCTCAATCTGCGGCACACCAGCCGGCGCCCGGCGGATCCCTTTCAGACGGAACTTTCCGATGGTCTTGTTATCCTTTGCCATCGGGCGTTCGCCCTGCAGTACATGGATCTCCACGTCCCGCTGATAAGGCGCTGCTGTTGAGAAAATCCGGGAATACTTTGTCGGGAGAGTGGTATTCCTCTCCACCAGGCGGGTTGCCACTCCGCCCACTGTCTCGATGGACAGACTCATCGGCGTCACGTCAAGGAGAAGGATATCCGACCCGGCGACAGAAAGTGCGTTTCCTTCCAGTGTGCTGCCAAGGACAGCGGCGCCCATGGCGACACATTCGTCCGGATTGATGTTTCTGGACGGCTCTTTGCCGGTCAGAAGCCGTACTTTCTCCTGCACAGCAGGAATCCGGGTGGAACCGCCCACAAGAAGAACTCTTCCAAGTTCGGAAGCGGCGATTCCCGCGTCGTTTAATGCCTGCTGTACCGGAGCGGCTGTCCGGTCGATCAGATCCTGAATAAGTTCCTGAAACCTGGCGCGGGTGAGCACCGTCTCAAGGTGTACCGGCGCTCCTTTTACCTGCATCAGATACGGCAGCACGATGTTGCTGCTCTGGGCCGTGGACAGTTCCTTTTTTGCCTGCTCTGCCGCCTCGCGGATGCGCTGCATGGCAGTGAAGTCGCCGGACGGGTCTGCGTGATTCTGCGTTTTACATTCGGATACCAGCCAGCGGACGATGCGTTCGTCAAAATCGTCGCCGCCCAGATGATTGTCGCCGGCAGTCGCCAGCACTTCGATAACATCGTCGCCAATCTCAATGACAGACACATCAAAGGTACCGCCGCCCAGGTCATAGACCATGACCTTCTGCGCCTCTCCGTGGTCAAGTCCATAAGAAAGCGCGGCGCTGGTCGGCTCGTTGATGATACGTCTGACATCCAGACCGGCAATCCTTCCGGCATCTTTGGTCGCCTGGCGCTGCACGTCGTTAAAGTAGGCCGGGACGGTGATCACCGCGCCGGTGACCGGCTGACCGAGAAATTCCTCCGCGTCCTTTTTCAGCTGCATGAGGATCATGGCGCTGATGGTCTGCGGTTTGTAGTCTTTTCCGTCAATGCGGATGCTCCAGTCGGTTCCCATCTCTCTTTTCACGGAACTTATAGTACGATCCGGATTTGTGGCTGCCTGCCTTCTCGCCACATCGCCGACCAGCCGTTCGCCCTTTTTGGTAAATGCGACAACGCTGGGTGTAGTTCTTCCTCCGGAACTGTTCGGCACGATGACCGGCTGACCATTCTCCACCACAGAGACACAACTGTTTGTGGTTCCAAGGTCGATTCCTATTATTTTACTCATATCCATTCCTCCATCTATGTTGTAAATGACCGCCGGTCTGGTCGATCCTGTGATGGACTGTCTGCCGGCGGGCGGTAACAGGCGTTTTCATCTGCGAATATCAGCAGCGGCAGCAGAGACAGCAAAACTGCAGCATCATAAATGTAGTGCAGAATCTTCCCATGCCGTCGGCATATTTCTGGAACTCCTGTCCTGCTTCATTATAAGTACTGCCGGACTGCCGCATACTGTTCATGGCATTTTTGTACACGGTATTGCCCGGTTCCATCTGCACGGCGCGCTGAATCTGTTCCATGGCAAGAATCGTGTTTCCCTGCCCATAATTGGCAAGGGCGCTGAGATAGAACCAGCGGGCATTTCTTCCACTGCTGACCACCGTGTTTAAGACCTGCGCGGCGTAGGCGTACCGCCCGGCGTTGATGTTCTGTACTGCCTGCCGGAAAATATCACTGTCCCCCGGCTGCGCCGCCGGTCCTGCCGGTCCGTAGGAAGCACGGCCGAAGCCGCCAAAAATGTCGTCAAAATCAAACGGACCATAGCCGCCTCCCCCATAATTGCCATTTCCATAGCCACCGTTTCCGTAACCGCCATATCCCTGTTGTCCCTGGCGGCTGCCGTATGGATTCCCATATGGATTGCCGCCGTAACCGTTCTGGTTTCCGTACGCGCCTCTTCCGGCATTTTGCTGTGCCTGACGCTGATATTTCTCCGGATTATTGATCATATCGTAAGCTTCATTGATCTCATTCATCTTTTGTGTGGCATTCGGGTCATCGGGATGCAAATCCGGATGGTATTTTTTTGCCATCTTCCGATATGCCTTTTTTATCTCTTCTTTGCTGGCATCCCTTGAGACGCCGAGAACCTTATAAGGGTCATCAACCATGTCTGGTCTCCTTTCCTCTGAATTTCGCGTAATATTTCTGCCATACGCCGCCGTACAAAACATTTCGGATCAAATGTTCGTCCGTCACGATGGGCAGCTTTTCAAATTCACCGGCGGCCAGACTGATACTGTCTGTCAAAATCTCCTCCATCTCCTCCGGTTTTTTCTTCATATATATGAGAGGGTTGTAATTCTTTTTTCTGATATCTTTCTGATAGTCCATTGCCGCGTCCATCAGATAAATAAAACGTCCCATGGCAAAGCCGAACTTCCGGAGACTGTCACTGAAAAAGTCTTTCTCATCAAAGACAAACACTTCTGACAGCATCTGACCGGACCAGTTGACCGCCGCGTCGGCCTGCTGTGGATGCTGCTTTTCAATCACAGACAGCGCATGCAGGCTGTCGGAAATGTTCCCGCATTGCCTTGGATATCGTTTTTTTACCTGATCGTAGCTTTCTTTCAGCAGTTTTCCGTAGAGAAACCGCGTCCGTTTTTTCTCATCCTCCCAGTCGTCCAGACATTTATAATACGAAAGAGCGATCGTCATGTCCGCCGCATAATCAATGTACCGGTGAGAAAGCACCTTTCTCTTTTTGAGCGGGTGCACCGGGCAGCGGTATATGTGTTTCTTCTCTTCCGGCTCATAAAGAGCTGTGAGAAACAATGCCAGAAATGTCATATCAAAGTTCAAAGAGAAGCGGGCAGCCTGACCATAACGGTCCCGCAGACTGCGGCAGATCCCGCAGTAGGTCTGCTGATATCGGGCAAGCTCCTCTTCCGATAATCCTTTTTTATTGCATATGATATAGCCAAACGTGATGATCGCCCCCTTTTTGTCTTATTAAAGAATAGTAAGATAAACTGTACCTAAACTGAAAGAAAATTTCTATGAGAAGAACCTTACATTTTTGTGAAAAATCAGTGAAAAAGAAAAACCTGCGGCGCTCTTAACGCTGCAGGTCCTCTCTCGTAATCTGTTTTCCGTCTCTCCAGATTCGTTCCAGGTCATAAAATCCCCGGTCTTCCCTGCCAAATACGTGAACAATGATATCCTTATAGTCCATCAAAATCCAGTTGGCAGTCTGGTATCCCTCAATCTGTTTTGGCTCATAACCGGCTTTGCCGAGAGCTTCCTCCACGCTGTCAGCCATCGCCTGTACCTGATTGCGGTTTGTTCCGTTGGCAATGATAAAATAATCGGCCAGGACAGAAATTTCGCTGATATCTAAAATCGCGATATCTTCTGCTTTCTTGTCTTCCAGGGCATCCAGAGCAAGCAGAGCCATTTTCTTGGATTCTTCCATGTTACACCTCCTGATTTCTCATTCTGTATATTCTGTAGTATTCCCATGTCCGCCGGGTCATCGGGTCCATGGTACTTTTTTTGTTGGATAAATATTTGATGCTGTCCTCAAGAATCTGGCAGAGACATTCGTCCAGATCCTTAAAGGCCAGTTCTCTGACCTCCGCGAGATTCGGCGCCTGATTGCGGTTCGGTTCCAGATAATCCGCCACATAAACGATCTTATCCAGAAGAGACATATCCGGTTTGCCCGTCGTGTGCCAGGTGATGGCGGAGAGAATCTCCGGGTCAGCCACGCCGTATTTGACATTGGCAAAGCAGGCGCCCAGTTTGGCGTGAAGAAGCTCCGGATTCTTTTTCTCATACTTGGACATCGGCATACCATACCGTTTGCTGTAGGCCACCTTCTCATCGGCGGATAAATATTTGGCGCAGTCATGAAGAAGCCCCGCCATCCTTGCCTTTTCCATATCCGCCCCGTAACGCATGGCAAGGCACGCAGAAGTATATTCCACGCCGAGCGTATGTTCAAATCGTTTTTCAGATAAAAGATTCTTTAAGTCCTTTTTGATCTCTTCTCTTGTCATCAGTACACTCCCATCTATTATGTCCGAATGTTGTACCGGCGCTTTCTGAGCCGGCAACACGTTACATGATATAAAGTTTGTGTTCATAAATATATTCTTCCACTTCCCGCGGCAGAAGATAACGGATACTCTCACCTGCACGGATACGCCGGCGGATATCATTGGATGAAATCTCCAGACTCGGGGAGTTCAGAAAATGAATCGAAGCGTCGTATTTATTTTCAATATATTCGATCTGACTGCTCAGGGAGCTGGACAAATCTCCCCTTCCGGCCACAAGAATCACTGCCATCTGCAGGACCTTTTCTGTATCTTTCCAGGATTCGATGTGATAAAGAGAGTCTGCGCCCATGATAAAATAGTACGCGCAGTCAGGATTTCTCTCTGTGAGGTTCGTAAGCGTCTCCACTGTGTAAGTCGTTCCCTCTCTGTCCAGTTCCTCTCCGGAGAAAGTGAAATGTGAATTATCCCGGATGGCGAGCTGCACCATCTGCATTCTGTCTTCCTCTGTCACAGAATTGGTCAGTTTCTTATAGTAAGGATTTTTCGTCGGCATGAAAAGGACCTCGTCCAGCGAAAACTGTTCGTATGCCGTCTCCCCCAGAAGAAGATGTCCGAAATGAATAGGATTAAATGTTCCTCCCATAATGCCGATTTTCTTAGTTTTCTTCATTTTTGTAACACGCTCCCCGCATGATCGCAGCCTTTACGGCAGGTCGATCTTACTGTTTTCTTTTGCCTGCTTAAATAAAACAATCTTCTTTCCGATGACCTGCACGACTTCAGAATGGGTTCTTTCCGCGATAATCTGCGCGATCTCCTTCGGATCATCAAAACAGTTCTTGAGAACAGATATTTTTACAAGCTCTCTCTTGTCGATCGCTTCCCGCACCGCTTCGATGACCTCCGGTGTCAGGGACGCCTTTCCAATCTGGACGATCGGGTCCATAGTCATGGCAAGACCTTTTAAATAGGCTCTCTGTTTCGTTGTCATTTTATTCTCCTTTTGCATTTCTATAGAAAATGTACCGGCAATCTGCGGCGGCGCGAAGACTGCCGCTCCGGCCACCTGTGCCGGCTATTTATAATAGTCAAACTCAAGATTATAAAGTCGGACGGTATCCCCTTCTTCAATACCGAGTTCCTCAAGACGCTCAAGAACACCGTTTTCCTTCATAAACTTCTGGAAAAACTCAAAACCTTTCTCGGATTCCAGATTCGTGTAGCCAAGCATACGCTCCACCTTCGGGCCTTCCACCGTAAAGACTCCGGGTTCCGCCATGGCAACCACGATGGACTCGGTCGGTTCTTCTTTCTGAAGCTCAAAGAAATACTCCTGCTCAAATTCCACCGGTTCTTCCGGAAGTTCCTTTAACAGCGTGTTCACATGCCACAGAAGCTCCTTTAGCCCTTTACCGCTGACAGCGGATATCGGGAATACTTTGATGCCCTGCGGGCCGAACTCTTCCTCCAGCATCTCCACAACCATCTGGCAGTCTTCTTCCGTCATGGCGTCAATCTTGTTGGCGGCGATGACCTGCGGCCGTCTGGCAAGTTCCGGATTATAGGAAGCCAGTTCCTGATTGATCGCCTTAATGTCCGCGATCGGGTCTCTGCCTTCCACGGAAGCGGCGTCCACCATATGGATCATCACTTTGGTACGCTCAATGTGGCGCAAAAACTCCAGTCCGAGACCCACGCCCTCGGAAGCGCCCTCGATAATGCCGGGAATATCGGCGATGACAAAACCGTTTCCTTCCGCCAGATCTACCACGCCGAGATTCGGGTTCAGTGTCGTGAAATGATAGTTGGCGATCTTCGGTTTTGCGTTGGTGACGCGGGAAAGAAGAGTGGACTTGCCCACGTTCGGGAATCCGACCAGTCCCACATCGGCGATCACCTTAAGCTCCAGATCCACCCAGAGCTCTTTCGCTTCCTGCCCCGGCTGGGCATATTTTGGCGCCTGCATGGTGGCGGTGGCATAATGCTGATTGCCCTTACCTCCACGGCCGCCCTTTAATAAAACGACCGGCTCCGTCCGGTTTGCCATATCAAGAATGACTTTTCCGGTCTCCGCGTCTTTTATCACAGTTCCCGCAGGAACCTTAAGAATCATATCCTCTCCGCTTGCGCCGCTGCAGCGGCGCTTGGAGCCTTCCTTGCCGTCTCCGGCACAATATTTCCTTTTATGTCGAAAGTCTACAAGAGTGTTCAGCCCCGGATCCACAACGAAGATCAGATCACCGCCCTTACCGCCGTCCCCGCCGTCAGGGCCGCCGTCAGGCACATAAAGCTCTCTCCGGAAGCTGACATGTCCGTCCCCGCCCTTGCCGGAACGGATAAAAATGCGCGCACGGTCTGCAAACATTGATGATACACTTCCTTTCTGTCATTTATTCATAAAGAAAGCGGCTTCAAATCGTTACTTTTGAAGCCGCCGATAAACAAGATATCCTTATGCTACTGGATATACAGAGCACTGTTTTTTATCTCTGCCTTTTCTTTCAAAACGTACAACACCATCCACTAACGCAAATAATGTGTCGTCTCCGCCACGTCCTACGTTAACGCCTGGATGAATCTTTGTTCCACGCTGTCTGTAAAGAATATTGCCAGCTTTTACAAACTGTCCGTCTGCTCTTTTCGCACCCAGTCTCTTGGACTCGGAGTCACGTCCGTTCTTTGTGGAACCAACACCCTTTTTATGTGCGAAAAACTGAAGGTTCATTTTCATCATGGTCGTTACACCTCCTTCGTGATAACTTTTAACCAGGTATCATACTCTTCAGCAACAGAATGTACTCCCAAATCGAAGGACTGCATGAGCAGCGCCGCCTTCTCGCTGATCGCCGCCTCCTTAAAGGTAAGCTGCACAAGACCAAGTTCTTCCTGCTCTATGAGCTCAAACTCATCGTCCGTGAAGCTGTCCAGGCTGTTCACGAGATTAATGGTAAGTACGGAAACGGAACAGCATACGAGATCTGCTCCCTCTTCTGTGCTTCCGGCATGTCCAATCACCTGAAACCCCTTGAACTGGTTCTCAGGCTTTCTGTAAATTGTAACAGTAATCATGATTATGCGTTGATCTTTTCGATCTTAACCTTTGTATACGGCTGTCTGTGACCCTGTTTTTTGTGGTAGCCTGTTTTTCTTTTGTACTTGTAAACGATAATCTTCTTCTCTTTACCGTCTTCCAGTACAGAAGCTTCTACAGTCGCACCAGCAACTAAAGGTTCTCCAACCTTTACTTCGTCACCGCCAACCATCAACACCTGGTCAAATGTATAAGCAGAGCCAGCTTCAACGCCCAGTTTCTCAACTCTGATCACGTCGCCTTCGCTTACTTTATACTGTTTACCACCTGTTGCAATAATAGCGTACATATGGCACCTCCTAAAACATTACTCGCCAGTTTTGGTGTTCCGAATGGAAACTTTCAACCTAACTGTGCGGCATACCTTTGTTATGCTATCACACGCCCTGATGAAAGTCAAGAAAAAAATCAGCCAATGAGTACATTTTTTCCCTCAAAGGCAAAACCGTATTGACGGATGCGGCTTCGCGGGATACCACGGTCATATAACTGCTGTGCATACCGTTTGTCTTCAATCTGTCTGAGGGCATCGAAGATACCGGAATGTTCTGTGTTTCTGTGGGTATGTACGGCTGAACCGCTCCGGTGCCCCAAAGTTTTTCACATCCCGCATCTGCTCGTGGAGCGGTTTTTGTTTCTTGCTTCGTATCATTTCCACCAGACCGAGGGCTGTCATATCAATGACCTGACAGTTTACCCGGTCTTTTTTACATTCTTTTTCCAAAAAAGCCAGGAGCTCCTGTCTCTGCTCTCTCGACTCCATATTGATAAAGTCGATGACGATGATTCCGGATAAGTTGCGGAGGCGAAGCTGCCTGGCAATCTCCGTGGCCGCTTCCCGGTTCATCTCAAAAAATATTTTGTCGGCATGTTTTTTCTTTTTGGTGACGCTGCCGCTGTTGACGTCGATGACCACCATGGCTTCCGTGGGTTCAATGACCAGACTGCCGCCGGAAGGTAGCCAGACCGTTTTTTGCAGGGCTGTTTCATAAAAATGCTCGAACCGATACAGCTTTTCCAAGGGGTAGGTGTCAGTATAAAACGTAATCCGACAAATACCGTTTGATGATTCCTGCCGATGTGCCGCCGGATTTTTACTATGGGACGGCAATGGCGTACTATCGCCGTAATATTGCCGCAACTCCTCGTAAATCTCCGGGCTGTCCGTGATAATCTCATCGAGTTCTTCTTTGGGAAGTTCTTTTGCCAGTGTCACATACTGCGGCGGTTCCCTGTATAAAAGGGTGCGGCCTTCGGCATAAGCCGCTTTTTTCATCAGCGACTGGTATCGGGCTGTCAGCGCTGCCAGTTCTTTGTTAAGTTCTTCCTCCGGCGCTTCTTCCGCATTGGTGCGGACTACGATGCCGTATGTGTCTTCTTTATATGCATCGGCAATGGCGGACAGCCGTTTTCTCTCTTCGGTGTTCCGGATTTTTTTGGAGACGCCGGAGCGTTTGTCGCCCAGTGTCAGGACAAAATATTTCCCGGTCAGGCTGACATTTCCCTCCGCCACAGGAAGTTTCGTCTTTACGGCGTCTTTTGTGATCTGTACCAGAATGATGTCTCCGCCACGCAGTTTGTCTTCCTGTCCCGGCGATAGCCTGACTGGCTGCTGCCCGCCTTTTGGCAGACGAAAGAAACATTTACTGTTCTTTCCGTGATTATCCCGGATTTCCAGAAAGGCTCCGCCAATGCCATCGGCGACCCGCTCAATCCGGGCGGCATAAATATTTCCGATAAGGCTTTCCGGCTCTTTTGGTTCGCAGTATAGTTCCACCGGCTGTCCGTCTGCAAAATAGCCATATCGGACGATGCCGGAATGTTCTGTGATAATATATTTGTGATTCATTTTTATCCCTTTTTTACAACAGTTACTTTTCTGTGTTATATTTTTTATATGTTTTCCCGGTATTTTTGCAGAAGATTTTCGATATGAAAGTGCAGATGGCGGGACGCCGCCTTTGTATCCGCCGGTACTTTCAGCCACAGATCAAGAGGCTGCCATCTTTTTGTTTTTGCTGTTTTTTTCATCGACTGCACCCGCACCAGGACACCCCGGCGTTCCAGAAGGGGAACGATGATATAGTAGAGCCGATCATCCCGAAAAGAGAGATACCCAAGTTCCCGGCCTGCACGGTTTTTAAGAAACAGACGGTGCCGCCGGATACCGGCAGGATATAAAAGTTCCTCAGGCTGTAAGACAGGTGCTTTTCCTGAAGTCTCCAGCATGGCGGACAGGTGGAAAAGCATGGTTCCCTCTTTGTCTGTGGAATAACTGCGCGTGATTTCTTTTAAGAGGGCTGTGTGTTCCATAAATTGCTGCGCCAGCAGATAAGCCAGTTCTGCCTGGACGGGCTGACGGGCTGTATCTGACATATGGCGGCGCACACTTTCGTCAATCTCATCGAGAAGTTCTTTGGTGCACTGATAAATGCTTCGCAGAAATAACGGAAAATCTTCTTCCAGCGTCCAGAAATATTTCCCTCTGGCAATGGAAAAATGTCCGATGACGTTTCCGTCAAAATCCTCCGCATAATGAAAGATCTCCCGTTCCACATAGGCGTGGCGGTTAATGGGAGCGTCCCAAAATGCTGCGCGCGTCCGGAAATCAGATGCTGTTTCAGAAGATGTATTGGAAGAAAAATCATCGGAGCGACCACCGCCCGGGGATTGTGATTGTTCTCTCTCCCGCCTCAGAACGGAATAGGCGATGTTGATCTCTCTGGCGCTGTAGGCATAATGCTTTCGCATGGACACATGCACATCCGGGTGTACCTGTGTCATCAGACGCCGGTATCTTTTTTTGATTTCCTGCAAAGACGCATCGGCGGCAACGCCGAGGACGCGGCAGGCTTCTTTTGTTGTCATGTGCGACAGTCCTTTCTTTGCGGTTGTGTACATTTTGACATCCGGTCATCGATTTCGACAACAAAATCCGGACAGACCATGTATATCTGTCCGGATTCGTCTGTTTGTATGTCTTTGGAATCGTTATCTATGTGCTGAATCAGATCGTACTCTGTCTGGCATCGTGTCCGATCAGATATCCAGTAAATCGCTGTAAACCTTCAGCGCGCCGTCCGTGTCATGTGCCAGCACACGTTTGGCCAGTACTTTACCTAACTGTACGCCTTCCTGGTCGAAGCTGTTTAAGTTCCATACGAAGCCCTGGAACATAACTTTGTTCTCGTAATGTGCGAGCAGTGCGCCCAGAGCAGCCGGAGTCAGCTGTTCACCGATGATAATGCTGGATGGACGTCCGCCCTTGAAGGACTTGTTGTTATTCTCGTCGTCTTTACCGCAGGCAAATGCAACGATCTGTGCAGCGACATTCGCGCATAATTTCTGCTGGCTGGTCGTTCCCTCGATCACAACGTCTGTGCCGATCTGGCTCTGTTTGAATCCGACAAACTGAAGCGGTGTGATATCGGTTCCCTGATGGAGAAGCTGATAGAAGGAATGCTGTCCGTTTGTTCCAGGCTCACCGAAGATGATCGGGCCTGTCACATAGTTGACATACTCGCCAAAACGGTTTACGGATTTACCGTTGGACTCCATATCCATCTGCTGTAAATGTGCCGGGAAGCGGCTCAGTGCCTGAGAATACGGAAGAACGGCAGTAGCAGGGTAGCCCTGTACATTTCTCTCGTAAATACCGATCAGGGCGTCGAGCATATCCGGGTTCTGTAATAAGTCCTTGTTGGTCGCCAGTTTATCTTCTTCTGCAGCTCCGTCTAAAATCTCCGCAAAAACTTCCGGACCAAAAGCCAGAGAAAGAACAGCGCCGCCTACCGCAGAGCTGGAGGAGAAACGTCCGCCAATATAATCATCCATGAAGAAAGCTTCCAGATAATCGTCTCCCTGTGCCAGCGGAGAAGTCTCGCTTGTCACGGCGAGCATATGGTCAGATGGATTCAGTCCTGCTTTTACCAGAGCATCTTTTACGAAAGCCTCATTGGTCAATGTCTCCAGCGTAGTTCCGGACTTGGAAACAACGATAAATAAGGAACGGGAAACATCAATAGAATTCAAAACGGCTGCCGCGTCATCCGGGTCAACATTGCTGATGAATTTCGCTTCCATCTTTAAAGTGTTGTTCGCCTTTGCCCAGTTCTCAAGAGCCAGATACAGCGCGCGAGGACCTAAGTCGCTGCCGCCGATACCGATCTGAACAACTGTTGTAAATGTCTCGCCTGCGGCATTGGTGATTTCGCCGGCATGTACCTTATTAGCGAAATCTGCCACTTTTGCCTGTACGCCTGCGTAGAATTCACGCTTATTTACACCGTTCTCATCAATGACATCTTTGCCCAGCTGTCTGCGTGCCAGATGATGGAGTACCATACGCTTCTCACCGGTGTTGATGACAGCGCCGTTGTAAAGTTCTTCAAACTTGTCAACAAGCTGTGCCTCTTCTGCCAGGGCGGCAAGCTGCTCAAGGATGGCGTCATCCACTTCTTTTGCCGCATAATTGTAAGACATGCCGGCAGCCATCGGGGTGGTATAACGTTTTACACGCTCTGCTCCGCCTTCGCCCGCCATTGCCTCGATGATATTCACACGACCTTTCATCGTGCTAAGCTTCTGGTAAGATGCCAGGGTATCCATATTGTTCCATGTAACCATAAGTAATCCTCCTTTATGTTCTTTGCTGTGCTTCTCCTTTTCAAAAAAATGTACAAATATTTTATAAAAAGAATCTTCACACCAAAACGGTTTGTCACTATTATACTAAAAATACCATCTCATTTCAATGTGTAAAGAGGTGCAAAACGTAAAATTAAAGAAAAATTTTTCCCTTACGGTGATAATGAGCCTGGTAATTCACTTTGACATCTTAAGGTATATACAGTATAATCTATGCGATTGTCATCTCTTCGTTTATAACAAAAACGGAGGCTGGATGTAATATAAAAGGCAATGTACATTTTGCAAATAATAGTTGGCTATTGATTAAAAAGAGGTAAATATGTTAAATGATACTGCAAATAACGCACATAATCTGGCGTTAAAAGATGAAATATTGTTAGAAATTGAGAAGCCGGTCCGCTATATCGGACATGAGGTCAACAGCGTGATCAAAGACCCGGATAAGGTGGATATCCGGGTCGGGATGGCCTTTCCGGATGTTTACGAAATAGGCATGTCACATCTCGGAATGAAAATCATTTATGAGCAGATGAACCGCCGGGAGGACATCTGGTGCGAGCGGGTGTTCTCTCCGTGGGTGGATCTTGATAAGGTTATGCGGGAAGAAAAGATTCCGCTGTTTGCCCTGGAAAGCCAGGACCCGGTGTTTCTGTTTGATTTTCTTTTGATCACCATTCAGTATGAAATGTGTTACACAAACATTTTGCAGCTTCTCGACCTGGCGCAGATCGGCATCTATGCCAAAGACCGCCGGGAGGACGCTCCGTTTGTCATCGGCGGCGGACCTTGCACGTATAATCCGGAACCGCTGGCTCCGTTTTTTGATATGTTTTATATCGGAGAGAGCGAGACGGTGTACTATGATCTGATGGATCTTTATAAGGAACATAAGGCGCAGGGTGGCAGCCGGAAAGAGTTTTTAAAAAAGGCAGCGCAGATTCCGGGAATCTATGTTCCTTCCTTATATAAGGTGACATATCATGAGGACGGAACGATTGCCTCCATGGAACCGATCTGTCCGGAAGCACCAAAGACAGTGCTTCGTCAGGTGCAGATGGATCTTAATGATACGTTTTATCCTGAAAAGCCGCTGGTTCCGTATATTAAGGTGACGCAGGACCGCTGTGTGCTGGAAATCCAGCGGGGGTGTACGAGAGGCTGCCGGTTCTGTCAGGCGGGTATGGTGTACCGCCCGCTTCGTGAGAGAAGTCTTTCCATGCTGGAGCGGGTGGCAGAAAATTCCTTAAAGTCCACGGGAAACGATGAGATTTCTTTAAGTTCTCTAAGTTCCAGCGATTACAGTCATCTGCCGGAACTGTGCAATTACCTGATCGACAACTTCCGCAGCAAAAATATCAATATCGCCCTGCCGTCTCTGCGTATCGATGCATTTTCCCTCGATGTGATGAGCAAAGTGCAGGACGTCAGAAAAAGCAGTCTCACCTTTGCGCCGGAGGCCGGAACCCAGCGGATGCGGGATGTCATCAATAAGGGACTTACGGAGGAAATGATCTTACACGGCGCAGAGGAAGCTTTCAAGGGAGGTTGGAATAAAGTAAAACTTTACTTTATGATGGGACTTCCGACAGAGACGGAGGAAGATATGAAGGGCATCGCCCATCTCTGTGAGAAGGTCGCTATGCATTATTATAAACTGGATTCTCAGTACCGAAATGGCCGGGTATCAGTGGGAGCCAGCTGCTCTTTCTTTGTGCCAAAGCCATTTACGCCGTTCCAGTGGGCGTCCATGTGCGAGGAAGAAGAATACACCAGACGGGCGCATCTGGTCAACGACGAATTCAAGGCGCAGCATAACCGCCGCAGCCTTTCGTTCAAATATCATGACGCCAAGACGACGGTGCTTGAGGGAATTCTCGCCCGGGGCGACCGCCGCATTGCCGACGTGATCTATTCCGCCTACAAAAAGGGGTGTCTGTATGACGCCTGGACAGAATTCTTCCACTATGACCGCTGGATGGAAGCCATGGAAGAAAACGGTCTGAATTATCATTTTTATACTACAAGAGCGAGAAGTCTTGATGAAATTTTCCCGTGGGATTTTATCGACATCGGCGTGACGAAAACATTCCTCAAGAGAGAATGGAACAACGCCATGGAAGAAAAAGTAACGCCAAATTGCCGGGAAAAATGTTCCGGATGCGGCGCAAGTCGTTTTGGAGGAGGTGTCTGCCGTGAAAGCAAGAATCAAATGGAGTAAAACAGGAGTCCTCAAATTTATCGGGCATCTGGACGTACAGCGGTATTTCCACAAGGCTATGGTGCGGGCGGAACTTCCCGTCTCCTTCTCAAAAGGAATGAGTCCACATCAGATCATGAGCTTTGCCGCACCGCTGGGCATCGGTATGACCAGCGAGGGCGAGTATGTGGATGTGTCTTTTGACTGGTGCTATTCCGGAGAAGAAATGCTGGCGCGGATGAATGCCGTCATGAATGAGGGAATTTCCGTTCTGGAATTTAAACAGATTGACGAGAAAGAGAAAAACTGTATGGCAGTCACAGCTGCCGCCGATTATCTGGTAGATTTCCGGAAAGGTTACTATTACACCGACGCCTTTTTAAAACGGACGGAGCCGTTTTATTTCCAGGAACAGATTCCAATTCTCAAGAAAACGAAGCGCAGTGAAAAAGAAGTCGATATCTCGCCAATGATACTCGCCATCCGGGAACAGGACGAAAAGATTTTTATGCGCCTCGTGACCGGCAGCGCGGAAAATCTCAAGCCCCAGCTTGTGATGGAGGCTTTCTGCAAATACCTCGGCTACGATTATGAACCTTTTGCGTTCCAGTACCATCGCCTGGAAACATATCTGAAGAAAGATGGGGCATTGCTTCCGCTTGGTGCAGTGGGAAGAAATGTACCGGAGGCGATGGATGTACCTGTGGAGGTACTGTAAGTAAACAAGAGTCGGGCTATCCCGACTCTTGTTAAATGATTTAAAGCTCAATCTTGTCACGGTCACATATAACAGAAATATCAGGTTCAAAAAAGGCATTATTCGGCTTCAGTGGGAAGCCGGTAGCCGTTGGCGCTGCGGTTCCAGCTGACGCTGGTTTGGTCGATGGTATATACCGGGGTGAGTCCCTCCTGTTCGCTGCGGGCGTTACAGTAAGTGATCGCATCCATCCAGGAAATGCTTTCCACCGGCAGGTTTTCACCGGAAAAATTGCTGGGATTTTCTCCCACCACAGATTCATATTCCTGCTGGGTTACTCCCGATCCTGAAAGATCTTTTTAACTTCACACGATCTCCCCTTTCTCCCTTTATCCGTTCAGACCAAGGTCGCTTAACCATTCTGTGATACGGTTCTGTGCATCGGACAGTTCGCTTTCTGTCAGATCCAGCCCCTCAAGGATCGTCGCGCCGTCGGCACTCTCTTCGATTCCTGAAAGACTTCTTCCAAACCCACCGCTGGAGCTGGTGTTAAATGGTATCAGAGTTTTTCCTGCCCAGTCGTAACTCTCTAAGAAAGTATACACTGCCATAGGAGCGTCGCTCCACCAGTTCGGATAACCGACAAAAAGATACTTGCAGTGGCTGTCAGACATTTCTGCCTGCAAGATAGGCTTCTTCCATCGCTTTTGTACCGATGACCTCTCCCTTTTGCCAGACATGTTCACCCCAGATGATCTGTCTGACACGATTCCCCAAGTTTTCCAAAATCATCGACAGGTCTTCTGCGTTGCGCCTAAGCCCCTGTTTTCCATCATGTCCTGTCACGATAACATAGGCATCTTTGCCGCCAAGTCCCTGCCATTTAGGCAGCAGTCGGTCAATAAAAATCTTCATCTGACCGCTCATCGTGAGGAAATAGGTCAGGGAGGCCAGAACCAGTACGTCTGCCTCTTCTGTTTTTTGAAGGATCTCTGCCATATCGTCTTTCTGGACGCAGGCGCCGGTCTTAAAACAATAATAACAGGCTTTGCATGGATGCATCTCATTTTCCTGCAGGGAGATTTTTTCAACCTGATGTCCCGATTCTTTCGCACCGCGGATAAATTCATCGCATAATAAGTCGGAGTTGCCCTTTGCCCGGGGACTGCCGTTGATCACTAATATTTTCATGAAACATTCTCTTTTACCAATGCTGTTCCCTTACTTCATTTCCTTTTCCCAGTAGCGGATCACATCCAGTTGCATCTCGTCGGCCAACTGCTCCATCCGGGAAATTTCTTCTTCGGACAGTTCAAGTGCGGCAGCTTTCGCGGCATCTTCCACCTGGTATACTTTGGTCACGCCGATGATAGGCAGCGTTCCTTTGGCAATGGCCCAGGACACCGGAACCTGTGCTGTCGCCACGCCGTGACCGTCCGCGATCTCTTTCAGGCAGGCGTTCAGTTTTTCAAGCTGAGGCAGCATAGGGTTGTATACCGCACCCCGGTCGGAATCTGCCGGGAAAGGATGGCTGGTATCGTACTTACCGGACAGCGCTCCCTGTTCCAGCACCATATAGGAGAAGAAGGTGATATCATTTTCAATCGTTTCAGAAGAAGTGCTCTCCTGTTGTTCGTTTTTATTATAAATTGAACCTGTTTCAATGTCTAATGCCTATTCTTTATCTTGTTTCATGCGTTCATCGTATGGATAAAACCCCCCCGGATCCCGGATCCTGGAGCGCTTTCCAGAGCGCTTTTTAATTTCAAAGGAAATTGCGTTTCTATGAAATTAAAAAAAGCGGACGGGGTATCCGCTTTATATTGGTTTATATGAATCACAATTCATATTCTTCTATCTGACAATTTTCTTTATAATAATGGAAAAATTCGTCGTTGGTCATGTCGGCAAAATAGCTGCGGATGATCCGACAGACGCCTCCGTGACAGACGGCCAGCACATTTTTATCCGGATATTTTTTCTTTACCTCTTCGATAAAGCCGTACACCCGGTATGCCATCTGCATCATGGACTCGCCGCCCTCCGGATACCGGTAAGCAAACTGGCGCTTGTTGGCGAGAAAACCCTCATCCTGGCGGTCTTTTCCCTCGAAGATGCCGTAGTTTTGTTCGATGAGACGCTCGTCTATCTGAAGAGGGATCTGCCATCGGTCGGCGACCGTTTTGGCTGTCTCATGGGCCCTCTGCAATGGAGAGCAGATGATAAGATCAATGTCATATTCTCCGACTCTCTCTGCCAGCTGACTTGCCTGTTCTTTTCCCTTATCGGTCAGTTCCACATCGGTTCTTCCGCAGATTTTGTTATGAACATTCCAGACCGCCTCTCCGTGGCGGGTTACATAAAATTTCATACCTTTATTTCGACACGAAAATCCGTGTCATCCCCCTCTCCTCTTAAGTGTTTTTATATTTGCCAAAATAGTCGTCAATCCGCTCTTTGTTGAGGTCTTCTCCGATGACGATGAGCACTTCCTGGCCGTTTCCGATGGGCTCCAGGCGGATATTTCTCCGGGTGGCATTGATCTCCAGCCAGCCGCCCTGTTTTGTTTTAAGAAATCCTTTAATCCGGAAAATGTTTCCGCAGGAGAAGTCTTCCATTACTTCCCGGATGAGGGTTTCCAGTCCCTGCTCCGGCTCCGGCAGATGAATGTCCAGATAGTATTGGGTGGAGTAGGAACTGTCGTCTTCCAGTGGATGTTTGACGTAAGAGGCGTGCCCATAGCCGCCGGAGGCGATGCGCGCCCAATCGGCGTCCGTAAAGCTGTCCCAGTCCTTTGTGATGATCTCATCGGAAAGCTGACGGCTGCACCGGACGTTTTCAAGAGAGCGGTTCATGTGGCGGATGGTCCGGGCGATCTCCTCTTTCTCGCACTGGCTGGTCTTGCTTAAGAGAATAGTTCCCGCTCCCGCAATCTGGGAAGCGAGAAGAAATTCGGACTGGGGAGATAACTGTTCTTCCAGACCGCCGTCAACGATGGCGATGACATTTCCTTTCTCATACCAGCGGCATAAAGGTTCTTCATAGAGAACATCATAGAACTCATCCACATCAAAGATGCCGGAGGGTTCGATCAGCACCCTGTCGTATCCGGACATCCCCATGGCGATCAGCTTAGTCTTGAAACGGCGGCGGTGGCAGTCGGCGTCGCAGCCGCCGGCCACCATGGAGAGGTCGCATTTCTCTCCCTGCAGTTCCTGTAAGAGCATCATGTCCACGTTGACCGCGCCGTAATCGTTTTCAAGGATACCGATGGTATAGCCCTGCTCCATGAGGTATCTGGCATATTTTTTTATAAAGGTTGTCTTTCCGGCTCCGAGAAAGCCGGTAATCAGATCTACTTTAATCATATCGTTTCCTGTTCTGTTTCCGGCGATGCCGTTTGCCGAATTCTTCTTCCACATCCCGGCAGCGCCGTTTGCCTGGCGCTTTACGCCTCTGTTTTTCGTGCAACGCCGCTTTCGATGGCTGCTTTTTTAGTCGCTTCTGCCACGGCATCTTTTACCCGGGAATCGAAGGCGGCCGGAAGGATATAATCCGGATTCAGCTCTTCGTCGCTCACCAGTCCGGCGATGGCGTAGGCGGCGGCAATCTTCATCTCATCGTTGATGTCAGTAGCGCGGACATCCAGCGCACCGCGGAAGATGCCAGGGAAGCAGAGGACGTTATTGACCTGATTCGGAAAATCAGAACGTCCGGTGGATACCACGGCGGCTCCGGCTTCTTTTGCCTCGTCCGGATAAATCTCCGGTACCGGGTTCGCGCAGGCAAAGATTACCGGGTCCTTTGCCATGGAACGCACCATGTCTTTGGATAAGGTTCCCGGAGCGGACACGCCGATAAAGACGTCGGCGCCTTTGATGACGTCGGCGAGGGTTCCTTTTTCATGATTCCGGTTTGTGATCTTTGCCATCTCCTCTTTGACCGCATTGAGGTTGTCTCTGCCCTCATAGATCGCGCCGTGGCGGTCGGTCATGATGACATTTTTAAGGCCCATGGAGATGAGCAGCTTGATGATGGCGATTCCGGCGGCTCCGGCTCCGGATGTGACGATCTTGACGTCGGAAAGCTTTTTGCCGACGATCTTTAAGGCGTTGATCAGACCGGCCAGAGTGATCACGGCTGTGCCGTGCTGGTCATCGTGGAAGATCGGGATATCGCAGCACTCTTTTAATTTTTTCTCAATCTCAAAGCAGCGCGGCGCGGAGATGTCCTCCAGGTTGACGCCGCCAAAGCTTCCGGCCAGAAGGCGGACAGTGTTGACGATCTCATCTACGTCGTGGCTTCTGATACAGAGAGGAATGGCGTCCACACCGCCAAATTCCTTAAACAGCACACATTTTCCTTCCATGACCGGCATACCGGCTTCCGGACCGATGTCGCCAAGGCCAAGGACAGCGGAGCCGTCTGTCACGACAGCGACCGTGTTCCAGCGTCTGGTCAGCTCAAAACTTTTATTCACATCTTTCTGAATCTCCAGACATGGAGTGGCGACGCCCGGTGTGTAGGCAAGGCTCAACGCTTCGCTGGAATCCACTTTCGCCCGGGATACCACTTCTATTTTACCTTTTAATTCATAATGCATTTTTAATGATTCTTTTGCATAATCCATGGATATCAATCCTCCTGTGATTCAAAATACTTTGCGGACAATTTTTTTGTCCGCCATCCTCATATACAATACAGCAAAATGAGCAGAAAATCCAGAACACTTTTTAAATTTTTTTCTGTCAATTTCATAATAATTGATTCTTATTTCTAATATTCCTATATATTTAATAGAATTTGTAAAAAACACTTTGAAATTCCGACTTTTTTTGCTATTATAACTTAATGTGAATCCTTGAATGAAAACCCAGAATGCAGAACGCCAATGTTCCGGCGCCCCATTGAAACTGAGTAAATTGACCTGAGGAGGGGATTTTTTGTCAGATTCCAACATCACCAAACGTGCGCTGGCTCAGTCATTAAAACAGTTAATGGAAACACAGCCCATCGAGAAAATCAGCGTGGGAAATATCTGCAGTCAATGCGGACTGAGCCGTAAAAGCTTTTATTACCATTTTAAAGACAAGTATGAACTGATCAACTGGATTTATTATACGGAGTTTGTCGAGAAGGCGATGGAAAAACAGTTTGATTCTGCCTGGAGCCTTTTTGAAGATATGTGCGGCTATTTTTACGAAAATCGCGATTTTTACAATAAGACATTCCGGGTGGAAGGGCAGAATTCTTTTTCCGAATATTTCTTTTCTTTGATATTTTCTATTATGAACGCTCATCTGGCAGATTTGTTTGCAGATGAGCCATCGGTGGAACCTTACGCGGAGTTTTTCACGGATGCCCTGGTGTGCGCCATCAAAAAATGGCTTTCCCGGAAAGACACCATGCTGCCTGATGAATTCTGTCGTTTCGTAAGAAAAGCCATTTTGCGCGTTTCCCGTGGGACCAATGAAAATCATGCGTTTATATTATGACATATTTTTATTGTCTTCCGCGGGACAGCAGATCTCAAAACATCTTCCATGCTGCACTCAAAAATATTTTTCACATTCTCACAGCTATTTTCCACATAACGGTCTTCTTCCATATCGCCGCCTTTATGATATACCCGCGCGCTTCCGTCCATGTTAAAACCGATATCGTAGCTGTCTTCCGATATCATCTCATTGATTTTCCAGGAATCCTGAAGCAGATCCATGGCAATCACAGCCTTCTTCTGCCCGTTCCGCACAGAGAGAATATAATCATACACTTTATGACAAGTCTCTTTTTTACAGGACGGAGACGGAATCAAAAGGGCAAAATACGGGCGGAGAGGCATCTGCTTTGCCAGCCACCGGCCATCCAAAATAAAATCTTCGTTTTCTTCCGAATAATAGGAATATACGGCATACAAAAGATTCTCCTCCCGGAGTTTCGGACAAAGATTTGCTGCCTTATCATCAGCGCATACGGCGATCATCACATTTTTACTGTGATGCACTCCGGCAAGAAATGTCGGTGAAAGATCCGTATCTTTGACAAAAATGACAAAGGCACAGTCCCAGTTTTTTTTCAGAAGAGAAAGCAACGCCTCCGGCTGTCCCTTCTCCAGTTTGAGCAGATATACATAGATTCCCAGCGCCTTTCCCTGCCGGATGATTTCCTGATAGATGGAATCTTTCTCTGCCAGTTTTTCTTCATCCAGGCTCATGGAAAGTGACAGGGGAACACTGAAATTCTCAAGATCCTCCACCTCACGGATACGTTTTACACCCCTGGTGCAGCCATTATAGCCCACATTCATTCCAAAGGTGGAGAGAATGTGCTTGTCCACATGATCGGTCAGATCCGTGATCAGATCATAGTAAGCACTATTTTGATTCTGCAAAAATTCCTGAACCTGGGACAAAAAAACCTTTTGCAAACGTCCCCTTGAAAAATTAACCCCCATATCAATCAGATTTCTGGCTGCTCTGCGGGGAGATTTATTTATTTCCTTTAATGCTTTATTCAGTACAGATTCAATAAATATTCTGTTGATATCTTTCTCTTTTCTCATTTCTATTTGCCGCTGGCTGCCCACATTTCATCAGCCTGCGGTTTCCAATTCTGCGCATATGGTTTGCAGCGATCACAGAGCTGATCGACTTCCTCCGGTGATTCATAATCTGTAGACTTCGCACCGGATTCTTTGACCATCTTCGGCAGAAGTTCCGGATTCTCCAGCATCGGACATGGACGGAGCATGTTTTTGTTAAATGGCTGTCCGTTATGATAAGCCATAAAGATCGGACTCTTCAAGGCTTCAAGCAATGTGCATTCCCGGATATTTGCGTTAGAGTAGTGGATAAATACGCAAGGCTCCACATCCCCTTTGGCATTGATATGCAGATATCTTCTTCCACCGGCGATACATCCGCCCACATACTCGGCGTCATTCTGGAAATCCAGAGAGAAAATAGCCTTCGTACTTCTGTATGCCCGGATTCTCTCATAAATCATCTTTCTCTGTTCCGGTGTCGGAAGAAGTTCCGGTGCTGCGCCGTTTCCAACCGGCATATAATGGAAGAACCAGATAAACAGAGCGCCGGCATCCATGATCATATCGAAGAACTCCTCACTGGTGATATCATAGCAGTTCTTGCTGGTATAGCAGGCGGAGATACCGAACGGCAGCTTATGTTCTTTTAATAATTTCATGGCGTGCATGACTTTTTCGTAGGCGCCTTCTCCTCTTCTTCCGTCATTTGCCATCTCAAAACCTTCCAGGCTGATGGCCGGAACAAAGTTCTTTACCCGGAGCATTTCCTCACAAAATGCATCGTCAATGAGTGTCCCGTTAGTAAAGCTTAAGAACTCACAGTCCGGATGTGTTTCACAAAGTTTGATGATATCTTTCTTTCTTACCAGTGGCTCGCCGCCGGTGAAAATATACATATAAGTACCCAGTTCTTTACCTTGGGATACGATAGAGTCAAGCTCCTCAAAGGAAAGATTCAGCTTGTTTCCGTATTCTGCCGCCCAGCATCCGGTACAGTGCATGTTGCAGGCGGACGTCGGATCAAGCAAGATTGCCCACGGTACGTTGCAGTTTTCTTTCTCGCTCACCTCTTCCTGACGGGCGCTTCCCACCAGGCTGGCGTTTACGATAAAGTTCTTAAAAAATGTGTTCCGGACGCCCTCGTCCAGATTCCAGACCTTCATGATCAGTTCATACCAGTTGTTCTTCTGGGCAATGGCGTTACGAAATGCGGCTCTCTGCCCTTCGTACCAACCGTTTGGCGCTACCTTATCGACCATCTCCATCAGCTTTGGAACATTGGCCTCCGGGTTTTTTCCCATGTATTCCCATGCTTTTGTCAGTGATGCGGACATGGCCGCAATCTTTGCTTTCTCTACCAGTTTACTCATTCTATATCTTCTCCTTTTGTTCAAATTTTTGCATCAGGTGAAAATATTATTATTATTTTCACATTGCTTTTATATGATAAATCCCAAAAGAAAAAAAGTCATTGGGCAAAACTTTTTTTCTGTCTCAAAATGGGACACCACCCTAAAAAGTGTTACTTTTTAGGACACGAAAGTGAAAAGTGTTACATTTTGGGACAAAATGCAGAAATTGTCCAAATGACTTTCTTGATTTTCAATCTGAAATTAACAGAAGATATCTGGCAATGTAACTACACCAGATGGATGAACGAATAAAGGACCTCCCCCCTGCCCTCTTTCATCACCGATCGTGTCATGGAGAGGAAGGGGGGAGACCCGGTCAAAACAGGGACTTCGGCCGGTTAACCACCCGGAGCAGCGGCTTGCCATCGGAAAGTCTCTCCAGATTCTCCCAGATCATCGCATATCCGCGCCGGAAACTGGAGGCGGTGATGCCACCGATATGCGGGGTGAATAGCAGCCGGTCCGCGATCGCCGGCTGACTTAACAGGGGGTGATCTTTTTGTACCGGCTCGCGATCTAGGGTATCCAGACCTGCCATGGAAAGACGTCCGCTCATAAGCGCCTGTATGAGCGCATCGTCATCCACCAGCTCTCCCCGGGAGGTATTGACAAAGTAAGCCCCCCGGCTTCATTTTCTCAAAAAACTCCCGGTCGCACATCCGCTCGGTCTCCCCGGTGACAGGAAGGTGAAGGCTGATGATATCACAGGTGGCCAGCAGCTCGTCAAGAGGAAGATACATGGCCTGATATTTTAATTCGTCTTCCGGTTCAAGACGGTTTCTCTTATAGTAATACACTTCCGCACCGTAGGCCGCCAGGAGGGTGGCTGTACATTTGCCGATATCGCCAAGGCCGATCAGGCCAACCCGGCAGTCGGCCAGTTCCCGCAAACTTCCCTCTGCCATATAGGATTCTTTGACAGTGACCTGTCTGCCTTCCCGCACGGCGCGGTCATTGACCAGAATATTTTTTAACAGTCCCTGCATGAGAAGGATCGTCTGTTCCGCCACAGCGGAGGCGTTCATCCCGGCGCAGTTGCAGACCGGGATCTGCCGTGCGGACGCGGCTTCCGTATCAATCCGGTTATAAGCCACTCCCTCCGAGTGGATCAGTTTGAGATGCGGCAAAAGATCGATCAGCGCGCCCGAAATATCGGCAATGGCGTCCGCCACGATAACCTCGGCATCCGGCATGGCGGCGGCGTATTCCTCCGCCGTGTGTCCCATGGACATCTCCGCCACAGTCGCTTCTTTTGCCGCCGATGTATCCGGTGTGTACCGTTTCATATTTTCCGCTTTTCCGATATGTAATATCTTAACCATGTGAGCTGTTCTCCCTTCTCCTGATCGAGTAACATGTTCAAAAACTGTCTGCATTTTCGGATGTCAGAAACTCTGGCATTTCGCTCCGCAAAACTGTCCTGTCCGACTTTTACAGATCATATTTTACAATATCCATGGATACGGAGCCGTCCGCGATGAAAGAAATACCGTCGGCGGAAAGGTCGGTATGCACAGTGGCAGCCATCACATGTTCGCCGTCGTTTACGAAAACTTCCATGCTGAAATTATCCAGGATCAGACGGAGCTTGATGCAGCCGTTCTCACTGCGGACCTGGCTTCTTCTCTGGTGAATGATTGCCCGTCTGGAACCGGAAAACTTCCGGTCAACTTTCAGCACGGATTCATAAGGACGGAAACTTAAGGAAGTAAAATATTTGTCATTCTGTGCAAACCGGATCCAGAACTTCTGGTAAAGATTTTTGGCATCGCCCGGGCGAAGGGTCACTTCCATATCCACCTTTCTTCCCTTAATGCCGCCTAACTGCATGGTACCGGAGAACGTCAGGTTTTCATAGGCAACCTTGTTTTTCCGAAGCTCATTCAGTTCCCGTACCGGCGTTTGGATGAGTCGTCCGTTCTTTACAGATAACTCTCTCGGGATGCTCATCTGTCCGAACCACGGCTGATTAAATGTATAAAAGTTGCAGGTATCCCAGTTCTGCATCCATCCGATCATGATCCGGCGGCCATCCGGCGCCAGCACGGTCTGCGGCGCATAGAAATCAATTCCGTAATCCACAGCCTGATTGCTCTCTTCCTGGAAGGTCTCCGTCCGCTCATCGTAAGTGCCGATAAAGCAGACGGTGCCGTTGCCGTTATGATACTCCAGTCCCTGCGGAAGCATATCCTGCGGACTTGTGAGAAGCACCTGTTTACCGTCAAGCTCAAAGAAATCCGGGCACTCCCACATTTTACCCAGACGGTCATTGTTGCGAAGAAGAATCTTCTCAAACTTCCAGTGAAGGGCGTCATCGCTGCTGTAAAGAAGGATCTGCCCATCTCTGTCTCCGTCGCAGTTTCCGGCCACACAGCGAAACGTTCCGTCCGGCTGCTGCCAGATCTTCGGGTCGCGGAACTCAAACCGGTCGCCGCCTTCCGGCAGCTGTCTCTCGTCAAGAACCGGATTGCCCTCGTATTTCTCATAGTCAATGCCATCGCCGATGGCGATACACTGGGTCTGTACCCCCTTTACTGTTCCGTCCGGCATCTCCTCATTGACAACGCCCGTGTACATCAGAAGATGACGGCCATCTTCCAAAGCGACGGCACTTCCGGAGAAACATCCGTCCTTATCATAGCTCTCGTCCGGCGCCAGGGCTACCGGAAGATACTCCCAGTGCAGCAGGTCTTTGCTGACCGCATGTCCCCAGTGCATCGGACCCCAGTAAGAGGAATACGGGTGATACTGATAGAACAGATGATACTGTCCGTTGTAGTAGGAGAATCCGTTCGGGTCATTCATCCATCCGACCTGCACGGACAGGTGGAACCCCGGTCTCTGGACGTCTGTCATGTTCGCTTCATGCTCCGCCTCGTATTTTCTGGCTTTTTCTAATTTTTCACTTCCCATTTTCAAGCCCTCCTTTATTGATTTCTTTTTCTTTGTCTCTTCCGCCCGGCCGCGCCGCAACGACGGCTCCCACCAGGAACGGAAACAGGGAGACGACTACCCGGTACAAAATAACAAGTGAGACGACCCTGGCCTCTCCGATCAGTGGATGGAAAAGAAGGATCAGCATGGCGTCAAGAGAACCGTAACCGCTCGGTGTCGGAATGACGCCCGCCAGCATCGTCGCCAGCGCCATAAGCACAAGAGAGATGCCGAAGGTCAGCCGCCGTCCGTCTCCGTAGAGGACGAACGGGGTGAGAAACCAGCAGAAATATTTCACAAAATTGAGCGCCAGCGCCGCAAACAGCAGCCCTTTTTTCTTATAGAGTCTCCCGGCGCCGTCCTGCAGGATATCTGCCTGCTCGCTGAGCTTCCTGATTCTTTCTTCCCATGCCGTTTTTCCCGCCGTGATCTTATAGAGGAAGGAAAACAGCGCTTCCTTGCCCCTTTTAAATACAGTGAGCAAGACGATCCCGGCTCCGATCGCCATGGTGATCCCGACAGCCAGCGCAATATATCCCTGATAGGCGCCGATATAGCGTTCCACATACGAAAAGCAGAAGAAAAAGCTCACAGCCCCCATCACGCAGATGGCGACCTTCTGCATCAGATACTGGACAAGACTCATCCCTGTGGCTTCCGCCACCTTCATTCCGCCGCGGTTTAAATAATATACTTCCGCGATACCTGACCCGCTTCCAAAGGTGACCAGCCGGAAAAAGCTGCAGTACAGGGAGCAGACAACTCCCTTCCCATAAGATACCGCCTGGGAACAGGAACGGGACAAAAGAGCGATGATGCCGCCCTCTGCCAGAAAATATCCCATGGACAGGCAAAGAAGCAGTAAAACCTTCTGCACCGGAACCTTCCTGATCTCCTGAAGCCCTTCCACAAAACTGTCACGGAAAAAAATGAGCAGTACAGCCAGGATCAGAATCACTGCTGCCAGTTTCCACCATTTTCGTTTACTCCCTGTCAATCTGTCTCACCTGATTTCTGTCTTTCTCGTTATCATGTCATACAGTTATACTATCAGACAAATTCCTTCTTTTGTCAATATATATTCTGAAAAAAATGAACTTCCTTTTGTCGGGCGTGCCGCCATCATTCTTTACCAAAAAAGGAACCGTTTCTTTCATAAATGTATCTGGCATTACGGGTGACATCTTCCACAAGGCTCATAGCCCTGACTGGTCAGTTCCTCTCTCGTACCGGTATATTCTTCCCGGTTCTTCCCTTTTATATCCGCTGCCCCGGAACAATCCGGCAAATGAAATTTATGTGTATTTGTATTGAGGATATACGTCTGCTGTCCGGAGGTATCCCCGGAAGAAGGATTTCCAGCCGTCCCATTCTCCGGTGTCTCCCAGTTTTCTCCGGTGGCGTAGTCGATCGTGATATCCGGCTGCACATTATAGACATAGACGTTGAAGCTTACTCCCTCGCCGTCGTCCTCCACGGATTCCGCTTCCATCTGCACGCCGGAAGCAACGAGGTCGTCTCCCTCAAATACCGGCGTCACCCGGTACATGACATGGTTGTCCGTCTCATGGACATTATCAGCCACCATGTCCTCGAAAGGAAGCATTCCCTCCACGTTCATATAGCGGGTGCCGGTAATCAGATTCTCCTCATTGGCATTTTCTCCGGAAAGCTGGTAACCGATCAGATGACAGCGGTTATAGAGGTAGCCGCCGTCCACGCTGTCATATTTCTCATTGACCCAGCCGGTCGGTTTGACAGAACTGATACTCTCCCTCTCTCCGGTCGGCATCAATTCCTCTCCGATGCAGGCTTCCGCCTCCCCGCAGCGGCCAAGAGCATCCAGGCTGCTGTAATCTTCATAAGCCTCTGTCGTGAGCTCTGCCTCCGCAAAATCCGGCTCATTGTCATTTAACACGACATAAGGTTCCCCTTCGTAGTCCGGTACTTCCGCGACGTCCGCATAAGCCGGCACATTTTCCATATCCATATCGGAGAGAGCCGCGTCCATCGCCGCCGAGCAGGAAGTCAACGTCAATAAACTGACGATTGTCAAAAAAGCTGCATATAATTTTCTTACGTTCTCTTTCATGTCTTCTCTCCCTGTATTTTCCTGATATAACCTGCGGGAATATGATTTCCTGTGAAATAAAAAAAGGCCCGGTAAAAAAGCCGGGCCGTAAGCGCATATCTAGATGCCGTTGTCACGCAGATTACTGTGCGCTGGTTGTAGCTTCTGTTGTTGTGCTTGCAGCAGCTGTGCTTGTAGTAGCTGTGCTTGCTTCCGTACTTGCAGCTGTACTTGCGCTTGTATTGTTGTTATCTGTCGTTGTATTTGTGTTATTGTCTGTTGTTGTGTTGCTGGAGTCATCCTTCGGTGCGCTGAATGCCTTGTTGATCGTAACGTAGGAAGGCACAGAATCCTTCAGCATTCTCTTGATGCTCTTTGTTGCAACGTTGATCACCAGATTGGTGTTTACGTTCTTGAACGCGTTAGCTTTGATCTCTTCCACAACGCCGGACTGGATGTTGACAACTCTTAATGCCTTACATCCTTTGAATGCACATTTACGCATCGTCTTGAGACCGGTCTTAATGCGGACAGTCTCCAGATTCTTGCACTGGAAGAATGCTCTTCTTCCGATAATTTCTACATTTTTGCGGATGAGAACTTTCTCAATGCAGCTCTCTTTTACGAATGCCTTTGTCGCGATCTGATTTACGATGTAAGTTACACCGTCGTATGTAACCTGTTTCTTTACCTTTACGTAGGTTGCCTCAGCGGTGCCGGCAAATCCCATCAGGGTAACGGTGTTTGCGCTTGTTACTTTGTACTCATAGCTGCCTTCTCGGAACAGTGTTCCCACTGGCTTCGGCTCTGCTGCAGAAGTTGTCTGCTGTGTGTTGTCTGTGGCTGTGTTGGTGGTAGATGGAGCTTCTGTGGTTCCTGTAGTAGCAGAAGAATCCGTTGCGGTAGTGGTACCGCCGCCGGTTGTACCAGTGGTGGCATCACTGCCAGTTGTAGCGGATGTACCATCCGGATCTTCCGAGGATCCCGTTGTCGGATCTGTCTGTGTTTGAGAATCTCTTGTTGGAACCTGCGTATTACTTAAAATCTGCACATCCCCGCCGATGCCAACTTCCTGAGAAGAGTCTGCCGCAAATGTCTGCACTGTGGAGAGGGATAACGCCATCGTCGCTGCCAGTGCCATCGCAAAAAGTCTCTTTGCGATCGTTAATTTCTTGAACTTTGTCATAATTCATCATCCTCCGTTTCAATTTTGTCTGCAGCACTCATTTTACCAGTTGCGTTGCTATAAAACAATTGCTGAATTGTGTCTCAATTCACATATAAGCAATAGTTTATTAATAATAATTTAACATTTAATTATGAGAAAAATAAGGTTACAGGCTATAAATAGGTGAAAATAGAAAAAAACTTTCAAAATCCTGATCGATTTATGAAGTTTTTCTCCAGTTTGTCACGTTTATCATACCATAGTGTGATTATTCCTTCAATATACTTTTTTCATTCCCTGCTGTTCTTTGCTGTTTCTTTGCCGACCAGGTACGCCTGTTCACAATTTATCCTCTCATCACGTCTTACTTTCCGCTTCGGCGTCCTCATTTTTGGCATTCATGATCAGCATCTGCAGACGGTTTTCGATATTGGCGAAACTGACATCCGGGTCATAATCCAGCGGAAGGATCTGCGCGTCCGGATACATTTCCTTTAATTTCTTTGAGATGCCCCGTCCGACCACATGGTTTGGCAGACACCCGAACGGCTGCAGGATCACAAAAGCGCGGCATCCCTGTCTGGCATGATGGATGATCTCTCCCGGAATGAGTACACCCTCCCCGGCGTCAAAGGTATGGTGGATGATAGAGTCGCTGTCCTTTACCATATCCTGCATACGGCAGGCCGGTGTGTAGAGCGGATGTTCTTTGGCGATCGCGTCAGTGACGCTGTGTGCCCAGTTAAAGGCATTGTCCGCAGTGCGAAGCCATATTTTTTTGCCGGTCGGCACGTGCAGATGATACTCTTTCACCTGCGAATCCTGATAGAAATATGTTTTCCGGATGACGTCCGTCATGCGGGCTTCGATGATCTCAAAACCGTTTTTTTCCAGATATGCCTCAATATCATGATTGGCGCCCGGATGGAAGTTCAGAAGATACTCGCCCACGATGAGCACCTGCTTTCTCGGGTGAGAGCGGTCATACGGAATCGCTTTCATGATGGCAATCGCTTTCTTAAATCCTCTTCTCGCCCCGCGGATCCCGTGCTCCTGCAGACCGTAGACGACTTCGTCCATGGCCTTTTCAAAAGCGGCTTCCGTGCTGCCTGCGGAAAGTTCATACGGACGGATTTTCCGCAGCAGCTCCTCGAGCACATCGATCATCGGAAGGGCAAAGGCGATGCGCATGGCGGAAACCAGATTCATCTTAAATCCCGGGTGCATATTGTGGTAATCCACATCGTCATTGGTGATGATCGGCACATCGGCGAAACCGGCATCATCCAGAGCCTTTCGCAGCAGGGCACTGTAATGAGTCAGCCGGCAGTCCCCGACATATTTTCCCATCGCAATGGCAACCTCACTGTCATCATACTTTCCGCTCTTCAGTGCGGCGAGGGCCTCTCCGATGACAATCTGGGCAGGAAAACAGATGTCATTGTGGACATACAGCTTTCCGAGACGGATGGCTTCCTCCCGTCCGATCGGAAGAGGTTCTGCCCGAAGCCCCTGCCCGGCAAGCGCCGCCGACATGATCCGGCTGAACGCATGGGAAGTATTCGGTACGAGCACAACCTTGTCCTTCCGGTTTTTCTTTGTAAACTTCACCGGATACGGGTCATGTAATTCCTGCGTCTTCTGCAGTTTTTTCTGCTGATGGCGCATGGATACCGTCTCGATAAAGGAACGGACACGGATGCGCAGCGGTCCCTGAATATCGCTCTCGTCGAGTTTCAGGATCAGCGGTGTCTTTCCGGAAATCTCCTTCATCAGCCGGATGATCTCATCGGAGAGGTAAGCGTCATGCCCACAGCCGAAACTTACGATCTGTACGTACTCCAGATGTTCATTCTCAGCGGCAAGGATTGCGGTGGAGAGCATCCGGGCATGGAAGTTGTTGACCACATCCAGACGGCTCTTGCTGAGATCTACCTTTGCCGCCTCAGCGAGCGAATCCGCCGTCAGTACCGGGATGCCAAGACTTGTGAACATCTCCGGCAGGTCATGATTGACCAGAGCGTCATTCTGATACGGGCGGGATGCCAGCACGACGGCATAAGTTCCTCTTCGTTTTACTTCCTCGCAGATCTTCCTTCCGGCATCACAGAGTTCCTGATGAAACTGTGTCTGTGCGGCGTCCGCCTGTGTGATGGCGCTGCGGATCTCGTCCTCCGAAATGTGAAAAGTCTCTTCCATATAGTGGATCAACTGCCCGTCTCTGTCCTCCGGGGTATACCAGTGGAAAAGCGGAGCGTCAAAAGGAATCCCCAAGCGTTTTTCCGGATCATCTGAGTTTCGGATGACAATCGGATACCCCTTGACGATCGCACACATGGACTGACTGGTCTCTTCCGTATTTTCTGAAGAGACCGTGGTGATGGACGGCATGAAAATGCGGTCCACCCCGCTTTTTACCAGCGCGCGGATATGCCCGTGCACCAGCTTGGCCGGAAAACAGACGGTATCTGAAGTCACTGCGGAGAGACCGTCCTCATAGATTGCTCTGGTACTGTCCGGGGAAACCTTGATGGAAAAACCGAGTGCCCGCCAGAAGGTGCGCCAGAAAGGAAGCGTCTCCCAGTAAAATAATACCTTCGGAAGCCCGATGGTCGTTCCTCTTTCCTCTGCCGGTTTCTCATAAGGATAGTCCTTCATCAGCAGCTGTTCCCGCAGTGCGAAAAGATTCGGGACTTTTTCCTTCTCTTTTGTCTTCTCCAGGAGCTGTCTGCGCACCTGCCCGTCCCTCGGATCTCCCAGGATCTCTCCCCGCTCGCAGCGGTTGTTGGTGATCCAGGAGTTTCCATTGGAAAAACGGATGATCGTCCGGCGACAGTGGTTCCCACAGAACGGACAAGGCGAGTTCGCCTCCTGTGTATATGTAAAATCATCGAGAAGTCCCAGCCCCATAAAAGTCCGGTGTCCGTCTCCCGCCCGGAACCGTTCTTTGGTGAGGAGAGCCGTTCCGATGGCGCCCATGATACCCGGATATGGCGCCCGCACCACTTCTCTGCCGATATACTGCTCCATGGCCCGAAGGACCGCATCGTTCAGGAAAGTACCACCCTGCACGACGATTTTTTCACCGAGGCTCTTTACATTTTCGATACGGATGACCTTGGTAAATACATTTTCTATGATGGAACGGCAGAGTCCGGCCATGATGTCCGCCGGCTTTTTCCCGTTTCGCTGCTCCGTGATGATGCTGCTGTTCATAAACACGGTGCAGCGGCTGCCGAGCACGGCCGGATTCTCCGAGGAGAACGCCGCTTCCGCGATCTCCTTTACCGGGATATGCAGTGAAGACGCAAAGTTTTCCAGGAAAGAACCGCACCCGGAGGAACAGGCTTCATTGACCACGATGTTAGTGATGATGCCGTGATCCAGCCAGATGGCTTTCATATCCTGTCCGCCGATATCCAGAATAAAGGAGGCGTCGGGTACATATTTCTCTGCCGCCCGGGCATGGGCCACCGTCTCCACAACATGACATTCCAGATTAAAGGCTTTTGTAAATAAAAGTTCCCCGTAACCGGTCGCTCCCGCCGCGATGATGTCAAGCTTTACGCCTGCCTGCAGGTAGCGCTCCCGCATGGCGATGAGCGCATTCTTCGCCACAAGGAGGGGATCTCCCTCATTGGCGGCATAGAAAGAATCCAGAATATTTTCGTCCTCATCCATCAGCACAAACTTTGTGGTCGTGCTTCCGGAATCGATGCCCAGATACGCATGGATCGTGTCTCCGGCATGAAGCTTTGCCGGTTTCTGTTCCGGAAGATGGTGTCGTCCGGCAAACTGCTGCCGCTCCTCCTCTGAGGCAAAAAATGGTTTTCCTGACTCCTGTCCCGGAAGTTTTTTCCCAAGATTCTCTCTGAGCAGACGGATCAGATCTGCCGCCCGGTGGCAGGTCTTCTCATCGGCAAACATCGTATCAAGCGCGAGTGCCGCACCGTACGCGATGATGATCTCCGGGTGTTTCGGCCGGATGATATCCTCTTCGGACAAATGCAGCCGCTCCGCAAAAACACGCACCAGCGTCGGATGGAAGGTCAGGGGACCGCCCTCAAAGGCGACCGGTTTTTCGATATCCAGTCCCTGTGCCAGACCGCCGATCGTCTGTTTGGCGATGGCATGGAAGGAGGAAAGCGCCAGATCTGCCTTGGCGACGCCCTGATTTAAGAGCGGCTGGATATCTGTCTTTGCATACACGCCGCACCGTCCGGAAATATCGTACACGCAGGTTCCCTGTGCCGCCAGCGCGTTAAATTCTTCCACCGGTACTTTCAGTATGGAAGCGATCTCGTCAATAAAAGCGCCGGTACCGCCGGCGCAGCTTCCATTCATCCGCATGTCCGAGACATTTAAGGAGCCATCCTCCTCCTGATGGAAAAATATGATCTTGGCATCCTGTCCGCCCAGCTCAATGGCCGTGCGCACATGCGGATAATCCTTCCGGAGCGCCACCGAGTTGGCGACCACTTCCTGAATAAACGGCACCTGCAGAAGCTGTGCGATGGGTTTTGCGCCGGAACCGGTCAGGATCAACCGGAACGGACGGTCTCCAAACTGTTCCTGTAATCTCTGTAATGTCTGACAGACGCTCTCCAGCTGTCTGGCGTTATGTCTCCGGTAATCGGAATAAAGAATCTCTTTTTCTTCCTCATCGATGGCTGCAATCTTTGTCGTCGTCGACCCGATATCTATGCCAACGAGAAGGACTCTGTTCTCATTTTTTTCTCCTGCTGTCATCTCTCTACCTCGATATCCTGTGTATTCTCCCAGCAAAATGCTGTTTATCTCCGAATAAGGGGGCTGTATATATTCTGATGCGAATCAGTCTATAAACAGCCCCTGTACGAAAAGATTTGTTCTATCGGCACTATAACATTTAAAGAGAAACCTGTCAACCGGAGAGTTTTATTTTTCCCCGGCATTTTTTCAGAAGCAATGCTTCCGTATCAAAAACCAGAGTTTTCTCCAGCCGGATTGTCTGTTGAAAAGAGAAGAATTCATGCGAAGCCAGAGAGTTCTGGCAAAGGCATCTTCCTCCCGCCGGCTTTTGTCTTCAGCCGCTCTTTGTCCGAACGCCCGCTTTTCTGCCAGCCGGACAAAACGGGCAAGCTCTGCCGAATCTTCTTCCGGAAAGAGTTCTGCCAGCCGGGCGCCAAAGTCTTCCTCGCTCCCGTCGTATTCTCTCAGATATCCCGCCCGATGGAGCGTCAGAAGCAGTCGTCCGAAAGCCTGGCGCACGTCCATTTGCCTTTCATCTGCCCTCCGCATTTCTCTGTAAATGTACAGAATGACCAGAAGAAAGAGAAGACAGAGGATCACAGAAACCACCGGCGGATCTTCCCGGGAAGACAGCGGAGGAACAGAAGATGTTTCCGTATCCGTTTTTTCCGGCTGCGTCTCCGTTACCTGCGGCGCGGTGGAAGGAAGGACCTCCTCCATCTGCTGTTGTTCTTCCTCCCAGATATTCTGCAGCCGTTCCATGTCAAGGCCCGAATCATACGCCTCGTAATCTTCCCCGGAAGGAGTGACTTCCACGGGCGTCCATCCCAGATCCTCGATAAAGATCTCCGGCCAGGCATGGGCGGAGGCGTCGGTGATCACCGCCCGATGGCCATAATCTCCCATCCTCATCTCAAAATCTGACGGTTTCACGGCATACCCGGCCACATAGCGGGCAGGAATCCCGTAAAGCCGGTACATGAGCACCGCGGCAGAAGCAAAATGCTGACAGTATCCTTCTCCACTCTCAAACAGAAAATATTCTACCGGGTCTTCATGCAGAGGGATCACACCCGGCGTGGTGGAATAAGAAGCCATCTGATGCAGCGTGCGGAGAATAAACGCCGTGATGTGTTCGAGATCCTCCTGCGGATTGGCGGCACAGAGAGCGGCCAGGCGAGGAACGTCTTCGGCAGAAACCACCGTATAGGCGGTCTGCGCTTCCTCCTGATAGGCTTCCTGAATATTCTGATACCAGGCGGCATCTCCCTCCATGTCCGGCAATACCTCCTCCCAGTCAATCTGCATCTCTTCTCTCTCATAGTAGCGGAAAATGTAGCCGTTTCTTCCCCAACGGCTCTGTGAACTGTAATAGGGCGTATATTCCTGCGGCTGCTCCTCGATACTTTCCAGATTCCGGATCACAAGGACGCGGTCCGGCAGTGTCGTCTCATGTTCCGTATTTTTATTCATCTCGTAATACAGGTTGGAAAACATACCGGGAATGCTCTCCTCCCAATAACGCCAGTACGGCGTCTTTGCGATCATCTGCGCGAACAGTTCCTCATCGGTCTGCGGCAGCCACTCCCCCTCTGCGTACTCACCCCCGCAGAACCCTTTCAGGTACAGTGTCTCCGTGGGCATCTCGCTGATAAATATCTCCAGCTGTTCCACATCGGCGGGGTAAAGATTACCCCGGTTGATGCTCCCATCCTCCGGCTGATTCGTCCAGCTGCTCATCTGCTTTGCCGTTCGCTGGACAAAACGTTCCGCCCGGTATGCCGTCCCGTAAAACCATTCCGGACTCCGTTCCACCATAAAAAAGGCGGCGGCAAATAGCACGGCGGTTCCCGCCATCACAAGCGCGGAGATCCGGAGGACCGGAAGAAGATTTTCTCTGCGGCTTCGGCGATTTTTCCGGCCCTTTTTCAGCAGCCCGTGCATACTCCAGAAGGTAATCTGGAACACAAGGATCAGAAGAACGGACCACCCGTTCGGTGAGATACCGAAAAACGGCGCGGCAAGAAGCAGTGCGCTCATCAGAAGATACAGCAGCCAGTGGGTATGAAACAGGAATTCCAGAAGAAAGAAAAGATACGACAGCAGCCAGAGAAGGCATAAAAGGCCTCCCGTCACATCTCCCTCTCCTGTCCCCGTAAATCCCGCCAGCCGGAGAGCGGCTGACGCCGTTTCCCGGAGAAGCCCCGGACTGTGATACAGGGCGGCAGCGAGTCCTCCCGGAACGGCAAGGAGCCCCAGACACAGAAACAGACGCCGCTTTCTCCCGTCCAGATACCACAGGAGTATCCCCGGAAGACCGGCAAGAAGAAAGACCTCTCCCCGGTTCCAGCGCAGTCCCGGTACAGACAAAAGCAGCAGACAGATGCCGTAAATACCGCTCAACAAAAAGAGCAGGGAAAACAGAGACTGCCGGTATGGCCACTGTTTTTGTAACATTTTTCCCTCCGGTCGTTTTTTAAAGCTCATACCATCCGACCTCCTCTCCGTGATACAGGAGATGACATCCGGCGTCAAAGGACAGACCATCTGCCATCTCCGGTCTCCATGCGCTGTGGGCAAACTTTTCTTCTGTCTGATACAGAAGAAGGAAAAAGGTATCACAGTCGTTCTTATCCCGGAGAATGCGGGACGATCGTTCTCCTTCTTTTAAATAAAAGGAAGCATCCACTCCGAATCCCTTTTCCAGGATTCCGAGAAGCAGCGAATATAACGTTTCATAAAAAGTATCCTTCTCCTGCCAGGATCTCTCCGAAAGCCCCTCCGGAAAAAGAGTGAGAGAAACGGTCTCCTCCCCCGCCCGGTAGAACTCTTTCACGTAGAGCTGGTCCAGACGGGCGCTCTGCTTCCAGTGAATGAAACGGTAAGGTTCGCCCTCCTGATGTTCTCTGAGCTGCCGGATCTCATCCATATTTGTGCCCGCGAACAAGGCAGAATCCCGGTCTGTGAGGGGCATTTCCTGGCCGCGGGAAGTCATTTCCTGAAAAGTAAGAAGACGCTCCTTTGGCAGCACGGCAATCTGTAAGAGTTCCTTCCGTTTCTTTTTACGTCGAAACAGCGTGAGATAATCATAAACGTACATTTTTTCCACCTGTACGGAAAACAGCCCGCAGTGCATCTTGTCTACGGGCAGACGGACATTGCGGCAGACCTGCAGACCTGTTCCTCCGAGAACGTGAACCTGCAGCCTGCGGCTTCGGTCTTCAACCGTATACCGAAGCTGCAGTCGGATGACCCCCGCCGGTAAGATTCCCCGGTTCCGGATGTGGATATCGCAGGTCGGGTCTTCTCCTTTCCTGCAGAGGAGCAGTTTTTTGTCAAAATCCACGTCGATCAGACGCAGAAACGAAAGAGACAGCAGAAACATTCCCACAAAGAGCAGCACCTCCGTCACGGTAAGCGCCATGAGGGGTACGGAACGGTACATGGCAGCCAGATACCAGGTGACCGCCAATACGAGCAGATACAAGGTCTTTTTCATCGTCGAAGCCCCATGGACGGCCGTTTTACCTGCTGCAGGATCTCTGCGATAACGGCATCCTTCGTCTTATGATTCATCCTGGCTGCGCTGCCCGGAACCAGCCGGTGCCGGATGATATAAGGAAACTGTCCGGATACATCGGAGGGAGTGACGTACTCTCTGCCGGCAAGCCAGGCGGACGCCTTTGCCATCCGCGTGAGAGCGATGGAGGCTCTCGGACTGCCGCCCAGCTCCAGGTCGGCGTTCTCTCTGGTGGCACGGACGAGGCACACGATATAGTCCGCCACATTTTCTTTCAGATATACGGCGTCCACCTCTGACTGCATCTTCTGCAATGTCCCGGCGTCAAAGACGGGAGTGATCTCTTCCACCCGGCTCTGTTCCCGGACGCCCAGCACCATGGCAAGCTCACTCTCATAATCCGGATAACCCACGGAAAGGCTGACCATGAACCGGTCCACCTGCGCCTCCGGAAGAAGCTGCGTTCCGGCGCTTCCCTGCGGATTCTGGGTGGCGATGACCAGAAACGGCTGCGGAACCGCTCTTGTCACGCCCTCCACGGTGACTTTTCGCTCCTCCATGACTTCCAGGAGTGCGGACTGTGTCTTCGGGGAGGTCCGGTTGATCTCATCGGCAAGCAGCAGATTGCAAAATACACTTCCTTCCTGATAGACAAACCGTTCTTCCTCCCGCCGGTAAATGGAAAAACCGGTCAGATCGGAGGGCAGCACGTCCGGGGTAAACTGTACTCTCCGGTACTTAAGACGCATCGCCCGGGAAAAAGCCAGCGCCAGCGTTGTCTTGCCGACACCGGGGATATCTTCTAAAAGCACATGTCCGCCAGCCAGGAAAGCCAGCATGATCTCCCGGATCACTTCCTCTTTTCCGAGGATCACCTGCCCCACCTGCCGGGTCACGGCTTCCATTTGTTCATACCATTGTTTCAAAAGGTTTCCTCCTTTTTGTTCATTGCTCAAGCATGTATCGTGTCTGCAGGAATCCCGACAGAGTTCTCTCATAAGAATTCCTGCAAAATTTCCTGTAAAAAAAAGGTGCTTCCCGTCACTTTTTCACAGGAAACACCTTTTGGCAGATCAGTCTGCCGTCTCATCGAAGCTGATGACGGTCTGGTAATGTTTATCCCGGGCAAGAAGCTCCGCGTCAATCTGCTTTTTCAGCTCTTTGTGCTGCTGGCGCATGGAATATGGCACTGCCAGATCAAACATAAGCTTCGTCTGCCTGGAACTTCTCACCACCCGAAAATCATGGATCGATAATTTCGCATTCAGATCCCGGACAATCTCTTCCACCATCGCTTTCATCTCATTCCACTCGGCGTCATCAAGGACCACCGGATCGTAATGAATGACCAGATGGACATGCAGCTCCTCCAGCGCGTCTCTCTCGATGTCGTCGATGATATCGTGACATTCCAGCGGATCTTCCTCAGCGCTGAGTTCGGCATGCAGGGTGGCAAAACACTGACCCGGACCGTAGTCATGAACCAGAAGGTCATGAATCCCGAGAATCTTGTCGTGAGACAGCACAAGCTTCGTAATGTTCTCGATCAGCTCCGGATCGGCCTGCTTGCCAAGGAGCGGAGAGATCGTCTCCCGGGCGATATCCACACCGGAATACAGGATAAACACCGCCACGGCAAGACCGACGATCCCGTCAATATTGATATGGAAGAAATACCCTGCCGCACAGCCGAGAAGTACCGCGGAAGAAGCGATCACATCATTCCGGCTGTCCACGGAAGTCGCCTGCAGCGTGGTGGAGCGGATGCGCTTACCCAGAGAGCGGAAAAAACCGGCCATCCAGAGCTTCACACCGATGGAAAGCAGCAGCACCACAAAAGTGGCGATGGAAAACTCCACAGCCTCCGGATGGATGATCTTCTGGAAAGAAGATTTGGCCAGATCAAATCCGATGATCAGGATCAAAGCAGCCACCACCAGACCGGAAAGATACTCATACCGGGCGTGCCCGTATGGATGTTCGGCATCCGCCGGCTGCTGCGCCATCTTAAACCCGAGGAGCGTCACCACAGAGGAAGACGCATCCGATAAGTTGTTGACCGCGTCTGCGATGATGGACACGGAATTCGCGAGCCATCCCACCAGGAGCTTGCCCGCGAACAGCAAAAGGTTACAGACGATGCCTGTCATCCCCGCCAGTTTGCCGATGGCGGAATGCACGGCAGCCGATTCTGTATTTTTATAATCTTTCACAAACAACTGAAGTAAAAATTTTGTCATAATCATCATCCCCGTCTTTTTTCTAATCTTTATTTATACTAAAAGAGAGAAAAAATGTCAATAGGGGCATCGACTATGCATCGGTCAGGACATTTCTATCTATTATCCGTTCAATCGTCTGGTAAAGTCTGCCATCGCCTCGGAGATCTTGATCTGCTGCGGGCATACTTTCTCGCAGCTTCTGCAGCCGATGCAGGCGGAAGGCCATTTATCCTGCGGCACAGCGCTCAATGCCATCGGCGCGATAAATCCGCCGCCTGTGAAGCTGTGTTCATTGTAAAGATTCAGAAGCATCGGGATATCCAGTCCTTTCGGGCAGTGACTGGTACAGTAGTGACAGGCGGTACACGGCAGTGTACCGTTTAACATGCCATCTGCGATGGCGAGAAGATTCTTCATCTCTGTGTCAGTCAGCGGCTTGTCTGTCTCGAATGTCTCGATATTGGCCTTCATCTGCTCAGCGTTTGACATACCGGAAAGGATCATGGTCACCTCCGGTATGGACTGTAAGAAACGGAACGCCCATGCCGGGATCTCTTCATCCGGACGCATGGCTTTGAGCGCTTTTGTCTCCTGTTCCGGAAGGGTTGCCAGTTTGCCGCCGCGCAGCGGTTCCATCACCCACACCGGAATGTTGTACTCTTTTAAAAGCTCGACTTTTTCCTTTGCGTTCTGGAAAGACCAGTCCACATAGTTAAGCTGAATCTGGCAGAACTCCATATGTTCGCCGTAAGCGTCAAGGAAACGCTTCATCACATCGTAGTTTCCGTGGGCGGAGAAACCAAGATGTCTGATCCGTCCGTTTTTCTTCTGCTCCATGAGATAATCAAAGATGCCGTACTTTTCATCCAGATAGGCGTCGATGTTCATCTCGCATACATTGTGGAACAGATAGAAGTCAAAGTATTCCACCTGACATTTTTCCAGCTGTTTCTCAAAAATCTCTTTTACTTTCGGCATATTGGAAAGATCGTAACCCGGGAACTTGGTGGCAAGATAAAACTGCTCTCTCGGATATTTGTGAAGAGCCCTTCCCATGACCAGCTCAGAATTGCCGTCATGATATCCCCAGGCGGTGTCATAATAGTTGACGCCGTGCTCCATGGCGTAATCGACCATCGCTTCCGCGGCAGCCTCGTCAATCTTTGCGTCATCGCCGTCCACGACCGGAAGGCGCATGGCGCCCATACCAAGCGCTGACAGTTTTATGTCCTGAAAATCCTTATATACCATCTTTCATCCTCCTGTTCTTTTCCTGCTTGTCTGGATTATTTTGTTATCCTTATTATAAAACGCATGAAAACAAGTTGCAAATGCCTGAAATGAATAATCTGTCATGCCTCAGAGGTCTGAAAAGAGAGAATCTTGACATCGTACCCTTCCAGCGTCACCTCTCCCGCCGGAATCTGTATCCCTGCAAGAAGGTCCGTGCAGTCGCGCGGCAGGGTGATCGTCTCCGGTCTTTCGTTGTGATTTAACACAAAAAGAATCTCCTTCCCGTCCTCTTCCCGGCAGCGGCTTGTGACTTCCACGCCTTCCGGCGTCGTGAGTACCGGGGAAATGTGACACTCATCGCAGAGATCCCTCAGAAAGTCCCGGTAAAAGTCGTCGCCGGATGAGGTCGCCACAAAGTAAGCGCATCCCTCTCCCATCCGGTTTCTGGTGAGAACCGGAAATCCCTGATAAAAATCAGAGAGATAGCCTTTCTCGTCAATCTGTTCCGCTGTCTCCGTGTGGAGAAGGTCACAGAGGATTCTTGCCGGATAGGTTTTTCCGCGATAGCAAAATGCGTTATCCTGCTCCGGCGGCAGAGCGTCCTCCTCTTCCACCCAGATACCGAGAATATCCCGCAGTTTTCCCGGATAGCCGCCCAGAGTCACCAGATCATTTTCCTGCACCATTCCGCTGAAAAATGTGGTGAGGAACGTGCCTCCCCGGCGGACAAACCGGCGGATCCTCTCGTCATTGTCTCCCTTTACCATGTAATACACCGGAGCGATGACAAGCGCATACGGCTCCAAACTGTCTTCCGGGCTTACGATATCCACGTTGTAATTTTTGTTGCGAAGCGCCGAATAATACCGGGTAAACTCCGCCATATAATCCAACTCTTTCGTCGGCCCGGCAGAAAACTCAATACCCCACCAGTTATCCCAGTCAAAGAGCATGGCAATCTTAGACCGGGTTCTCATCCCAAGAGTCGAAGCGCCGAGGGTCTTAAGCTCTTTTCCCAGGGCAGCAATCTCTTTAAAAACCCGGGTCTCTGGCGTGCCGGCATGTCCGATGACGGCTCCGTGGAACTTCTCGCAGGCGCCGGCGCTCTGGCGCATCTGGAAAAACATCACCGTGTCCGCCCCATGCGCCACAGCCTGATAGCTTAACAGCCGCATCACGCCCGGCCGCTTCAGGGCATTGTACGGAAGCCAGTTGGACACCGTCGGCGTCTGTTCCATGAGAGCAAAAGACTGTCCGCCCTTTAATCCCCGCATGAGATCATGCGCCATGGAAGTCCGGGCGTAAGGCTGCCCGTTTTCCGGATAACAGTCCCAGGAAACGAAGTCCATCTTTTTCGCCCACCGGAAATAATCAAGGGTCTTGTAAAAATCCATCAGATTCGTCGTGATCTCCGCGTCAGGGATGACCTCCTTGATTGCATCATATTCCAGAGTATAACATTCCAGCATGGAATCCGACATAAACCTCCGGTAATCCAGAGAGATTGGCTGAAAATACGTGCGATCCTCCGCAAAATGTTCCGACCGCATATCCGGCGCCACGATCTCCTCCCAGTCATAAAACGTATGCCCCCAGAAGGCGGTGTTCCAGCTCTGATTCAGATTGTCAAGAGTGTGATACTTCTTTTGCAACCAAAGCCGGAAGTTTTTCTCGCAGTTTTCACAGTAACACGCCCCACTGTACTCATTGGAAATGTGCCACGCCACGATATTGTCGTAATCCCGGTAACGTTTTGCCAGCTTACCGGCCAGAATCCGGGAGTATTTCCGGTACGTCGGGCTGTTCGGACAGGAATTCGCCCGGCCGCCGAACTTTCTCTTTCTGCCCTCAAAATCCACCCGCAGCACATCCGGATACTTTCTCGCCATCCATGCCGGATGCACTGCCGTCGATGTGGCCATGCAAACCTTCATGCCGTGATCCTGCACCAGTTCCATGATCTTATCCAGTTCCTCAAAATGATACTCCTCCTCGGACGACTGCAAAAGCGCCCAGGAAAACACATTCAGTGTGACGATATCCATCCCCGCCTGCTTTAAAAGCCGCATATCCTCCTGCCAGACGTCTTCTGGCCACTGCTCCGGATTATAATCGCCGCCGTACAAGATTTTCTCTACATTTTTCTTTTCAAACATCAATCTCCTCCACTACTACCAGTTCTATTTTGTCATTTTCTTTCACATACTGCGGTCGGATATGGTAGATCTGCGTAAAGCCTTCTTCCAGTTCCGGTGCACATAAATTTCTTTTCATGGAAAAAATGCCGATCATCGGTACATGCCGTTTACGGCTCCGATTATTTTTCAGTGCCTGCAAAAGAGGCGTATCCATAAACAATGCCACGATCTGATGTCCGGGAGGAATGACATTCAAAAGAATTTTTCTCCGCTTTCTGGTGATATTGGTGCAGTCAATGACCACATCCCGGCCCTCTTCCAGATAATGGAGCATCCGCTCATGCATAATCTGATGGACCCTTTTATGTCCCCGCAGGGTAAGCTCTTTTCCAAAAAGCTCTTCCCGGATAGCGTCCGTCCCCAGATAAGCGGCATGGGCAAGCTTCGTTTTGGCATACGTCGTCTTCCCCGCTCCCGGAATCCCTATCATAATGTAGACGGTCTGCATATCCTGTCTTCCTCCGTAATCTCCCGGACGACCCGGCACGGATTCCCCACTGCCAGCACGTGGGCCGGGATATCCTTCGTCACCACGCTCCCCGCGCCGATAACGCTTCCCTCTCCGATGGTCACGCCCGGAAGGATCGTCACATTTGCTCCCAGCCAAACATTATCGCCGACCGTGATCGGTTTTGCCATCTCAAGCCCCTGATTCCTGTCCTCCACTGTCATGGGATGAATCGCCGTGTACATACCGCAGTGCGGACCGATAAAACAATACTTTCCAATCGTGATCAGGGCACAATCCATCAGATACGCATAGTGATTGATAAATGTATGGTTTCCGATATGGCAGTTATATCCGTAATCCACGTTAAACGGAGGAAGAATAACGCTGTCAGCGCCAAACTCCGCCAGCAATTTCTTTAAATATTCCCGGATACGCTGCCCGTCCCGCAGACTGATACGGTTGATCTCAAAACAAAGCTCTTCCGCGTAATCTCTCTCCATCAGTAAATCCGAATTATAGTTGGCATCATACCACAGACCCATGTCCTTTTTTTCTCTTTCTGTCATGATCTCCTGTCCCTTCTGCTTCTTTTCTTTCCGCGAAACCTGCCGGATCTACAGTGTGTCCGTCAAGATTTCCCAAACCGGTTTTCTCAATATTTCTCAAAGATAAGTGTAGTAAAAAAAATCGGAAATAGCAATCCATTTTTTTAATAAATACAATGTTTCCAAATCTTACAAAACAACTGTAGATACGAGTATATGTGAAACATTTATCACAAAAAAACAGACCTTTAAAATACTGCTCAGGTAAGCTGTATCTTAAAGGCCTGCGAAATAAAAGTGATGCCGATGGCCGGACTCGAACCGGCACGGATTATCTCCGCTTGATTTTGAGTCAAGTGCGTCTGCCAATTCCGCCACATCGGCGCATGTCCAATCCCCTGTGCCGTGTCTCAGTAAAGATAAAACAGGTTATTGAAAACATAGAAATGTATCATGCAGTTGTAACTGATGACTTAACGCATCAACTCTGCCATGTTATCATACTGCGAAGAAATTGTCAATCATTTTTTATAAGATTATGTCCATGAATATCCCGCAAACAGGTCATCCAGACTGGTCAATAAACACTTCTTTCCCGCGAAAAGCAAAACCGTACTCGCGTATCCGGTTTTCCGGAAGTCCGCTTTCCAGAAGTTCCCTCGCGTATCCTTTCTGCTCAATCTGGCGCAGCGCATTGGCAGCCGTGTCCTGAAGAGTCTTTTCCCGGCGGGGATTGTACACTTTAAACTCTATGATGATACCGTCGAGATGTTTCTGTTTTGGCAGGAGCATCACATCGTACCGCCCGAATCCGCTCTCCCTGTTCGATGTCAGACGGTAACTGTCTGTCAGGTCTACCAACAGTCCCAGGACAAATCCATGATAAAATCGCTCCGGTTCCATCTGCTCCCTGTCGCCTGCCGTATCAAAATAGCTGAACACACTCATGGAAATCCGGTTCATATATTCATTCATAGCGTCCAGATCTCCCAGAAGCAATGCCCTGATAAATGCGTTATAATGGGAAGCAGCTTTGGCAAACCATCCGTTTACCATCTGCCGGAACATGATCTTCACCTCAAAATTGGTGAGGGAAAGCGTATAGATCTGCTGCCATTCCTCGTACCCGCGCTGCATCGTTTCCACCTGCCGCACGGTGAGATATCCGCTGGCAACAAGCAGGCTCCATATGGCCTTGTCATCTTTGTCAAGCTGATCGTACACGATCTGCTCTTCAATCTCTGTTTCCACGCATCCTCCCTCAAGAAGCATGTAAAAATCATCTTTTATTCCGGCAGAACTTTGCTGTATCAGGCGGCTCACCATGTGATTGCTGCTGGTATTTGCCCAGTATGGGGCCGCATGTCTTTCCTTGAGATAGTTGAGGATAGACCATGGATTGTAAATGTCACTCTTATTTCCAAAGGTAAATCCATCGTACCACAGCTTGACCTCTTCTCTTTTATCCGAAAGGCCGAATTCATCTAAAGCATGAAAAACCTCTTCTTCTGTAAAACCGAAAAACGGGGCGTATTTTTCACTGGTTGTCGAGATGACGACCAGATTGTTGAGATCGGAAAAAACAGACTCTTTGCTGACTCTTGTAATGCCGGTCAACAGTGCCCTTTCCAGATGAGGATTTGTCTTAAATGTATTATTAAAAAGATTGCGGGTAAAAGAAACCATTTCTTTCCAGTAACCTCCGGTGTATGCTTCCTGCATCGGAGTATCATATTCATCCAGCAGGATGACCACTTTCTTCCCGTAATACCTTTCCAGATAATCCGAGAGATTGTTAAGTGATGCTGCCGCTGTACTGTCATCCATGTCCGCTTTTACCTGATTATAATAAGCTTTCTCTTTTTCATTGAGCAAATTTCCTTTCATCAGGAAATCATTTTTGTTATATAAATTTTCAATAACCCGGCAGATACTCTCTCTGGCAGATATATAATTCGTATCTTTGATGCCCGCAAATGTCATGGCGATCACCGGATACGTCCCCTGCAGATGGCGCAAATCTTTCTGTTCCCACACCTTCATCCCCTCAAAAAGATCCTGCCGCCCGGCATAGCGAACAGAAAAGAACTTTTCTGTCATACTCATATTGAGGGTCTTTCCGAACCGTCTCGGGCGGGTGATCAACGTCACCATATCCCCGGAATTCCACCAGACCCGGATAAAATCTGTCTTATCAATATAAAAATAATCATTCATCCGGACTGTCTCGTAATCCTGATGCCCGATCGCCACCGTTCTTGCCATATCCGTCACCGCCTTCTCATAAAAAATCGTCTATACTCTGATAAAAGTATAGACGATTTTGGGGAATTACTCAATCTTAATTTGTGGTATTTTACCCACAGGGCAAAAAACACTATTTAATTTTTTTGGAAACCATCACATCACTCCAGGAACCATATACTTTTGTTACGGAATTGTTGGAACGTATCTTTTTAAATGAACGCACTCTTATGTAGTATTTCTTTCCAGATTTCAGTTTTTTAAGAATTTTTGTAGTTTTTTTATTCTTATTTATATTAATGGTTTTTGTGGTTTTCTTTTTAAATTTTTTCTTAGTCGAATATTGAAGTTGATATCCGTCCGCCTTTTTATCACGTACTATCTGCACCTTCAATTTTCTTTTTCCCGGAAGTGTTAATGATATAATCGTTGCTTTGTTGATTTCTTTTGCTGCATTATTCGATTTTTGTGAATCAACCTGCGGATTTTGTGCATCTTCCGGAGGGGTTGAGCCATCTGATACAGTAAGTACGCAGCTGGCCAAGACATTACCATCTCCTGTAAAAGATAACGTTGTAGTTCCGTTTTTTATTGCTTGAATATTTCCAGTGGCATCAATTGTTGCCACTGATGAATCGGAAGAGGTATATCCAAAATCAGTTACAAATAAAGAATATGCGCTGTCCGGTGTTATAGTCATTAAATCAATTTTTCCAGTAGCACCTGGAGCCAATGTCATCTCTGTTTGAGATAAAGTTGCGCCACTTAATGGAGCTACCACACGGATTGGAAATGGATTATCCATCGTGCGATCGTCATAAGTATAGTTTGGACCAATATAAATGGATCTTACTGCTCCAGTTAACGTAGCCACACCAGGTCGTACCCCTCGAACTGTCTGGGTGAGTGTACCTGACCTGCTTCCGGTAATCTGAAGGATGCTGGAATTAGAAACTCTCCAATCACAGCCGATTACCCCATCAGAATAATGAGCCCCTGATGCTGTAAAGGTCGCCGTCTCCCCTTGTTTCAAAAGATAATTCATGTTTTTATCCCGAAAAGAATTACCCACTTTATAGATTGCCTCATCTTTATATTCAACGATTGCAGCCGCGTTTGCGGGAACAACATTCTTTCCTGCTCCAAACCATAAAGTAAAGGCAAAGACAACGGCAAGGCATGCGGCTATCAAGTATCGCAGTTTCAGAAATTGTTTGATTGATTTCATCTTGTCACATCCTCTCCATAAAAATAATTTTTTCTGAATTGTTTTTTACACAGGAACGCGTTTTGTCACCTCCCTTTTGTTGCCGGACTTTTTTGATAGAACTATTGTACCATTTCTTTTTTGCAAAAAGTGGAAATCCCATAATATTGGGGACTCCCACTTTTTGTGCGCAAGGATATATTTTGTAAAGTTTTGGCCTGTCAATCCCGAAACAGCCGAAAGAGGTGCATCAGGTTTTTCTGGCTTTCGAGGCCCAGCTTACGGAGTATTTTGGTCTTCTGGTTGGCGATGGTCTTTGGCGAGGACTGGAGCTGGATATTTTTGCCCATCAGCAGTTGAAAGACGCCCATCTCCGCTTCCGTCAGTCCTGAGATCGCCATGGACGCGATGAGGTATTCCTGCGCGGTGTAACCCTTTGCCAGCGCCAGGATGTTTTCTACCAGAAGGTTTGGCTGATTTTTGAAAATGTAACCGGAAGCAAAGGCTTCTTTGGCTGCCTTTAGGACGATCTCCGGGGAATCGAGGGATGTCAGGATGAGAATTTTGGCGTCGGTGAGCAGGCGGATTTCTCTTGAGATACGGATACCGTCCGCTTCGGAAGTGCCTAAGTTTAAATCCATGATGACGATCTGCGGCTGCAGCGCGCACACCATTTTTACCGCGTCCTCTTTTTTGCTGCAGGAGCCGATCACCGTGATCTCCGGCTGCCTTTCCAGCATTTTTTCTATGAGAAATATAAAGTCTTTATCGTCTTCCACGATGAATACGCGGACTGTCTCTGTACTTTCTGTCATTTACCGTAACCTTTCTTTCCTTTTAATTTTTAACACATTTTTTCGCTTTTTGCGTTTGTGGTCGCCGGGCAGGCAGATGGTAAATTCTGTTCCGTGGCGGTCCGCGTCTGTAAAGCTCTCGACCTGAATGTACCCGCCGTGAGCGCGGACTGCTTTCTGGCAGTACGGCAGGCCCATGCCGAAATGTGCCGCGTCATGGTGGCTGCTGTAGTAAAGGGTAAACAGCCGCGGTATTTCTTCTTTCGGGATACCCCGGCCGGTGTCCGAGACGCTTATGAGGACAATATTTTTCCGTGGTCTTCGGCATGTGAAAGTAAGAACACCGCTCTCCCCCATGGCGTCTATGGCGTTATCTGTCAGATTGAGAAGGACTTCCTTCATATAATAATAATCACAGTAAAGGGGCTCGTCCGCCCCGTCAACGTCAATCCGGACTTCTCCGCCCCACCGGGATGTTGTCTCATCTTTTAGCTCCTGAAAGAAATGTTCCACATCAATTTCCGTCCATTGGAGCGCGATCTTCCCGGAATAGGAATTGCTTCTTCTGACGAATTCTTCTATGTGGCGGATGGAGTGATCTATGATGGTCAGTTCGTCTTCCGCTTCTCTGATTCCCAGACTGCGGATGTATTGGGAACACCAGCCGATCTTTGCCGTTTCCCCTTTCAGCATGTGGATCAGATACCGCTCATTGACAGAAATGTCCGTACTCTCCCCGGCCCAGTCAAAGTATTCGCGGCTGAGCCGCATCCCCCATACGCCGCTCTTAAACAGATGCCTTACATAATAAATGAATAAAAATAAGAGAATAAATGCGTTTCCCTGCCAGAGCTTATCCAGTTCATGCAGTTTCAGAAGATGAAAACAAAACAGAGTGATCAGCCAGTACCATAGGGGAAGAAGCGCGATGATCGAAACAAGCCGCCTCTGCCGGAATGAGATCTCCTTTCTCTCCCGAAATAACGTCACGATAATGAAAAGTGTGGCGAACAGTCCGTAGATCAGATTGTAGGACGCTACGATGGTATAGGCTTTTGGATTGGTCAGAGGAATCTCCCGCGTCTGGCTCCAGGGGTAGACCACGCCGAAGCATGCCACCGGCAAAAAGACAAGAAATTTAAGCACCCTCGTAATCCTTGGCCAGTAAGATTCCAGATGACAGAAATGAAAACTGAAAATCATCACACAGGGCATGGCGACATAATAGAGCATGGCGGTGAGTATGGAATTGAGAAGCTCGTCAAGGGGATAACACACGCCAAAAAGCAGGACTTCTTTTGCGTAGAAAATCCCGCTGTAATAGATGTATTCTTTTAAGACTCCGATACTTAACAGGAAACCGCAGATGCAGCACCACTGGTTTACCTTGTTTTTCGGACTGGAATAGAAAATTAAAAAATAAAGCCCCCAGATCAACAGGGTAAACAGGAGCAAAAGCTCCGTGGGAAACCCTGTTACTTCCATATCTGACATAGTTTTTCACACTTTCTCCCGTCTGTATTATAAGAAAATGATAGAAGAAATGTGAATCCGTATCAAGAATTTTGGGGGCTTGTCATTCCCTCATTTTATGGGAATGAATAAATGATTCTGTTGATTTTAATAACCGACCGCATGAAAATGAGGGTTGTCTGTTTTTGTCTGATGTTCCTTTCTTTTCCTTGCCGCCCGGTACGCGTCACTTTCCATCGCCATCACCTGATGAACCGGCAGAGGCTTGAACAGTTTCAGTTTCATGACCTTTTTGATCCAGATCGCGGAGTACACGCCAAGGGCAACAAAGATAGCGGCGCAGATGCCATAAATCTGCATCCGGGTATCCGGATTGGCATCAATATTGATGATCATAAATACATTTCCTGCCGCGCCGATGAGCGGACAGAGGATTCCTCCCGGAGCTTTGAAGGTACGCGGCGCTTTCGGCAGCCGGTGTCTCAAGATCAGCACGTTGATGTTGGAGATGATATAGGCGATCATCCAGAAAACGCTTCCGATGAGGATCAGAAAAGACAACTGGCTGGTGGTGGATAATCCTGTGGCGTTGATCAGGATCATCACTCCGCCGATGGATAAAATCCCCACATACGGCGCGCCTTTTTTGTTTTTCTTCCCGAAGACTGCCGGGAGCAGGTTGATCTTTGCCATTCCCGCGCAGATATAGGACAGGGAACTGATGACGGAGTTCACTGTGCTGACCACCGCGAAGATGGAAACCAGAGCCATCCAGATGACGCCGGCATTGCCGAGGAGTGACCGCCCGTAAAGGACATGAGGGGAATTATCCGCCGCCAGTACTTCCCATGGCGTATAATTATGCATGCCGAGCACCACCAGAACTTCCATCACACAGACGATGACCAGACTTAAGATCATTCCCAGGGGAATGTTTCTCCGGGCGTTTTTTACATCCTTTGAGATGGGAATGATGAACTCACATCCAAGGAAGAGGAAGAACGCCAGACCCACATAGGAAAAAATCTCTCCGAAGTCCATGGTCAGCGTCAGCGGCTGCTCCACCCTGGTCCCGGTGCCGATGCCGAAGATTCCCAGCAGTCCGAGGAGGACCAGGGAAATGATCAGACCGTAAGCCACAAGGTTCTGTATCTTTGCAAAAATGTCAAGACCATTTAAGTTGGCGGCAATGAGGACCACCAGCAAAATGACACAGAACACATTCGACGGGATTCCGGTGTTCAACACGCTGTTCATGGTATTTCCGAACATGGCACATTCCACGCTGCCACAGATGGTGTTGCAGACAAGGTAGCCGCCCACCATGGATATGATCGCCGCGAAAGGTCCCATACATGCCAGCGTGTACTGGGCAAGACCACCGGTAAGATTCGGCATCAGCGCGTTGAGCTCCGACAAGGACAATGCCGTCATAATGTTGACAAAGCAGGCAATGACCATGGCGATGATAAAACTGATCCCAAGGCTTCCTGCGCCCTGTCCCAAGGACATGAGGCAGCTTGTCGCCACGATCAGTCCAACGCCCACCGCTATGACACTGGGCAGACCTAATTTCTTTTCATTCATACTATCGCCTCCCTTAGATTCGGTGTCTTACCTTATACCAGCGCGGAAGTTCCTTCTTCCCCGGTGCGGATCCTTATGATATTGCTGACGTCGGAAATAAAGATCTTGCCGTCGCCGATATGTCCCGTATAGAGTTCTTTTTTCACCACATCAACCACAGAATCAATCTTTTCATTTTCCACGTAGAGAATGATCATCTGTTTTGGCAGAAGTTCCATGTCTTCCACCGCGTCGGCGGCATATTCATAGGTGCCTTTCTGAGTCCCGCAGCCCATGGCCTGCAGGACGGTCATGCCGTGGACGCCGATTTTACTTAAGGCGTGTTTTAACGCTGCCAGACGATACATTGAGGTTATGATTTCAATTCTTGACATTTTCATAATAGCCACTCTCCTGTTCCTGTTTTTATGATTTCTGTTTCTTATCGTCGATCGTTATTCTCATTTATGTCAAACCGCCGGCACTTCTGCCGGCAGTATAGCATGCGGTTTTTCAGGCTTTTGCCCGGAAGCGGTCATACCGGAGTTCATGAAGATCCACCGCCGTCGTCTCATGAAGCGCCAGCTGTGAAAGCACCGTTCCCACTGCCGGCGCGATGCCGAAACCGTGTCCGGAAAATCCACAGGCAAGGATCAGGCCGGGCACTTCTGAAACCGGGCTGATGACCGGCACTTTGTCGGCGCAGAGGTCCATCCATCCCGCCCAAGTCCGCACAATCTTGGCGTCCTTAAGGATCGGAAAATATTTGATGATGCCCCGGCAGGTGCTCGGCGCAGATATGCTGCTGGTCACCGGCGTGTGGTTATCTTTGGTAAATCCTTCCAGACCGGAAGTTCCGCCGAAGACGAAGGAACCGTGTTTGGTCTGATGTCCGTAGAAATCCGCCTCCGCTGTACCGAGCATCTGGTCAAACATCGGCGGCTGTGCTTCCGTGACCAGGGCTTCCAGCATGGCCGGCTGCATGGGGATATCAATCCCCACCGTGGCAGCGATGTCCCGGCTGCCAAGCCCGGCGGCGAGGATGACCGTGTCACACTCATATACATTTTCCGCTGTGATGACCTGCCGGAGATGGCCCTTGATCTTCTTTAAGGCGATCACCGGTTCTTCTGTGATAAACCGGGCGCCCAGGCGGCGCGCCATCTTATAATATCCCAGCGTCGTGGTCAGCGGATTGGCATGCCCGTCTGTCGGACACCAGCTGGCGCCGATCACTTCATCGGATAAGTATGGGTTGATGGCACGGACCTCGTCTCCGTCGATCATCCGCACATCAAGGCCGCAGGCCCTTGCCCGGTCGGCAAGCCCCTGCAAAATCTCCAGGTGTTTTTCGGTCTTTCCAAGACGCAGGTTGCCGTCCTGATGGTATTCACAGTCCACTTCCAATTCCTCGGAAAGAGTCGGCCACAGATTTTTAATGCCGTACATAGCCAGGGGCAGTTCTCTCGGGTCACGCCCAGACTGGCGCACGCCGCCGCCGTTGCGGCTGGAACCTCCGTTTCCGATATCTTTGCTGCCCTCAAGTACGAGAACCGAACAGCCTTTTTTTGTCAGATAGTAGGCGGCGGCGCAACCGATGATCCCACCGCCTACGATGATAACGTCTGCGTGATTGTTCATCCCCTACACCTCTCTTTCCTCATTTGCCAGAATATACATTTCCGTCGGCCGCATCGGCGCCCGGGAGGTCGCCGGTTCCAGACACGCCGGAGATACATTCAGTTCGCGGGCTACGATACTTTTCACCAGTTTGGAACAGGTCTGGCCCTGACAAAGTCCCATGCCAGCCCGCAGGTAACGGCGGATTTCCGCGATAGTAAACATTCCGTCGTGAACTGCCCGGCGGATTTCCCCTTTGGTCACTTCCTCACACCGGCAGATGATCATGTCATCATCCGGCGCCGGTACAAATGGTCCGATATCTCTTGATCTGTCATTCATCGTGCTGCTCCTCCTTCCTTTGGGGCATCCTTTCCTTCTCTGGAAGGATTCTTATAAAACCGGGCTCTCATCGCCATCCCGGCGGGTACTTTTATGGTAAGAAGCGCGGTCTGATCAAAGGCTTTCGCCGTCTTTACATCAAGAACACTGGCAGGACAGAGCTCTTTTCCATCCCGTCCCAGCGCAATGCCGTTCTCTCCTTTTTCCGGGAGCAGCAAAAATTCATAAGGCAGCGTCACGCTGGCAAAACCGCCGCCGATCTCTTCGTCTACCAGGAACACTGCCTGGCCGGAGCAGGCTGCCACGCACATGCCGCAGCCGATACATTTTGCATCCTCAACCACATACGGCAGCGCCGTGATATTATCTCCGATGGAAATGCATCCCTTCGGGCAGGCGTCCTGGCAGGGATTGCACGGAATATTCTGCGTACATTCCATGACCGGGTGAATGCCGACCCTCTTGGTGACGCCCGGGAAGCGCAAGATCTCGTCATCGGCCACAAAGCCGTGTTTTAACAGGTTCTCGGAAACCGGGATGCCTTCTTCCGTGGTCTCGATTTTCTTTCCTTTCTGTCCCGGCGCGAACATGCCCTGCCTGAGACTTAAGAGCTGACCTTCCAGCATCTCTTTTCCTGTCTCTGCCGCCGCATCGTCCACATAGCCAAGATATCTTGCCGCCGCCAGACCGGCCATTCTTCCCTCAATCATGGCGGAGCTGGCTTCCTCGATACCGGAGACGTCGCCGGCCACGAAGATTCCCGGCACAGAGGTCTGGCCGTCTTCGTCACAGACCGGCACCTGGCCGCCCTTCGCCGGATTATCCTCCATCCGACAGCCTGCCATTTTTAAAAGCTGGGACATTGGCGAAAGTCCCACGGCAAGACAGATGGTGTCCACATCAAAATGTTTCTCCGTTCCCGGCACAAACTGAAAATGTTCATCCACCTGGGCGATGGTGACGCCGGTGACGCAGTCTTCTCCCTCCGCCTCCACGATAGTGTGGCTTAAGTAGAACGGCACGCCGGTTCTTGCCACTTTTGCCGCGTGAACACCGTATCCGCCCACCTGTGGCGCGGCGTCAACCAGGGCGACCACCTCACAGCCACACTGGAGAAGCTGGAAACTGACGACCAGTCCCACATTTCCGGTACCGAGCATCAAAATCTTACTGCCCGGCTTTACACCGTGCAGATTCATCATCGTCTGCGCGGCTCCGGCGCCGATGACACCCGGGAGCGTCCAGCCGGGGAAGGTGACCATATTTTCCGAGGCGCCGGTGGCCACGAGAATAGCGTCCCCTTTATAATGGAAGAGTTTCTCTCCGATTTTTACAGTGACTTCTTTATCAAGATAAAGGCCTTCCACGGTGGCGCCCAGCACCACCTTTACGCCGGCGTCCGCCGCTTCCTTCAGAAGCTGCTGTCCGATGCGAAATCCACGGATTTTTGCCTTATGTTCTTTGGAACCGAAAAATTTATGTATCTGTTTAAATAACTGTCCGCCCGGCCGGTCGTTCTCATCGAAGACCACCACACGCATTCCTTTCTTCGCCCCTTCGATGGAGGCGGAAAGTCCTGCCGGACCGGCGCCCACAACGATCAAATCAAATCTTTCCATCTCTTCTCACCTCACATTTCCTTCTTTGCGCTGACACCGTACTGTGTACGCACATCCATCCCCTCTCTTAATGGAGTGACGCAGGTGCGGATATTCGGTTTGCCGTCCACGACCATGACACAGTCCGTACAGCGTCCGATGGCGCAGAAGATACCGCGGGGCTTGTGCGCCCGTTTCGTATAGCGGTGAACCATGACGCCCGCCGCTTTTAACGCCGCTGCGATCGGCTCTCCCTCACAGCCGTACAGTGTCTTTCCGTCGTAGGTGAAAGCCACCTGCTTTCCTTTTTCTATCTCCCCCAAAATGGGATGTTCCTTTATTCTTCTTTCCATTTCCATCTGCGCGGCCTCCCTTCTACGCAAGCTGCGGCTGATTCCACAAGTTTAATTTTGTTCCGATGCCCCGCTTGAGCGCGTTCCGGTAACATACCGTGCCCCATGCCACATCTTCCACCGGCATGCCTCCCACAGAGTAGACCACGATCTCATCTTTCTTACGGTGAACGGGAACCTTTCCGGTAATCACATCTCCCAGATCATCCACCTGATCTTTTGTCATCTTTCCATCGTGTATCAGGTCCATACAGTGGACTGCCGGAATCGGGATGGATTCGTAAGCCGGATACGGCATCTCATCCTCCCATGCTTCGTAGAGCATGATGTTGTCCGCCACATTTCTTGCCCTGTGAATGAGAAAATCATCATCAAATCTGGCAGCGGCCGGACAACTCAACACAGCGCCTGGCTTTATCCATTCTTCCCGGATATACGGGTACTGGGAAATGTCTCCCGTCGGGCTGGATGTGGCAATGCTCACGATATCACAGCCTCGGACCGCTTCCTCATCGGTTCCCACGATGCGGACTTCCTTAACGGACGGATAGGTTTCTTTTACAAATTCTGCAAACTCCCGGGCGGATCTGGATTTTAAGCTGCTTCCCTTGATTTTTACCTTCGTGATGGAAGGCCGCACAGCCATGGCAGCGGCAAAAGCCGTCTTTCCCATGACACCGGGACCAATGATACCCATTGTGTCCGCGTCCTCCCTTGCAAAATATTTATAGCCGACGCCAGGCACCGCCCCGGTCCGGTAGGCGCTTAAAATATTGGCAGACATATAGGCCACCGGTGCGCCGGTATCCTTGTCATTTAATGTCAGCATGAGGATGGAACGGGGAAGGCCCTTCTTATGATTTTCAATATTGGAACCGTACCACTTCATACCTGCCATATCGAACTTGCCGCCCAGATACGCCGGCATAGCCATGAACCGCCGGTCCGGACCGTCCGTCGGCATGTTCGGGAATGGCGACTGTTCCGGGAACACCATCATCACCCCGTGGGAGTTGCCGTTGGCGCCGCCCATACGGTAATCGCCCTTTTTCATCAGTCGGAACATTTCCTCAATCGCTCCAATGCAGCCCGGCATATCTTTCACGCCGGCTTTTACCATGTCTTCTTCGTTCAAATATAAAAAATCAACTTCCGGATATGTACTCATCATTCTGTCTCCTTTCTTTTCTATGTGTTCCTGACAAAAGAAGTCAGGGACTTTTCTTATGAAAGAGAAAAGACGCCGGATTTTGTTTTCCGACGTCCTTGTCTTTACGTTTTTAAAGTTTACCACGAATCCGGGAAAAAAATTGTAAAAAACGGAACCTCATATCTTTTCTTCGATGAGATGACGGCTGTAGTGCACCTTACAGATGAGCTTCTCATAAGCTTTAGGCGTCACGCTGGCGAATTTCTTAAAATCCCGGATCAGCTGCGGCTGATCATAATACCCGAAATCCACCGCCATATCGGTAAGCCGCTCTTTCTGCTGTTCTATCCGGGATTCCATGGAGTTCATGCTGGTCAGCACATTTTGAAACTGCACGATCTTACAGAGAAACTTCGGCCCGTATCCCAGTTCCTCGTTAAATACTTTATTAATATAGCGGGAGCTGTAGCCGGTCTCTTCCTCCATCTGACACACTTTAATCTTTCCTCCCGTCTCATAAATCCTTCCGATGGAATGATCCACCAGCACATGAGCGCAGGAGGCCGCTTTTCGGCTCTCCCTCTCAAAAAGACGGCCGTATTCTTCTAAAAATGTGTGCACGCACCCTTCAAAAGTCGTCTGTTCTTCCATCCTTTCCAGAAAATCCCTGCAGGTGGTGATTTCCGAAAGATCCGCTTCGCAGCTCACCAGCTCTCTGGGAGAGGCATCAAGAATACATGGCCGCACACCTGGCAGAAACCGCACGCCAAAGTAAGTATGCCCGAATTGAAACAGCGTCTTCTGGCAGGCAAGCACCGTACCGCAGGCCCGGGCATTCATGATGCCGCCGCCATATTCAAAAACCAGATCGATGCAGCCGTCGGGCACCGCCGAAATCTCCTCTTTCCCCTGCATCGTCCACCGGTAAAAATGTAAGATACCGTACCGGGCACAGATGGCCTTGTAGTAATAATCCGTATGTATGACAAAATATGGCTGAATCAGCTTCATTGACTCATGCATAAAAAGACTTCCTTTCGCGCTAAACTGATGTTGTAATCCTGTGAAAAAGAAAAAGGCGTATCCACTTATGCAGTGAACACACCTTTGTCGTTCTTTCTATTATTATGCTTATTATTTCCAGAGAACAAATATACCAGCCGGATCATCCTTTGTCAATAAGTCTCTCTCTTGACTTTTCTGTCTTTATTTCCCGTTTAAAATATTTTATTATCTTCTGCTTACCGGGCGGAAAACTTTATTATTTTCTGTTTTATTCCTGCAGCATCCAGTCAGCTAATCGTACATTATATTTTATTTTTTTGAAAACGTCGGAACAAAATCATGCCGATCACCGCCACCAGCGCTTCCGTCACCGGAAATGCACACCAGACGCCGTGAATCTTTCCGAGGACAGACAGAAGAAACGCCATGGGGATGATCACGATAAATCCCCGCAGTAAGGAGATGACGTGCGCCGGAAGCGGCCGCTCTGTCGATGTAAAATAAATGGATATAATAATATTAAATCCGGCGAACGGACAGGCGATAAAGTACAGGCGAAGCCCGTCTTCGGCGATGGCCTGCAGCATCGCGTCCCCCTCGCTGTTAAAGATGGCGGTGAGAGGCGACGCGCCAAAAAATACGATCAGATAGATGACGATGGAAAATACGGCCATCGTTATCATCGCACAGCGCAAAAATGCGCGGATAGCGCCGTAGTCTTTCCGTCCGAAACTCTGGCTCATGAGCGGCTGGATCCCCTGGGCGACGCCCGTGTAAATGGCGATGATGACCAGGGACAGGTTGGCGATGACGCCGTAAGCAGCCACGCCCACGTTTCCGCTTAAGTTCATGATGATGGAATTAAACACGATCATGACCACGCCGCTTGACACTTCCGTGACCAGGGACGGTACGCCGCTTGAGATGATCCAGACTGCCTGCCTTGCCTGCGGACGGCATTTTACCGGGTGGAACTGATTTTTCTTCCGGAGAAAATGCGGCGACAGGATGATCATACTGATGATCGGCGCCAGTCCTGTGGCAAATACCGCGCCAAAGATCCCCATGCCGCAGGGAAAGATGAACACCCAGTCCAAGATCACATTGGAAAAACTTCCGCCAAGCATCGCCGCCATGGAAAGCTGCGGCGCGCCGTCGTTTCGCACGAAACAAAGCAGAACATTATTGAGCAGGAAAGCAGGCGCGAAAAGCAGGATCACCCGCAGATACGTCCGGGACATGGTATATACATTTTCTCTTGCGCCGAAAAGATATACGATATCTCCGGCAAAGAGAAGGCCGACGGTCACAAAGATCACGGCAAATATCGCCGCCAGATACAGGGCATGGGTGAAGGTGCGGTTTGCCGCCCCATGGTCTTTCTGGCTTTTCCGGATGGAATAGCGGGTGCCGCCGCCCATCCCGATCATCAGACCGCTCCCGTGGATAAAACTGTAAATGGGAATGGCGAGATTCAGAGCGGTCAGTCCGTCCGCTCCCAGTCCCTTTGACACAAAAAAGGTATCGGCAAGTATGTAGCAGGAAAGACCGATCATCCCCATCACGTTGAGCGAGACATATTTTGCAAAATCCTGCAATTGATTCTTCATTGTCATATCAAACCTCCCAAAGTATATCTCATAAAATGAAGAGCCGGAACACATTTTTCATGATGGAACAAAAAATCGTTCCGGCACAATCTCATCATGCGAAATTTTTTTCAAAAAAACAAAAAAAGAAAAGCATTGATCTTCGTATCTTCTATGGCCTACTGATACGAAATCAATGCTTCTGCTCTTACCCGGCGGCAAGTACTCTATGCGGCACGAGAACTGGCGCTTAAAAATATAAAGTCCTCTGCTGTATATTCTTATAATTTTTTATCACACGCCGAAATACTTGTCAAGACTTTTATGCCAGGATCATATCTTCTATCTATGCCAGCACTACGTCGCCAACCCGCTTCATCATCTTGTTTGTCACCTTGGTGACCTGCCCCACGAAGATCATGGCAGCCAGCGTACCTTCCCGGACGCCCTCGATACCGCCAAGGAAGATAAGAGACAAAACAACGGAAATGCAGACGAGGGTGATATCAAATCCTATCTTCATGTTGCCGAACTTCACCGGAGCGACCTTACAGATGGCAAGGACGATACCCTCTCCGGCTGTAGTGACCAGATTCGCCATGACCTCCACGCTGATGCCGAAGGCGATCAGCAGGATACCGAGGATACAAAACAGCCACTCTTCCCCATAATTAGAGACGGTAAGATCCTTCATCAGGTATTCCGCCACATCGATCATCGTGCCGAATACGATAGCAGCCGGAAACTGCAGTAACTGAAACCAGTCATACTGTCTGCGGAGAATGAGGATCTGAATCACCACAAACAGAAAGTTCATGATGATCGTCGTTGTGCCCACGGACAGTCCGGAGATCAACGACGTCACATACGGGACGGTGGATATGGGTGAGATACCCAGATCTGCCTTGATGGAAAAAGCGACGCCAAATGCCATGATTGTCAGTCCCAGACACAAAAAAACAAACCGCAGAATCGGATGGTTGATCCTTTTTTTCTTTTCGTTATCAGAAATCCTATTACTCATAGTTCTGTCCTCTTTTCTTTTGAAGATTGCTCTATGCTCCCGCATAGCTTTAACAAAATATTTTTCAGAGTATCCACCTCTTCCGTGGAAAGGCCGGACACTGCTTTTTCTTCCTCTCTCCGGAACACGTCCATCATTTTTTCCGCCGCCTTCTGCCCTTTATCCGTCAAAGAAACATATAGAGAACGTCGGTTTCCCTCACGGTTCCTCCGAAGAACCAGACCAGCTTTTTCCATTCGCAATAAAATGCTTCCCACCGTTGCCTGCTCTATCTCACAATACGCCGCGATGGTTTTCTGATCGGCCTCCTGATATTTAAGCAGAAAATCGAGCACCTTCGGCTGACCGGAAGTAAGTCCCAGCTTGCCAGCTTCGGAAAGCACTTTTTTCGATAACATCGCATGGGATTTCATCAATAAATAATGAAGACTTTCCATTTCTCCTCCACAATTATACTAAGTATTCTTATTATATCAATACTTATTATATGCTTTCACATTAAAATGTCAAGAAATTTTATTTTCTTTTTCTCATTTTATGTTAGAATGAAAATCGGAGAATTACCGGATTGTCAATCATCTGTTTTTATATATTATCTGAATCGGCAAAGGAGTAACAAGAAATGATATACATTAATCTGGATTATGCCAGACAGCAGTTTGAAGCCTACCTCGACCACTACGACCGAAAAGACGATAAAGTCCGTCTGAAGATCATTCACACGTACGGTGTTGTTCACTGCAGCCGAAAGATTTGCGAGCGGATGGGACTTGCACAGGAGGATACTGATCTGGCGCAGCTCATTGGCCTGCTCCATGATATCGGACGGTTTGAACAGTTGAAACGATTTAACAGTTTTGAGCCGGATACAATGGATCATGCCGCCTTTGGTGTAAAGGTTTTGTTTGAGGAGGGCCGGATCCGTGATTTTATCAGAGAACCGGATCTGGATTCCATCATTCGCACTGCCATCGCAAAGCACAGCGATTTTCAATTGGAGGGGATCACCGACGAGCGGGAACTTCTCCACGCGAAGCTGATCCGGGATGCGGACAAGCTGGATAACTGCCGGGTCAAACTGCATGACTCCATCGAAACAATGCTCAGCGTGTCGGCGGAGGAAGTGGGAAAATCCACGATCACGCCGGATGTCATGGCACAGTTTCTGGATCATCAGTCCATTTATTCGCCGACCCGGAAGACAAAGATGGATTACTGGCTTTCCTATCTCGCCTACTACTTTGATATCAATTTTACCGAGACACTGGAGATTATCCGGGAAAATCATTATGTGGAACAACAGATTGCGCGGATTCCCTATGCAGATAGTGAGACGGCCGCACAGATGCAGGATGTGAAAAAAATCCTGCAGGATTATTTTGCTTCCCGCATCGATGGGTCAGAGATCTGTTAAGAAAAAAACTGCCCATGAAGAAGAAGGCGCCGCCTTCTCTTTCATGGACAGTCCGTCGTGGCTTTTGCTTAAAAATACTTTCTGCTTCCCCAGAGATTCGCCTTCTTCAGATCCAGATACTGTTGATACGCTTCTTCCAGTATCTGTTTCTCATTGGGGAACCGCAGCAGATGATAGGCTTCATGGAATTTATAAAAACCGGAATCCACAAAATATTCTTCCTTCTGTGGTTTGGAATAATAGCTGTCTGCCATCATCAGATACCAGTGGACATCCTTCACGACCACATCGTGTGCCGTGTTAAAAGTGTACTGGCTCTTTCCAACGTATTTGATGATAGACGCTCTCGCACCGGTCTCTTCTCTCACTTCCCGCAGTGCGGTCTCTTTATATTCCTCTCCCTCCTCTACTGTTCCTTTTGGAAGCACCCATCCTTCGTATCTGTTCTTATAATTCTTGTATAAAAGAAGGATCTTCCCTCGAAAAATTACCACACCACCACAACTTGTTGCCTCTATCATGCTATTTTCCTCCTATGCAAACAATTCTGGTGTGTATTACACTTGTTATCAGTATAGCAAATACGTAAACTCTTTGCAAGAAAGCAGCATGAATTTTGCAGATATTATTTTAAAACTCCTCAGGAACAGGACCGCACAGACGCCGCGTCTTATGAAGAATAGTACTCCCGCATCTCATTATTATAGTAGGAATCAAAAACCTCTTTCGCGATTGGCGCGGCATACTCGCTTCCGGCACCGCTGTTTTCCACGATGACACAGACCACCAGATCCGGGTCATCCACGTTGGAATATCCAAAAAACCAGGAATGGGAACGCTCTCCCTCATTTTCTGCCGTGCCGGTCTTTCCGGCCGCCGTATACAGGTCTGTCTCCAGTACCCGGCCGGTTCCGTCCGTGACCACGTGCTCCAGCATCTTCCGGAGTGTTTTCGCCTCTTTTTTCTCTGCCAGTCTCCGGTACTCCTGCGGCTTCTTTTCCTCGATGGTCACTCCGTCCGAGCTCTCAATCCGTTCAACAAGGTACGGCCGCATCAGCATCCCGTCGTTGGCAATGGCACACATGAGAAGCGCATTGTGAAACGGAGTCATCAGAGTATTTCCCTGCCCGATGACCGTCTGCGGCACCTCACTTTTTTTAGAATCCTCATCCAGATCAAAGCGGCTCTGCTTGACGGAAAGATCAAAAGGAATCTTCTGCCCGAACAGACAGGTCGCGTTCAGATCGGCGAAACGTTTCAGATTCAGCGTGCTGCCCAACGTCACAAAGGCAGTATTGCAGGACTTGGTAAACGCCTTGTCCAGATCTACTTCCCCGTGTTCTTCTCCTTCATAACAGCTGATGCGCACACTGTCCACCACGGTCTCCCCGGTACAGTCGTAACTGAAATCTCCGTAGGAACCCGGATGTTCCTGTATATATTCCAGCGCCGTGATCAGTTTATAGGTAGACCCCGGCGGATACAGTCCCTGCGTTGCCCGGTTTAACAGGCAGCTATTATCCTCATCGGAGTTGATCTCCTCCCAGATATCATCCAGTTCATTGGGATCAAAATCCGGCTTGGATACCATCGCGCGCACTTTTCCGGTCTTTGGCTCTATGGCTACCACTGCCCCCCGGTAATCGTCCAGAGCATTGTAGGCAGCCTTTTGCAGACGGGTATCAAGCGTGGTCACAATGGTATCTCCCACACTTTTTTCTCCGGAGACGCCGTCTTTTAACTGCTCCACGATCTGCTCATGTGAGGTGAGCAGGTCATAATTACAGGCGGATTCCAGACCGGCCTTTCCATGGGTATCATAGCCAACCACATGGGCGAACATGTTTTCATACGGATATTCTCTGTGCTCGTCCCCGTCCTCATCTACCGTACTCTCCGCAAGGACCTTGTCATTGGCGCTCCTGATGCTGCCCCGCAGGATATTTTCGGAGAGCGCCGACGTCCGTTTGTTGTAGGGACTGTTGATGACTTCCGGCGCGTCATAGATCGTAAACTTTACCAGATAGCCGACAAGACCGAGAAACAGGACGACAACAAAGATACTGGTATGGAACATATAACGGTTCGTCCGAAGCTTCCGCCCATTTTTGGGCAGAAAGAGAGAGGCGATCTTCGTCCACAGAGTGGATGTCTCCTGCATGTTATTGGTTTGTCTGCCGGCTGATCGTTCCTTCCGGACTGATTTCTGATGTCTGCTCATCTTCTTCCACTTCCTCGTCTTCCTTGTAGGTGATCATAAAGATTCCCTGCATGATCGCAAAGATAATCAGGGTACTGGCAACGGAGCTTCCTCCGGAGCTTATCAACGGCAATGTCACGCCGGTGGACGGTATAAACTTGGTGACGCCCCCGATACATAAAAATACCTGAAATATAAAACAGATAGAAAATCCATAGGCGACCAGTTTATAAAACCGTCCCTTCACGTCCATGGCAATCTGCAGAAAATGTACAAAAACGCCAAGATAAATCAAGATCAGGCAGATCGCGAAAAAGACGCCGAACTCTTCCGCGATGGCGGAGAAAATAAAGTCACTCTCCACCACGGGAATATCGGACGGCCTGCCCTGGGTGAGTCCCATACCAAACCATCCGCCGGTCCCGATCGCAAAAAGAGACTGCGTGATCTGATAACCTCTGCCCTCAATGATCGACCACGGGTCGCTCCAGGCATCAAATCGGGTGCGGACATGCGCAAACAGTATGTAGGCAAGCCTTCCCGCCAGAGTACCTGCCGCCACGCCTCCGAGGACATAAATGCTCCTTCCGGTGGAGGCGTAACACAGAAAGATAAAGACCACAAAATATAAAAGAGCGCCGCCCAGATCCCGCTCCAGAATGAGCACGAGCACATGACAGGCAGAAAAGAGCGCTGTCACAAACACACGCGGAAAACTCACCGGCTTTTCCAGCATAGCTGCCAGGAAAAAGATAAAGGCGATCTTCACAAACTCTGACGGCTGAAGCGCGACCGGTCCCAGAGAGATCCAGTTTGTGGAACCATTTTTTGTCGTACCGATGACAAAAACACTGGCTAACAACAACAGACCGATCAGACCGTAGATCCAGCGAAGACGTTTCAGCCAGTACGCCTTTTCCATGATAAATGGCACGGCGAGCACCACAAAGGAACAGACGGCAACGATGGCGAACTGCTTGAGCGCCTCCTCAAAATCCAGCCGCGTCAGCATGACAAAACCGATGATCAACAGAAAACACGTATGATTCATCAGTATCCTGGAACAGTCCATATACAGATGCTCATATAAAAAGATCAGGAACTTGAAAAATACCGCCTGTGCCACATACAAAATAAGGATGCGCACGTCGAAAGTCTTTAAAAACAGCACACCGTAGCAGATAAAATGAAAGATAAACATAAAGCGTTCCTGCCGGTTCATCCGTTTTATCTGCTGTTCCTCCGTAGAAGGAAGAAAGACCGTAAAACAGGACAGGGCATAGATGGCGCACATGATCATGAAAATGTAATTGGACCCTGTTGATATGATATTTAACATATATTCACCTACTCAATTCCATATTTCCAGTGCTCATCCGGCGTCTTGCCGGACACCGGACGAAATCCTTCCTTCTCCCACTGCCGGTATCTGCGGATCACCGCGGCGGCATCCTCTTCCTTTTCCAAAAAGAAATGGAAGAGCACCATATCGAGACTGCCAAAAAGCGCCCCGTATTCTTCACCGATCAGATCGCGCGGACGGTCCGTCCAGATGCTGTTATAGCAGTATGCGCAGTGGCTGACGACCGGAAGTCGTCTCTTCCTGCTGTCTTCCAGGAAAAGGACTCCCTGTCTGTGATCACAGCCGCCTCTTGTCTTTTTGATACACTGGGCGGAGCGCATCACGGGCACACGACCGTATACGGAGCAGGAAAACAGGACGTCCTGGCTTTCCTCTGCCCGTTGTTCTTTTTGGGCTTCGCTTTTCAAATCATTCTGCCAACCCGCAAGCATCTGCACGCACTCTCCGGCAGATAATTCCACCGGAAGCTCTGCGCCTGCCAGTCCGAACAGGACAGTACTCTCCCGCAGGGACAGATGATTCCACTGGTAAAAAGAAGCGGAAGCATGTATGGAGGCTGTCCGTTCTTTCTGCTCATATAAAAGCTGCGCCTGTCCGACCGTGTGAACAAAGATACCGGACCAGAACGGCAGAGCCGCCATGTCCGTTACAGCAGTGTTGTCTCTCTCGTCCCGCAAAATCTGCGGAAAAGCAAGAAAAGCTCTCTTTCCACGCCGGATGATCTCTTCCGCCATCCGGGGCAGTTCATCCACTTCCCAAAAATCCATCGGAAAGCAGATACCGTCGAAAAAGGACTGATCCAGACAGTAAGAAAGCATCTCTTTGTCATAGACCACTGCCAGTCTTTGCTGCGCGTTCTTCTTGTTATTTAGTGAAATAACAGTATCACTTTTTCCCTCTGATTGCAAGGAAATCTTTTTTTCTTTTGAGTCACTCTTCCGGTTCTGCCGCATGGACAGCCGTTCCTGGAGCGCTGCAAATCCTTTCTGCCGCAGTTCTTTTATCGCGGACATGGGAAGAAATGCATTTTCCTCCAGCTGAATGTCCAGATGTTCCAGATAAAACGGCACTTGTCCGGTCTTATTCATCTGGCGGCAGAGATCCTCTTTGCTGACCGGGCGTTTCTCGGAGGTTTCTGCCTCCCTGCCATAAAGAGTGATTTCCTCATCTCTGCAACAAAGGGAGAGCTTCGCCGGTTTCCCGACGGCCACTGCGATCACCCCTGTTACCGGATATTTTCTCTCTCTTTTTAAAATATCATTCTCGATCCAGTCAGACAGTTCTGCGTTCTTCCGGCGATAGACGTCCATACCCGCCCGGAGCTGTCTTGCCGCCGGCACATTTAAAAGGATGCCTTCCTTTTCCTGCCGTATCTTCTCCGGCACCGTAAGCGCCATCTCCTCCTGCCCTTCTAGCGGCAGAATGAGAATATCTTTCGGGTGAAGCTGACATTCTCCGCAAAGCTTTACGACGATCTGTCCCCTGCCTGTCACTTTTCGGACACGCCCGATCTTCCGGCCGAGATTTCTCGGATGTACGGTGGACATCATTTCCGACCCGTTATGTCTCTGCCAGTATCCGTCCGTAAACCCGCTGCGGCTGTAAAGTTCCTCAAGGGCAAAGGTATCTTCCGGAGATACCTCAAAGCGCTCCGGATGCTCTCCCGTAAGTTCCCTGCAGAGATCCAGATACTTTCTGTAAATAGCAGTCACCCCCGCCACATACTCCACATTTTTCATGCGCCCTTCTATTTTTAAGGAATCAACGCCTGCCTCGATGAGAGCCGGAAGCATCCGGACAGCGGAAAGATCCTTCGGACTCAGCACATGATCTCCTCCGGCCAGTGTCTTTGACGCATTTGCTCTGTCATTTTTCTTTTTAAACACGGCAGGCGTTCCATCCGCATTCAGGATCCGGTAAGGAAGCCGGCATGGCTGGGCGCACCGTCCCCGGTTTCCGCTTCTTCCCCCGTACATACTGCTGAGCAGACACTGCCCGGAATAGCAGTAACACAGGGCGCCGTGGACGAAGACCTCAATCTCCAGTCCCATCTCCTCCTTTATCCGGCGAATCTCTTTTAAAGAAAGCTCTCTGGCAGGAACGATCCGGTTCATACCGAGGCGGGCGGCCGCCCGGGCGCCCGCAACATCCACGATCGTCATCTGCGTGCTCCCGTGCACTTCCATCTCCGGGAAATGCCGACGGATAAAAGCCGCCGCTCCCAGATCCTGCACGATAACGCCATCCAGCCCTGCCTCATAAAAGGGCAGCAGAAAATCATACAGCTGTCCGGTGATCTCCTTCTCCTTCATCAGCGTATTTACTGTAAGATACAGGCGTTTTTCATAAAAATGCGCATACTGCAGCGCATCCAGTACATTTTCTCTGGTAAAATTATCGGCATATGCTCTTGCGCCAAACTGCTGTCCACCCATATAGACCGCATCCGCTCCCGCTTTTATGGCTGCTTTTAAGTGTGTAAAAGAACCTGCCGGAGCCAAAAGCTCCGGCAGCCTGATTTTATTTTTTGTCATTGCGTTTTGTTTCATGAAGCTCACTCCGTGTTTCCAGTTCAATGATACGCTTCTGCAGGTCGTTGACCTTGGTCTTGTACTCGATCACCAGCTTATTGGCCGTGTCAATGCGCATCTCTTTATCGACCATCTCCTGCTTGAGCTTATAAAGCTCCTGCGTACTCTCCTGATGCTCCTGATTAAAGATCTCCATCTCATCCTGCGTCTTAAACAGCTCCTCCGCGATGTTTAAGGCCAGAAGAATACTTTTGTACTCCTGCGGCAGCTTGGCATAACCGGCCTGCTGTTTCAGCTCACGGATTTTTCCGTCCACATAGGAGGCAATCCGCTGCATATATGTCTCGCTGCTGTTGCCCGCCAGCATATAGACCTTCCCGTCAATCACCACAGATACCTTTGTTTTGTTTTCCATATGTTATCCCCCGTATTGTTTAATAGACCTCCTCCGGAACAGGCAGCCCCAGATGCTCATATGCATACGGGGTGAGCGCCCGTCCTCTCGGCGTTCTTTTGATGAGTCCTCTCTGGATCAAAAACGGCTCACATACATCCTCAATGGTGCCGGCATCCTCCCCGATGGCGGCTGCCAGTGTATCCAGTCCCACCGGTCTGCCGGCGAACTTGACGATCATGGTATCCAGGATATTCCTGTCTGTGTTATCGAGCCCGAGAGAGTCAATCTCCAACAGATCAAGCGCATCCTTTGCCACCTGTTCTGTGATCACTCCGTCACAGCGGACCTGCGCAAAATCCCGCACCCGCTTCAGCAGGCGGTTAGCCAGTCTCGGCGTTCCCCGGCTTCTTCTGCCGATCTCCAGCGCTCCCTCTCTGTCGATCTCAACATCCAGAAGCTCTGCCGACCGCTCCACGATCGTGCGAAGCTCCTCGTCGGTGTAAAATTCCAGCCGGTTCACCACGCCAAACCGGTCTCTTAACGGTGCGGTGAGCATCCCTGCCCGGGTCGTAGCCCCCACCAGCGTGAAATGTGGAAGGTCGAGACGGATGGAACGGGCGGAAGCTCCCTTTCCGATCATGATATCAATGGAATAATCCTCCATGGCCGGGTAGAGTACTTCCTCCACCTGCCGGTTCAGCCGGTGGATCTCATCAATGAACAGCACGTCCCCGTCGGATAACCCGTTCAGCACTGCTGCGATCTCTCCCGGCTTTTCGATGGCCGGTCCTGAAGTGATCTTCAGATGTCCTCCCATCTCATTGGCAATGATCCCGGCCAGCGTCGTCTTGCCAAGTCCCGGCGGTCCGTACAAGAGTACATGATCCAGGGGCTCTCCCCGCATCTTTGCCGCCTGAATGAAGATGTTCAGATTCTTTTTCACCTTTTCCTGTCCGATATATTCTGTTAATGACGCCGGACGGAGACTGCCTTCTGTGGCAATGTCTTCTTCCAGCAGTTCTGTCGTAATCATTCTGTCCATATCGTCACCCTGTCATATCCTGTTCTTTTTTCCTATCTGTTCCGGCCGGCGATCCCGGCTTCCGGCATCTGTATATGGTGGTCACAGCATCACTTTTTTAAGCGCCTCTTTTAACAGCTGCTCCGCATCCATACTGTCCGCGCCGGGTACCTTATGTACTGCCCGGTAGGCCTCACCGTTTGAATAGCCAAGCGCGATGAGCGCTTCCATAGTGTCTGCGATCTGACTGCCGTCCCCGGCAGGAGAAAGGGAAACCTCCGGTTCCTCCTCAGAGACTCCAATGCCCAAATCTGTCAGATCAAGCTTATCCTTCAACTCAATAATCAGCCTCTTCGCTCCTTTCGGACCAATCCCCGGTGTGCGGGCGATACTCTTTGCATCCTCGCTGATCACCGCGTAATACAGATCTTCCACACTCAGCGTGGAGAGTACGGAAACCGCCACCTTCGGACCAATGCCGCTGACTCCGAGGAGTAATTGAAAAATCCGCAGCTCTTCTCTTGTAAGAAAGCCATAGAGCGCCAGCGTATCCTCGCGCACATACAGATAAGTATAGAGCGTCACCTCATCTCCCATCCGTATCTTATTGCAGACGGAAGAGGAAGTCCGTACCTCATAGCCCATTCCCCGGTTATCCACCACAATGCATTCTCCATCAGCGTAAACCGCTGTACCTTTTATATATGCGATCAATTTCTGTAAACTCCTGTCTCGAACTTATATTCTATCAAATGATACCATACTTCCCCCTGAATTACAACCAACGACTTTCCTCTTTACCGGACTGACAAAGCGGGTTATAATCGGACGTAAGAAAAAACAGGAAAAGGAGAAGCAAAATGATCATCTATGTAAATGCAGCTGCCGGCCGGGATGGCAACGGCACAAAAGAAAGACCTTTCCGGTTTATCAATGACGCCGCGCAGGCGGCACATCCGGGCGATGAAGTGCTGGTAGCTCCCGGCGTCTACCGGGAATATGTCAATCCCCGGCGCGCAGGCAAAAAAAACGCGCGGATCACTTACCGGAGCACAGAACCGCTGGGCGCAGTCATCACCGGAGCGGAAGAGATCAAAAACTGGAAACATTATGAGGGCAATGTCTGGGTCTGCCGGGTCTCCAACTCTGTTTTCGGAGACTATAATCCTTACACGACCTACGTCTATGGCGACTGGTATTTTGCCGGAAAAAACAAGCACACCGGAGCGGTTTATCTCAATGATCAGATGCTCTACGAGGCGGACAGTCTGGATGCCTGCCTGAAAGGAGAAGTTTACGAGTGTTCCTGGAATCCGGAGGCTTCTGTCTACAAATGGTACTCCGAGCAAGATACCGCCGGCAATGGAACCATGATCTATGCGAACTTTCAGGGAAAAAATCCCAACGAAGAAAAGGTAGAGATCAACGTGCGGCGGGAATGTTTCTTCCCGGAAAAAACCGGCAGAAATTATATCACCGTCAGCGATTTTCGCATCGAAAAGGCCGCCACGACCTGGGCGCCGCCGGCAGCTTTTCAGGATGGCATGATCGGTCCACACTGGTCAAAGGGATGGATCATCGAGGACTGTGATATCAGCAACAGCAAATGTGCCGGTATCTCTCTGGGAAAATATCTGGATCCGGACAATGACCATTATTTCACAACAAAACATATCAAAAGCCCGACCCAGATGGAGCGGGATGCCGTGTGCCGGGGACAGTACCACGGCTGGCTCAAAGAAAAGGTGGGAAGCCATATCATCCGCCGCTGCAACATCCATCACTGCGAACAGGACGGCATCTGCGGACGCATGGGCGGCGTGTTCTCCCTCATCGAGGACAACCATATCCATCACATCAACAACATGATGGAACTTGGCGGCGCGGAGATCGCCGGCATCAAGATGCACGCGGCCATCGACGTCACTTTCCGCCGCAATTACATTCACCACTGTACCATGGGGATCTGGTGCGACTGGGAGGCCCAGGGCGTCCGCATCACCCAAAACCTCTTCCACGACAACCAGCGTCCGGCTTTTGCCAGACAGTTAAAGGGAAGTATGATGAGCCAGGATCTCTTCGTGGAAGTGAGCCACGGCCCTACCCTCATCGACAATAACATCCTGCTCTCCGACGCCTCTCTCCGGCTGGCAACCCAGGGCGTCGCCCTGGTGCACAATCTGATCTGCGGCTCTTTTACCGCCGTCGGCGCCGGTACTGACAGCGTCGTGGAAGGCGTCAACCGCGCCCGCTACACACCGTACCACATCCCGCACCGCACCGAGGTTATGGGATTTATGACCATTCTCCACGGAGACGACCGTTTCTATAACAATATCTTCGTCCAGAAATGGCCGGCAGAACCGTTCCTGATCATTCGGGACAGCGAAGAAGGCTGCGACGAAGAAAACCGGGAAGTCGGCGCCCATGTGCTTGACGACTATCCAACCTTCGAAGAGTGGATACGGCAGTTTGACATGGATACGGACATCCCGGATATGAAAAAACTGGAACCGGCCCATTTCCGGCATCTCCCGGTTTGGGCAGACGGCAACGCGTACTTCGCCGGCGCAAAACCGTGGAAGAACGAAAAAAATTATCTGCTGGACGCAGACCATGACATAAAAGTGGAGCTGATCTCTCAAGACGGCGCACCATGCCTGTCCACCAATCTTTATGATTACCTGAATGGCTTTTCCGCGGAAATGATCCACAGCGATACCCTCGGCTGCGCTTTTGAGCCGGAACAGCGCTTTGAGAATCCGGACGGCACCGCCATCACCTTTGACAGAGACTACTTTGGCAGCCACCGGGGTCTTACGGTTCTGCCAGGCCCGTTCGCCAGCCCGGAAGACGCCAAAAAGCCACTGTGGTAACCGGAAAAGATTCCCGTCACAGATTGACGTCTCCTATAAAAATCTTCCGGTGATGCTCTCCGGCGTATTTTTTATCTCCTCCGGCGTTCCGGCGGCGACGATCCGCCCGCCCTCGGTTCCGCCGCCCGGTCCCATGTCGATGATATAATCGGCGCTTCGGATTACGTCCAGATCGTGCTCAATGACGATGACCGTGGCGCCGTGTTCCATCAGTGTCTGGAAAACGTGAAAGAGCGTCTGAACATCCAGCGGATGAAGACCAATGGTCGGCTCGTCAAATACAAAGACGGAATCTGTCTGCAGCTTGCCCATCTCGCTGGCCAGCTTCAGACGCTGGGCTTCTCCGCCGGACAGACCCGGCGTCTCTTCTCCCAGGGTGAGGTATCCCAGTCCCAGTTCTTTTAGAACTTCTAATCTCTGACAAACCGTTCTCATCCCTTTGCAGGCGGCAAGCGCCGTATTCACATCCATAGACATCAGTTCCGGGAGAGAAAAAGACGTTTCTTTCATCTGTGTAGACACAGCCACGGATTTATCTGTCTGCCGGGATTCTGGCGCATTTTTCTCCTTCCGGCGAACCGCAGATTCTTTCACGCGATATTTTATCTTATAGGATTCCTTTGCGTAACGGGACCCCCGGCATTCCGGACAGGGGATATCCACATCCGGCAGAAACTGCACATCGAGACTGATGACGCCGGTACCGTCGCAGACCGGACAGCGCAGTTTCCCCGTATTGTAGGAAAAGTCTCCGGCCTTGTATCCGGCCTGCTTTGCCTCCGGAAGCTTTACGAAAGTCTTTCGCAGCAGGTCGTGGACATTGGCATAGGTCGCCACCGTAGAGCGGATATTGATGCCGATCGGGGCGGCGTCGATAAGTTTGACCTGCTCCACGCCCTCAGCTTCGATGTTTCTCACATGCTCCGGCAGTTTTTCTTTTCGGGTCATCGCTTCCAGAGCCGGAACCAGACTTTCCAGAATCAACGTAGTTTTTCCGGAACCGGACACCCCGGTGACCACCGTCAGCTTTCCTTTTGGAATGGACACCTGCAGCGGCTTTACCGTGTGAATGGCATCGGTGGAAAGACGGATATTTCCCGCATCAAATATTCCTGTGCTGACCTGATTCTCTGCGGAGCCGATAATAACTTTTTCATCTTTTCTCCGGAGCTTTGCAGTCGTTTCTCTTGAATCCGATTCTTTTATCGTCTGTTTTTCTCCGGCCTGCGTCTTCTTAGCGTTATTTATGTAAGCCTCTTTTAAAAACGGCCCGATCTTTGACTGTTCATTTTCTGCGAGGGCGGCCGGACTGCCCTCTGCTATAACCTGTCCGCCATCCGCTCCGGCACCTGGTCCCATCTCAATGATCCAGTCCGCTTCGGAGAGAATCTGGGTATCGTGATCCACCAGAATAATGGAATTGCCGTCGGCAATGAGATCGTGCATGACGCCGGTAAGTCCCACGATGTTGGCCGGATGCAGCCCGATGGACGGTTCGTCAAGAACATACAAAACGCCCGTCGTCCGGTTGCGTACGGCGCGGGCCAGCTGCATTCGCTGCCGCTCTCCCGTAGACAGGGTCGAAGACGCCCTGTCAAGAGTCAGATAACCCAGCCCCAGATCCAGCAGCCGCCTGGCTGCTGTGTCAAAGGACTCGCAGATGCTTTTTGCCATAGGGCGCATTTCTTCCGGGAGCGAAGCGGGTACATCACTCACCCATTCTGTTACCTGCGACAGCGTCATCTGGCAAACCGCATCCAAAGACAGTCCGCAAAGCTTCGGCGCCCGGGCTTTCTCCGACAGCCTTGTGCCATGACAATCCGGACATGGCGCCTGTTTTAAAAACTTTTCCACCCGCTTCATGCCCTTCTCATCTTTTACCTTTGCCAGAGCATTTTCTACGGTATACGTGGCATTAAAATAAGTAAAATCCAGTTCTGTCCCCTGCTCCGCATTTTTCGGCATATAGAAAATATGTTTCTTTTGCGCCGGTCCATGGTAGACGATCTCTTTTTCTTTCTCTGTCAGTTCCCGAAAAGGGACGTCCGTGCGGACGCCCATGGCCCGGCAGACGTCTGTCATCAAAGACCACATGAGGCTCTTCCATGGCGCCACCGCGCCCTCATCAATGGTGAGAGACGGATCCGGCACAAGAGTTGTCTCATCCACCGTCCACACGGTTCCGGTACCGTCACATTTCGGACAGGCTCCCTGACTGTTAAACGCCAGCTCCTCTGCCGACGGCGCATAAAAGGAAACCCCGCACACCGGGCAGACCAGTTCCTTTTCTGCCGCCACTTCCAGTGTCGGCTCATGATAATGCCCGTTCGGACAAGGGTGGCTGGCCAGCCTGGAAAACATCAGCCGAAGGCTGTTCAACAATTCTGTCCCCGTGCCAAAGGTGCTTCGGATACCGGGAATACCCGGACGCTGGTGAAGCGCCAATGCCGCCGGCACATGCAGTACTTCATCCACCTGTGCCTTCGCCGCCTGGGTCATTCTCCGTCTCGTGTAGGTGGACAACGAATCCAGATACCTTCTGGACCCTTCCGCATACAAAACACCCAGCGCCAGCGAAGACTTGCCGGAACCGGACACCCCGGCAATCCCCACGATTTTATGCAGCGGCACATCCACATTTATATTTTTCAGATTATGTACTTTCGCGCCACGGATGATTATTTTATCGATCATAATATTCTCCCTTATTCAAAAATCTGAAACAGTCCCGACAAAAAAGAATACAATGCGTCATTGGTCATCTTATTGATCTTCTCATCTTTTAAAAGCTCCTGCAGCGGTTCCAGCGGGCTGCATTCCCCGCAGATATCCACGCCGATGACATCCTGATGCTCAAATACCTCAAGAAGCAGCCGCTCAAGAATCCTTAACGGCATATCGCCCTGATTCCAGTTTGTCCGCGCGCCATCCCGGTTTAACACATCTTTATCAATGGAAATGTACACCGGAAGATCCATCTTGATCTCTGACAGCTTCCGGTTCACCGCATGCTTATCAACTTCTTCCATACTGATGCAGACAAGTTTCCCTTTAAACTCCGGTGGGATTTCCTCAATACTTTTCTGTTCCGGTCCCACGAGAACCATCTGTTTTAAAAATCTATCCTTTCGCAAAAGCTCTGCCGCCCAGTTCCCGCAGCTTGTCATATCGGGAAAAAGCGGCGTCTGCATATCGCTGTGATGGTCATAGAGGACCAGCGAAAAAGGATGAGTGATCTTTTCCGCAAACAGTTTTGTCACATAGTGGTAATTCCCGTTATCAAGAAAATGTATCCCATGCGGGCTGTACGCCGACAGCCGACGGCGGATTTCTTCCTCCGCGTCTTTTGTGCAGTACATATCTGTCCCCTCAATATCGCTTGAGTCCACCCTTCGCAGACCTTTTACCTGACTTTCAATCTCTTCCGGGTAAATATGAGAAAAATCAAGAATAATGTTCTGTGTCGTATTCATTCTTTTTGTCCTCCTTTATCCTTCAACTTTTCTTCTTTTATCTTACCTTTTTTCCCGCTGTGGGGCAAGATAAAGAAAAACGGTAAAAGACGACAGATAGTTCACAGACATTTTTCCCGGATCTGCTCATATACATTTTCCGCATCCATCACATGGTACGGCTCTGTGTAGTGGTTTCCGTCGGCTTTCGCGGTGACAAGAATGTACTCTCTGCCGTCTATCCTGGCCAGACTGGCAAGGCAGAGCCCGGCTTCTTCCGTGTAACCGGTCTTTCCTCCCAGGATATCGTCATCGGTCATACCGGCGTTATCCATAGCCTGAAACATGGTGTTATAAAAGGTAAACCCTCCCGGATGTTCGTTTGTCGGCGGAACACTGTGGCGGCGGGTGGTAAATGCCTGACGAAATGTATCGTTTTTCAGCGCATATCGGAGTAAAATGGCGATATCTTTCACCGTGCTGTAGTGTTCGCTGTTCTGCAATCCCGTCGAGTTGCAAAAATGAGTCTCTTTCATACCCAATTCGTCCGCTTTTTTATTCATCAACTTTACAAAATCACTCTCCGATCCGGCGATATGCTCTGCAAAGGTCAGACAACATTCCGCTCCGGACGGAAGCAGGATACCATAAAGCAGATCTTTCCAGGCGACTGTCTCTCCCGGTGCAAAACCCGCCAGAGAAGCGTCCTCTTCATACAGCGCGGAAAATATATCGGACGGAACCATTGTCTTATCCTCCATGTCATCTGTATTTTCGATGGCAACGACGGCTGTCATGATTTTTGTCAGAGAGGCCGGATAGATTTTCTTCTCTGCCTTCTGCCCGGCAAGCACATTCCCTGACTCCACATCGACAAGAACCGCATAAGGGCTGTAAAGATCTTTCAGATCAACGCTCCCTTCCGGCAGCACGGCTGTCCGGGAAGAAGCCCCCTCTTCATACTCCGGGGAAAAATGAAGTATCGGAGCAACAGAATGGATCTTCCATCCCGCAGTGATGATAACGGCCGCAAGCACGATAACACAGATTTTTTTCTTTTTCGTTCTTTTACATTTTCTCATAAATATACCCTGCCTTTCTTTCGTATAAAAGGAATGCTGCTTCGCCGGACTCTCCGGCGGAAGCGGTACGCAGCGATATCCTTTCCTGTACTTTATAGAGCAGGGTTCAAAATCAGAGGTTCATCGGCAGTAGACACAAAATTTCGGGAGATTTACGTTTTCATAAAGAAAACAGAACCTTTATCACTCCCGCCAGCAGCATCACCGCCACCGGGCTTACTTTCGTTTTGCGGAGCAGGAAAAAACATAGAATGGAAATGAAAACCATTTCCCATTGGATGCTGCTCAGTGTCAGTTCCTGCTCATTCCGGAAGAAAGCAGTCAGCAAAACAGATAATCCCGCGGAAGCGATCATTGCCACGACAGCTGGGCGCAGCGCAGTGAGAGCGCTGTTTAAAAGACTGCCATTTCGATATCTCAGATAAAGACCTGCCAGAATAAAGATGATGATGCAGGACGGAAGCACACATCCCGCCGTAGCGGCCACAGCGCCGGGAATTCCCGCAATGCGAATCCCCACAAAGGTTGCGGAATTGACAGCGATAGGCCCCGGCGTCATCTGAGAGATGGTAATCAAATCCGTAAATTCCGGGACGGTCATCCAGTGATGAAAGTTAGTGACCTGATCCTCAATCAGGGGCAAAGATGCATACCCACCTCCAAAGCTGAACAGCCCGATCTGGAGAAAGCTGCAAAAGAGCTGCAAATATATCATAAACCCACCCTCCCTTCATCCATTCGGGCCGGATGGTTATTTTTATGTATACCATTTTTTATAATCGTCTGGAAAATTCCCAGGGCAAGACAAACAAGAATCACATATATGACATTCACGCCAAAAAAGCTGACGGCTGCAAAAGACACACCCATGATTATAATAGAAGAAAGATGTTTTTCCCGCACCACTCCTGCCGCCATGTCACAGGTCACAGAGGCTATGACAGCGCCCACGCCGGCCTGCATTCCCGTGAGCATCTGGCTGATCAGTACATTTTCCCGAAAGGCATCATAAAATACTGAGATCAGAGAAAGTATGGCAAATGGCGGAAGAATGGTGGCAACTACAGCGGTAAGCGCGCCGGCAATGCCAGACAGCTTATATCCCACCACCACTGCTCCGTTGACTGCGATGGCTCCAGGAGCCGATTCCGCGATGGCAATGAGATCGAGCATTTCTTTTTCCTCGATCCAGTGATACTGATCCACAAACTTTTTCTTCATCAGTGTGACGATGACATAACCGCCTCCAAATGTGAAGGCGCTTAAATAAAGAGTTGATATGAAAATTTGCAATAATACTTTTCTTTTTTGTCCCATGGCAGTTTCCTCCTTCTGCCAACAGTATACCGCCTCTTGACTCATAAGAAAAATAGTATTATTTTATAATAAAGATAGTGTTTTTATTATGTATTGAAAGGGAAAGAATCGTCATGACACTTCGCTATATGAAAATATTTGTGACAGTATTTCAACAGGGCAGTATCACCGGCGCCGCCAGAAAACTGCATCTGGCGCAGCCTTCCGTCAGTCTCGCCGTCAAAGAACTGGAAAACTATTACGGACTTCGTCTGTTTGAACGGATTGGCCGGCACATTTCCCCCACAGAAGGAGGAAAAGAATTTTACGGTTACGCCATACACATCGTTTCGTTATTTCAGGAAATGGAGCAGAAAATGAAAAACTGGGACGCTGTCGGCTCCATCCGCATTGGCACCAGCATTACCATCGGCACGCATATCCTCCCGGCGCTGACCCGCAACTTTCAAAGAGAATACCCGGAACTGCGCCTGGAAGCCGTCATCAGCAAGTCCTCCGATATCGAACAGCATATCCTGGATAATTCCATCGATATCGGACTCATTGAGACGCAGCCGGAACACCCGGAACTGACCTTTGAACCTTTCATGAAAGATACCATGTGCGCCATCGTCCCCCTCCGGCATCCTCTGGCCGGACAAACGGAAGTCTCCCTCTCCCGGCTGGCCGAATATCCCTTTCTCATGCGGGAACACGGCAGCGCCGGCAGAGAAATCCTTGACGCCGCCTTTGCCCTTCGGCAGATTTCTGTCCGTCCGGTGTGGGAGAGTTCCAGTACGCAGGCGATTGTCCGCGGCGTATCGGAGGGCATCGGCGTCGCCGTGCTTCCCTATCTGCTGGTGGAACGGGATATCGAAGAAAAACTTGTCGCCATGGTTCCCCTGACAGAACCGATCCGGAGAAATCTCAATATCATTTACCATAAAAGTAAATATCTTACGCCAAATATGCTGGCTTTCATGGAAATGTGCAAAAAATATGGCATCTTCTCTTACTCAGACTGTTTTGCGTAAAACTCCTTGCAGGATATAAAGCCGTAGGCGCTCTCCGCGCTGGTCACCGCGCGAAGAATCGCCTCGCTCATCACTTCCGCAGCCAGTGTGCCAACGAGATCCTGGTCGGCCTTCACCTTTTCCGCTATATTTCCTGCTGAAACGGCATAAATGCTGTCCCCGTCGGCACTGGTATGCACCGGGCGAATCGTGCGCGCGTAACCATCCTGCGCCATACCCGCGATTTTACAAAGAGCCGGTTTTTTTAAATCTGCGTTGGTAATGACGACTCCAATCGTTGTGTTACCGGTAAATTTGTTATCGACAACATTTGTACTGGCACACATTATTTCTACGGTATCCCGGAACGAACACTTATCCTCTGCCAGCAAACCGGCAATCTTCTGCCCTCTCTTCCAGTCATAAATATCCCCCAGCGCATTGACAGCTACAACAGCTCCCACTTGCAAACCACCAATCTGCACCGCATAGCTGCCGATGCCGGACTTCATGCAATAATCCATCCCTGCAAATTTTCCGACAGTGGCTCCACACCCGGCTCCGTAACAGCCATCTCTGTAATTGCCTTTTTCCGCATTTACACAGGCCTCATAACCCATGACTTTATCCGGCCGCACGGACATGTCCCCGACGGTCAGATCAAACAAATCTGCCTGACAGACCAATGGCACCTTTGTCACGCCCACATCAAAACCGACCCCTTTCTCCTCCAGATACTGCATGACGCCGCCGGCCGCATCCAAGCCAAACGCACTGCCTCCGGCCAGCACAATTCCATGAATCTCCTGTGCTGCCGCCAGCGGATTCATCAACTCCGACTCCCTCGACGCAGGCCCACCGCCCCGCACGTCGAGTCCGGCCGCCATACCGTTTTCCGCCAGGATCACTGTACATCCGGTTCCGGCCGCTACATTTTCTGTCTGACCAATTTTTATGCCATGAATAGCCTTAATGTCTATTTCCCTTTTTCTTTCTTTCATTTTCTCATTCTCCTCATGTAATTTCTGTTTTTCCTTCATTTTTGAAACATCACGGTATTATTTTAGCATAATGAAAAGGCAGGAGCCAGCATACCTTTATGATCTCCTCTTCTTTGACATGCTCCTCTTCCTTATGTTATAGTACATAAGGATTTTTGCCTTTTGGCAGGATTTTCAGAAAATGTACTGCGGGGCGGTATATTTCGCAGGAAATGTATCCTGCACCGCAGTTTTTAGAGGAGGAATATATATGGCTTTTGACGGAATTGTCATTTCCAATATTGTATATGATATGAATCGTCTGCTCACGGGCGGCCGCATCTATAAAATCTATCAGCCGGAGGCGGACGAGCTGCTGCTGGTCATAAAGAATCAGAAAGAAACGTACCGGCTTTTGCTCTCGGCAAGCGCCAGCCTGCCCCTTGTTTATTTCATGCCGGATAATAAATCCAATCCGCTGACCGCGCCGAACTTCTGTATGCTTCTCCGGAAACATATCAGCAACGGACGGATCACCGGGGTCAGACAGCCGGGCATGGAGCGGATCATTGAGATCTCCATCGAACATCTGAACGAGATGGGAGATCTGCAGACGAAGAAGCTGATCATCGAGATCATGGGTAAACACAGCAATATCATTTTTCTCGATGATGTGGGGATGATCATCGACAGTATCAAGCACATTTCCCATCAGATCAGTTCTGTGCGGGAAGTGCTTCCGGGACGGGCATATATGGCGCCGCCGGTCCATGACAAGGTGTCTCTTGACGCCGTCACACCGGAATGGATGGAACAGGTGCTTCTCAAAAAGGCGTCTACCGTACAAAAAGGCATCTATACCAGCCTTTCCGGTATCAGCCCGGTATTTGCCAGCGAGCTTTGCTACCGGGCGGGGATCGACGGCAGCGCCGCCATGGCATCCCTTACCCCGGAGGAACAGACCGCTCTTTACGGAGAGCTTGTCCGCCTGCGGACACAGATCGATGAACATCAATACCAGCCAAATATTGTTTATGATGGGAAGACTCCGATAGAGTTTGCCAGCCTGCCGTTTACCATGTATCCGGATATGGAGACAAAAATTTTTGATTCCATTTCTGAGGTGCTTCGCACTTTTTACGCGGAAAAAGAGATCGTGACGCGCATCCGCCAGAAGTCCACCGACCTGCGCAAAATCGTTTCCAACGCCATCGAGAGGACGGCAAAGAAATATGACTTACAGAGAAAACAGCTGGCAGATACCGAGAAAAAAGACAAATATAAGATTTACGGGGAATTACTGCACACCTATGGATATGAGGCAAAACCGGGACAAAAAGAGCTTCGGTGCGTCAACTATTATGACGGGCAGGAAATCACCATTCCTCTGGACCCGCAGCTAGACGCTATGGAAAATGCGAAAAAGTATTTTGACCGCTATGGCAAGCTGAAACGGACGTTTGAAGCGCTTTCTATCCTGGTGGAAGAAACCCACGCGGAACTTCTTCATCTGGAATCTATCAGCAACGCCCTGGAGATCGCCCGGGATGAAAATGACCTGGCGATGATCAAGGAAGAACTGATGGAATATAATTATGTAAAACGTCATGGACAGGGCCGGGGCAAAAAGAAAAACAAGGCAAAAAGCAAGCCGTTTCACTACATTTCCTCTGACGGATTTCACATGTATGTGGGAAAAAATAATTTTCAGAACGAGGAACTGACTTTTAAGTTTGCCAACGGCAAGGACATGTGGTTTCACGCAAAAAAAATGGCAGGATCCCATGTGATCGTCAAACTGGAAACTGCCACGGAGCTGCCGGACCGTACGTATGAGGAGGCAGCGCGCCTTGCCGCCTATTATTCCAAGGGAAAAAACGCCCCGAAAGTCGAAGTGGACTACACGGAACGTCGGAATTTAAAGAAACCGCCGCAGGCAAAACCGGGATTTGTGATCTATCACACAAACTATTCCATGACCATTGAACCGGATATCAGCGGGATTCGGGAAATATCGTAAAATTTTTTCAAATATCTTCCCCATTTTTCGTGAAAGTGCTATAATATCAGTATAAATACCGTTCAAAAAGGGGGAAAAATGAATGGACAATTTATTGGCTTTATTGACATTGTTTGGTTCCGTGATCGCTCTTATTTTTGCGGCGACCAGAGCACAAAAGGTACTGCGCTTCCCGCAGGGAAACGACCGGATGAAGAAGATCTCTTCTCTCATTCATCAGGGCGCCATGGCATATCTGCGACGCCAGTATAAGATACTGATCGCATTTTTTGCGGGTATGTTTGTCATCCTTTTTGTTATGGCAGCGCTCGGATTTCTGACCTGGTTCGTACCGTTTGCTTTCCTGACCGGAGGATTCTTCTCCGGACTGTCCGGTTTTGTCGGGATGCAGATCGCTACCCGCGCCAACGCCAGAACGGCGGCAGCCTGTCAGGAAGGTTTGAACAAGGGATTAAATGTCGCTTTCTCCGCCGGCTCCGTCATGGGCTTTACGGTGGTCGGCCTGGGACTTTTAGACATCTCCATCTGGTACCTGCTCTTACGTCTTGTCTTCCATCTTCCGATCGAAGATATCACCAGCACGATGTTGACCTTTGGTATGGGTGCTTCTTCCATGGCGCTGTTTGCCCGTGTGGGCGGCGGTATCTACACGAAGGCAGCCGACGTCGGCGCCGATCTGGTGGGAAAAGTGGAAGTAGGTATCCCGGAAGACGATCCGAGAAATCCTGCCGTTATCGCTGACAATGTGGGCGATAATGTCGGAGACGTGGCCGGTATGGGAGCCGATCTGTACGAGTCTTATGTGGGTTCCGTATTATCCGCCTGCGCTCTGGGCGTCATCGCCTTTAACCGGATTGAATCCGTGGACCGCGTCAACGCGGTCGTCATTCCGATGATCCTCGCCGCAGTCGGCGTGCTGGCATCCATCATCGGCTCTCTTCTCGTAAAGACAGGAGAAAGTACGGAACAGAGCACGCTTCTTAAAGCACTCCGAAGAGGCACCAATACCAGCGCGATTCTAATCGCCATCGTCTCCTTCCCGGTCGTATGGTTTGTTCTCGGAAAGGAGTTCATCGGATTCTACTTCGCCATTTTAGCCGGACTGCTCGCCGGTGTGCTCATCGGATTCTTTACCGAATACTTTACTTCCGATACGTATAAACCGACGCAGAATCTGGCCGGTCAGTCAGAAACAGGCTCCGCCACCATTATCATCGGCGGTCTCAGCCTTGGTATGCTCTCCACTGCTGTTCCGATCATCATCATCGCTGTCTGTGTCATGGCTGCTTACGCATTTTCCGGTGGATTCATCGACTCCACGAGAGGTCTTTACGGTATCGCCCTCGCTGCTGTCGGCATGCTGTCTACCCTCGGCATCACCCTTGCCACAGACGCTTACGGTCCGATCGCGGATAATGCCGGCGGTATCGCCGAGATGGCGGGACTTGACGCGGATGTAAGAAGACGTACCGATGCCCTGGACTCCCTTGGAAACACCACAGCGGCCACCGGAAAAGGATTTGCCATCGGCTCCGCTGCCCTGACCGCGCTGGCGCTCATCGCTTCCTATGTGGAAAAGGTACAGGAAGTCGGCGGCGCAGATATTGCCCTTGACATGAGTGTCATGAACCCGACCGTTCTTGTCGGTATCTTTATCGGCGCCTGTCTTCCATTCGTGTTTGCCGCTCTTACCATGGAATCCGTGGGACGGGCTGCACAGAGCATCGTTGTGGAAGTACGTCGTCAGTTTAGAGAGATTGCCGGTCTTATGGAAGGCAAGGCAGAAGCTGATTACACGAAATGTGTCGATATCTGTACAAAAGCCAGCCTTCGGGAAATGATTGCCCCGACGCTCCTTGCCATCATCACGCCGGTCGTCACCGGATTGATCCTCGGCTATAACGGCGTCATCGGTCTTCTGACCGGGGCGACTGCCACCGGTTTTCTGATGGCTGTCTTCATGGCAAATGCCGGCGGCGCCTGGGATAACGCGAAGAAATACATCGAGGGCGGCGCGTACGGCGGCAAAGGCAGCGACTGCCACAAAGCAGCCGTTGTCGGCGATACGGTCGGCGACCCGTTTAAGGATACGTCCGGACCTTCTATCAACATCCTGATCAAGTTGCTGTCCATGGTATCCATTGTGTTCGCGGCGCTGGTCGTAAATTATCACATTTTCTGATACATGATCGTTTTGTAACGGTTCTGTTTTGTATCAAAACAGAAGATACATCTTTATTTATGGAAAGTCAGAGAGTTTCTCCTCCTGACAAAACAGCCCGGCTGTCGGAAACTATTGACAGTCGGGCTGTATCTTTTCTTTATTCTCTTATAACTAAAAATACCGGTTACATACTTTCATATAATTTCTCATACTCTTTGCAGGACGTATTCCAGGAATAATTCTCCTTCATGTCCCTCTCCGCGATGCCGTTCCACTCTTCCGGACGGTTCTGATACAGCGAAAGCGCCTCCCGCAGCGTCTTGCGGAGTTCCTCCACGGAGTACGCTTCAAATCCAAATCCGGTGCCCGTATGATAGCGGGGATCATACACCTGTACCGTATCCCGCAATCCTCCCGTCAGCCGGACGATTGGCACGGTACCATACCGAAATGCCATAAGCTGTGACAGACCGCACGGCTCAAACCTTGACGGCATCAGCGTCGCGTCACAGCCGGCATACATATATTTTGCCAGCGCATCGTCGTAGTCTGTGGCGAAGAAAACTTTATCCGGATATCGTGTCTTTACGCTGGAAAAGATTCCTTCATACCGTTCTTCTCCTCCGCCGAGAATGTAGAGCTGCACATCCTTCTCCAGAAAATCTGTCAGCAGCGGGACGAGAAGATCCAGGCCTTTCTGTTCTGTCAGGCGGGAAATGATGCATACCGTAAACATATTTTTATCTGCCGGAAGTCCTGTCTTCCTCTGCAGGCAGACTTTATTCTTCTTTTTCGCCTTCCGAAACGTGGTGCTGTTATAATGATACTTGATATATTCGTCCGTTGACGGGCTGTATATCTGATAATCGATCCCATTGACGATCCCACTGAGATCCTTCTCTCTGTAACGGAGCAGCTCATGAAGCCCTTCTCCGTATTCCGGCTCCTGAATCTCCCTTGCGTATGTCCGGCTCACTGTCGTCACTTTATCGGCAAAAGCGATACCGCCTTTTAACATATTTCCCTGACCGTAAAACTCCAGCCGGTCAAAGGTAAAGAAAGAGTCCGGCAGACCGGTGATATCCTTCATAGTTCCCACATCTGTCGTTCCCTGAAAGCGCATATTGTGGAGGGTCATCACCGTCCTGATGTTTTTATAGTATGGATTCTCCCCATACAACGCTTTCAGATATACCGGAATCATGCCGGTCTGCCAGTCATGGCAGTGGATAATATCCGGCTCAAACTCCAGATAAGATAACATTTCCAGCACTGCTCTTGAAAAGAAACAGAACTTTTCGATATCCTTCCACATCTCCGTGTACGGAGTGCCCCAGGAAAAATAATGGTCACAAGCCAGAAAATAACATGGAATTCCTTCATACTCCAGTGTATTGATGGTGACCGGATGTCTCCGCCAGCCCATGTGGACCGGAAACGGCAGTGACACGGACATCTGTTTTTTCCACTTCTCATCTATACACGCATAGGCGGGAAGTACGATACGGACATCATAACCCCTTTTCTTTAATTGTTTTGGCAGAGAGCCCACCACGGCGCCAAGCCCCCCTGTCTTGATAAACGGAGCACATTCCGCTGCTGCATAGAGTATCTTTTTCATAATATCCTCCCGTCTCAGAATTCTCATGGAGTCGATCGCCGCCTTCCCCGAGGAAGCTGTTTTGCACTGCCCGGAATTCCAGATTATATTTTTACAGAAATTTTTCTAAAACAAGAAAGAGTCCTGCTTCTATTCTATAACAAAATGCCCAAATGTTCTAATAAAATTTTGCATCCAAGCAAAATAAGTACGATTCCTCCGGCAATTTCGGCGAAAGATCTGTACTTTGCTCCGAAAATGTTACCGATTTTGACACCGATCACGGACAATACAAAAGTTGTGACACCGATCAGTGCGACTGCAGGAACGATATCCACCTGCAAAAACGCAAAAGTGATGCCGACAGCCAGAGCATCGATACTGGTTGCCACCGCAAGCGGCAGCATGGCTGTCACAGAAAAAGACGCATCCAGCTCTTCCGCTTCCTCTCTCGCCTCCCGGATCATATTCACGCCGATGATCACAAGCAGTACAAATGCGATCCAGTGATCCACGCTGGTGATAAACTGACGAAAATTGACGCCCAGCAGATAACCGATGAGCGGCATCAACGCCTGAAATCCTCCAAAATAGAGTCCTGTGACAAGAAGCTGACTTTTTTTTGCCCGCGGTACGGAAAGTCCCTTACAGATGGAAACCGCAAAGGCATCCATGGAGAGCCCGACTGCGATAACAAACAGTTCCAGTATACCCATTCCTTTTCTCCTTTTCTTTTGTGATTCTTTTCTCTTCCTTTGTGATAACATCTTCCTGTTATCTCTCTTGCAACAAAAGAAGGCAAGACCTGTCCGCTGCTTTACAGACAAGTCCCGCCATTTTATCATAGATGAAACAGAGTTTCAATGCTTTTATGAGAATTTTTTCCAAAAAATGTATCGTCCGCCATGAAAAATCTGGCAATTTTCCCTGAACAACGCCACCTTCTCTCAGGCATGCATCCGGTATTCTAACCGAAGCTTGTCCGCAATGAGAGCGATAAATTCCGAGTTCGTCGGTTTGCCTTTTCCCGCACTCACCGTGTACCCAAACAGTTCCTCCAGCACGTCGATCCTTCCCCGGTTCCAGGCCACCTCGATGGCATGGCGGATTGCCCGCTCCACACTGCTTGAAGTCGTCTTATATTTCTTTGCGATGGTAGGATACAGAAGTTTGGTAATGTAATTTAAAAGATTGATATCGTTGACCGTCATCATGATCGCTTCCCGGATATACTGATAGCCCTTGATATGCGCCGGGATCCCGATCTCCCGGATGATACTGGTGATGTCCGCTTCCAGGCTGCTTTCCGTGTAACCGGCGGCAGAGAGCGCTCTGGTCTCCTTCTTGCCGGACGTTTCTTCCTCAACCTTTTTCTGCCGCAGCGTCTCCTCTCTGGCTGCCGCGATCTGCAGGATTCTCCTGGCAAGGTTGTCCAGACTAAACGGCTTCAATATGTAATAAGCGACACCCAGCTTGCAGGCACATTCGATCATGGACTGGTTTCCGATCGAGGAGACCACGATAAATGCCGGCGCATGCAGAAGGCTGTCATCTCCGTTTACTTTCTCGATCACAGAAAACCCGTCCATCACCGGGAGCACCACGTCAAGCAGTACGATATCCGGCTTTCTGTTCAGGATAGCGTTACAGGCGTCCTGCCCGTTATCCACGCTGTCCATAAGATGCATGTCTTTTCTCTTCTCAAAAAAATCGGCGAATTCTTTTCTTGTGGTTTCTGAGTGGTCTGCGACTAAAATATTGATTGTTTTCATATGCAAGGTCCTCCGTAACATTTACTGCAGTTTATTAAAATCTATGGCATTTTTGTATTCCAGCCGGATTTTATCCGAGATCAGTGCGATAAACTCCGAGTTGGTCGGTTTTCCCTTTCCGGACTGAATGGTGTAACCAAACAGCTCATGAATGGTGTCCATCTTTCCTCTGTTCCATGCCACTTCAATGGCATGACGGATGGCACGCTCCACTCTGGAGGGTGTTGTCTTATGCATTTTTGCGATGGTCGGATAAAGCTGTTTTGTGATGGAATTCAGGATATCCATGTCCGTCACCGCCATTTTTATCGAATCCCGCAGATACTGATACCCTTTGATATGGGCGGGAACACCGATCTCGTGAATAATATTTGTCACGATCACTTCCAGCCGGTATTCCTGATCTTCCTCTTCCTGCTCTTTCTCCATGGAAATCAGTTTTCCCGATTCCTCTTTCGTACATTTTCCTTCTTTCACCTGCCGGATCTTCTTCATCAGCGCCTGCTGGTCAAAGGGTTTTAGGATCACATACCATGCCCCGAGGCTCAGCGCCTCCTTTGTGATCATCTCCTGTTCCATGGCAGTCAGCACGATAAATGCCGGTTTTTTCTCCATCTCTTTATCTTTCTGTATCTCTTCGAGCACTCCGAGCCCGTCCATCTTCGGCATGATGATATCGAGGAGCACCACATCCGGGTGTGTCCGGCGGATCATGGACACTGCGTCCACGCCATCGGAGGCGCTTCCCACGATCGTCATGTCCTGCTCTCTTGATACAATATCCTTCAGATTGTGACGGATTCTCTCGTTATCATCCGCAATTGCTACATTAATGTTTGACATATAACATCCTCCTGTAAATTGCAATGCTTTATACCATCTCCTCTCTTTTTATTTTATGTGACAATCTTTTTTCTATGATACTTATTATAACTTTTGTTGACTTTTTTGATTTTATGTGTTAAAGTTTTTATAGTTTTTACCGTTAAAGTGTCAAAGAAAAAATGTACAAAATCAGACAATGGTAAAAATAAAGAATACACATATTGTGATAGAAAGGGAAAAAGTTATGAAACTCATTGTTCTGATCATCTACTTTGCCATATTGATCGGCATCGGATTCTACTGCAGAAAGCATGCAACTGATGTGAAAGGATTTGTTCTGGGAGGCCGCTCCGTAGGTCCATGGCTGACAGCATTCGCCTACGGTACCTCCTATTTCTCTGCCGTCGTCTTCGTCGGCTATGCCGGGCAGTTCGGCTGGCGCTTCGGTATCGCCGCCACCTGGGCCGGTATCGGTAATGCGATCCTCGGCTCCCTGCTGGCCTGGATGATCCTCGGACGGCGGACGAGGGTCATGTCCCAGCATCTGGATTCCGCCACAATGCCGCAGTTCTTCGGGCAGAGGTTTCAGAGTCCTTCTTTAAAGATCGCGGCCTCCGCCATCATCTTTGTCTTCCTGATCCCGTATACAGCCTCCCTCTACAACGGACTGTCCCGTCTGTTTGGCATGGCGTTTCATATTGATTATTCTGTCTGCATCATCATCATGGCTGTGCTGACAGGCGTCTATGTGATCGCCGGAGGATATATGGCCACTGCGATCAATGACTTTATCCAGGGTATCATCATGCTGGTGGGCATCGTTGTCATCGTGGCGGCAGTCATCAACAGTAAAGGCGGTATGGCCGCTGCGCTGGACGGAATGGCGCGGGTGAGTGACCCGAGCGTTTCCGATACACCGGGCATCTTTGCTTCCTTCTTCGGGCCGGAACCGATGAATCTGATGTTCGTGGTCATCCTGACCTCTCTCGGTACCTGGGGACTGCCGCAGATGGTACAGAAGTTCTACGCCATCCGGGATGAAGACTCCATCAAAAAGGGAACTTTTATCTCCACGGTCTTCGCCCTCATCGTGGCTGGCGGCTGCTATTTTCTCGGCGGATTCGGACGCCTGTTCTCCGACCAGATCGATCTTGCCGCCGGCGGTTACGATTCCATCATCCCGACCATGCTGGAGAACTTAAGCCCGGCGCTCATCGCCCTGACGGTCATCCTCGTGCTGTCCGCCTCCATGTCGACCCTCTCCTCCCTGGTCATCGCGTCAAGTTCTACATTGACGATTGATTTTATCCGGGACATTTTCTTTAAGAAAATGCGGGATGAACGGCAGGTACTGATCATCCGGGTGCTGATCGTGGTATTTATCGCCATCTCAGCGATCCTCGCCCTGATCCAGTACAGGAGCAATATCACCTTCATCGCTCAGCTGATGGGTATCTCCTGGGGAGCACTGGCAGGCGCCTTTCTGGCTCCGTTCCTCTACTCCCTTTACTGGAAACGCACCACAACGGCTGCCTGCTGGGCTTCCTTCCTGTTTGGCTGTATTCTGATGATCGTCGACATGGCAGCCCCGGCACTGCTCCCGGCTTTCATGCGTTCACCGATCAACTGTGGCTCCATCGCCATGCTGGCCGGTCTCGTCATTGTGCCGGTTGTCAGTCTTCTCACGCCGAAACCGGATGAGAAGCTGATGGAAGAAGTGTTCTCCTGTTACAACAAGACAAACACCGTATCGCAGAAAACTGCGCTGGGTGACTGATTGGAAACTACACGCGCACGCGCGTTCATACGCTTTCTATCGGACCATCTCCGTCACTTGTCTGATCTTTCCCTGTGGCGGAGGTGGTTTTTTCTCCGCCGCAGAGTTCCTGCAATCTCTGCATTCCTTCCGGATTCTGCTTCTGCAGTCTGCGTTCCATCCGCTCCTGCTTTTCATCCAGATGTTCCTTTACCCCCGGATGCTCGCGAAGCAGCTTATCTCTGAGAACCCGCCTTCTCCGCTCAATGAGACTCAGCACAAGAGAACTCTTCTCCCGCACTTCCGCCGGAAATTCATCGATATGCAGCTCCAGTCTCCGCAGAAGCTCATCTTCATCGAGCGGTCCCAGCGAATGCCAGAAGGAAAGTTTTTCCTCCAGACCGGCTTCAGAAAGATTCTCCACATCCGAGATCCCATGAATCTGCCCGACAACGGAGTGTACGCATTTTTCCAGCTCCCGCACCGTGTCTGTGCCGAAAGCCCAGGCAAACTCCTCGAGAGAATTCTCCTCCTCCGGGGTGAGTGCATAAAAATGTTTCCGCCGTACCATTTCTTTCTCTTCCTCCGGTATCTCCAGAGCAAACGGCTCCCGAAGTCCCAGATCGTGCAGAGCAGATAAGATCGTCCTTCGCACCATGCCCTCCTCAATGAGATGACCGGCTCCCAGCTTTCGCAGCTGTTCATTTACATTTTCTGAATGTTCGGTCATATAAAACCGGATTCCTCTCTTTTTCAGGCTGTCAGCGATCTGCACCAGCCCGTCTGCCGCCGTGATATCTATGCTGTTGACCGCACCGGCGTCAAGGATCACCGCCTTCGTGTCTTCCCTGACCTTTCCCAAGATATCATTTTGCAGGATTTTGATGTTGGCAAAGAACAGATTCTCACTGAAACGGTAGATGACCACCTGACTCACCGGGTAGGCAAACCGGTTCTTTTCCAGCTCATAAAAGTCTTCTTTTCCGGGGATCATCCCGAGAGCCATTCGCGGCGGATTCGTCGCTTTTAAGATCACTGCCACAAAGGACAGCAGGATACCGACGATAACACCGTATATCGTTCCCAGAAGAAGGACGGTCACACAGGCCGTCATAAAGATCAGAAACTCCTGCCGGCTCACCCGGAATAACCGGACAGCCAGATGCACTTCCACCACATTTAACAGGGCGGAGATCACGATGGCCGTCAACACCGGTACCGGAAGGTAACCGATGAATCCGGTGGCACACAGCAGAATGACTGCCAGGAAAATCCCTGCCGTCAGTGACACCGCCTGTGTCTTTCCCCCATACTGTTCATTCATGGAAGTTCTCGAGATACTTCCGTTGACAGGGCAGCAGCCAACCGCCGCCGCGGCGATATTGCCAGCCGCGCAGGCAAGAATCTCCTGCCGGTCATCCAGACGATACCCGTTTTTTGCCGCAAAATTATTTTCACTGAGCAGCGTTTCCGCCATGATGACCACAGCGACCATCAGACCTCTTCCCGCTGCCTGTGTCAGATTCACCTGGGAAAAATCCGGGAGAAAAAGCCGTGGCAGGCCATTTTCCACCTGATCAAGCAGTAAAACGCCATACTCCTGCACATGAAACACTGCCGTCAGGATCACACCGACCACCATGACCGCCACCGCCATGGGAAACTTCGGGATCCATTTCTTCCCGAGAAGCAAAACCACGAGGGAACAAACGCCGAGAAGAACGGAAAGCCCGTTGATATGTACCAGTGTTTCCGCCAGATGATGGAGCAACTCCGGAAGCTCCCCGGTCCCCGCTGTGCCGCCCAGAAGCTTTGGCACCTGCATGAGGATGATCGTCACAGCGATCCCGCTGATAAACCCTCCCATGACCGGCGTGGAGATAAAATCCACGATCCGGTCTGCATGGAGCAGATAAAACAGCAGCAGCCACAGTCCGGCAAACAGCGCGATCATCGGCACATACTGCATGGCGGCATCGCTCTCACCGGCGATCCCCAGAGTCGTCAGGGCAGCGCCCACGATGGCCGCGGGAGCCGCGTCCACACCGAAAATAAACTGTCTCGATGTGGAAAACAGGGCGAAGAACAGAATCGGCAGCACGGAACCATACAGACCGTACACCGCAGGCAATCCGGCGATCTGCGCATATCCCATGGAGATCGGGATGGATACCGCGGCGATGATGATGCCGGAAAACACATCCTTCGCGAGATATTCCTTTTTATAATTTCTTAATGTAGGAAATAAAGTGATTTTCATAAGTTCTACTCTCCTTCCGTTCCCTATCTTACCGTTTCTTCCTGAAAAATACAATAGACCTCCCAAAAAAAGAAGGTCGCGCAAAAAAGCTGCCATAAAAAACCAGCCTTCCCCGCAGACTACCTGAACATTTTTTCAGGGTCTGCATGGGAAACTGTTCTTTACGGCAGCTTATGAATGAAAACGCATTCTTCGCCATTATACTGAAAATGAACGGGTCAGTACACTTGCCTATCCTCTGTTTTGCTGTGCCACCAGATGTTCCGCGCCATATTTTTTACGAAGTGCAGGCTTTTCGATCTTACCGGTGGCATTTCTCGGTACGTCCGCAAAAATGATCTTTTTCGGCCGTTTGTACCGCGGCAGCTCTCTGCAGAAAGCGTCGATCTCTTCTTCCGTACATTCCATACCATCCTTCACGGAGATGATCGCCCCGGTGATCTCTCCCAGACGCTTATCCGGCAGTCCAATGACCGCCACGTCTTTCACCTTATCATAGGCGCTCAGGAAATTCTCAATCTGCACCGGATAAATATTTTCTCCGCCGCTGACAATGACGTCCTTCTTCCGGTCTACGAGAAAATAAAAACCATCCTCATCCTGCATTGCCATATCGCCGGTAAACAGCCAGCCGTCCCGCAGTGCCTGCGCGGTGGCCTCCGGGTCGTTATAATAACAGGTCATAAGTCCCGGTCCTTTCACACAGAGCTCACCGACATCACCCTGCTTCACTGTCTCTCCGTTCTCATCCACGATCTTGCACTCCCAGCGATACCCCGGTATGCCGATAGCGCCGACCTTATCAATGTTCTCCATGCCAAGATGTACGCAGCCGGGACCGGTGGATTCTGACAAGCCATAATTCGTATCGTACTGATGATGCGGGAAATACTCCTTCCAGTGCTTGATCAAAGACGACGGAACCGGCTGCGCGCCGATGTGCATGAGCCTCCACTGGTCAAGCTCATAATCCGACAACTTGAGTTCTCCCCTGTCCAGACTGTCCAGAATATCCTGCGCCCACGGCACTAAGAGCCAGACGATCGTACAATGTTCCTTGGACACAGCGTCCAGAATGATCTCCGGCGTCGTTCCCTTCAGGAGTACCGCCCGGCTTCCGGCGTACAGACTGCCCATCCAGTGGAACTTGGCTCCCGTGTGATACAGGGGAGGAATGCACAGGAACACATCGTCCCGGCTCGTCTGATGATGCTTCTGCTCCATCTGCGCTGCCTGCATCAGGCTCTCATGATTATGTAAGATTGCCTTTGGAAAACCGGTCGTTCCCGATGAAAAATAGATGGCGGCGTCATCATCCTCTTCCAGACGGATGAGCGGCGGCTGACTGGAACAATCTGCCACCAGTTCCATATAGCTCTCCGCAAAAGTCGGGCAGCCATCTCCCACATAAATGAGAAGGCGTCCCCTGCTCAGTTCTTCCTCAATGGACTCGATACGTCCGATAAACTCCGGACCGAAAAACAGGATGTGGACTTCCGCCAGGTTCGCGCAGTACTGAATCTCCTCCGCGGAAAAACGGAAATTAAACGGCACGGCGATCGCACCTGTCTTTAAGATACCAAAATAGATCGGCAGCCATTCCAGGCAGTTAAACATGAGGATCGCCACCCGGTCGCCTTTCTGAATCCCGCGGCTTAACAGCATATTTGCCACCCGGTTTGCCTTCTCATCGAAGATACTCCAGGTAATCTCCCTCCGATACGGCATCGGAGAAGTCTGCTGTACCAGATCGTATTCTTTCCAGGTGGTTCTTCTCGTATCTTTCATCGTCGGATTCAGCTCCACCAGCGCCACCTCATCGCCGTAGAGCTTGTGATTCCGCTCCAGTAAATCTGTAACAGGCATATTCTTTCCCTCTTTATCGCTTTAAATTTTAATACTTTTTCAATTTTATTTGCTAAAGTATTTCATCCATGTTAAAATAACATATCACGGGCAAAAAGTCAACCGGACGGCTGCTGTTTGCCCGGCAAACCTTGCTGCCGGGAGCCGGCGGATTTCCTCTGTCCATATGCCGGCAGTTTACTACTGCACTGCGTTGACAGATCATACATTTTCTATTATCATACTAATGTACTGACATTGATTTTCAGTATAATGACGAATCATCCATTATAGAAAAGAGGTATATACTTATGTTAAATGAAAGAATGGTCGGACTGGGCACACAGCGCTCTGTCATCCGCGAACTTTTCGAATTCGGCAAGCAGCGCGCCACTGAGATCGGCGCGGAAAATGTTTTTGACTTTTCCATCGGAAATCCGAGCGTTCCGGCGCCGGATGCTGTCAATGAGACAGCCATGAAGCTGATCCGGGAGATGGACCCTGTCGTTCTTCACGGCTATACAAGCGCCCAGGGAGACGCCGGTGTACGCCAGATGATCGCGGACTCCTTAAACAGACGCTTCGGCACCGCTTTCCACGCAGATAATCTCTACATGACTGTGGGAGCTGCTGCCGCTCTTTGCTGCTGCTTAAACGGTCTGTGTAATCCCGGAGACGAAGTTGTTGTTTTCGCTCCGTACTTCCCGGAATATAAAGTATTCATCGAGGGTGCCGGCGCTTCCATGACACTGATCCCTGCCGACATCGAGGCGTTCCAGATTGATTTTGACGCTTTTGAGAAAGCTCTGAACCCAAATACAAAGGCAGTCATCATCAACTCCCCGAACAACCCAAGCGGCGCAGTCTATTCCGAGGAGACCATCAAAAAGCTGGCGTCCATGCTGACCGCCAAATCCGAAGAGTATGGTCAGCCGATCTACCTGATCACTGACGAACCATACCGGGAGATTGCCTTCGGCGGCACTGTGGTTCCTTACGTGCCAAAATATTATAAAAACACACTGGTCTGCTACTCCTGGTCCAAATCTCTCTCCCTTCCGGGCGAACGTATGGGATATATCGTTGTTCCTGACGAGATGGATGACCACGAAATGGTTTACGCTGCCATTGCCGGCGCAGGACGTTCTCTGGGCTACGTCAACGCTCCCGGCCTGTTCCAGAGAGTCTGCGCGATGTGCGCGGACCTGACCGCAGACACTTCCGTATATGAGACAAACAAAAACATCCTCATGAAGGGACTGCGTGATCTGGGCTTCCATGTGGTAGAGCCGGGCGGAACCTTCTACATGTTCCCTCGCACCCTGGAAGAAGACGATGTAGCTTTCTGTGAACGCGCAAAAGAATACAATCTGCTGGTCGTGCCGGGCGCAGGTTTCGGCTGTCCGGGACATGCCCGCGTCTCCTACTGCGTACAGACTGAGATGGTAAAACGTTCTCTTGACGCCTTTGAAAAACTGGCAAAATCTTATCGCTAGGAGATGATTGCATGATCATTGACTTTCACGCTCACACCTTTCCGGAGAAAATATCTTCGAAGGTAGTAAAAAAACTGGGGATGGCCGCCCATATACTGGCCTACACGGACGGTTCCATGGACGGACTCACCGCTTCCATGGAGCGCGCCGGCGTCGATTATTCCGTCAATCTTCCGGTCATGACCAGTCCGGAACAGGTGGAGAAGATCAACAGTTCCATGATAAAAAACCGGGAGAGTCTCCTCTCCCGGGGTATCATCACCTTCGGCGGCATGCATCCAGATTACCCGGATTACAAAAAAGAGATCCGGCGCCTGCGGGAAAACCACATCGCCGGTATCAAGATCCATCCTGCTTACCAGAATATCAGCCTGGATGACATTCGTATGCTTCGCATCATCGACTGTGCCACCGAGGAGGGGTTGATCATCCTGACGCATGCCGGCATGGACATCGGGATCTATGACCGCAACTACTGCAGCGTCGCTCACATTTTACATGTCATTGATGAAGTGCACCCGGAGAAGTTTGTTCTCGCCCATATGGGCAACTGGGACTGCTGGCAGGAGGTGGAACGGGATCTGGCAGGCGCGCCGGTCTGGCTGGATACCGCTTTCTCCATCGGTCCGATCACAAAAAATCCTGCCACAGAAGAATCTCCATACGAGGAAATGAATCTTCGTGACGAAGACTTCATCCGCCTCTGCCGTAAACACGGTACAAACCGCATCCTTTTTGCGACGGATTCTCCATGGCAGGACCAGGCTGATTACATCAGTCGTATCAACGCCATGCCATTTACCGACACGGAAAAAGAACACATTTTCTCAGGAAATGCCGTGACACTGCTGGGAGAAGATGCTTTCCGGTAGTAAATACTGCAAATATGATAATCATTCACAGGACGGCCATATCACCGTTCTATTCCGTTCCAAAAATCCGGTCTCCGGCATCGCCAAGCCCCGGACAGATATAAGCCGCTTCATTGAGCTCTCTGTCCAGATGTCCGATGTAGATCTCCACATCCGGATGCGCCTCCTGCAGAGCATGGAGTCCTTCCGGCGCGGCGATGATAAAGAGACATTTGATATTTTTTCCGCCCCGCTGCTTGATAAAGTTCAGAGCAGCGATGGCGGAGCCTCCGGTGGCAAGCATCGGATCTACCATGACAACCAGTCGTTCCTCTATGGATTCCGGAAGTTTGCAATAGTACTCGTGCGGTTCGTGGGTCACCGGATCACGGTAAAGTCCGATGTGACCAATCTTTGCGGAAGGCACCAGCGTAGTAATGCCTCCCACCATGCCAAGACCAGCGCGGAGCACCGGAACCACCGCCAGCTTTCTCCCGGCGATCACCGGCGTCATACAGCTCTCAATGGGCGTCTCCACTTCGATATCCTGCAAAGGCAGATCACGAAACGCCTCATATCCCATCAGGATCGCAATCTCTTCCACAATTTTACGAAACTCATTGGTTCCGGTATTTTTATCCCGCAGACGGGAAATTTTATGCTGGATCAACGGATGATCCATGATATGTACATTTTTCATATATTTTTCCTTTTTATCTGTGCCGGCAATATTCTGCCGACACCTTTTCATGTATTGCTATATTTTTTGCAGCAGACAACCGCCTGACTTGATATCCGGGAGTCTTACAGCATGGAAGCCCGCAGCTCCTCACCACTCTTGCTGCTTAAGTACGCCGGCGCGATATCAAACACAGTCTTACAACCGCTCTGTCCCTCTTTGTAAAGGCGATACGCCGCCCTCGCATAAGCGACCAGAACACTGGACGTAAATTCCGGATTGGAGTCCAGTTTCAGGCTGTACTCGATGAGATGACTGTGCTCACCTTCCCAGCCGGTTTTGCCGCTTCGCAGCACAAAGCCGCCGTGCGGAATGCCGCTGTGGTTTTTGTCCAGTTCTTCCTGACTGATAAAATGTACTGTCGTATCGTAGTCAGAAAAATAATTCGGCATCGTCTTGATCTCTTCTTCCACCTTTGCAGCGTCCGCTCCCTCTTCCAAAACGACAAAACACTCTCTTGTATGTTTCTGACGGGTGGAAAGTTCCGGATTTTCTCCGTTTCTTACCGCTTCCAGGGCTGCTTCCACTGGAATCGTGTACTGTTTGGCGTCTCTGACACCTTCCACCCGGCGGATCGCGTCAGAATGTCCCTGACTGACGCCCTTGCCCCAGAAGGTATAATCTTTTCCGTCCGGCAGGATCGCATTGGCATACAGGCGGTTTAGAGAGAACATTCCCGGATCCCAACCCACGGAAATGATGCCGACCTTGCCGCTTTCCTTTGCCGCCGCGTCCACATTGGCAAAGTGCTCCGGAATCCGCGCGTGGGTATCAAAGCTGTCCACCACATTGAACATGGAAGCATATTTCGGTGTCTGTTCCGGCAGATCTGTGGCGCTGCCGCCGCAGAGGATCATTACATCGACCTTATCCTTCCACTGCTCTGCTTCAGAAACGCTGCACACAGCGACACCTTCTGTGAGAACAGAAACTGTTTCCGGATCTCTTCTCGTAAAAACAGCGGCAAGCTCCATGTCCGCATTCTGCCGGATGGCACACTCAATCCCTCTTCCCAGGTTACCATAGCCCATGATTCCTATTCGTATACTCATAATTCGTTCCTTTCTTCTAATATATTTTTCTGTTTTTATCGCTGTTTATTATAACACAGGACAAAACGCTTGTGTTTTTCATTTTTATTAATTATATCTTTAAGTGCAAATTGTATCCTTAAGTAGTCCAACGGATACTCCTACAGATAAAAATACTGCGTCCGGCATTTGTCATATATCCGAACGCAGTATTTTTTATCTCTTTTTGTACAATAAATCTTCCATTGACATTTTTACATTTTTTATGACTCTGTGACAGAATCAAAACACAGTTCAGCAAGTACTATTTGTACAGGTCACGCTTGTCGATGACACGGACTGCCTTGCCCTCACTTCTTGTGATGCTCTTCGGCTCCACAACCTTGACATCCACTTTGATGCCGAGCATGGATTTCAGTCCCTTTACAACTTTCTTCTCTCTGTCTTCCACAGATACAGAATGATCAGCCGCCATCTCCGGCGTCAGCTCTACCTGTACCTCACAGGTATCGTTGTTTCCGATACGGTCAACAACAATCTGATAGTTTGCCTGATATCCCTGATTGAGAAGAACGGACTCAATCTGGGACGGCCATACATTGACGCCCTTGATGACCATCATGTCATCGCTTCTGCCCATCGGTTTATGCATACGGATGTGCGTACGTCCGCAGGAGCAAGGCTTTCTGGTCAGATAGCAAAGATCACGGGTACGATAACGGAGAAGCGGGAACGCCTTCTTTGTAATACAGGTAAATACCAGCTCGCCTACCTCTCCCTCCGGAAGCACTTCTCCGGTCTCCGGATTAATGATCTCCGGAATGAAATGGTCTTCCTGGATATGCATGCCTGCCTGCTCCTCACACTCGAAGGAAACACCAGGACCGGAAATCTCTGTCAGACCATAGATGTCATACGCCTTGATTCCCAGCATCTCCTCGATGCTGTGGCGCATTTCCTCTGTCCATGGTTCCGCACCGAAGATACCGGCTTTTAACTTAATCTTATCACGAAGCCCTCTCTCGTTGATGGCTTCCGCCAGATTAGCCGCATAAGACGGAGTACAGCAGATAATGGTGGAACCGAGGTCTGTCATGAACTGTAACTGTCTCTCCGTGTTACCGGAAGACATCGGAAGCGTCAGACAACCCACTTTATGGGAGCCGCCATTTAATCCAGGACCGCCGGTAAACAGACCATAACCGTAGCAGACATGGCAGACATCCTCATTGGTTCCCCCGGCTGCCACGATCGCTCTGGCACAACACTCATCCCAGATATCGATATCTTCCTGGGTATAGAAAGCAACGACGCGGCGTCCTGTCGTTCCGCTAGTGGACTGGATACGGACACAGTCCTTTAACGGCACACCGAGAAGACCGTAAGGATACTGGTCACGAAGGTCATCTTTTGTGATAAAAGGAAGCTTATGTAAATCCTCAATCCCGTGAACATCCTCCGGTTTTACCCCCGCTTCGTCCATGCGGTTGCGATAAAACTCCACATGGTCGTATACATACTTTACCTGTTCTACCAGTCTCTCGCTCTGCAGAGCCTTGATCTGCTCTACAGGCATCGTCTCAATCTCCGGCTGATAATATCTTTTCATTTTTTAACTTCTCCTACTCTGTTAATATAGTTTATCTGTCGGTATATTTTATACCTTTTTGAAAAATGCGTTCTCTACCCGATGTCTTTCCCATGATGCAGGCATTTTCCGATTCTTATTCTTCACCCCGTCCCAGATCAAATGCCTTCAAGTTAAGTTCCACGAACTTCTCCGGAACACATTCCCGGATCGCCTGTTTCCATTTCTCCACAGGAATGTCAAAGTATCTGGAAAGACGGCCCATAAGGACAATATTAACCGCCTTGGAAGAACCTGCTTCGTTGGCAAGACTCAGGCAATCCATGGCGTCTACCTTGATACCAAGCGCCTCCATCTTTTCCACCAGATTCTCCGGATACTCTGCCGCACCAGTGATGACAGGCATCGGGTCCACTTCCTGTGTGTTGGTCACGATCCTGCCGCCCTCTTTTAAATACTCCACATAGCGGGCTGCTTCCAGCTTCTCAAAAGAAACAATGAAATCCGCCTCGCCTTTATCAATGATCGGAGAATATACTTTATCTCCAAAACGTACATATGTAACAACGCTTCCGCCCCGCTGGCTCATACCATGAACCTCGGAAACCTTTACGTCATATCCTTCTGTTAATAATAAATGTCCAAGCAGCTTGCTGGCAAGCAGGGAACCCTGTCCGCCCACGCCGACAATCATAATATTCTTTGTCATTTCATACCCTCCTGTGACTGTAATGCATCAAACTTACACAATTGCTGGCAGACGCCGCATCCCACACATAAGGTGTCATCAATGACTGCCTTCTTGTTCTTGATGCTGATGGCCGGACAGCCCAGACGCATACAGGATTTACATCCGACACAATTCTTCTCTTCCACTTTCAGAGGAGGATTATGTTTTACATATTTTAAGAGAGCACACGGACGACGACTGATGATAACCGACGGTTCATCCGCAGCCAGTTCTTCTTTGATCGCTTTGTCGCAGGCATCCAGATCATACGGATCAACCACAACGACCCGGTTAAAGCCCATGGCACGACATAAACTTTCCAGATCGATCTTTCCTGCCGGATCTCCCTTGATATTATATCCGGTCGTCGGATTCTGCTGATGTCCCGTCATGCCGGTGATGGAGTTATCCAGAATGATCACTGTGGAATTACTCTGGTTATAAGCGATATTGGCAAGTCCTGTCATACCGGAATGCATGAAAGTGGAATCACCGATGACCGCAACGGTCTTTCCTTCGCTCTCTTTTCCAAGCGCTTTGTTAAAACCGTGGATGGCACTGATGGAAGCGCCCATACATAAGGTCATCTCCATAGCAGATAACGGTGCTACTGCGCCCAGCGTATAACATCCGATATCTCCAAGAACCGTACATTTATTCTTGGACAAGCTGTAAAACAGACCTCTGTGCGGACATCCGGCACACATAACAGGAGGTCTTCCCGGCAGCGCCTCTCCGAGGCTCTTATGAGCCGGAACCGGAACGCCCAGCTTCTCTGCGATAAGATTCTGGGAAAACTCTCCTTCCAGAGGAAGCACGTCTTTACCCGTCACTGTAAGACCAAGCTGTTTGCAGTGATTTTCGATGATCGGATCCAGCTCCTCCACGATCACAAGCTTCTCCACCTTGGAAGCAAAATCAAGAATCAGCTTCTCCGGCAGCGGATTAACCATACCAAGCTTCAGGATACAGGCATTCTCTCCAAACACTTCCTTGACATACTGATAGCTGGTAGAGGAAGTGATCACACCAATCTTTGTATCTCCCATCTCCACGCGGTTAAACTCACAGTTCTCCGCATAAGCAATCAACTTTCTGGTACGCTCTTCCACAAACGGGTGACGACGGATCGCATTGCCCGGCATCATGACATACTTGGCGATATTCTTCACATAAGGCTTTGGTTCCGGCATCACTCTCTCGCCCGGCTCCACCACACTCTGAGAATGTGCCACACGGGTACACATCTTGATGATGACCGGTGTGTCAAACTCCTCAGAAAGCTCAAAAGCCTTCTTGGTAAACTCATAAGCCTCCCCGGAATCAGACGGCTCCAGCATCGGCACCTTTGATGCGATAGCATGATGTCTGGAATCCTGTTCATTCTGAGAGGAATGCATACCGGCATCATCTGCCACGCAGATGACCATACCTGCGTTCACACCTGTGTAAGAACAGGTATACAGCGGGTCTGCCGCCACATTCAATCCCACATGCTTCATACCGCAAAAACTCCTCTTTCCGGCCAGAGACGCGCCAAAAGCGACCTCCATGGCAACCTTTTCATTCGGAGCCCACTCACAGTAAATCTCATCATACTTTGCCGCTTCCTCTGTCACTTCAGTGCTAGGCGTACCCGGGTAACTGGAAACAACGCTGCATCCGGCTTCATACAATCCTCTGGCAAAAGCCTTATTGCCAAGCATTAATTCTTTCATACTTATGAATCCTTTCTGTTACATAAATTTACAGCGATAAAATCGCTGCAGGTGTGTAAAGGGAATCTCTGGAATTATACATCTTTTATTCTTCGTCCTCATCATCGGGCAGCCTGTCCAGAACCTCTCCCAGACAGCCCGTACCGTAATTCATCATACGATTCACCCGGCTGATCGTCGCGGAGCTGGCATTGGTCTTCTGCATGATCTCTGTATAGACCTTCTCCTGCTTAAGCATTCTCGCCACCTCAAACCTCTGCTCCATGGAGCGAAGCTCTGTAACTGCACAGATATCTTCAAAAAAGTTGCAGCACTCTTCCAGGTCCTTTAACTCTAAAATCGCCTTATACATGCCTATCTTTCGCTCTTTCGGAGCCCTTTTTCCCATAGAAATCCCTTCCTTTTGCATAATGTGTATCTATTGTAACATTTTTTTGCAATTTCGTAAATCAAAAAATTAAAAGTTTAAAGGGGTAAAGAAAAAAGAGCGGGTATAAAACCCACTCTCCGGCTGATTGTCCTTATATCGCTGCCTGATTCAGATTCTGCAAGGCGGAAAAATGAGGCGTAGGGCGCTACGCCGATTAATGACAACACCGCAGATGGAAAGTAAACGGTAAATACTCCGTACCTCGAAAATCATAGTCATATGTGAGACAATAGACTCGATTCTTATCAATCCGTGCTAATAGTTCAGTACTCAACTTTTAGTACTGTTATAGAAATGAGGTGAGTCTAC
>DXGQ01000055.1 GCA_019113845.1 Candidatus Anaerobutyricum avicola
AATCAGCCTGCCGAGGTGGAGGAGAAGAGCTTCCTGCCTGCGTTTTTCTATGGTATATACAGCGTCGCAAATCTCGTCTGTTTCCACATCCTCAGATTCTCTCAAAACCACAGTTGCATCTCGACAAATCCCCATTCTCCAACGTCTCCTCACATGCCGCAAAGAAATGCCGCACGCCTGCGTACCCAAATGGCTGGATGTCGTCGCTCCATTCCAGATGCGCTGCCTCCGGGTGGTAGTAGGCGGCGTCTTTGCCGATGGTGATGTCCGTCGGCACTTTGGCGCAGTCGTAGTAGATCATCGTCGGTTCCAGGTTGGAGTAGACGCGGGTATCCGGGCTTAACTTCGCGATTTTTTCCAGATAGAGGAAATCATTTTCTCCGATGCTTGCAAAGATTTCCGATACAGAGAATCCGTACCGCAGCAGCGCCAGCGCCAATTCAAAGGCGTTGCCGTTGCAGCCCTCGCCGATGGAGAAGGTCAGTCCCGGATACTTTGCTTTAAAGTCCGCCACAGCCGCTTCCGCCTGCGCGCGGTACGCGCTGTCATCCATTTTCACTCCGATGGCCGCGGCGAAGAGTTCGTACTGCCGGGCGATCTTGTCTGTCTGGTAAAGTCTTGTCAGTTCGATCCACGGGATATTCAGGCGCTTCCTGATATCTTCCGCCGCGTATCTGGCTTCCGGGTCCAGCACCAGGTTGAAGTTGGCTTCCGCCATGGACAGGTACTCCTCGTAAGATTCGCAGCGGGAAATCTCCCGGATCTTTTTTACGCCTGCCTGTCTGAGCAGATCGTAAAGCTCGCAGTCGTCGACGAGCGGCGCGAAATGTCCCAGCAGATTCACGGAAGTACTCTTTTTCTTTCGCGGCGCGAGAAGGGAGTAAATGGACTGGCGCACATGGACCATCGGCGGCTTCCTTCCCTCTCTTGTCAAGGCGTACATGTAGCACGGCAGCACCGGAATCCCCACGGCTTCCTGCGCCTTTTTGCAGACACGTTCCATGTCGGTGCCGAGAAGCGCGTCCACACAGGTGATACAGATCATCACCACCGTCGGTTTTTCCTCCCGGAAGTCGTAAATCTCCTGCACGGCCTGCGGGATTTTCTTCAAATGTCTTCCGGTTACAATGTCTGTCTCGTCCATCATCAGGTAAAAGAAGCGGTCGCTGTAACCGCCCAGCTCACTTAAGATCGTCGTATTTCTTCCGCAGCACCCCGGCGCCACCAGAAGCATCACCGAACCCGGGATGGCAAGACCGGCTCTTTTTACCCCGAAGCCCTGCGCTCCCGGGGAGTTAAACGCCAGCGTCGCCGGGGAACTGTAGATGAGATTCCGGTTGATGATCATCTCATCCGCCAGCGCGTCCTTTCCCGCCTGCACCAGTTCCCCGGCGGTCAGGCAGAACGCCCGGCGAGAAGTAGCATTTCCTTTGGAACAGGATACGCAATACTCCGCCGGATTCTGCGTATTCGGTGTTTTATGGTCTGTTTCCACTGTTATATTGTTCATTCTTCACTTCCTCCCTCTTTTTCTTTCTCTATATTTATAAATGTATCGATACTATTGTTTTCTTCTGCAAGCTCCAGAAACTGACCAACCATAACAAAATTCTTCAGATTATATGCTTCTTATCGTGTATGCCGCCATAACCGGAAGCTTGCCATTTTATTGGTCTTTGAGAGGCGAAAACGGAGTAGGATATTTGACACAACACAGATGACGTTTTGACCACAGATGGCCTTCGACCGCGAGCTGTGAACGAGGACTGTCATGATTCCCCAACAGATAATTTTTTCCGGGCAGTCTGAGTGAGGGTCGAGTCGGGAGAACCCATCTGTGGTCCTGCGTCATCGTCTGTGCATCATCCCTTTTCGTCTCACTCCTCTTCCGCCGCCAGCAATTCCTCCGCCAGTGTCAGAAACGACCGGCTGACTTCGCAGTCCGGGTCGCCTTCCACCACGGTCTTGCCGCGGTCTTCGTAGTAGGTGATCTCCGGGCTGCGGGCGATCTCTCCGACGATCGGCAGCCCCGCCTCGTCCGCGAAGGCCTGCACCTTTTCTTTTTCGTTTTCCACGTTGCGGTGGTTGAGCACGATGCCGTACACTTTGGCGTAACTTCTGTCCTCAAAGTTTTTGACGGCGGTGTTGATGTTGTTGGCGGCGTAGAGGGCCATTTTCTCACCGGAAGTGACGATCAGTACTTTGCTGGCGTAGCCTTCCCGGATCGGCGCAGCAAAACCGCCGCAGACCACGTCGCCCAGCACATCATAAAGCACCACGTCCGGCTGCCGTTTCTCAAAAAGCTCCAGGTCTTCGAGAAGCTGGAACGTGGCGATGATACCTCTCCCGGCGCAGCCCAGACCCGGAGTCGGACCTCCGGTCTCGATGCAGAGAACGCCGCCGAACCCTTCCTTGGAAATGTCCTCAATGGTCTCCGGATCTTCGTCATACTCTCTCATATAGTTCATGACCGGAATCGGTGTGGTACCGCCCAGCAGATTGATGGTGGAATCCGCCTTCGGGTCACATCCGATCTGAATCACTTTTTTGCCAAGGGTGGCAAAGGCAGCCGCCAAGTTGCTGGTAATGGTGGATTTCCCGATGCCCCCTTTTCCGTATATCGCAATCTTTAACATAAAAAAACTCCTTTATCCTCACCGCTCTTTCGGCTGATGAGAATAAAGGAGAACTAGAATCTGATACCCATAACATAGGAAATGTGTCATAATCAGACATTGTCACTCAACGTCACAATCAGAATACGCCACAAAGAAAATATTTCCTGTAAATTCTTCCTCAACTATTCCCGCTCGGTACTCCTTGCCGTCAGAGCTGATGGTTTTGCATAAAACATATCATATATAAAGAAGGAACACAAGAAAATCCCCACATTTTTCTTGTATTCTTTCGCAGACATTTTATCTCTTCCGCCGCATTTAACCAATAATAATTACTATTTTTATTGTTGAACATCATCTGTCCTTCTGGTATAATTATCTAAAAATAATAATCATCAATATCGCAGAGTACGTTTGCCGCTTTGTGCAGGAAATGTTTATTCTCACAGAAGGATTAACCCATCCTTTCTGTGCTCTGTACATTTCTTATCTGCACATAGTGTATTAAGAAGCGGCCGGCACACTGCCCGGAAAGGAGTTATTTATGGATAATAGCGTAATGTTTTCATTAACTTATGGTTTGTTTGTTGTCACTGCCAGAGAAGGCGACAAGGACAACGGATGCATCACCAACACTGCCGCACAGGTTACCGACACCCCACTTCGGATTTCCCTGACGGTAAATAAATCCAATTATACCCACGGCATGATCGAGCGCACCGGCGAATTCAATGTCTCTATCCTGTCCGAAAAGGCAAGCTTTGATACCTTTAAACATTTCGGATTCCAGAGCGGCCGGGATGTGGACAAGTTCAACGGCTACACCACAGCAAAAAGAGCAGACAACGGCATTTTCTATATCACAGAAGGCACGAACGCGTACATTTCCGCAAAGGTCGTACAGAGCGTTGACCTCGGCACCCACACGATGTTCATCGCCGACGTCGTTGCCGGAGAAAAACTGTCCGATGACCCGTCCACCACTTACACTTATTATCAGAAGAATATCAAACCGGCGCCGGCTGCGCCAAAGACCGGAAAAGTGACCTGGGTCTGCCAGGTATGCGGCTACGTGTACGAAGGCGAGGAGCTTCCGGCTGATTTCATCTGTCCGCTGTGTAAACATGGAGCGGCAGATTTTAAAAAGGTTGTTTCTTAGGCACAATGCAAAGGAGCTGTCGCATCATTGATTAAGAAATCATAGATGCGGCAGCATCTTTTTGCCCTTTTTGATCCAAAATATTTGTTTCATTTGTTCTATTTCTGTAAAAAAGCAAACTTTAATAAACCTTTTCCGCA
>DXGQ01000011.1 GCA_019113845.1 Candidatus Anaerobutyricum avicola
AAATAAGGGCGCGAAGCGCCGCATTTTTCGATGGATTTGTCAAGTATTTTTGTCAAAAAAAGTGGGGGATTTTAATAAAAAAGGAATCTGAAAGCCCTATATTTACTGGCTTAAAGATTCCGAGAGATTATTATAGTAGAAAAGAGGAAACAATATGGGTGAAAAAATAGAGTTCTGTCGGGGCGGCGGATGCACCGCCAAGCTGGGACCGGGGATTTTGGAGCGGGTGCTGTCACGGCTTCCGAAGGGAAAACAGGATGAGAATCTGCTCATCGGCTTTGACAGCCATGATGATGCCGCTGTGTATAAGATCAGCGAGGATACCGCCATTGTGCAGACGCTGGACTTTTTTCCGCCGATGGTGGAAGACCCTTACACCTTCGGAAAGATTGCGGCGGCCAACGCCCTGAGCGATATCTATGCCATGGGCGGACGGGTTGTGACCGCCTTAAACATCGTCTGTTTCCCGGAAAAAATGGATTTAAATATTCTGGGAGAGATCATGCAGGGCGGACAGGAAAAGGTCAATGAGGCGGGTGGAACGCTGGCAGGCGGCCATTCCATCGCGGATGACAGTGTGAAATATGGTCTTTCCGTGACCGGAGTGGTGCATCCCGATCACATTCTGCCCAACGACGGATGCCGTGAGGGAGATAAACTGATTTTGACAAAACCGCTGGGCGTCGGGATTATCGCCACGGCCAACCGGGTGGGGGAGACGACGAGAGAGGCCATGGACGAGGCGATCGCTTCCATGACGACATTAAATAAATACGCGGCACAGATCGCGGCAAAGTACGAGGTGCACGGCTGCACCGATGTGACGGGCTTCGGATTTCTCGGGCATCTCCATGAGATGATGCACGGAGAATATTCCTGCCGGATCATTTCCTCACAGGTGCCGTACATCGCGGATGCCCGGCGCTGCGCCGATGAATTCCTGCTGACCGCTGCCGGACAGCGCAACAGAAATTATGTGGAATCCCGCGTTGATTTTGGCGGGATCGATTTTGCCATGGAAGAAATTCTTCTGGACCCGCAGACCTCCGGAGGGCTGCTGATCAGCGTTGCGCCGGAAGATGCCGAAGCACTTCTCGCAGAGCTTAAGACATTATCTCTTCCGTGCGGCATGGTGGGAGAAGTGATAAGAAAACAGGAAAAAGAGATTTATATTCTGAAATAAAATGCCACGATCACATAGAAAGAAGGAAATAAGATGATAAAAGTAAACGCAATAGGAGATACTTGTCCGATCCCGGTCATTAAGACCCAAAATGCCATAAAGCAGATGAATGGAGAGGGCGTGGTGGAGGTCATGGTCGACAACGAAATCGCCGTGCAGAATCTCACAAAGATGGCGAAGCAGAAACAGTATGCATGCCGATCAGAAAAGCTCTCAGGAGAGGAATACAGAGTGGTGATCACTGTGACGAAGGGGGCTCAAGAAGATGGCTGCCAGACCGATGCCCTGGCAGCCGTGACGTTTCCTGCGCCGTCAGAAACGCCGGATGCCGATGCCTGCATTCCGGATGGACGTAAGAAGAAAAAAATCGTAGTCATCCGTTCCGGAAAGATGGGCGAGGGAAATGATGAGCTTGGAGCCGTCCTCATGAAAGGATTTATCTATGCGCTGACGGAACTTGAGGAGCTGCCGGAGACGATTCTTCTCTATAATGGCGGGGCGCCGTTGTCCTGCGAGGACTCGGATTCTCTGGAAGATTTAAAAACTCTGGAAGCGCAGGGCGTAGAGATCATGACCTGCGGTACCTGCCTGAATTACTATGGACTTACAGACAAACTGGCGGTGGGTACTGTCACCAATATGTATGCGATCGCGGAGAAAATGTCCGAAGCGGACACGATCATCTGCCCGTAAAGACCGGTCGCAAACAGAGAAAGGTAAGCACAGGCATAAAAAAAGAAATGAATGGGAACGATGCATTTCAGGCAGAATGATCTGCGGGGAAATGTACCGGGAATCCATGTGAAGGAAAGAGGAAGAGAAGATGGATCTGACGATAGAACAATGGAAAGAAAATCTGTGTGTGATCCGGGGCGGTGGGGATATCGCCACCGGGATCATCTATAAACTGTTTCAGTGTGGATTTCCGCTTCTGGTGCTGGAAATCGCAAATCCAAGCTGTATCCGGCGGACTATCAGTTTCTGTGAGGCAGTCTTTGATGCGGCTGTGGAGGTGGAAGGCGTCCGCGCCAGGAAAATATTTTCTCTGGAGGAAGCGTACGCCTGTTACTGTCGAAATGAGGTGCCGGTCACGGTGGACGCGGAGGCGTCCACGATAAAGACGGCATCCCCCGCAGTTGTCGTCGACGCCATTCTGGCAAAGCGAAATCTCGGCACAAGCATCACGGATGCGCCGGTGGTCGTCGGCGTGGGTCCGGGATTTACTGCCGGAAAAGATGTACACGCCGTGATAGAAACCAAACGCGGACACAATCTCGGAAGAGTGATCTATACGGGAACGGCGGCGCCAAACACCGGCGTTCCCGGGATGATCGGCGGCTACGGAAAAGAGCGCGTCATCCATGCGCCGGTTTCCGGAACACTTCACATCGAAAAGCAGATTGGCGAGGAAGTCACAAAAGGCGACGTGATCGCCCGGGTCGGCGATACCCCGGTGCAGGCGACGATCTCCGGCATAATCCGGGGGATGCTCCGGGAAGGATACCCGGCACAAAAAGGTCTGAAAATGGCGGATATCGACCCGCGCATCGCGGAAAAAGAGAATTGCCATCATATTTCCGACAAAGCCCGCTGTGTGGCAGGAGGCGTACTGGAAGCAATCCTGCACCTGCGTCTCGTCAACAGCAGACAGAAAGAGTTGGTCACATGAGAAAAAAAGAGAGAAAAACAGTCATCACCTTTGCCACGACCACTGCGGCGATCCACATGGAGCAGTGCTGTAAGAAACAACACCTTCCGGGACGTCTCATCCCCGTTCCCACAGCCATCACCGCAGGCTGCGGCCTTGCCTGGGCGATGTACCCGGAAGAAAAAGAGCCGGTGCTCGCGATGATGGAAAGAGAGGCGATCACAGCGGAAGGAGTCTATGAACTGGAAATCTGAATCGCTGCAATTGCATTTTTGTCATTCTCTAATCTTTTGATCGTAACAGTTCAGTTATGGCATCTTGGAGAATTGTTGCTAACGTAGCTGAACTGTTACTTCTGATTTCATTAAAAAAAGGATAAATCTTGTTCTCCCTCCCGGAATTTGTTATAATCAAACAAAAAGCAGGGAGGGATTTTTTTATGGTGTTTACAAAATGCAAGAAAAACAGTCTTCGGGGAACCGCGATTTTTTTGGCGTTTCTTCTTCTTTTTACTCTGATACCGGCGGGAAATGTGCAGGCGGCCTCCGGCAGAACAGGGGAATATCAGAAAAGGTACAAAGCACAGGCCAGTTTTCCAATCTGGCTACAGCCGGCGTACGGTCTGGTCATCAACCGAATTAAAAACGGAAAGATTCGGTTCCAGATCAGCAAAGCCGGCGTGAACGGTTCCCCAATCTATAATACCAACATCATTAGGACATCGATCAAAAAGAATAAGGCGTCTTTCCACTGGAAAGACACCTGGGGAAACAGCGGTACCGGCAAACTGAAACTGTCCCGGGGTTATGTGAAACTGAAAGTCACGCAGACCTACACCGCAAAATGGAACCGTTCCACTCTGGATACCGGCGGTAAATTTATCAAAATAAAGAAAAAAAGCAACAACCGAAAACTGTACGGTGAACCTTGAGCAGCGGTGGTAAATGTTGAATTTTAGCCATTGTTTTACATAAGGTATACTGTTGGTATAAAAGCAAAAGGAAAAAATATTACTATAACAGTAACAGCAAAAAATGGACAAAGAGCAACTTTTACAATTAAAGGTATGAAAGGTATTGTAAAGAAAATATCGATTATTGGTAAACAAAGTGTAAAAGCTGGTAAAAAAATAAAGTTAAAGGCAAAGGTAAAAGCAACAAAGGGGGCAAATAAGAAGCTAAAATGGATTAGCAGTAACACAGAATATGCTACGGTATCTGCTTCTGGAAAAGTAAAAACAAAGAAATCAGGAAAAGGGAAAAAAGTAAAGATTACAGCCATGGCTACGGATGGAAGCAATAAGAAAAAGACGATTACTATTCAGATTAAGTAGCATATGGAAAAAGCAGACTATGTTGTTGTTATATTCCGGGAGGGCAGAGATGCCCTCTCGTTTTCAGGCCAATATAGTTTCAATGAAATTACCATTTTAAAGAGCCAAAATCAAACGGTGGAAGTAATCGATATAATGGGCTTTTGGTATATTTTCTGTAGATAGGACAGAAACGCTGCCAAGTTTTGCACCATTGTAATAATATGTCAGGCTGCCGATTTTCTGTCCTTCTTTTACCGGAGCGGTGAGGTTGCCGTCGGTGGTGAGTTTCTTTTCTATTTTGGATGTATCAATGTCTGATGTGGCGACACAGGAGAAGTCATTGGCATAGCGGCAGGACAGAGTGTCTTTTGTGCCGCCGCGCAGGGGGATTGGAGACAGGGCAGGGGGATTTTCGTCGGTATAAAGATGACAGACAGAAAACCCGTAATCCAGCAGTGCGGAGGAAGCGGCGATGCGCGCTTTGGAGCTTTCACAGCCCATCACTACGGCGATCAGAGAGATGTCGTTGCGGGTGGCGGTGGCGCTTAAACAGAACCCGGCTTTGGAAGTGCTGCCGGTCTTTAATCCGGTGGCGCCCTCGTACTGGCGGATCAGTTTGTTTGTGTTGGTGAGACCGAACTCGGAGGAGCCGCGGGTGGTCACATGGGTGATATTTTCCATCCAGATGGTGGTATAGTCGAAGATCTCCGGGTGATTGACGGTGAGCTCCCGGGACATGATGGCGATATCTCTGGCAGAAGTATAATGTTCCTCAGCGTCCAGGCCGCAGCAGTTGACAAAATGGGTGTTTTTCATGCCCAGAGCGGCAGCCCGCTCATTCATTTTTGCCACAAAGGCGTCCTCGCTGCCGGCAATGTGTTCTGCCATGGCGACAGCCGCGTCATTGCCCGACGCGACGGCGATGCATTTGATCATCGTCTCTACGGTCTGAGATTCCCCGGCTTCCAGAAAAACCTGGGAACCGCCCATGGAAGCGGCATGTTCGCTGGTGGTGACAGAGTCCGTGAGAGTGATCTGACCGGCGTCGATCGCCTCAAAGATCAAGAGAAGCATCATGACCTTTGTGACGCTGGCCGGCGGTTTTTGTAAGTCGGCGTCCTGCTCATAGAGGACAGCGCCGGTGGAGGCTTCCATGACGATGGCGGAAGGAGCGTCCACATGGAAGCCGGTAAGCTTTTGCGGAGGGACGGCAAGGCTGTCACAGGCGGCGGCCGCCGGAATTGCCTGGAACAGGAAAAGAGTCAATGTACAGAAAAGAGCAAGAAATCGCAGGATTTTTTTTCGGACAGGATGTGATATCATAGGATACTCCAGTTAGAAATTAGTACAGTTTATGGCTTTTGTCTAAAAATATGCATTTCCCTGTTGCTATTCTCCCCGAAAATGTATAAAATCTCTATAGATAGATTTCCGGTTATCATGGAGGCGCAGGACGCAGGCTTTTATGCACGATCGGATATTTTGTTTTTTCTCATGAGAAAAGAAGGGATCAAAGAAAAAAGAAAAAACAAAGGGAGATGAAACATATGATACTGCATGAATTTTATACGGGAAGAGCGTTTGAGGCGTATGAGTATTTCGGGGCACATCCGACAAAGGAGGGCGTCGTCTTTCGGGTGTACGCGCCGGGTGCGGAGCGCATCGAGGTTATCGGGGAGTTCAACGACTGGGATGGCAGCGGTGACGAGATGAAACAGGAGGGTCAGTCCGGCATTTTTGAGGCGGTCAGCAAAGAGGCGAAGCCGGGCATGATGTACAAGTTCCGCATTTATCAGAAGAGCGGGCGCGTGGAGGACCGGTTTGATCCGTACGGTTTTGGTTCAGAGCTTCGGCCCAACACGGCGGCGATCATCCGGGACATCGACAGTTACACCTTCCATGACGGGGAATGGATGCGGAAGCGGACGAAAAATTATAATCAGCCGCTAAATATCTATGAAGTTCATGCGGGTTCCTGGCGCAAAAAAGGCGAGGGAGAGGAAGACTGGTACCGTTATCAGGAACTGGCGCATCTTCTGGTAGACTACGTGAAAAAGATGGGTTACACACATGTGGAGTTTCTCCCTCTTTCCGAGCATCCGTTTGACGGTTCCTGGGGTTATCAGGTGAGCGGCTTTTTCTGCCCGACTTCCCGCTACGGGACGGCGGAAGACCTGATGGAGATGGTGGACATTTTCCACCAGGCCGGGATCGGTGTGATCATGGACTTTGTGCCGGTGCATTTCGTGGTGAACGATTACGCGCTGAGTTATTTTGACGGCACCGCCCTCTATGAGCATCCGGCGGCAGATACGGGACGCAGCGAGTGGGGCACCTGTAACTTTAACTATTTCCGGGGAGAGGTGCGCAGTTTCCTGCAGTCGGCGGCAGACTTCTGGCTGACCCGTTTTCATTTTGACGGACTCAGGATGGATGCCATCAGCAACGCCATCTTCTGGTCCGGCGATGCGGCGAGAGGCGTCAATGAGGGCGCCATCGAGTTTATCCGGGGGATGAATCAGGGACTGCAAAGACGACATCCGACTGCCATGCTCATTGCGGAGGATTCCACCAACTATCCGAAGGTGACAGCGCCGGTCGAGTACGACGGCCTGGGCTTTGATTACAAATGGGACATGGGCTGGATGAATGATACGCTGGAATATTTCAAGATGCATCCCCATGACAGACGGTACCGGTATCACACCTTTACGTTTTCCATGATGTATTTTTATCAGGAGCACTATATGCTGACACTCTCCCATGACGAGGTGGTGCACGGAAAGGCGACCATTCTGCAGAAAATGTGGGGGGATTATGATTTTAAGTTTCAGCAGGCCAAGACGCTTTATACCTATATGTTTACCCGCCCGGGTAAGAAGCTCAACTTCATGGGCAATGAGATCGGGCAGTTCCGGGAATGGGATGAGAAGAGAGAATGTGACTGGTCACTGCTGGAATATCCGAAGCACCGGGAGTTCCAGAAGTTTATGAGAGACCTGCAGCATCTGTATCTCACAGAACCGGCTTTCCATGACGGGGAATATAACTCCGCCTGCTTCCGCTGGCTGGAGGCGGACGCCCCGGAGGAGCGGGTGTATGTGTACGAGCGGATGTCTGCCGGACAGAATTATATCGTGGTCATCAACATGAGCGATGAGCAGTACAACAATTTTGAATTCGGTTATGACAGAAATGCGGTGCTGCACGAGGTGCTCTCCGGCGAGAGAAGAGAGTACGGCGGCTATTTTGACGGCTCGAAAGAAGATATCCCGGCGCAGATCAAGGGATACAAATGGTGGAAACGCAAGTTCGGCATCGTCGTTCCGGCGCTGGCGGCCATCGTATACCGGGTGGAATTCCTGCCGGAGCCAAAAGAAGAACCCGACAGGATCACGTATCTGCAGGGAAGAGATTTAACAAGAGGATTACAGACAGCGAATGAAAATCGATGTAAAGCTTGAGGCATTTGAAGGTCCGTTGGACCTTCTTTTGCATCTCATAGAAAAAAACAAAGTCAATATATATGATATTCCCATTGTGGAGATCACCAACCAGTATATGGAATACATACAGGAGATGGAGCGAAGCGCCTCCATGGAGTCCATGAGCGAGTTCCTCGTGATGGCGGCGACGCTGCTCAGGATCAAATCCCGGATGCTCCTCCCAAAAGAAGAGAAGGAAGAGGAAGAAGACCCGAGGGAAGAACTGGTGCAGCGTCTGGTGGAATACAAAATGTGCCGGTACGCCGCAGAAGAGCTCAAAGACCTGAGCGTGGACGCGGAGAAGGTGTTTTATAAGCCGGAGACGATCCCGAAGGAGATCAAAGAGTACGAGGACCCCATTGAGCCATCGGAGATCGTGGGTGACGTCACACTGGAAAAACTGAACCAGATCTTTCAGATGGTCATGCGCAGAAAGAAAGACCGGGAGGATCCGGTGCGCAGCCGTTTTGGTAAGATCACAAGGGAAAAATATAAGGTGGAAGACCGGATGCGCGATATCCGCAGACAGATCCGGGGGCTTCGAAGGATCAATTTCCGCACCCTTCTCGATATTCAGCCCACCAAGGAGATGGTTATTGTCACCTTTCTTGCGGTGCTGGAGCTGATGAAGGTGGGAGATGTGACCGTGAGTCAGGAGAAGAACTTCGGCGAGATTTATATGGACGCGGTGGATGCATAACGAGAAAGGAAGCAGACAGATTTGAAAGATAAGAAGAAAGTAAAAGGAATCATTGAGGCGATTTTATTTACCATGGGACGTTCGGTACCGCTGGAGCAGCTCATGACAGTGCTGGAGATGGACCGGGAACCGCTGCAGGAGATTCTTCTGGAGATGAAGGAAGAATACAGCAGAGAGGAGGAGCGGGGCATCTGTTTCATCGAACTGGACGATTCCTGGCAGATCTGCACTAAGATCGAGACATACGATTATGTCCGTAAGCTGGTCAGTCAGCCAAAGAAGCGCTCCCTCACCGATGTCATGCTGGAGACACTCTCCATCATCGCCTACAAGCAGCCGGTGACCAAGCAGGAGATCGAAGCTATCCGTGGGGTCAAGTGTGACTTTGCCGTCAACAAGCTGGTGGAATACAAGCTGGTAAAAGAGCTGGGAAGACTGGATACCATCGGAAAGCCGATCGTTTTCGGGACGACCGAGGAATTTTTGCGCTGTTTTGGCGTCTCTTCCATCGAGGAACTGCCGGATATCGATGAGGTGACCCGGCAGAGTTTTATGGAAGAAGCCATCGAGGAGGTGGCGGCGTCACTGAATGTGACGGTATAAAACACGATCAGGAGGCAGGTTAGAAAGGAAAGTTTCCAATCTGCCATTATGGACGCAGAAAATGCGTCGGGAAAGGAGAAAGTTTGAAACAAACAAGTCGTGGACAGCCAAAAAATAAAGGGCATAGCAAATAAACCATCTTTCGGTGGCTTAAAAATTAAATATGGACACAACACCTAATCAGGAAACAGGAACTACATCATCCTTGATGATATATCCTCGTTGTTTTAGAAGATGAAGCGCCTGTGAAGTAGTCAAGACTTTTGATTTGTTCACAGGCCGTGATTCAAGAAAGCCTTCTGGTGTATAGGGCCTTAAATCTGTGAGTATGTGCCAGATAGCGGTCAGGAGCATACGACAGATGGCGATAATTGCTTTCTTGTGGCCACGCCGTGCTTTGATACGTCGATAACGGGTAGTGATTTCAGGATGTTTCTTGGATTTGATCAAAGCATTTGCAATCTGCACCAAAACTGGTTTAAAATAAGAACCAGCACGGGCAATCCTAGTGGATTTGATTTTTTGATTGCTTTGATCGTTACGGGGACAACATCCCGCCCATGAGACGAGGTTTTTAGCTGTGGGGAAGACAGACATATCACCTCCGATCTCAGAGAGCACTTGAATAGCAGTCATAGGGTTCTTATCGAATCCGGGAACAGTACGGATAAGAGTAAGGGCTTCTTTGTATTTATCACTGAGACGAAAGATTTCCCGTTCTATTTCTGCTTTGTGCATTTCTAATTCATCGATGTGATCCAGGCATTGTCTGAGTTTCACAGCCTGTTCGGCAGAGATAGAGCCATCTACAGCAGCCTGTATCTGCTCAATAGGAGTTTTACACCTGCGGTCAACAAAAGGCGCCACATCGAAAGTTTCCCCAGGGTGTTGTAAGATCTGTTCCGTGATAGAACGGGAAGATTTTCCCAATATATCGGAAAAGACATCGTCCAGTTTTAAGTTGGATACGGTAAGACAGTTATGGACACGGTTCTTCTCACCGGTGATCATACAGGTGAGTTTGAAGCGGTATCTTACCAGATCCCTTAATCCACGGATGTCAGCAGGTGGGATAAAGGAAGGTTTTACCATCCCGCACATATATAGATCGCAGATCCACCTGGCATCCTTGCGGTCTGTCTTGTTGCCCTTTTGAGGCTTGGTATATTTGGGGTGGGAAAGAGTGACCCAGATGTTGTTTTTTTCCAAGACATTAAAAACAGGGATCCAATACTTACCGGTAGATTCCATACAGACGTCAGTACAGTTATATTTAGCAAGCCAGTCACACAACTTCTGCAGACCTTTGGAAAAGGAAGAAAAGCGGGCTTGTTTATATTCTGTACGGCTGTGGGAATCAGTAATACCGATGCAGGCAAAGATCCAGGTTTTATGGACATCAAGTCCACAACAGTTATTTTTTAAAATTTTAAACGACAATAAAAAAACCTCCTGATGATTTATCGATATAAAACTGACAGGGACTGGCCATCCGGCAAAATCGAGTCGACTTTGGAAGAGATAAGTTTACGGGCTACAGTTATGCGCCAATCATTGATGCCTTAATGGATGACCGACAACATATAAAAATGCGAGGTTGCCGCTATACAGCCCCGCCACTCACCTCCACGTGTTCTGTAGTGTGTCAGTCTTATAAGGAAAGTATATCAGAGGGAAGATAGAATAAAAAGCGAAAGTCAACCAACGTGTTTCATGACGCATTGGTGCCTTTCGCAGAAAGGCGGATTATAAAAATGAAAAAATATAAATGATGAGGAGGGAGCCTATGAAAAGAATAAAAAGACACATTATAACCATAATTTTTCCGGCTGTTTTTGTGTTCCTTGCGACTGTTCCCACCGGTATCGGGTTTGAGACAGAAGTGCAGGCGGCCGGTCAGGGCGGCAGCGTGACCATCGACGGCGTACGTTATCTGCTGATGGATTTAAGTTCCGGATCGATGGGCCGCGCCGAACTGGATCCGGATTCCACCCTCTCAGAAGTTTATATAAGAAATGAGGTGGAATATCTGGGTGAGTATTACCCGGTTAATGAATTTTGGTGGGATGAGGAGGATTTCATGATCGATTCGGATGATTCTTTCGGTGAAGGATGGAATCAGGCTGATCTGGACGAGACAAATCCTGCCCACGAATCCCTGCGCAAGATCACCTTTGCCCCGGATATCACGGTGCAGGGCAGAGCCATCAGTTTTAAACAGCTCGAAGAAGTTGTGTTTGAGGGAAAAGTCTCCTATACCGACGGAGTGTATTATTTTAACTGCCCGAAGCTGAAAACGATCACGCTCCCGTCGAGTTACTGGGAGCCGGACCTGGGAGAGTATGCCATCGACGTGAAGCGCTGTCCGTCGGTGCAGATCGTGGCAGAAGAGTCAAACCCGCATTTTCAGGTCGTGGACAATGATGTGTACTCGAAAGACGGAAAGACACTCTATAATGTGACAGGCAGCGCGAAAGAGTACCGGATAAAAGACTCCGTTGAGAATATCGGAGAGTATGCTTTTAACAGCAACGACACGATCCGTTCTGTGACCATGCCGGACTCTGTGAAGAACATCGGAAGATATGCCTTTGCCAATATGGAGAAGCTTTCTTCCGTCCGGCTCAGTAAGTCGCTGAAAAAATTGGAGGAAAGCATATTTTTCAACTGTAAAAAGTTAAAAAAGCTGGACGTTCCTAAAAATATCAAACGCTTTGACAACAGTTTTTGCTGGGAAAAAAATAAATTAAGAAAGATCATCATCCGAACTAAAAATATCAAAAAGGGAGATTTCAGCTACTTTTCTGAAAAATGTACGGCATATGTGCGGAGTAAGAAAGTGAAAAAACAGCTGCGAAAGTTTAAGTTTAAAGGAAAGATCGTTGTGAAAAAGAACCTGTAATGCAGGATGCGAAGTTTAAAAAACAGCCGTGAAAGAAACAGGAGTTTGAGAAACAGCAAAAAGAGAAGATCTTGAAATCAAAAACGATGGGAGGCGAGAACATGAAACAGAGGAAGCAAAGGAAGATATACTCATATATAACCGGATTGCTGCTGGCAGCGGCGTTTGTACTGTGCATAAGTGGAAATGTACCGGCGCTGGCGGCAGAAGATATGACAGCCGTGACCATCGACGGAATCCAGTACAATCTGGCGCGGAAACATTATGCAGTGGCGTCCATTGACGCTGTGCGGGGAGAAAATCTGAACACAGAACTATATATCCCCGACCAGGTGGAATACCGGGGAGAGACTTACAAGGTAAAACTTTTCAACTGGGGCGACAAAAGAAAATATTCCAACAACAATTATTCCTGGAAAGAGGAGGTCGTCATTCCGGACAAAGAACATTCCTATTTTGCCCGCTTGCAGAAGATCACCTTCGCGCCTGGCGTACTGGTAAAAGGATTCTGTTACGGATATGAGCAGCTGCGGGAAATATCTGTCCCATATCCGGATCATCTGCTGGATGCGTATTATAACAACTGTCCGAAGCTGGAAAGACTGTATCTTCCGGCAAAAATGTCATCGGCGGACATCAAAAACTGTCCGTCCCTCCGCGTGACGGTCGATCCGAACAACAAGTTTATCATGGCGACGGAAGATGCCATTTATACCAGAGACGGACAGAGGCTGTACACTGTATACCGGTCCGCAGAAACGTACCGGGTGCCGGAAGGAGTCCGATGGATCAATGTCAACGCTTTCTGGGGAGATACGACCATCCGTCACCTCTATCTGCCGGATTCCCTGCGCGATCCGTACATGGGGATTGATTATATCGTCAATCTGGAATCCATCCATTTTGGAAAGAAGCTGCGTTCGTTTAATTTTGAGAGCCTGACACATACCCGCAGACTCAGACGCATCGATTTTCCGAAAAATGTCTGGAAGATCCGGGGCACGGACGACCAGATGCAGTGCGTGGACAAGGTTTACATTCGCGCGAAAAAACTGCACAAAAACACTTATTTTAGTGGCAACACGAAGAAATTTACCTTCTATGTAAAAAATAAGACAGTAAAAAAACAACTCCGCAAAAGCGGATTTAAAGGAAAAATTGTCATAAAGAAAAAAATTTGACAGGCGTGGAGACGATATATTAAAATCATGATATAAAAAATGATTTGTTGGGGGTGAAGGAAGATGCCGGTAAAAGAAATAGAAAATATCAAAGATCAATTCATTAAACATTTTTCGCCAAAAAAATATATTTATTTGGTTCGTATGCTGACGGTTCTTTTTCAGAAGACAGCGATTTTGATTTTTATATTGTGATGGATGATTCAGCAAATAATCTGTCAGACATCGCCGCAAAAGCATATAAATCAATCCGATATATAAAACAGCATCCGGTAGATATTATCGTTGGAACCGATAGTCGGTTTGAGGAGAGAAAAGAATTTCCATCAGTAGAAAAAGAGGTATATCAAAAAGGAGTGCTGTTATATGGTGGAAGAGGTTAGCAGATGGAAAAGGGCTGTAGCAGCCCTTTTCTATTTGTCAAAACAATTTTTGTGTTTTCTTTGCAGGCACAGAATATTCTCCACTTTGATCTGGTGTAAATACAAGTTCTCCGTCAGATGTAGATGGATTCATAGACGAAATAGAGGATGTACTCCAGTCAATGTCCTCAGTAATTGTTGTCAATGTTCCATATGGATATTCTTTCGAAAACAATCGAAACTGCGGAGTAATAGAGACGGTCTCTCCTTTTTTGGCACAGATGTACAAATATTCATCGTCCATATATTGATCGCGAACCTCGATATTTAGAGAAGCTTCATATGTTTTGCCATTTTTATCTGTCATTGAAGCATCCAGAGTATATGTTTGGTTGAATACAAAATGAATTAAGGCGGATTCTCCCATACTTTCAATAGTTATATCGGGATCGTTTGAGATAGGTTCTGCGTTAATCTTCCATACAGCAGAGTCAAATTCAATATTCTTGTATGGTTTAATCTCATATCTATGTGTGCTGCCGATGATTACAGTATCGAATATATCATTGTTTCCTTAATTTTTTCATAGAGTTCCTCCCTTTGTCACTTTTTATGGTTTGTAATTATTTTGTGACAATATTTTATACAATTATGCCATAGAAGGTGGGATGGGGTCAAGGCGAAAATTTAGTTTCTTCCGGTTTACATCCCTGCCATTCTATGTTATCCTATTTTAATTGTGAGGTGAAAGGTTATGCCAGAGATTTATTTTGATAACGGGGCGACGACCCGTGTTTTTCCGGAAGTAAGAGAGATTATGACGGAAGTACTTGATATAGAGTATGGGAACCCTTCTTCCATGCATTTGAAGGGGTATCACGCGGAACAGTATGTGAACAGGGCGAAGGAGGTTATCGCCCGGAGTCTGAAGGTGGAGCCGAAGGAGATTTATTTTACATCCGGCGGTACGGAGGCGAACAATCTGGCGCTCATCGGGACAGCCATTGCGCACAGGAGGACGGGGAAACATATCATCACGTCCTGTATTGAGCATGCGTCGGTGTATAATCCGCTGGGTTTTCTGGAGGAGGAAGGGTTTGAGGTGACGTATCTGCCGGTGGACAGCCGGGGGATCGTGAGTCTGGATGCGCTGCGGGAAGCGCTGCGCCCGGATACCTTTCTCGTGTCTGTTATGTGCGTCAATAATGAGATCGGCGCGGTGGAACCGATTGCGGAGATCGGACAGATCGTGAAGAAGTACAATCCGGAGATTCTGTTTCACACGGACTGTATCCAGGCTTACGGAAAGATGAAGCTCTTCCCGAAGAAATGGAAGGTGGATATGCTGTCTGTGAGCGGGCACAAGATCCACGGGCCGAAAGGGATTGGATTTCTCTATATTAAGGAAGGAACGAAGATAAAACCGATCATCTGGGGCGGCAATCAGCAGAAAGGGATGCGCTCCGGGACGGAAAATGTACCGGGCATCGCCGGTATGGGAAAGGCAGCGGAGCTGATCTATCAGGACCATAGAGAAAAGGTGGAGAGGCTTCGGGAAATCAAAGACCATTTCCGGGAAAGAGTTGTCGCGGAGATCCCGGATGTGAAGGATAATTCCGGGGAGGCGCCGCACATTGCCAGCATTTCATTTTTGGGCGTGCGCAGCGAGGTGCTGCTTCATGCGCTGGAGGAAAAGGGCGTCTATGTATCGGCAGGTTCCGCCTGCTCGTCCAATAAACCGGAGGTCAGCGGAACACTCCGGGGGATTGGCCTTGACAAGGCACATTATGAGTCCACACTGCGGTTTTCTTTCTCTGTCTATAATACGGTGGAGGAGACGGACGCCTGTGTGGATATCCTGAAAGAACTGCTGCCGGTGCTGCGGAAGTTTACGAGAAGGTAGGAAGGAGAAAGTATGGAATTTAAGTCATTTCTGATCAAATATGCGGAGATTGGTGTCAAGGGAAAGAACCGGTTCCGTTTTGAGGATGCTCTGATCCGGCAGATGCGCTATGCGCTGCAGCCGGTGGGAGAGTTTCATATCCGGAAGGAGTCCGGAAGAATCTTTGTGGATGCGAAGGAAGAATATGATTACGACGAGGCGGTGGAGGCATTGTCACGGGTGTTTGGTATTGCCGGCATCTGCCCGATCGTGGTTGAGGAGGAGAAAGATTTTGACCATGTGGCTGCGGTAGTCTGCGATTATGTGGGAGAGCGGTATGAGGATATGCATTTTTCTTTTAAGGTGCATGTGCGAAGAGCCGATAAGAGCTATCCGATCCCGTCCATGGAGATGGCGGCGAAACTGGGGGAGAAGCTGCTGGAGAAGTACGAAGAAGCAGGACTGCACGTAAATGTCCGTGAGCCGGATGTGCTGCTGACGGTCGAGGTGCGGGACAAGGTGTACATTTACTCTGATGAGATTCCGGGACCGGGCGGTATGCCGGTGGGAACCGGAGGAAGAGCGATGCTGCTGCTGTCCGGAGGGATCGACAGTCCGGTGGCGGGTTATATGATATCCAAGCGGGGCGTTAGCCTGGAGGCAACGTATTTCCACGCGCCGCCGTACACGAGCGAGAGGGCAAAGCAGAAGGTGGTCGACCTGGCGAAGCTGATCGCCCGGTATACCGGACCGATCACGCTCCATATCGTGAATTTCACCGATATCCAGATGGCGATCTATGAGACATGTCCGCACGATGAGCTGACGATTATCATGCGCCGTTATATGATGAAGATCGCGGAGCATTTCGCGAAGGAGAGCGGATGTCTTGCCCTGGTGACCGGTGAGAGTATCGGCCAGGTGGCAAGCCAGACGATGCAGAGTCTTTATGTGACCAATGAAGTCTGCGAGATGCCGGTCTTCCGCCCTTGTATCGGTATGGATAAGCAGGATATCGTGGAGCTTTCAGAGAAGATCGGCACGTATGAGACGTCCATCCTGCCGTATGAGGATTGCTGCACCATCTTTGTGGCGAAGCATCCGGTGACGAAGCCGAGACTGGACGTGATCAAAAAGTCGGAGAGAAAGCTGGACGACTGCATTGACGAATTGTTAAAGACGGCGATCGAGACAGAAGAAGTGATCAAGATCCATGCTCATGAATCATAAGAAAAATCCCGGAGCAAAAACGCTCCGGGAATATATTTTTCACATTATGTAATCGAACCGGCTGTCAACACGGTTATTTCTGCAATGACGGGAAAAGAATTACTCTTCTGTTACGATGTACGGCTGCAGCTGCTCCATGATCTCATCCATGTTGTCGGCATTGTGGATATTTAAGTCGATCGGTTTGGAAATATCCAGACTGAAGATGCCCATGATGGATTTGGCGTCAATGACATAGCGGCCGGAAACCAGATCGAACTCGGCGTCGAAACGATTGATCACGTTCACAAATGTTTTAACCTTATCAATAGAATTTAAAGAGATTTTCACTGTTTTCATTGGACATATCCTCCTCGGTTTTTTTAATGATTATTATATTTATAGTACCTTTTTCATGGTAAAAAGTCAATAGAAAGACCGGTTTTACAGGAAGGAGATTCCAGTGCTCCCGGCAGGATTCTTTCGTATCTGCTGCCGGGACAGTGGATCGGATGATCGTACAGGAAGAAGAGACAGAAAGCGCAGGATGCGGAAAGTAAAAAACAGGAGAAACGGGAGGCGATAGATTGGGAGAACCAGTAAGAGCGGCGTTTTTAACGCTCGGATGTAAGGTGAATCAGTATGAGACGGACGCCATGCGGGAGCTGCTGGAGGACGCAGGGTATGTCATCGTGGATTTTAAGGAGCGGGCGGATGTCTACATCATCAATACCTGCTCCGTGACGAATATGGCGGACAGAAAGAGCCGACAGATGCTCCACAGAGCAAAGAAGAAGAATCCGGATGCGGTCATTGTGGCGGCGGGCTGCTACGTGCAGGCGGCGGAAGAGGATCTGGAAGAAAAGGGAATCGCCGACGTGCTGATCGGCAATAATAAAAAGAAGGATATCGTCCGTATTTTGGATGAATATTTTGAGAAAAAGGAAAAGGTGGCGGAAGTCCCTGACATTTCTGCGGAAAAAGAATACGAGCCGCTGCAGATTCATAAGGTAAGCGAGCATACGCGGGCATATATTAAGATACAGGACGGATGTAACCAGTTCTGTTCTTACTGTATCATTCCATATACCAGAGGGCGGATCCGCAGCAAAAAGCCGGAAGAGGTCGTGAGCGAGATCCGTGCGCTGGCACAGGAAGGCTACCGGGAAGTGGTGCTGACCGGCATCCATCTGAGTTCCTACGGGATGGACTTTGACGGGGAGGAGAAAGTGACGCTCCTTGACATCATACAGAGGGTACAGGAGATTGACGGGATCGAGAGGATCCGTCTCGGCTCTCTGGAACCGAGGATCATCACGGAGGCGTTCGCGCAGGGGCTGAAAAAATGTGATAAGGTCTGCCCGCATTTCCATCTCTCTTTGCAGAGCGGCTGTGACGAGACATTAAAGAGAATGAACCGGAAGTATACCACGGAAGAATACAGAAAGGCTCTGGCGATCCTCCGGAATACGTTTGAGTATCCGGCGCTCACCACCGATGTGATCGTGGGTTTTGTGGGAGAGACGGAAGAAGAGTTTGAAAAGACGAGAGAATACCTGGAAGAGATCAACCTCTACGAGATGCACATTTTCAAATATTCGGTGCGGAAAGGAACCCGCGCGGAGAAGATGAGCGGCCATGTGCCGGAAGAGATAAAGAACAGTCGGTCGGCTGTCCTGCTCGCCATGGCGAAAAGACACAAAAAGGACTTTGAACAGTGGTATATTGGCAGGGAAGAGAGAATCCTTCTGGAAGAAATGGTCGAAATCGATGGCACAAAATACATGCAGGGACACACGGAACGCTATGTGAAAGTTGTGGTAAAGTTTGATGAAAATCCTGGAATTTTGCGACAAAATCATGTAGTGACAGTGAAAATTCAAGGATTTTTAGATGAAAATTTACTGTATGGAAAAGTTTCGATTGAATTTTAACCGGACTCATAGTAGAATGATTTATGAGTGCAAATCTGTAACAAGGAGGTTAACATGGGTAGAAATAATACACAGTTTTTTCAGGTGGTCAAAGAACAGGAATACGACGTTGCGTCCATTCTCAAAGATGTCTATGAGGCCCTGAAAGAAAAGGGATATAATCCGATCAATCAGATCGTGGGTTATATTATGTCCGGAGACCCGACGTATATTACCAGTCATAAGAATGCCAGAAGCCTGATCATGAAAGTGGAACGAGACGAGATTCTGGAAGTTTTATTTGAGAGCTATATCAATACTCAGTTAAAGTAATATGAAGGAACGATGGATGGGTCTGGACTTCGGGACGAAGACCGTCGGCGTTGCCGTGAGCGATTCTCTGGGGATCACGGCGCAGGGCGTGGAGACGATCACAAGGAAGTCCGGTAAGAAACTGAGGCAGACACTGGCAAGAATTGAGACATTGATAGAAGAATATCAGGTTGAGAAGATTGTGCTTGGATTACCGAAAAATATGAACAACACACTGGGCGCGCGTGCGGATGAGACTATGGCGTTTCAGCAGATGCTGGAGCGGAGAACAGGACTTGAGGTCATATTGTGGGATGAAAGGCTGACGACAGTAGAATCAGAACGTATTCTTATGGACGGCGGCGTCAGAAGAGAGCATCGTAAAGAGCGGATTGACTGGATGGCGGCGGCACTCATTTTGCAAAGCTATATGGATGCCCATCCGGTCCCGGAAAAAGGATGACAGGCCGGCAGAGCGGAAGAAGAGAGAGGTTAGCATGAAAAAATATGAAAGTATCCCATTTCTGACGGACGACGGTTTGGAGATTGAGTTCTGCGTTATAGAACAGACCAGGATAAACGGCGTGAACTATCTTCTCGTCTCCGACGATTCGGAGGAATCTTCGGGAGAGGACGAAGAGGAGACGCTCGTTTACATCATGAAGGAGAGTGCCGAGGAAGAAGACGGCATGAAGACTTATGAGATGGTGGAAGATGAGGCAGAGCTATCGGCAGTTTTCAAAATATTTGAACAGTTGATCGAAGATATGGATTTGGAGGCAGAATAACAGGTCTCCGGATGTGGCAGCAGGACCCGGAGATGATCTATTGACAATAGAATATGGAGTTTATGGAATTTTGCTGCGGACACCGGACTGACTGGTTCGTTCTGCTTTTATTTAGAGAGGAAGAACGGAGGTAGTAACTTGAAAGCAACGGGAAATCAGTCGGTAAAAATAATACCTCTTGGAGGATTAGAGCAGATTGGCATGAATATTACCGCATTTGAGTATGAGGACAGTATCATTGTGGTAGACTGCGGTCTGGCTTTTCCGGACGAAGAGATGTTAGGAATAGATTTAGTAATACCGGATATCACATATTTAAAGGAAAATGCGTCAAAGGTGAAGGGACTTGTCATCACCCATGGACACGAGGACCATATCGGCGCGATTCCTTATGCATTAAAAGAACTGAACATGCCCGTCTACGCGACGAAGCTGACGATGGGTCTGATCGAAAATAAATTAAAAGAGCATAATCTTTTGAGAAGCACTCGAAGAAAAGTAGTAAAACACGGACAGTCCATCAATCTTGGCTGTTTCCGTATTGAGTTTATCAAAACCAATCACAGCATCAGCGATGCAGCCGCTCTGGCAATCTATACCCCGGCGGGCATCATTGTCCACACGGGAGACTTTAAGATCGATTACACGCCGGTATTCGGCGACGCCATTGATCTGGGAAGATTTGCGGAGCTCGGCAAGAAGGGCGTTCTGGCTCTCATGTGTGAGAGTACCAATGTAGAGAGAGAAGGCTATACGCCATCCGAGAGAACTGTCGGAAGAACGCTCAATCATCTTTTTGATGAGTACGGCGACCACAGGATCATCGTCGCCACCTTTGCGTCCAATGTGGACCGTGTGCAGCAGATCATCAACTGCGCTTACAAGTATGGAAAGAAAGTGATCGTGGAAGGCCGGAGTATGGTCAACACTATCTCCACCGCCGCGGAGCTTGGATATATAAAGATTCCGGACAATACTCTGATCGGAATCGAGGAGATGCGCAACTATGTCGATGAACAGCTTGTGCTCATCACGACGGGAAGCCAGGGAGAGACCATGGCGGCACTGAGCCGGATGGCCGCTTCCACACACAGAAAGGTTTCGATCAAACCGGGAGATGTGATCATCTTCAGTTCTCACCCGATCCCGGGTAATGAGAAGGCGGTATCCAAAGTGATGAACGAGCTGGCAAAGAAGGGCGCTAACGTGATCTTCCAGGATACGCACGTATCCGGACACGCCTGCCAGGAGGAGATCAAGCTCCTCTATACGCTGACAAAGCCGAAGTATTCCATCCCGATCCATGGGGAGTACCGTCACTTAAAACGGCATAAAGACCTGGCTGTTGAGATGGGTATCCCGAAGGAGAATGTCATCATCCTCCAGTCCGGGGATGTGCTTTCCATCTCGGAGGAGAAGGCGGCTGTTGTCGGCAGAGTGCCGGCACAGGGCATTCTGGTGGATGGTCTCGGCGTCGGTGACGTGGGCAACATCGTACTGCGTGACAGACAGCATCTGTCCCAGAACGGTCTGTTTATCGTCGTTGTGACACTGGACCGCTACAACAATATGCTGCTGGCCGGCCCGGACATCGTCTCCAGAGGATTTGTTTACGTGAGAGAAAATGAGCAGCTGATGGAGGCGGCTAAAAATGTGGTGCGGGATACGCTCGACCACTGCAGTCAAAAAAATATCACAGACTGGACAAGGATCAAGACGGCGATCCGGGACGACCTGGGAGATTTCATCTGGAAGAAGATGAAGAGAAGCCCGATGATCCTGCCGATCATCATGGAAGTATAAAGATCTGTACCGCCCCGGAAAGCGGACACACAGATACAGCAGGAAGGCGCAGGCCATGGGAACAGAAGAAAGCAGGGAGACGAAAGTCTCCTCATTTGAGGAAGTCATACAGAAGACCAGAGAGCTTACAGCCCTTTTAAAAGAGGATGAGAGATATCAGGAGTACTGCAGGAGCCTGGAAAGACTGAAGAGCCGGCCGGAGCTTTACAAAGAACTCAACGGGTTCCGGCGAAAGAATCTGGAACTGCAGATACAGGATGACGCGGAGGACTATGACGACAGGACGGAGGAGCTGCAAAAGCAGTACAAGAATATCCTCATGGAGTCTGTGGTCATGGACTTTCTCCGGTCGGAACAGGCGGTCTGTAAGCTGCTCCGGGAGGTCTATGAGGTGCTGTACGGTGAGATCGCGCTGGACATTTCCTACATGGACGAGGAATAAAGATAGTAAGAAGACATAAGATACGGGAAGGAGAAGATACGATCATGATCCATAAAGTACTTCGGTTTACAGTAAAGACCCTGCTTTATATTTTTATCGCTCTCCTTCTCGTATATTTATTTGTGGAGATGCGTCAGATCGGATACCGGATTTTTTCGGACAAGGCGAAGGACAGCCCGGAGGTGGCAAAGGAGATGGTGCTCACGGTGTCGGAGGACGAGTCTCTTCTGGAGATTGGCAGAGACCTCGCTAACAAGGATATCGTGGATAACGCGTACATTTTTGCGCTGGCGCTCCGCTTCTCGGAAGGATACAAAAATATCCAGCCGGGAGAGTATGTGGTGAATTCGGGCCAGAAGCCTTCAGAGATTCTTGCGCAGCTGACGCACAAAGGAGAACAGGGAGACGGATGATGGAGAGAGAACGTGTCCTGGATTTTATCCGCTCTTTCAGCGTGGACAGAAGTTCAGACAGCCTGAAGGCCATAGAGGCGGAGGCTGTCCGGGACAGAGTTCCCGTGATTCGGAGAGAGACCCGGGAGTTACTGAGAATATTATTGCAGATGAAGAAGCCGGAGAAGATTCTTGAGGTTGGTGCAGCCATAGGATTTTCTTCGGTTTTTATGGGTGAAAATACTTCGCCGGATACAACGATCACAACGATTGAGAATTACCCGCCGCGCATTGCGCGCGCCAGAGCCAACATCGCCATGGCGGGGATGGAGAGCCGGATCACCTTGCTGGAGGGGGATGCTGCCGACTGGCTGAAGAAGCTCGACGGCAGTTACGATTTTATATTTATGGATGCCGCCAAGGGGCAGTATGTTCATTTCCTGCCGGATGTGCTGCGGCTGCTGCCGGAAGGAGGCGTGCTTGTCTCCGACAATGTTTTGCAGGACGGAGACATTTTTGAGTCCCGCTACGGCATCCGGAGAAGAAATCACACCATCCATAGCCGGATGCGGGAATATTTATTTGCTCTTACGCATAATGATACATTGGATACCGTGATACTGGAAACAGGGGACGGTATGACCATCAGTGTGAAAAAAGAAAGCATTTCACAAAGATAAGGCGGATGGCCTGTCTGTGCGGCAGCCGCCTGAAAACGGAGGAAATTATGAGAAATACAGAATTACTGATACCGGCCAGCAGTCTTGAGGTGCTTAAAACTGCGGTCCTTTACGGGGCGGATGCCGTATATATCGGGGGAGAAATGTTTGGGCTGCGTGCCAAAGCGAAGAATTTCTCAAAAGAGGATATGGCGAAGGGCATCCGCTATGCGCATGACCGGGGTGTAAAGGTGTATATCACGGCAAATATCGTGGCGCACAACGGGGATCTTGCCGGTATTCGGGAATACTTTACTGAATTAAAGGAGATGAAGCCGGATGCGCTGATCATCTCGGATCCGGGTGTGTTCACCATCGCCCGGGAAGTCTGCCCGGAGATCGACATACATATCAGCACCCAGGCCAACAGCACCAACTACGCGACCTACAATTTCTGGTATGCGCAGGGAGCAACCCGGGTGGTGGCAGCCAGAGAACTGTCCTTGTATGAGCTGAAAGAGATCCGGGAGCACATCCCGGAGGAGATGGAGATCGAGGCTTTTGTTCACGGAGCGATGTGCATTTCCCACTCGGGGCGGTGCCTGCTCAGCAGCTATTTTACCGGCCGTAACGCCAACATGGGCGCCTGCACGCATCCGTGCCGCTGGAAATACTATGTCATGGAGGAAAGCCGTCCGGGCGAGTTCCTGCCGGTGGAAGAAAATGAGAGAGGCACTTACATTTTCAATTCCAAAGATCTGTGTATGATCGAGCACGTGTCGGATCTCATCGAGGCCGGTGTGGACAGTTTTAAGATCGAAGGCCGGATGAAGACCGCGCTTTATGTGGCGGCGGTGACGAGAACGTACCGGAGAGCCATCGACGATTATAAAAAGTCGCCGGAGCTGTATCAGAAGAATCTGGATTATTACCGGGAGGAGATCGCCAAATGCACGTACCGGCAGTTTACCACCGGCTTCTATTACGGGAAGACCGATGCCGACGCCCAGATTTATGACGCGAACACTTACATCAAAGAGTATACTTACATCGGTATCGTGCAGGAAGTGGATGAAAAAGGTTTTGTAAAGATCTATCAGAGGAACAAGTTTTCCGTGGGAGAGGAGATTGAGATCATGCTCCCGGATGGGACAAACCTCTGCCGGAAAGTTCTTGCCATGGAAGATGAAAATCGGGAGCCGGTGGAATCCGCTCCGCATCCGAAACAGGAGATCTGGATCGATTTTGGCGAGCCGTTAAAAGAGGGCTGGCTGCTTCGTCGGAAAGAATAGCCGTCGGCTGAAGGCGGAAAGGCAGGTTTTTCGCGAAGCATCCTCAAAGATGGCTCCGACGGGGAAGATGCGTGGAAAAGACACAGAAAATGCGGAACAGTGTCCATCCTCTGCCGCATATACTGATAAGGAACACGGGTTTCGGAGCCTTGCATGCGGTCATTCAAAAAGCCTTTAAAGGCAGAAGAGGAAAGAAAGTATCTGAAAATGTACCGTGATGGAGATGAGACAGCCAAGGAAAAGCTGATCGAACATAATCTGAGACTGGTAGCGCATATCGTGAAAAAATATAATTCTCAGGACCGGGACCTGGATGATTTGATTTCCATCGGAACCATCGGCCTTATAAAGGCTGTCAATACCTTTGATGAGAGGAAAGGCGGACGCCTGGTGACGTATGCCGCCCGGTGCATCGAGAACGAGCTTCTGATGATGCTGCGGCAGGAAAAGAAGCTGCTGCGGGAGGTGTCTCTCTATGAGCCCATCGGAACGGATCAGGAGGGCAATCACATCAGTCTGCTGGATATCATCTGCACAGATGAGGCGGCGATGATAGAGAAATTCATCTACCGGCAGTATCTCATCCGTCTCAATGAGATGGTGGAGCGGCTGCAGGATGCGAGGGAGAGAGAGATCATCGTCAGACGCTATGGTCTTCACGGCGGGGAAGCCCACACGCAGAAGGAAGTGGCGGCGGAGCTTGGCATCTCCCGCTCCTATGTGAGCCGCATTGAAAAAAGGGCGCTTGAAAAACTGAAAACCTGCTATGAACAGCAGATGTGACAAAAGCCGGGACGGCGCCAAAGCTGCCCGCGGTCACAGCAAAACATACGCGCAGCGTAATGATCTGAGGAGAAAATCATGTTTGAATCACTATATCCTGACAAATATCTAAAATCTACCTATGACATTAATTTTGAACAGTTATACGAGAGAGGCTTTCGGGGCATCCTGTTTGATATCGACAATACGCTGGTTCCTCATGGAGCTCCGGCGGACGCGCGCGCCATACAGCTTTTTGAGAGACTCCATGGAATGGGATTTGAGACCTGCCTGATCTCCAATAACCGGGAGCCGAGAGTGAAAAGTTTCTGCGAACAGGTACATTCCCGTTACATTTACAAAGCGGGAAAGCCATTGCCGAAAGGATACCTGGAAGGAATCCGCCGGATGGGGACAAAGACGGATAACACATTTTTTGTGGGAGATCAGATCTTTACGGATGTTCTCGGAGCAAAACGCGCCGGACTTTACACCATCATGGTGAGTCCTGTGCACCCGAAGGAAGAGATTCAGATCGTCCTCAAACGCTATCTGGAAAAAATCGTTCTTCATTTCTATTTCAGAACTCTTAAGAAAAAAAGAGTTGAAAAATAGGGGCTTTTATTATAAAATGAATTGTAAGAATGATTTAGAAGAAGTTGTAAGGAGGATTTTCAGATATGATTTCTGCAGGCGATTTTAAGAACGGCTTGACCATTGAAGTAGAAGGAAATGTATATCAGATTGTTGAATTTCAGCATGTAAAACCGGGTAAGGGAGCAGCATTCGTAAGAACCAAGATGAAAAATATCAAGAGTGGCGGTGTAGTGGAGAAGACCTTCCGTCCGACAGAGAAGTTCCCACAGGCGCATATCGAGAGAAAAGAGATGCAGTATTTATATACAGACGGCGACTTATATTATTTCATGGACGGCGAGACATTCGACCAGATCGGTCTGAATGAGGACGCTATCGGCGACGCGCTCAAGTTTGTCCGTGAGAATGATAACGTGACGATGGTTTCCCACAACGGAGAGATCTTTGCCGTAGAGCCGCCGATGTTCGTGGAACTGGAAGTTACCGAGTGCGAGCCTGGCGAGAAAGGCAACACCGCAACCGGCGCAACCAAGCCATGTACCGTAGAGACTGGCGCAGTCGTTTACGTACCGCTCTTTGTAAACCTTGGTGACAAGTTAAAGATTGATACAAGAACCGGAGAATACTTATCAAGAGTTTAATCTGTGAGAAGCCTTGCGGGCGCTTCTTTTGCAAGTAAAGAGAAACACATACAGGCGAAAATCAATCATTGATTTTCGCTTTTTTCCTTTGATAAGGGGGATTTCTGTTACATTTCACACAAAGAACAGCGGTATGTTCAGGAGGTAAGTTTGAAAATGAATTTTCAAATCTGCCATTATTGACGCAGTAAATGCGTCAGGAAGGAGAAAAAATGAAAAAAGGTGTAATGAAATATCTGCAGTACGCTGTGGTCCTGGTGGTGGTTGTTATCCTTCTGTGCGGAATCTTTTCCATACTCAGAAGACTGACCGGTACCTCCTCCACAGATGATCTGAGCGCCGGAAGCGCAGAAGCGCAGACAGAAGCCAATATCGATGAGAAAGCGGACAACAGCGTGCCGATGACAGAACTGTCCGTGACCGCGCCTGCCACCAGCATCCGGGTGGGCGAGACCATGCAGCTTGACGTGTCCTTCGCGCCGGAGAACGCGACCAATACGAAGCTTAAATGGAGCTGCAGTGAAGAAGGACTTGTCTCCGTCTCAGAAGACGGTGTGCTGACTCCGTCCGAAGACAGTGCGAAGCATACGGTCACAGTGACCGGCGAGGCGACGGACGGCTCTGACCTGTCCACTTCTTTTGAACTCCGGATCTATCCGGCTATCGACCCGAGTAAGCCGATGGTGGCGATCACCATGGACGACGGCCCAAACCCGGATACGACCAACAAGATCCTGGATGCCTTTGAGGAAAACTATGCCAAGGCAACCTTCTTCTGTCTCGGACAGAATGCCGGTTATTATCCGGAAACCGTGCAGAGAGAATACAATCTCGGTATGGAAGTGGGAACCCACACCCAGAGCCATCAGCAGCTGACCAAACTGTCCGGCTCTGAGCTGACAAAGGAGATGGAAGATTCCGTGAGCGCGATCCGGGATGCCATCGGCGTGGCCCCGACGCTCATGCGTCCGCCGTACGGCGCCATCAACAGCACCGTGCTTGCCGAGGCAAAAAAGCAGGGACTGTGCGCCGTAAACTGGTCCCTCGACACGGAAGACTGGAAGACGAAGAACGCGGACGATACGTATAAGATGGTCATGACAGCCACCGACGGCGACGTGGTGCTTCTCCACGACATCCACGAATATAACATTAACGCTGTGGAGCGATTTGTCCCTGACCTGATCGCGGAAGGGTATCAGCTTGTGACGGTTTCAGAGATGTACGCCGCAAGAGGCGAGACGCTCGACCCTGGAACCATCCACTACCGTACGGATCCGACTACCGCAGTGATGGAGGAGACGACAGCGGCAGGAGATGAGGACGGCGCAGCGGCAGGAACCGATTCTTCTGCCGCGGATACGGATGCTGTTGTTGGAACGGTCGCTGGCAGTACAGCCGACGAGGACGGCAGCACAGATGGTACAACGGCCGGGACAGAATAAGTTTATGAAGAAAAAGGAGACGGGGGTTGTGAAATGACAAAGGAACAGCGTCAAAAAGGTCGATATCATAATGACTACAGTCCCCGTTACCATGAGCCGTATGATATTTATGAGAAAGCAAGGCTGCATATGAAGGCGCGTCGAAGAGACGAAAAAAAGCGAAAAGAAGAGACAAAAGAATAAAGCGGCAGAACAGGGAAAAGGGCGAAGCATCAGGTTGGCTTCGCCCCTTTTTTGGACTTTATGGCTTTTTTATAATCAGCTGAAAAATAATCCCCATTGTCAATCTTTCTGCCGTTGCTGGAATATGAACATAGCCAGCGATGCCAGGATAATGATTCCATAGCCGATGAAGCTTAAATGATCCGGAATCTGCCCCAGAAAAATGAATCCCAGCGCGGTGGCGAAGATGATCTGCGAATAATCGTAGATGGAGATATCCCGTGCCGGCGCATAGGTGTATGCCGCCGTGATGGTAAACTGTCCGCCGCTGGCAAACAGTCCTGCCAGAAGCAGACAGCCAAACTGACTAAGACTCATCGGATGAAAGTCAAAAATCAGGTATGGCAGGGTCACCAGGCAGGAAAACGCCGAGAAGAAGAGGACGATAAACGGCCCCTTCACACCGTGAGTGCCTAGAATCCGCACATAGGTGTAGGCAATACCGGCGCCCAGACCGCCCAGCAGCCCGATCAGTGCCGGCAGCGACGTGGTAAACATGCCCAGTCCCGGCTTGATGATAAAAAGACTGCCGATAAATGCCGTGATCACGCAGCACGCTGCAAACGGGTGTACCTTTTCCTTTAATAAAATCAAGGAAAACAGGATTGCGAAGAACGGCGATAACTTATTGAGAATCGACGCATCTGCCAGCACCAGATGATCGATGGCGTAATAGTTGCACAGGATTCCCATGGTGCCAAAAACCGAGCGCAGCAAAAGTGGTTTCAGCGCTCCCTTTGGTACTTTAATGGGCGTGCGGCTTTTCCGGAGTGTGATCAACGCAAAAAACACCGCCACAAAATTCCGGAAAAAACTCTTCTCAATGGATGGCAGATCTCCCGCAAAACGTACCATCATGTTCATCAGCGCGAAGCAGAAAGCCGAACAGATGATCAGCAGGATTCCTTTGTTTTTCTGACTCATAACATCTCTTCCTTTTTGTAAAATAATTTTTATCCTTCTGTATTATAGACATTTTTTTAAGATGCTGCAAGAGGTGCAGTATCCCAAAGCAGGGAGCCCGGACCAATGGTTCATGGAGATGTGACAGGAATGATCGCTGCCGGATTCAATGTTATAAATAACAGAGAAAACCGGAAAAATTCTGTTGAAATTAAAAAGTAAAAATGTTAAGATATTTTTACAAGAGTACTAATAAAATGTAATATGAAAAGAGGGAGTACATTTGAGGACAAGATTAAGTCAGACAGAGCATGAGATCATGGAATTTTTCTGGGACGCGCAGAAAGAATACGATTTTAAAGAATTAATGCAGCATTTTAATGAAGAAGTCGGTAAGGAGTGGAAAAAGCAGACGCTCAACACATTTTTAAGCCGCCTTCTGGACAAAGGTCTGCTGCAGCGCCGGATGGAGGGACGGAAAGCATATTACCGTTACCGGCTGGACCGGAAGCAGTACGAGCAGGAGAAGGCAAAAGAAGTGCTGGAGAATGGATATGACGGTAAAATCTCCCATTTTATTGCGGCGCTGACCGGCAACGACCATGTCACCGAGGCCGACGAACAGGAACTTTTAGATTATATTCAGAAAATGTGATGGGAAAATGAAAATCTCCTATGGTTTTGTGTGCTTGGCAGAATTGTAGGAGATTTTTGATATCCAGCTTTACTGGGATGTGCTGATGAAGAAGCTGTTTGGATATTCTTTTGTGAGCGTCTCTTCCGGGGATGGATATTATTACATCATCTCGGAAAAATATTTTTATCTGTGGATTCTCTGGTTTGTGATCGTGGCGGCGGCTCTGCTGATCTATTTGTTCTGGTATCTGTACATGAAGCGGAAGATCATGCGACACAGTGTGGAGCGGGAAGTCAGAAGACAGGAAGTAGGGGGACGGGCGGTCAAAATATATGAGAACGACAAGGTGAGCGGTCCCTGCACCATCGGCTGGTTGCGTCCCGGCATCCTGCTTCCGGTCCGGGAGTATAAAGAAACAGAGATGGAATGGATCCGCCTCCATGAGATGACGCATATCCGGCACAGGGATATTCTCTGGAAGTTGCTTTGCATCCTTGCCTGTATTCTTCACTGGTATAATCCCTTTGCCTGGATCTTGCTTTATCAATACGGAAAAATGAGCGAATATTATTGTGATGAGAAATGCATGGAAGGCAGGAGCATGGAGGAACGATGGAATACGGACGAAAAGTGGTACATTTAAGGAACCAACTAAATATTTGGAATATTCAAAAAATCACAAGATAAAATGATATAATTAAATGCACAGATATAGAGATAATAGAGGGAAGGATCGCCCGGTCCTTCCTTTTTCTTTTACACAGAAATCTCACAAAATGAAAAAATAAAGATATAATGAGAAAATAAGAGTAAAAAAGAGAAAATAAATTATATTTTAAAATATAGATAAAAATAGACATTTTCTACATTTGCAATTATAAACAAAAGAAACTATTATATGTATCAGTAATTAGCACTCATTGAAATTGAGTGCTAACAATCACAAAGATAACAAATATAAGATTTTGTATAGGAGGCATTGTTATGAAGTTAGTACCATTAGCGGACAGAGTTGTTTTAAAACAGTTAGAAGCTGAGACAAAGACAAAAACAGGAATCATCCTTACAAGCTCCGCGCAGGAGAAACCGCAGGAGGCAGAGGTTGTCGCTGTCGGCCCTGGAACAGAGGATGTGAAGATGGAAGTTTCTGTCGGACAGAAAGTGATCTATTCTAAATATGCCGGAACAAATGTGAAGATGGATGAAGAGGAATATATCATCGTAAAACAGAGTGATATTCTGGCAGTTGTAGAGTACTAATTCAGGCAGAAGTGTTCATCGTCAGATGAACGGTCAGAGACAGCCGCCTTCTAAAAAGGCAGCGCAGATTGTTTCTTTATGAAAAATAAAGAGTATAAAGCAGGAGGAATGATTACAATGGCAAAACAGATCAAATATGGCGTTGACGCCAGAAAAGCTTTAGAATCAGGTGTAAATCAGTTAGCAGATACCGTTAGAGTTACATTAGGACCGAAAGGACGTAACGTTGTGCTGGATAAGAGCTTCGGCGCTCCGCTCATCACCAACGACGGCGTGACCATCGCAAAAGACATCGAACTGGAAGATGCTTTCGAGAACATGGGAGCACAGATCGTAAAAGAAGTTGCTACAAAGACAAACGATGTGGCTGGTGACGGTACCACAACCGCTACTGTTCTTGCGCAGGCTATGATCAATGCCGGCATGAAGAACCTGGCAGCAGGCGCTAACCCGATCATCTTAAGAAAAGGTATGAAGAAAGCGACAGATGCCGCTGTTGAGGCCATCAGCAAAATGAGCCAGCAGGTTGGCGGTAAAGAGCAGATTGCGAAAGTGGCATCCATCTCCGCCGGTGACGAGCAGGTAGGACAGTTAGTTGCAGACGCTATGGAAAAGGTTTCCAAAGACGGTGTTATCACCATCGAAGAGTCCAAGACCATGATGACAGAGCTTGACCTTGTAGAAGGTATGCAGTTCGACCGTGGATACATTTCCGCATACATGGCAACAGACATGGAGAAAATGGTCGCTGAGCTGGAAGACCCATACATCCTCATTACAGATAAGAAGATCAGCAACATTCAGGAGATCCTTCCATTATTAGAGCAGATCGTACAGAGCGGCGCTAAACTTCTGATCATCGCTGAAGATATCGAAGGCGAGGCTCTGACCACATTGATCGTCAATAAATTAAGAGGAACCTTCTCCGTTGTCGGTGTGAAAGCTCCTGGCTACGGCGACAGAAGAAAAGCAATGCTTGAGGATATCGCAATCCTTACCGGCGGCACCGTAATCTCCGAGGAAGTCGGTCTTGAATTAAAAGACGCTACCATGGATATGTTAGGACGTGCAAAATCCGTTAAAGTTGAAAAAGAAAATACCGTGATCGTTGACGGTCTTGGCGATAAAGATGCCATCCAGGCAAGAATCGGCCAGATCAAGAGCCAGATTGAGACCACAACTTCTGAATTTGACAAAGAAAAATTACAGGAGAGACTGGCTAAATTATCCGGCGGCGTAGCAGTGATCCGTGTAGGAGCCGCAACAGAGACAGAGATGAAAGAAGCAAAACTTCGTCTGGAAGATGCTCTGGCAGCTACAAAGGCAGCCGTTGAGGAAGGTATCATCGCCGGCGGCGGATCCGCTTACATCCATGCAGCCAAGACTGTAAAAGAGATGACAAAAGATCTGACAGGCGACGAGAAGACAGGTGCTGAGATCGTTCTCAAAGCTCTGGAAGCTCCACTTTATCACATCGCAGCCAATGCAGGACTGGAAGGCTCCGTTATCATCAATAAAGTATACGAGAGCGAAGTCGGCACAGGTTTCGATGCCCTGACAGAGACTTACGTTGATATGATCAAATCCGGTATCATTGATCCGGCTAAGGTTACAAGAAGCGCACTGCAGAATGCGACAAGCGTAGCTTCCACCTTACTGACCACAGAGTCCGTTGTTGCTGACATCAAAGAAGAAACACCGGCAGCAGCACCGGCAGGCGGCATGGGAATGATGTAATTAAGAAAGTCTCACGAATATTTTCGGCAGATGTGAGAGCGCGAAGCGCGGAACATCTGGCTTTCGATGAGAAGCTATAAGATTTTCAGCAGGATTCAGCTGCGAAAGCAGCGAAGGAGCAGCGATAGCTGCGGGAATCCGAAGTGCATGGCTAAATTAAATGAGAAGGTCTGGACATTGGACAGACTTTCGATAAATAAAACAGGAAAGAAAAGAAGATGTGTGGTTCATCCCCGCATCTTCTTTTTTTGGGGAAAAAGATGTGATTGCTTAAATTTTGAAAGTGCTGTGTGCGAATCGGGAAATGTCAGATGCTTCTTTCGCAAATGGTTGCGTTCGCATGGGAAAATTGGTAAAATGTTAAAAGAGAGCGGCAGAGATCGCCGGGATGAGCGGAGACAGGCCGTGAGAAGGAAAGACAGGGAGGGAAGCATATGATCGTAAAACAGGTAACGGTTCGTGTGGAAAACAGGGAAGGTAAGTTAAAAGAAGTGATGGATATCCTCGGAAAGGAGAATATCAATGTGGAGGCGCTCAGTATGGCGGATACCGTGACGCGGCTGATCCTGCCGAATCCGGAGCAGGTGGCGGAGATCCTGCGGAAGCATAAGTATCAGGTGGAACTGACGGATGTTCTCCGTATCCGGATTCCGTCCCGGGCAGGCGCTCTCTCGGAGATGCTGGTCGCTTTTGCCGGGGAGGGGATTAATCTGGAATATATGTACGCCTTTGCGACGGGAAAGGGCGACGAGATGATCTTGCGGCCTTCCGATGTGGAGAAGGCAGACCGGCTTCTCCGGGAACACATGGGAGAGTAGAAGGGCAGAGACAGCCCGGTAACCGGTAAACAGTGTCCGCGTGCAAAGAGAGTTTCTGCGCGGGGAGAGATTCGGAAAGGATGTATATGAAAAAAGGTCTGGCAGCAGCGGTGATAGCGGTGGCTCTTCTTCTCAATGGCTGTGGCATGGTACAGGAGATTCTGGCGTCGGAGGAGATGGTCATCCGGACGACGGAGGAACTGCAGCAGGAAGTGGAGCGCGCCCTGAAAGAGGGCAGGCAGGAGATTACTTTTGCGACGGAGACGATCACCCAGGAAGATTTGAGTGCGCTCAATCAGGAGCATGATGGATTTTATGGCAGCGTAACGCAGTATGAGATGAAGACAGTCAGGATGCTCGGGCGCTCTTATGTGACGCTTTCCTGTGATATCAGTGACAATTACTATGTGGAGGAGGCGATCCTTTCCGGCAGCGATATTCCGGAAGAACGCACGGAGGCAGCGGAGCTGAAAGAAGTCTGTGAAGAGATTCTTTCCGATATGGATGCGGAGGATTCTTCTTATAAAAAAGAGAAAAAGATTCACGATTATCTGGTGGAACACGTGGCCTACGGTTACCCGGAAGGTGTGGATTCGGAGGACAGTACCGCCTATAATGCTTATGGAGCGCTGGTAAAAGGAAAGGCTGTCTGCAACGGCTATGCGCAGGCGATGAAGCTGCTCTGTGATCTGAGCGGTGTGGAGTGTGAGATGATCAGCGGACGCGCGGACGGGGAGAATCATGCCTGGAATCTGATCCGGCTGGATGATGACGCCTGGTATCATGTGGATGTGACCTGGGATGATCCGGAGCCGGATGATCCGGAACGGCTGCTGTACTCCTACTTTAATCTGAACGATGAGGAGATGGCGCTCAGCCATGTCTGGAATGCGGAGGATTTTGTGCCGGCGGAGGGAACGCGATATCAATATTACAGAAAAAATGACCTGTATTGCGAAGATATGGATGATTTCCGCGAAAAATGCGAAGACATTTTTGCGAAAGACAGTCCGGAAAGTTTTCAGGTGCAGGTGGGGGATTATGAGGAGAGCCGGTATTCCGAAGAACACCTGCAGTTTCTCTTTGAGTACAGCGGCGCCAGATACTGTCATCTGCAGACGATCGGGGAAGCTCCGTACACGACGTTATATTTTACTTTAGATTATTGATGCCATGCCGGCAGGTGTGAAAGCCGTGCCGGCTGACGGAAAGGAATAAAAAGAAACATGGAAGATTTTTTTAGGGAACTGGAGGAATGTCTGCGCGGCGAGGTATCTGAGGGAGAGATCAGAGATTCCATCAATTACTATCGCCAGTATTTTGCCGAGCAAAAGGCGGCAGGGTACGGGGAAAAAGAGATTCTTGACATGCTGGGAAGCCCTCGTCTGATCGCCAGATCGATCATTGATGCCCGGGGAGCAGTGGAGCAGAACGATTCCGGAGACGGCGATCCTTACTATGACGCCGGTCAGAGCAGCTATTCAGGCACGGATGATTATTACGATTCGGAGGGGGAACGATACCGGTATGGTGAGGAACCGACCCATATACGTGTCAAAAAGGTAAGCGGGTGGAAGCTCGTTCTCCTGATCATTGTCGTTCTGATCATTCTGGCGATGCTGATCCGGGTACTGCTTCCGGTCGTTCTTGTACTGATACCGGTAATCCTGATCCTTCGGCTGCTGAAGGGGGATCGATGATGCTTACACGGGAAATACTGTTGAAAAAAGCAGAAACGGTCAGAGAAAAAGCAGTGCTGCTCCGGCGGGAGTTTCACCGGATACCGGAGCTTGGTTTCGCGGAGACAGAGACTACGGAGAGAATCTGCCGGCATCTGAGAGAGCTGGGCATCACACCGCATCCGCTGGAGCCGACAGGCGTCTGTGCTTTTATCGGACCGGAGGAAGGATACACGATCGCATTAAGGGCGGATATCGACGGGCTGCCGGTGACAGAGAAGACAGGGCTTTCCTTTGCGTCCGAGCATGCAGGCAGAATGCATGCCTGCGGACATGACGGGCATATCGCGGGACTGCTGGGAGCGGCGGCCGTGTTAAAAGAGCTGGAGGACGCCCTCTCGGTTCGTGTGAAGCTGATCTTTCAGCCTTCGGAAGAAAACACAAAAGGCGCGGCGCACATTTTAAAGCAGGGAGTGCTTGACGATGTAAATTGCATTTTCGGTCTGCATCTTTTTTCGGACAAAAAGGTGGGAGAGATCTCTGTGGAAGAAGGACCGCGCATGGCGCAGACAGACCGCTTTTCCATCAAGTTTCAGGGACGTGGCGGTCACGCCGGCAAACCGCACCAATGTGTGGATGCGACTGTGATGGCGGCAGATTTTGTGATGAGTGTACAGAGTATCGTCTCCAGAGAGGTGAACCCTCTCGAGAGCGCTGTGGTGACGATCGGTTCTTTGCATGCGGGCACGCAGTATAATGTCATAGCCGGTGAGGCGCAGGTGGAAGGAACCTGCCGCAGTTTTCGGGAGGAAACCGCCCGGCACTTAAAGGAAGCGGTAGAGAAGAGAGCGGCGCATATCGCGGATTATTACGGAGGAAAGGCAGAGATCGCTTATACGTACGGCGCGCACCCGCCTCTTATTAATGACGCCCGGATGACGGCGCAGGTTGCCGCCTGTGTGGAAAGTCTGCTCGGACGCCGGTTGACGCATGAAGAGCCGCTGATGCTTGGAGAAGATTTTTCCTGGTATCAGACGAAGGTACCCGGTGTGTTTGCCTTTGTGGGCTGTGGCAATCCGGAAAAACCATGTTTTCCGAATCATCATCCATGTTTTGATATTGATGAGAGAGCGCTTACGGATGCTGTGCTGCTGCATCTGGCGGCGGTCTGCGCCGCGGAGAAATTTTGTGTGTGCCGCGAAAAAGTATCTGTATAAAATGCAGCGACAGTTCAAAAAATATAATTAATTATATTTTTTGAAAAAAACAGAAAAAGTGAAATTTTCTTGTTGACAGCAGAGGAGTTTTGTAATATAATAAGCTTCGTTGAGTGATGTGGGATCTTAGCTCAGCTGGGAGAGCATCTGCCTTACAAGCAGAGGGTCATAGGTTCGAGCCCTATAGGTCCCACTTTTTCATCACATGGCGGGATAGCTCAGTTGGCTAGAGCACACGGTTCATACCCGTGGTGTCGCTGGTTCAAATCCAGTTCCCGCTATTTTTTTATACGATAAAGGGTTTGCACGGTGTCTTTTTGGACGCGGAGAGACCTTTTGTGAGATGCTGCGCTTTGTGCGGCAGGTGATTTGGATTCAGAGGAGCATATCTGCGGGGCGGGTATGCTCTTTTCTTTTTGTCGCAAGTGCGAAGGAGGATTCTGGCGGAATTGTTGATACCGTTTTGTAAAAATGTACAGAATAAGTGGTAAGATACAAAAAATGAAGAAGGAGAAACAGGAGGTATTATGAGAATCGGAAGCGGATATGACGTACATCGTCTGACAGAAGGACGGAAATTAATTCTCGGGGGTGTGGATATTCCTTACGAGAAGGGATTGCTGGGGCATTCGGATGCGGATGTGCTGGTGCATGCGGTGATGGATGCGCTGCTGGGAGCGGCGGCGCTCGGAGATATCGGAAAGCATTTTCCGGACACGGATCCGGTCTACAAAGGAGCGGACAGTATGCAGCTTCTCGGAAGAGTGCGTCAGCTCATCGAGGAGAAAGCTTATTTTATAGAAAATATTGATGCGACAGTCATCGCGCAGCGGCCAAAGCTGGCGCCGCATATCCCGCAGATGAGGGCGAACATCGCGGCAGTGCTGGGACTTGACGAAGGTCAGGTAAATGTCAAGGCGACCACGGAGGAAGGACTCGGCTTTACCGGAGAGGGACTTGGCATCGCCGCCAGCGCCGTGTGTCTTCTCTCGGAGATTCAGAACTATGTGGGAGCGGATGTGATGCTGGAAGAAAAGGATTGTGCGGGTTGTCAGGGCTGTCGCCGCGCAGGAGGAGAAGACAAATGATATATGAGGAAAACGGACAGTACAGAGACGAAATCTATGATATGTGGCAGCGCAACTTTCATGACCCGGCGCCTTACGCGGCTTTTTATTTTCAGGAAGTCTATGGGAAAAATGAGATTCTTCTGAACGCCGGCAGCGCCCCGGAGATGACGCCCGGGGAGTGGGAAGAGACGCCTGCGCTGAAGATGATGGGAGAATCCGAAGAGATCATCCGGGGAATGCTGCATCTGAACCCGTATGAACTTCTCGTGAGAGGAAGAAAACAGCAGGCGCATTATATCGTCGGTGTGGCGACGGATGAAACGTTTCGCCGGCAGGGTGTGATGCGGGAGCTGCTTCTTGAGACATTTTCCAGACTGCGAAAAAGGGGGGAACCCTTCACGTATCTGATGCCGGCAGATGAGAACTACTATCTGCCCTTTGACTTTCGTTTTGGGATGAAGGAGCTGGAAAGAGAGATCGAGTGTTTCGGAAAAGCGCCTGCGCCGCAAAATCCCCGGTTTACATTTGAGGCAGGATTACCGGAAGATCTGTCAGAAATCTGTGAGGCAGAAAATGCTTCCCGGGGCAGAGAGTTTGCCATCTGCACCAGGATCACGCCGTCATATCTGACCCGGATGGAAAAAGAAGTCCGCAGTGATTTCGGGCGACTGGTGCGGGTATACCGGGATGGCGTTTACGCCGGACGGTTTGTCATGGGAGCGGAAGATGACTATATGGTACTCTCCCAGGTCGTCTGCGTGGAAGAAGAATCTCTGCGCGGACAGTTCCTGTATGAGGCGCTGTATTTCTGTGAACAGGAATACCATTACGGAAAGTATCAGCTTGTGCTTGAGGAGACCTGGAAACCGGCGCTTTATCCTGCTGGAAATATGCAGGGGATCCGTCTGCTCCCGGTGCGGGAAAAAAAGCGGATCATGTTCCGGATCCTTGACCTGGAGAGACTTGGAACCGTTCTTTCCGGCGCCAGAACCGGCCGATGCCGGATACGGGTGAGGGACGCCTTTTTGAAAGAACAGGACGGAAGCTATCTGTTTACAGTGGGAGAAGACGGCGGCGTCCGGATACAGAAAACGGAAGATTCCTCTGCGCCGGACGGAGGAGAAGTCTCCGTCGCCGCTCTGACAGCCCTGCTTTTTGGGGAGAAAGAGATGCGGGAGGAAGAATGGTATGAGGGCCTGACGGAGAGCGGTCGTGCCGTCGTGGACGGACTTTTGCCGCTGTCGCCGGTCTGCATCCAGGAGTTTGTCTGAAAATCATGGCATTTGCAGAAAAAACGATTGACAAAACCGACAGAATGATGAAATAATCAGGGGACAGAAGGAGGATATTATGAAGATATATAATACGCTTACCAATAAAAAAGAAGAGTTCGTGCCGGTGCACGAGGGGAAGGTCGGTATCTACGTCTGCGGACCGACCGTGTATAATTATATTCACATTGGCAATGCACGCCCGATGGTGGTCTTTGACACCGTGCGCAGATACTTTGAGTATAAGGGATACGATGTGAATTATGTTTCCAACTTCACGGATGTGGATGATAAGATCATCAAAAAAGCCATGGAGGAAGGTGTGGATGCTTCCGAGATCTCCGAGAAGTTTATTAAAGAATGTGAAAAAGACATGCACGCCTTAAATGTCAAGGAGGCAACTCATCATCCGAAGGCTACGGAGGAGATCGACGGTATGATCGAGATGATCCAGGAGCTGATCGACAAAGGATATGCTTATGAAAAGAATGGCACGGTATATTTCCGTACAAGGAAGTTTAACCATTACGGACAGCTGTCCAACAAGAATCTGGACGATATGATGGCGGGCATCCGTATCGCTGTCAGCGATGAAAAAGAGGACGCCATGGATTTTGTTCTCTGGAAGCCGAAAAAAGAGGGAGAGCCGTCCTGGCCGTCTCCTTGGGGAGAGGGTCGTCCCGGCTGGCATATCGAGTGTTCTGTCATGTCCCGCAAGTACATCGGCGATACCATTGACATTCATGCCGGAGGAGAGGATCTGATCTTCCCGCATCACGAGAATGAGATCGCCCAGAGCGAGGCGTGCAACGGCGAGAAGTTTGCCAACTACTGGATGCACAACGGATTTTTAAATATTGACAATAAGAAAATGTCCAAATCAGCCGGAAACTTCTTTACTGTCCGGGAGATCGGCGAGAAGTATCCGCTGCAGGTGATCCGTTTCTTTATGCTGAGCGCACATTACAGAAGCCCGCTGAATTTCAGCGACACGCTGGTGGAATCAGCCAAACACGGGCTGGAGCGGATTCTCACCGCTGTGGACCATCTGCGGGATGTTCTGGCGGAAAAACAGGCAGCCGGAGCAGAGAGCGGCGCCGCTCCTGATGCAATGACACCGGAAGATCAGAAGAACGTGGAGGAGGCAAAGGCTTTGGTGGCCAAGTTCGAGGCTTCCATGGAAGACGACTTCAATACGGCAGATGCCATCGCCGCTATCTTTGAGCTTGTGAAGCTTTCCAACGTGACGGCAGATCATGGTTCTGCGGCTTATGTGGAGTATCTGCTGGAGACGATCACAAAACTCTGCGATATTCTCGGTATTATCACGGAGAAAAAGGAAGAGATGCTGGATGAGGATATCGAGGCGCTGATCGAGGAGCGTCAGGCAGCGAGAAAGGCAAAGAACTTCGTGAGAGCGGACGAGATCCGTGATATGCTGGCGGAAAAAGGCATCATTCTGGAAGATACAAGGGCCGGTGTAAAATGGAAGAGAGCTTAAAGGTTATCCTGGACTCTTTTCCTCTGGATGCGCAGAAGGTGAAAACCTATTCTGCGCTTTCCTTTGCCTATATCGGCGATTCGGTCTACGACCTGATCATCCGGACGATGATCACGGTCCGGGGAAATACAAAACCGAACAAATATCACAGACAGGCCATCGAATATGTCAACGCCGGCGCGCAGACCAGAATGATGGAGCAGATCAGGCCATTTCTCAATGAGGAGGAGAAAGTGATATTCCGCCGCGGAAAAAATGCCAAGCCGGCCAGCCATGCCAAAAATCAGAGCCCCCATGATTATCGCATCGCCACGGGGTTTGAGACACTGATCGGGTATCTGTATCTGACCGGTCAGGTGAACAGGATCATGGAGCTTATCACCATCGGCCTGGAGAAGGAGGAAGAGTCATGTCATACGAAGAAAATACAGTGATCGGAAGAAATGCGGTGCTGGAGGCCTTTCGTGCCGGAAAGACCGTGGATAAATTATTTGTGCTGGACGGCTGTCAGGACGGACCGGTCAGATCTATCCTGCGGGAGAGCAGAAAACAGTCCACGCTGGTGAAATATGTTTCGAAGGAAAAGCTGGATTCCCTTTCCAATCATGAAAAACATCAGGGAGTCGTGGCCATCACGGCGGCCTGCGATTATGCAGAGATGGATGATCTGTTTGCTGCGGCGCAGGCAAAGGGGGAGGATCCGTTTTTCATCCTCTGCGATGAGATTGAAGATCCACATAATCTGGGCGCCATCATCCGGACGGCAAACCTTGCCGGCGCGCACGGGGTCATCATCCCGAAAAGACGGGCGGTGGGGCTGACCGGAACAGTGGCAAAGGTTTCTGCCGGGGCGGTCAATTACACGCCGGTAGTCCGCGTCACCAACATGGCACGCACCATTGACGAACTCAAGGAGAGAGGCATGTGGTTTGTCTGCGGAGATATGGACGGGGAGCTGATGTACCGTCAGAATCTCACCGGACCGATCGGGCTGGTGATCGGAAATGAGGGCAGCGGCGTCAGTCGTCTTGTCCGGGAAAAATGTGACTACATAGCGTCGATCCCGATGAAGGGAGATATTGATTCCCTGAACGCTTCTGTGGCGGCGGGTGTTCTCGCTTTTGAGATCGTGAGACAGCGCCTGGAAGCGGCGGGAAAGAAGAGATAGAACAAGAAAGAAATAGAAAAAAGAAAAAGACTGTTTCTGACAGCAGATACCTCCTGATGGGACGGACAGGTATGTTGCCGGTGACAGTCTTTTTTGCATACTTCTGCGTTGATGATCTTCCGAAGGGTTTTTGTGACGTCTCCGGGAAGATTCTTTGGTATGAGGCTAAAATTCTTTTTTTCTGAACTCGTTGATATCTCTCTCTGCCCAGAGATCTTTTTGTTTTACCATCTCGATCACAAGAGGCTGGTATTTTCTGATGCAGGCGATCGCTTTATAATTGCGGCGGATATTTTTCCGGTAGTACCAGTCAATCTTGTCATAATTGGCGAAGCTTTTCAGGATGGCCCTGCTGATACTCTGGTGCTCTTCAAAGTACTGCTTTGCCTCCTCGGAGAAGTTTATGTACATTTCCTTTTCTTTCTCGGACTGCAGCGCTTCCACGATCATCTGATTCTTGACATCAGCGGCGTAGGACTGCAGTTTTTTCAAAGATACTTTGTGACGGTATCTTGTCAGTTTGACATACCGATACCAGGTGTGGCGGAACTTTAAATAGTATTCCCCGACACCGCCGTCATACACATCAAGACCTTTGCAGAAGTTAAAATTACGCCACATGTAGATATAGTCAAAGAGAATATTCTGCACAAAATAGCTGATAAAGTAGCCCGCCCGGTACAGCAGAGAAGTGTACTTGTCATAATATACGTAGGCTTCCGCGTCCACCTGCAGCCGTGTTAAATGGCGCCGTCTGGCATTGTGATGAATTTTGTACAGAATGTAGATGATCAGGATGAGGGCAAGAAGACCGATCCGATAATAATTTCTGTGTGGTCCGTTCATCAAAACCGACTGGGATAACCCGTAAAGCGCGGCGATCAACGCGGCCATTATCGTCAAAAACATTTCAAACATAGCAATTTTCCTTTCTCACTGCTTTATATGATAGCGTATTTTTTTCTCTAAAACAACTCTTTTCTATGGCGTTTGAGGGTAATTTCTCGTCTTGTCCTGTCGGAGAGAACGTGTTATTATCAGACGGGAAAACATTCCCGGCCTGTGCCGTCCGGGATTTGCCGGTGAGGACGAAAGGCGGGCATAGGCAAGGAGAAAGGAAGGCAGTATGAAAAATATTATCTTAACCGGAATGCCGGGAGTGGGCAAGAGCACGATCGGCGTCATCCTGGCAAAGGAACTGGGATATCAGTTCGTGGATTCAGATCTGCTCATTCAGCAGCAGGAAAAGATGCTGTTAAAGGATATCATCGCAAGTAAGGGTGTGGATGGATTTCTGGCAGTGGAAAATCAGGTCAATGCCTCCATCCGGACAGAGCGCGCGGTTATCGCCACCGGAGGCAGCGCCGTGTACGGGAAAGAGGCCATGGAGAATTTTAAGCGCACGGGCATCATCGTATATCTGCAATGCTCGTACGAGGTGCTGGAAAAGCGTCTCGGAGATCTGAAAGGCAGAGGCGTCGTTTTAAAGGAGGGACAGACACTCCGGGATATTTATGAGGAGAGAAGCGTTTTGTATGAAAAATATGCCGACCTTGTCGTAAAAGAAGACGGCAGGGATATAGAAGAAACCCTGGCTCTCGTCCTGGAGGAACTGAGAGAAAAACAGATGCTGCAGACGGAGCCGGGAGGGCCTGCCGGCGCGGATTCCTGCATCAGTATGCCGAAAAGGAATTAATTGTACTAATTTTTTGAATTTTTCAAAAAAATGTGTTGACAACCCTGTTGAGTCATGGTAGAATCCTTTTTGTTGAGAGGTTGAATCTCAGTGCTGCCTTGGCTCAGTTGGTAGAGCGTCGCCTTGGTAAGGCGGAGGTCGGCGGTTCAAATCCGCTAGGCAGCTCTTCTTAACCGGAATGTATGTGTATGCATTCCGGTTTTTTCTTTGTATATTTTTTTTATTCATATTTTGTATGTCTTTATTCCTATTTCATAGCTGCCTCATTTTTTGTCCGCTGTGCCAGTTCTTGCTGTTGGATATTTGACATCTCTTTTTGTTTCCACTCACTGCCGGATTCTTTTGATCTTTCGTGTATAAATCTGGATGAACGGGAAATACTCTGAATAGCAATCTGGATATTGTTTTCATATTCTTTTTTTAAAAACCAGAGAAATGTTAATAAATTATTACAAAAGTGCATATACTTTATTAACTTCACAAGGGTGGCATAGTTTATGACGGATTCTGGTTTTATAAAAACAGAAATGTCTTACAGGAAGGAAAGGGAGAGACGCATGAGTGGAAAGCAGAAGCACAGAGCGCAAAAGAGAACCTATGCAGCGATGGCAGTGATCGGCTGTCTGGCATGTTTTCAGGCGGGGAAGGCCGAAGCCTTTTTGTTGCCGGCAGATACCGGAAAAGGCGTCATCACTTCACTGATGGGAGAGGAGACTGCGCAGGGCATCATCGAGGAGCCGACGGCGAACAAGGGAAGTGCAGGGCGAACGGATGGAAGCCTTCAGATGGAAAATCTTAAAATGTATCCCGGAACATTGACAGAGGAAGAAAAGGAGATTCTTTATAAAGTCGTTTCCATGGAATGTGACACCGGCTACGAGGGTTCTCTGGCTGTCATAAGCTGTATGATGAATCGGACGCAGTCTGAAAAATATTCGGAAGATCTGATGGAAGTCGTGACGGAGGATTCCCAGTTTACCGCTTATTATGACAAGGAGACGGGGACCTATCCTTATGTGGACCGGCAGCCGTCCAGGGAGTGCATTGCTGCGGTCAATGACGCCCTTTATAAGGGAAAAAGAAATATTCCTTCCTATATTTTATATTTCCGTTCCTCCGATTACGACTCCCTGTACGGGTATGAGACGTATGGGCAGATCGGGGATAACACCTATTTTTATCAGGTGGAAGATAAGATGGAACTGCAGTAAAAGTACCGGAACCCGAAGATTTTTTCTTGTGCCGATTTTGTAATTATGATATGATAGAACGCAGTAAGCAGGCAGAATGCCTGCATATTTGTTTACCAGGAGGATAACAATGGAAGGAAATGTATCGAAGAATTTTATTGAACTGGCGATTGATAAAGATTTGGCAGAGGGTGTGTACGACCATGTGATGACTCGTTTTCCTCCGGAGCCAAATGGATATCTTCATATAGGACATGCAAAGGCGATCCTTCTCAATTACGGGCTGGCGCAGGAATATCACGGAAAGTTTAATTTAAGATTTGATGATACGAATCCAACGAAAGAGAAAGTGGAATTTGTGGAATCGATCAAGGAAGATGTTCTCTGGCTGGGTGCGGACTTTGAAGATCGGCTGTATTTTGCGTCCGATTATTTTGAACAGATGTACGAGGCGGCAGTGACCCTCATCAAAAAGGGCAAGGCGTATGTCTGTGACCTGTCCGCGGAGGAGATCCGGGAGTACAGAGGAACCTTAAAAGAGCCAGGCAAAGAGAGTCCGTACCGGAACCGTTCCGTGGAGGAGAATCTTGACCTCTTTGCACGGATGAGAAACGGAGAGTTTAAAGACGGAGAGAAGGTGCTCCGCGCCAAGATCGACATGGCGAGCGGCAACATGAACATGCGTGACCCGGTCATCTACCGTGTGGCGCATATGCATCATCATAATACAGGGGATAAATGGTGCATTTATCCGATGTACGATTTTGCTCATCCGATCGAGGACGCCATTGAGGGTGTGACACATTCCATCTGTACGCTGGAGTTCGAAGATCATCGCCCGCTCTATGACTGGGTAGTGAGAGAGGTGGGCTTTGAGCAGCCGCCGAGACAGATCGAGTTTGCGAAAATGTATCTGACCAACGTGATTACCGGCAAGCGCTATATCAAGAAGCTGGTGGAAGACGGTATTGTGGACGGATGGGACGATCCGCGTCTGGTGTCCATCGCCGCGCTCAGAAGAAGAGGGTTCACTCCGGAATCTATCCGGAACTTTATTGAGCTGGCCGGTATCTCCAAGGCACAGAGTTCCGTGGATTACGCCATGCTTGAATTCTGCATCCGCGACGACTTAAAGCTCAAGAAGTCCAGAATGATGGCGGTTCTTGATCCGGTCAAGGTCATCATCACCAACTATCCGGAAGGACAGATCGAATATCTGGATGTGGAGAATAATAAAGAAAATGAGGAGCTCGGTGTGCGGCAGGTAGCTTTTGGCAGAGAGATCTACATAGAGAGAGAAGACTTTATGATCGACCCGCCGAAGAAGTATTTCCGCCTCTATCCGGGCAATGAGGTGCGCCTGATGAACGCGTACTTTGTCACCTGTACCGATTACAAGACCGATGAGGATGGAAATGTGACGGAGATCTACTGTACGTATGACCCGGAGACAAAGAGCGGCAGCGGCTTTACCGGAAGAAAGGTAAAAGGAACCATCCACTGGGTATGCGCTTCCGAGTGTGTGGATGCGGAAGTGCGCCTGTATGAGAATATTGTCGATGAGGAGAAGGGGGTCTACAACGAGGACGGCAGCCTGAATCTGAATCCGAATTCTCTCACTGTGCTTCCGCACTGTAAGCTGGAGGCGGCGCTTAAGGACAGCAAGGCGTACGACAGCTATCAGTTTGTGCGTAACGGCTACTTCTGCTGTGACTCGAAGGACAGCCGGGAAGATCATCTGGTATTTAACCGGATCGTATCTCTCAAGAGTTCTTATAAGCCGAAAAAATGAGGGAGTACGGAACCTGAAGATATTTTTTGAAACAAGTGGATATTTTGCAGCATATCTTTCAGGCAGGCTGTATGAAAAATGTAGAATTTCTCAGGTTATCTGTTGGATTTCTTGGTTTTTTTGTTGAATATACTTGTAATTTTTTCTTATTCATGGGATAATATTTACGCGCACACAATGATGGATTTTCCGTCATTGTGTGTGATATTTTAAGTGAGGTGGAAATACGCATGTACAAGATTGTGAATAAACAGACATTGAATAATGCGGTGGAACTGATGGAGATTCATGCTCCTTTTGTCGCAAGAAAATGCGAACCGGGACAGTTCATCATTATTCGTGTGGATGAAGATGGAGAGAGAATCCCTCTGACCATCGCTGACTTTGACCGCGAAAAAGAGACGGTCACCATCATCTATCAGGTGGTTGGATACAGCACAGAGCTCTTAAGCAAGAAGCAGGAGGGCGACTATGTGCAGGATTTTGTGGGACCTCTCGGAGTTCCTGCTGTTCTCGAAAAGAAAGAGAATAAAGTGATCGGCGTTGCCGGCGGTGTCGGCGCAGCGCCGTTATATCCGCAGCTTCGCAAGCTGGCTGCCATGGGCACGAAGGTAGACGTGATCATCGGCGGAAAGAGCGCAGAGTATGTTCTGCTTGCCGACCAGTTTAAGGAGTTTTGCGAGAATGTATACATAGCGACAGATGACGGAAGTCTTGGAACAAAAGGATTTGTTACGACAGTTCTCCAGGATCTTCTCGACAAGGGAGAAGTCTACGATGAGTGTATCGCCATCGGTCCGCTGATCATGATGAAGAATGTCGTAAATGTAACCCGTCCACTGAATCTTCACACCATGGTTTCCCTGAACCCGATCATGATCGACGGTACGGGAATGTGCGGCGGATGCCGTGTCACCGTTGGCGGAGAGACGAAGTTTGCCTGTGTGGATGGCCCTGACTTTGACGGATTCCAGGTTGATTTTGACGAATGTATGAAGAGACAGGGTATCTTTAAAGAAGAAGAACATCAGTGCAAAATTGGAAGGGGAAAGTAAAATGGCAAAAAAGAATATGAGTCTTACAAAGGTTCCGATGCCGGAGCAGGATCCGAATGTAAGAAATAAAAACTTCAGCGAGGTAGCGCTCGGCTACACGGCGGAGATGGCGATGGAGGAAGCGACCCGCTGTCTCAATTGTAAAAATAAACCATGCGTAGGCGGATGTCCAGTCAACGTCCCGATTCCGGAGTTCATCGAGAAGGTGGCAGCCGGAGATTTTGAGGGCGCTTACGAGGTCATCACCAGTGAGAACGCTCTGCCGGCGATCTGCGGACGTGTGTGCCCGCAGGAGAACCAGTGCGAGGGCAAATGTGTCCGCGGCATCAAGGGTGAGCCGGTCGGCATCGGACGGATGGAGCGTTTCGTGGCAGATTATCATATGCAGCATGCGCAGCCGGTGGATATCGAGATCGAAAAGAACGGCCACAAGGTTGCAGTGGTAGGTTCCGGTCCTGCCGGTCTGACCTGTGCCGGTGAGCTTATCAAGAAAGGCTATGACGTAACGATCTTTGAGGCATTACATAAGGCCGGCGGTGTGTTAAGCTACGGTATTCCGGAGTTCCGTCTGCCGAAGGATCTGGTTGCCAGAGAGATTAAGACGGTGGAAGATCTGGGTGTCAAGATCGACACGAATGTGATTGTGGGACGTTCCATCACCATCGATGAGCTGATGGAGGACGGTTATGAGGCAGTCTTTGTCGGAAGCGGCGCCGGACTTCCTCGCTTCTTAAATATCCCGGGTGAGAACCTGCTGGGCGTGTATTCCGCCAATGAGTTCCTGACCCGTGTGAACCTGATGAAAGGTTATAAGTTCCCGGAGACTCCGACCCCTGTTAAGGTAGGCAGAAGAGTTGCCGTTGTGGGAGCCGGAAACGTTGCCATGGACGCAGCCAGAACAGCGAAGCGTCTCGGCGCGGAAGAGGTCTATATCGTATACAGAAGAAGTGAGGAGGAGGCTCCTGCCCGTCTGGAAGAACTGCATCACGCAAAAGAAGAGGGCATCATTTTCCGCTTCTTAAATAACCCGGCAGCGATTCTCGGCGATGAGAACGGCTGGGTAAAAGGCATGGAAGTTGTGAAACAGCAGCTTGGTGAGCCGGATGCATCCGGAAGAAGACGTCCGGAACCGATCGAAGGCTCCAACTATGTGATGGATGTGGAGACCGTGATCATTGCCATCGGCCAGAGTCCGAACCCGCTGATCCGTCAGACCACACCGGGTCTTGAGTGCCAGAAATGGGGCGGTATCATCGTAAACGAGGAGACGATGGAATCCTCCAAAGAGAACGTATACGCAGGCGGAGATACTGTGACCGGAGCAGCGACCGTTATTCTCGCCATGGGCGCCGGAAAACGTGCGGCAGCGGCCATTGACGCCAAACTGTCTGCCAAATAGACGATCATAGAATAGAATATAAAAAGGTGTTTTTTCGCAGGTTTGTTGCGAAGAGACACCTTTTTTTGCTTCACAGGAAATTACGTTTCAAACTGGCATAATGGCGATAAGATGCGCGAAAGAAAGACAACTGTCCGTACGCGAAGAACAAAGTGCCGGGGAGAGATAATACACTGTGAATTTCACTAATATTTTCTGAAATTTCTGATAGAAAAACGTGTGATTGACTTGTTGACAAAATCTGATTTTCTGTGCTAACATAACTTACTAAATATAGAAACTAATGAATCAATATTGACAGGAAGGAAGTTTGATATGGGAAAAATTATCGGAGAGGGAATCACATTTGATGACGTATTATTAGTTCCGGGATATTCAGAAGTCATTCCGAACGAAGTGGAACTCCAGACGAAGCTTACCAACAAGATTCAGTTGAATGTTCCTCTGATGAGCGCCAGCATGGATACGGTAACAGAACACCGGATGGCGATCGCCATGGCCCGCCAGGGTGGTATCGGTATTATCCATAAGAATATGAGTATTGAGCAGCAGGCCGATGAGGTGGATAAGGTAAAACGTTCCGAGTACGGTGTTATCACAGACCCGTTTTATCTTTCTCCGGACCATACCCTTCGTCAGGCGGAGGAGCTGATGTCCAAGTTCCACATTTCCGGTGTCCCGATCACAGAGAATGGAAGACTGGTCGGCATCATCACAAACCGCGATTTGAAGTTTGAGACGAACTTTGACAAAAAGATCAAAGAATCCATGACATCTGAGGCGGACGGCCTTGTTACCGCCAGAGAGGGTATTACCCTGGAAGAGGCTAAACAGATTCTCGGCAAGGCAAGAAAAGAAAAACTTCCTATCGTCGATGAGAACTTTAATTTAAAAGGCCTGATCACTATCAAGGATATTGAGAAACAGATCCGTTATCCGCTTTCCGCAAAAGATGACAACGGTCGTCTTCTTTGCGGAGCCGCTGTCGGATGTACCCCGGATATCCTGGACCGTGTGGATGAGCTTGTAAACGCGCATGTGGACGTGATCGTCATTGATACCGCTCACGGACATTCCGCAAACGTGCTGAAGACGTTCGCATTTGTGAAAGAGAAATATCCGGATCTGCAGGTGATCGCAGGAAATGTTGCCACAGGAGAGGCTACAAAGGCATTGATCGACTGTGGTGTGGATGCCGTAAAGGTTGGTATCGGACCTGGTTCTATCTGTACGACCCGTGTGGTTGCCGGTATCGGTGTTCCGCAGATCACAGCGATCATGGATTGTTATGAGACAGCAAAACAGTACAATATCCCGATCATCGCCGACGGCGGAATCAAGTTCTCCGGAGACATCACCAAAGCGATCGCAGCCGGCGCCAATGTCGTTATGCTGGGCGGACTGCTGGCAGGATGTGACGAGAGCCCGGGAAGCTTCGAGTTATATCAGGGAAGAAAATATAAAGTATACCGTGGCATGGGCTCCCTGGCAGCGATGGAGAACGGCAGCAAGGACCGTTACTTCCAGGAGAATGCCAAGAAGCTGGTTCCGGAAGGCGTGGAAGGACGTGTCGCTTACAAAGGAACCGTGGAAGATACGATCTTCCAGCTGGTCGGCGGTCTTCGCGCCGGTATGGGATACTGTGGAGCTAAGACGATCGAAGAGCTGAAAGAAAAAGGCAGATTTGTGAAGATGTCCGCCGCAGCTTTGAGAGAGAGTCATCCGCATGACATCCATATCACAAAGGAATCGCCGAACTACAGCGTAGAGTAATCAACAAAACCGTCACCGATCAAGGACGGAGACATAAAAAGGGAATACGGGCGTCTTGTATCGTATTCCCTGAGCGGAAGGCAGGCTGCCGCAGATGGGGGAAAAGAGAGAGGACCGATCTGCGCAGCCTGTTTTTATTTCACAGGAAATTGCGTTTCTGTGCAATAAAAACGCTCCGCTCTCAGGAAAGGACCAGTTACATTGGCTCAGAAAAAGTTTTCCAGACAAAAGAAGAGTATCATAACCCGGAAAAAGTCCGGCGCCTCAAAAACGCGCGTGAGTAAATACATATTTAATAAGAAGAAACGGAATGTGGTGTCCGGCAGAAAAAGAAAAACCCCGGGTTCCGGCAGAGGAAAAAGCCTTTTTTGCAGGAAGAATCTGGAGCTTGCAGCTACCATCTGTCTGTTGTCGCTTGCAGTCGTCCTCTTTGCCCGCATTCTGCGGTGGGAACCTGTGGCCGGACAGTCGCCCGGGGCAGTGCAGCGCCAGCTTTCCGATACGGAAGAATATCAGATCCTTCCCGCGGAGGAAGGTCCCTGCGGAAGGCCGGAGATCCTGCAGGATTATATTGTGAAGAATCCATACAGCAGAAGCGGCGTGGCGCTGGAGCAGGTGAACGGGATCGTCGTACACTATGTGGCAAATGCAGGGTCCACAGCCCGGGAAAACAGGGATTATTTTGAAAATCTGAAAGATACGCATCTGACAAAAGCGAGCAGCCATTTTATCATCGGGCTGGATGGGGAGATCATTCAATGCATCCCTCTGGATGAGATATCCTATGCCTCCAATGAGAGAAACGGGGATACGATCTCCATTGAATGCTGTCATCCGAAAAAAGATGGAAAGTTTAATAAAAAAACGTACCGCTCGCTGGTGCGGCTCGTGTCCTGGCTCTGCGCTTCCTACGGGCTTTCGGATTCCGCGGTCATCCGCCACTATGATGTGACCGGGAAAATGTGTCCGAAGTATTTTGTGAAGCATGAGGATGCCTGGGAAGATTTTCTTTCAGATATTGAGAGAAAACTGGAAAAAAACAGGTAAATTTTAAATAAAATGAATTATCTATGATGAAAAACCTGCAAAAATGATTGATTATGATGGAAAAATGAGATATGATTAATAACTGTGAGTATCTGAATACCGGCGTTTATACATAAAGGCGGCGTAGCTGCATAGGGTGCAAAACCGCGTCGGGAGCAGAAAGTCAGAAAAGGGAAAGGAATGAAGCAGATGAGTTACAAGATTGGCGTCATCCGAGGCGACGGCATCGGTCCGGAGATTGTTGCCGAGGCGCTGAAAGTGATGGATAAGGTTGCCTGTAAATATTCGAAAGAGTTTGAATATATAGAGATTCTTCTTGGCGGAGCTTCCATTGATGTGCATGGGAAGCCTCTGACAGGGGAAGCGCTTGAGACAGCGAAAAGCTGTGACGCAGTGCTGATGGGTTCCATCGGCGGGGATACCAATACATCGCCGTGGTATAAGCTGCCGGCAGATTTAAGACCGGAAGCGGGACTTCTCGCGATCCGCAAGGGACTCGGATTATTTGCCAACATGCGTCCGGCATACCTGTATGAGGAGTTAAAGGATGCCTGTCCGCTGCGGGAGGATATCATCGGAGACGGTTTTGATCTGGTTGTCATGCGGGAGCTTACCGGCGGACTGTATTTCGGAGAGAGAAAGACAGAGGAGGAAGATGGCGTGTTAAAAGCCACCGATACCCTCTGCTATAATGAGAACGAGATCCGCAGGATCGCCATCCGGGCTTTTGAGATTGCCATGAAGAGACGGAAAAAGGTGACCAGCGTCGATAAGGCAAACGTACTGGACAGCTCCAGATTGTGGAGAAAAGTGGTCAATGAAGTGGCCGCCGATTATCCGGAGGTAGAACTGGAACACATGCTGGTTGACAACTGCGCGATGCAGCTTGTCCGCGACCCGAAACAGTTCGACGTGATCTTAACGGAAAATATGTTCGGGGATATTTTGTCTGACGAGGCGAGCATGGTGACCGGTTCCATCGGAATGCTGTCTTCCGCCAGCTTAAAAGAGGGAAGCTTCGGTTTATATGAGCCAAGTCATGGCTCCGCGCCGGACATTGCCGGAAAGAATCTGGCCAACCCGATCGCCACGATTTTATCTGCAGCGATGCTGCTCCGCTATTCCTTAAATATGGATGAGGCGGCTGACGATGTGGAGCAGGCGGTAAAACAGGTATTAAAGGACGGCTACCGCACAGGAGATATCATGTCCGAGGGTATGAAAGAGGTCGGAACAAAAGAGATGGGAGACCTGATCGCAGAGCGCATCCGGTAATAGTTCCTGTCACGTGTTCCGGGATGTGGGATTACAGATAAAACAGATTGTCGGCCGGTTTTGTGGGAAAGATGCAGCCGGATGGAAAGAGACCGGAGAGTAAAGCCGGCGGACAAACAGGAAACGGGAGGTAAAGAGAAATGAGAAGTGATCATGTAAAAAAGGGGATGCAGCAGGCGCCGCACCGCTCTTTATTTAACGCACTGGGATTTACGAAAGAGGAGCTGGAACGGCCGCTGGTCGGCGTGGTAAGCTCTTTCAGTGAGATCGTGCCGGGTCATATGAACCTGGATAAAATTACAGAGGCAGTAAAAATGGGAGTTGCCATGGCAGGCGGAACGCCGATCGTGGTTCCGGCTATCGCTGTCTGTGACGGTATCGCCATGGGGCATGTGGGGATGAAGTATTCCCTGGTCACAAGAGAGCTGATCGCCGATTCCACGGAATGTCTGGCAAAAGCGCATCAGTTTGACGCTCTTGTCATGATTCCGAACTGTGATAAAAATGTACCGGGACTTCTGATGGCGGCAGCCAGAATCAATATCCCGACCATCTTTGTGAGCGGCGGTCCGATGCTTGCCGGAAGAGTGGACGGATGCAAGAGAAGTCTTTCTTCCATGTTTGAGGCGGTGGGCGCTTACGAGGCCGGTAAGATGACAGCAGAGAAGGTAGAAGAGTATGTAAACAACGTCTGCCCGACTTGCGGTTCCTGCTCTGGCATGTATACGGCCAACTCCATGAACTGTATGACAGAGGTTCTCGGTCTCGGTCTTCAGGGAAATGGAACGATCCCTGCCGTATATTCTGAGAGAATCCGTCTGGCAAAACACGCCGGAATGAAAGTGATGGAACTTTACAAAAACAATATCCGTCCAAGCGATATCATGACGAAGGAAGCATTCTTAAACTGCCTGACTGTGGATATGGCACTGGGATGCTCCACAAACACCATGCTGCATCTGCCGGCGATCGCCCATGAGGCAGGTATAGAGATCAACATGGATATTGCCAATGAGATCAGCGAAAAGACGCCAAACCTCTGCCATCTGGCTCCGGCCGGCCCAACCTACATGGAAGACCTGAATGCGGCAGGCGGCGTCTACGCGGTGATGAACGAGCTCAGCAAAAAAGGCCTTCTCTATGAAGACGCCATCACGGTGACAGGAAAGACGGTTGGCGAAAATATCGCCCATGTTTACAACAAGAATCCGGAAGTCATCCGTCCGATCGATAATCCGTACATGGCAGAAGGCGGTATCGCCGTTCTGAAAGGCAATCTCGCTCCGGATACCGGTATCGTAAAACAGTCTGCTGTTGTACCGGAGATGATGGTTCATGAGGGACCGGCCCGTGTCTTTGACTGTGAGGAGGACGCGATCGCTGCCATCAAAGGCGGAAAGATCGTGCCGGGTGATGTGGTTGTCATCCGCTATGAGGGACCGAAAGGAGGTCCTGGTATGAGAGAGATGTTAAATCCGACCTCCGCTATTGCCGGTATGGGTCTGGGCGACTCTGTGGCGCTTATCACAGACGGACGTTTCTCCGGCGCATCCAGAGGCGCATCCATCGGACATGTATCTCCGGAAGCAGCTGTGGGTGGCCCGATCGCTCTGGTGGAAGAGGGAGATATCATTAAGATCGATATTCCGAACCGAAGCCTGAATGTGGACATTTCCGATGAGGAGATGGCAGCAAGAAAGGCAAAATGGCAGCCGAGAGAACCGAAGATTAAAGACGGTTATCTGCTCCGTTACGCAGCGCTTGTAACCTCCGGTAACCGGGGAGCCGTGCTGGATGTGAACCAGCTGAAATAAGGTCCGGGGGATAGGAAAAAAGGATAAGACCCGGCAGTGTGGCTTTGCTGCCCGCTGCCGGCAGAAATGTATTTTTGGAAAGGGTTGAAACCAGATGCGACAGATTCTGAACGGTTCAGAAATCGTCATCGAATGTCTCAAAGAGCAGGGCGTGGATACGGTTTTCGGTTATCCGGGCGGTGCGATTTTGAACATTTACGATGAATTATATAAACATAACGGCGAGATTCATCACATCCTGACCTCTCACGAGCAGGGAGCCGCTCACGCAGCGGACGGCTATGCGAGAGCGACAGGAAAGGTCGGCGTATGTATGGCGACCTCAGGACCAGGCGCGACCAACCTGGTCACCGGTCTTGCCACTGCCTATATGGATTCTATTCCGGTGGTTGCCATCACAGCCAATGTGGCGGTGAGTCTTCTTGGAAAGGATTCCTTCCAGGAGATCGACATCAAAGGTGTCACCATGCCGATCACCAAACATAATTATATAGTGAAAGATATAGAGAAACTGGCGGATACGATCCGGGACGCTTTCCGTATCGCTCAGTCCGGCAGAAAAGGTCCGGTACTCATCGATGTGACGAAAGATGTGACGGCGGCAAAGACTTATTTTGAGTCTGTAAAACCGGTGAAGATTCATCCGGTCTGCGATACCATCCGCGAGAGAAGCATGAAAGAAGCTTCTGAGATCATCCGTCACTCAAAACGCCCGTATGTTTTAGTGGGCGGCGGATGTACACTCTCCGATGCCAGCGAACAGGTGCGGGAGTTTGTGCGAAAGATCGACGCTCCGGTCTGCGATACCCTTATGGGAAAAGGTGTATTTCCGGGAGAGGATCCGATGTATACCGGAATGATCGGTATGCATGGAACGAAAGCATCCAATATCGGTGTGTCCGAGGCGGATGTCCTGATCGCCATCGGATGCCGGTTCAGCGACCGTGTTTACGGCAACGCGAAGACCTTTGCGAAAAATGCAAAGATCATTCAGATCGATATCGATCCGGCGGAAATTAACAAAAATATCATGGTGGATATTTCCATCGTGGGTGATATCAAGGCGGTGTTGACGATCTTTAACAAGCGGATCAAAGAGCAGCATCATGAGGAATGGATCTCGCATGTGCAGGAATTAAAAGAAAAGTATCCGCTGCGTTATCATCAGGAACGCCTGTCCGGTCCGGGCGTCATTGAGAAGATCTACGAGATGACAGAGGGGGATGCCATCATCACGACAGAGGTCGGACAGCACCAGATGTGGGCGGCACAGTTCTATAAATATAAGAGACCACGTCAGTTCCTGACTTCCGGCGGTCTCGGCACCATGGGATATGGTCTGGGCGCCGCTCTCGGCGCGAAAGTGGGATGTCCGGATAAGACGGTAGTAAATATTGCCGGCGACGGATGTTTCCGCATGAATATGAATGAGATCGCCACCGCCACCCGCTCGGGTATTCCGGTCATTGAGGTGGTCATCAATAACCATGTACTCGGCATGGTCCGCCAGTGGCAGACTCTCTTCTATGGGGAGAGATACTCAGCGACCACCCTGAACGATAAGGTGGACTTTGCCAAGGTGGCGGAAGCCATGGGCGCAAGAGCCAGCCGTGTCACGACAATGGAAGAGTTTGAGAGGGCGTTTGCGGAAGCACTTTCCTGCGGGGAACCGTATCTGATCGACTGTATGATCGACAGCGACGAGAAAGTATGGCCGATGGTAGCGCCGGGAGATTCCATTGACGAGGCATTCAGTGAAGAGGATCTGGCGGCGAAAGAATAATGGACGCCCGTAGCCGGGGAGCCGCTTTTGTCAGAAAGCTTTTGAACCCGGGCGTCATTCTGACAGATTTTTCTGTCTTACTCATACATTTATGAAAGAAGGAGACACAATTATGTTTCAGTACAAATGTTTAAATCCGATTTCTGAAGTCGGACTTTCGATTTTTGATGAGAATTATAAAGAGGTGGAGGAGCTGCAGGATGCGGACGCTGTGCTCGTAAGAAGCGCGGCCATGCATGATATGCAGGACGTTCCGAACCTTCTGGCTGTAGCCCGCGCCGGAACCGGCGTGAACAATATTCCGGTCAGCGATTACGCTGAGAAGGGAATCGTTGTGTTCAACACACCGGGCGCCAATGCCAACGGTGTAAAGGAGATCGTGATCGCGGGAATGCTTCTTTCCGCCCGTGACCTGATCGGAGGACATAACTGGGTAGAAGAAAATAAAAACAATCCGGATATCACAAAGGACATGGAGAAAGCAAAAAAAGCTTTTGCCGGAACAGAGATCCAGAAAAAGAAGATCGGTGTCATCGGTCTTGGCGCCATCGGCGTTTTAGTTGCCAACGCAGCAAGAAATCTGGGTATGGACGTTTACGGTTATGACCCGTACCTGTCCTTAAAGAGCGCATGGAATCTTTCCCGCTCTGTTCACCATGTAAACTCCGTGGATGAGATTTTTGAGCACTGCGATTACATTTCCGTGCACGTGCCTCTCATGGACACCACAAGAAATATGGTGGGTAAGGACGGTATCGCGAAGATGAAACCATCCGCAACGATCCTGAATTTCGCAAGAAATGGTCTTGTAGACGAGGATGCGGTTGTGGAAGCGCTCAAGGAAGGAAGACTCCGTCATTATGTGACAGACTTCCCTACTCCGAAGGTAGCCGCTGTGGACGGCGTTATCGCTTTCCCTCATCTTGGAGCTTCCACAGAAGAGTCTGAGGAAAACTGTGCGGTCATGGCGGTGGAGCAGGTGATGGATTATCTGGAGAACGGAAATATCCGCAACTCCGTGAACTTCCCGAATATCGACATGGGCGTATGCCAGACAGAGGGACGTATCGCCATCTTACACAGAAATATCCCGAACATGCTGACTCGGTTCACAGGTATGTTCTCCAAAGACGGCATTAACATCACAGAGATGAGCAACAAGACAAAAGGAGATTACTCCTATGCGATCTTTGACCTGGATTCCCCGATTGCGGAGGAAGCAGTCAATGAACTGAAAGCCATCGACGGCGTGCTGAAAGTAAGAGTGATTAAATAATACAAAAAAATACTAAAGGAGATAATAAATGGAACAGAAATTAAAAGTCGGAATTCTCGGAGGAACAGGAATGGTAGGGCAGAGATTCATCTCTCTGCTGGAAAACCATCCGTGGTATGAGGTGACAACGATCGCGGCAAGCCCTCGTTCTGCAGGCAAAACCTATGAGGAAGCGGTAGGCGGACGCTGGAAAATGCAGACGCCGATGCCGGAGGCAGTAAAGAATATCGTTGTCATGAACGTAAACGAAGTGGAGAAAGTGGCTTCTCAAGTGGACTTTGTGTTCAGCGCAGTAGATATGTCCAAAGAAGAGATCCGCGCCATCGAAGACGAGTACGCAAAAACAGAGACTCCGGTAGTCTCCAACAACAGCGCGCACAGATGGACGCCGGATGTGCCAATGGTCGTACCGGAGATTAATCCGGAGCATTTTGAAGTCATCGCCGCACAGAAAAAACGTCTCGGAACAACCAGAGGTTTCGTGGCAGTAAAACCAAACTGCTCGATCCAGAGCTATGCGCCGGCTCTTTTCGCATTAAAAGAGTTCGGACCAAAAGAAGTAGTGGCAACGACCTATCAGGCAATCTCAGGCGCTGGCAAGACATTTAAGGACTGGCCGGAAATGGTGGAAAATGTCATTCCGTTTATCAGCGGCGAGGAAGAGAAATCCGAGCAGGAGCCGCTCAAACTGTTTGGTAAGGTTGTCGGCGACCACATCGAGAAGGCAGAGCTTCCGGTCATCACAACCCAGTGCGTCCGCGTACCGGTACTGGACGGTCACACCGCCGCAGTCTTTGTGAACTTTGAGAAAAAACCGACCAAAGAGCAGATCATTGAGTGCTGGAGAAACTTTAAGGGACTTCCGCAGGAACTGAACCTGCCGAGCGCTCCGAAGCAGTTCATTCAGTATATGGAAGAGGACAATCGTCCACAGGTAAAAGCAGATGTGAACTTTGAGAACGGCATGGGCATCTCCATGGGTCGTTTGAGAGAAGATACACTCTATGATTATAAGTTTATCGGCTTATCCCACAACACCGTCCGCGGTGCTGCCGGCGGAGCCATCCTCTGTGCAGAACTTCTGACCGCACAGGGATATATCAGCGCAAAATAATAAATGTGTTCGTTCAGCCATGTGCCATTCCGGTATCATGGCTGAATGGTTATAGACAAAAAAGTAAAGAGTCGTTAGCAAACACATCAGGAGGAAAAGGTTTGAAAGTGAACTTTCCAATCTACCATTATTGACGCAGTTAATGCGTCAGGAAAGGAGAAAAAATGGCGTTAGATCTGGATGCAATCAGAAGAGCAGTATTATCGCTGGTATATGAATACCTTGGCCGCACCGGTGTCCTTTTCATGGAATTTCTGGGCAACTGTGTGATTGGTCTGCTGATCCTTGTCATCGGGTTTAAACTTTCCAATTACGTCGTAAAGATTTGTAAAAAAATGTTTGAACGGTCCAAAATGGACCTGATGATACAGACCTTTCTGTTGTCCGCCATGAAGATCGGTCTGAAGATCCTCGTGGTTTTCATCGCCATCCAGCAGGTAGGCGTTCAGGCATCGTCCATCATCGCCGTGATCGGTTCCGCCGGATTGGCCGTAGGTATGTCTTTGCAGGGTTCTCTCTCCAATATCGCCGGAGGCGTCCTTCTTCTGGTAGTCAAACCATTTCAGGTAGGTGATTACATTCTGGAAGACAGTTCCGGCCAGGAGGGAACTGTCCAGGCCATCGGTATCATGTATACGAAGCTCAGCAGCATGGATAACAAGGCGATTCTCGTTCCAAACGGAAACCTGTCCAATTCGACCATCATCAATGTGACCAACCAGGACAAGCGGCGGGTGGACCTGCTCATCGGAATAGAGTACAGCGAAGATATTAAAAAGGTAAAAGACATTCTTGAAAAGGTGATTGAGAGCGAGGAGGTACTCTTAAAAGACGAGCCGGTCAGAATCTATGTCAGTGATTTTAAAGAAAGCAGCATTGATATTGGTATCCGCTACTGGGTGAAGACGGAAGATTACTGGGACTCCCGCTGGCGGGTTTTGGAAAAAATCAAATATGCTTTCGACGAGGCTGGCGTGACCATACCGTTTAATCAGCTGGATGTGAATGTGATATCACAGAAGTGAGAAAATAAACATTTTGCAGATATGTAATGAAAAGGTTCTTCTATGAATGCATGGTCTGTCATAGAAGAACCTTTTCAATTTATATTACAGGAATTTGTTAAATGTTTTTATCCATCTTTTGATTGATCCACTCCTCGTTCAGCGCGATCACTTTCTCCATGGCCGCCGGCCCCGGCGCGCCGATGGTGTTGCGCTTCTCGATGCAGGTCTTTAAGGAGATAGCGTCGTAGATGTCCTCCTCAAAGACCGGGCTGATGGCCTTGTACTCATCGAGGCTCATGTCATCTAAGGAGATGCCTTTGTCGATGCAGTAAAGGACGAGCTTGCCGACGATACCGTGAGCGTCGCGGAATGGTACGCCGTGGTTTACAAGGTAATCTGCCGCGTCGGTGGCGTTGGTGAAACCGTTTTTCGCGCTTTTCTCCATGACTTCCGGGTGGAAGGTGATGGTCTTTAACATGCCGTTAAAGAGGGCGAGACATCCCTTTACGGTGTCGTAGGCGTCGAAGGTCAGTTCCTTGTCTTCCTGCATGTCTTTGTTGTAGGCAAGCGGCAGTCCCTTCATGGTGGTGAGCAGGGACATGAGCGCGCCATAGACGCGTCCGGTCTTGCCGCGTACCAGCTCGGCGATGTCCGGGTTTTTCTTTTGCGGCATGATGCTGCTGCCGGTGCTGTAGGCGTCGTCGATCTCAATGAACTGGTACTCGTTGGAGTTCCAGAGGATGATCTCCTCGCAGAAGCGACTTAAGTGCATCATGATGATGGAGAGCGCGCTCAGAAGCTCGATGACGTAATCCCGGTCGGAGACGGAGTCCATGCTGTTTAAGGTCGGGCCATAGAAGCCCAGCAGTTCTGCCGTCATGTTTCTGTCCAGAGGATAGGTGGTGCCGGCGAGGGCGCCTGCGCCCAGAGGACAGTAGTTCATCCGCTCGTAGATATCGCAGAGACGGTCATAGTCTCTCTTGAACATCTCCATATATGCGCCAATGTGGTGGGAGAGGGTCAGCGGCTGCGCTTTTTGCAGGTGAGTGAAACCCGGCATGGCGGTGTGAATGTTTTCTTTCATGAGGGAATGGCAGGTTTTGATCAGGGCAAGCACCTGGTCCCGGATGGCAAGAAGCTCGTCTCTTGTATAGAGCTTCATATCAAGAGCCACCTGGTCGTTGCGGCTTCTTCCGGTGTGCAGCTTCTTGCCGGTGTCGCCGATGCGGTCGATGAGGGTGGCCTCCACGAAGCTGTGGATATCCTCGTACTCATCGGTGATCTCCAGCGTGCCGTTTTCCACGTCGGCGAGGATTCCCTCGATACCCCGTAAGATGTCATCCCGTTCTTCTTCCGTGAGGATACCGACGGCAGCCAGCATTTTTACATGCGCCATGCTGCCCTCCATATCTTGTCTGTAAAACTTTTTATCAAAACTGATGGACGCGTTGAAGTTATAGACCAGTTTGTCTGTCTCTTTGGTAAAGCGTCCTCCCCATAATTGAGCCATAATGCTCCTCCTTTATTTTTCAATATAGTATTATCGTATTGCAGAGCGACTGCCGGAATCGCTGTTCTTTATTTTACATGAAAATGTGAAGGCTGACAAGGTTCGTCCGGGGAAGAAATCCGGATGTTTTCTGTATTTTTTCAGAAAATGGTAACAGTTCTTGAGTTATGACGGGGAAAAGAGTATAATCAGTCTGTTTGCGCATGAAGAAAATTATCCGTGCTGCGGACAAAAGGTTTCAGGTACTGAACCGGATAAAAGCGGATGAAGGATAGTGAAAATGCAGGAGGATTGTCACAGATCAGTACATGAAAACAGAAAAAGACAAAAAAGAGAGGACAACGTATGGGAACACAAGAGAAAACACATAAGGTCAGAAATACGTTTCTGCTGCTTTTGACGGCGCTCATCTGGGGAGCCGCCTTTGTGGCGCAGAGCATGAGTATGGATTATATTGAGCCGATGACCTTCATTTTTCTTCGCTCGCTGATCGGAGGAGTCTTTCTTCTCCCGTGCATTTGGGTATTTGACCATATGGGCGGAAAGAGGAAATGCGAGGAAGAAGAAAGGGTAGCGGCAGATCACGGAGAGAAGATCACAGGAGTTGCGTTGGAAGGACAAAGAGCAAAAGAAAACTCATATCGCTGGTGGACGGATACCAGGCTTTTGTCTGGCGGTATGATCTGCGGCCTGTTTTTGTTTGCCGCCAACTGTTTTCAGCAGACGGGAATTCAGTATACGACCGTCGGGAAGGCCGGATTTATCACTTCCTTCTATATTATTATCGTGCCGCTGATGGGGATTTTTCTGAAACGGTACTGCGGGATCCTCACCTGGGTGGCTGTGGTGATCGCGCTGGCAGGGCTGTATTTCCTTTGTATGAATGAGGCGCTGCAGATTCAGATGGGAGATTTGCTGATTCTGATCTCTGCCTTTTTGTTTGCGGGACAGATCATGGCCATCGATCATTTCAATGCATTTCTTGATGGCGTGAAAATGTCCTGCATCCAGTTTTTTACCGGGGCGGTTCTTGGCTGTATCGGAATGCTGCTGTTTGAGAATCCGCAGATTTCCCTGATTCTTGATGCGGCGGTGCCGGTACTTTACACGGGCGTGATGTCCACAGGGGTGGCATATACCTTGCAGATCATCGGGCAAAAGGGCATGAATCCGACCATGGCGGCGCTGATCTTAAGTCTGGAGTCCGTTTTCTCCGCGCTGAGCGGCTTTGTCATCCTGCATCAGGTGATGAGCGTGAGGGAGCTCCTGGGCTGCGTTTTGATGTTTGTGGCAATTATTCTTGCCCAGCTTCCGGATTTTCGTCAAAAGAACCATTGATTTTATGCATGAATATGTGTATAATGATAAATATTATTCAATTCAAGTGAAAAAGGAGAGATTAAAGATGATGTTTAAAAGATTAGCAGCTATGGCTATGACAGCAGTTCTTGGCGCTGCCCTCTTAACAGGATGCGGCAGCAGCACAGACAGTACCAGCGAGGCGCCGGCAGAGGGAGCCACCACTGCGGCAGAGAGTGCGACCGGCGCAGTAGCGACATCCACGGTTCCGACCGTGACAGAGGGTAAGTTGATCATGGCGACCAACGCTTATTTCCCGCCATATGAGTATTATGAAGGCAGCGAGATCGTCGGCATCGACGCGGAGATCGCGGAAGCCATCGGCGAGAAGCTTGGTCTTGAGGTAGAGATTCAGGATATGGAGTTTGACTCCATCATCACAGCTGTTTCCACCGGCAAGGCAGACATCGGTCTGGCAGGTATGACTGTGACGCCGGAACGTGAGAAGAACATTAACTTCTCTGATACATATGCGACCGGTATCCAGTCCGTTATCGTGACAGAGGATTCCGATATCCAGTCCATCGATGACTTACAGGGCAAGAAGATTGGCGTGCAGTTATCCACCACCGGTGACCTCTATGCCAGCGATGATTTTGGCGAGGAAAATGTAGAGAAGTTCAACAAAGGAAATGACGCGGTCATGGCATTATCTCAGGGTAAAGTGGACGCGGTCATCATTGATAATCAGCCGGCTCTTTCTTATGTGAGCAGCACACAGGGTCTTAAGATCCTGGATACACAGTACGCAGAGGAAGAGTACGCTGCATGTATCTCCAAGGATAACACAGAGCTGTTAGACGCTGTCAACGGTGCGCTGGCAGAGCTGAAAGCAGACGGAACAATCCAGTCTATTCTTGACAAATACATTGTGACAGAGTAAAGAAAAACAGGTGCTGCCGCCACTGTTATGAGATTTTCTTTATAAGATGTTTTTCATAAAAAGAGAATCTGCGGCAGCCTATGATGCAGGGATTTGGACGTGCATCCGCCATCCATTCCCTGCATTTTCTTATGAAGGAAAGCATGAAAATGCGAAGAGAAAAGAAAGGATGAGATTTTGAGCGCGTGGTTTTCTGAATTGCAGGCAAAGTTCGTCAATGACTTTATCGTCGACAACCGGTATATGTACATTGTCGATGGTCTTAAGACGACTTTGATCGTTACATTTATGGCTTTAATCCTCGGTCTGATCCTGGGTGCGCTGGTTGCCGTTGTCCGCACCAGTTACAGCCAGATGCGTGAGGAGAGTAAAAGAGGACTCGGCGGATTTCTTTTGAAGATTGCCGATATTATCTGCCGCGTATATCTGACGATCATTCGCGGTACGCCGGCACTGGTACAGTTATTGATCATGTACTTTATCATTTTAAGTTCACCGGATATCAGTAAGACGATGGTTGCCATCGTGACCTTCGGTATCAACTCCGGCGCCTATGTGGCGGAGATCTTCCGTTCCGGTATCCTCTCCATTGATGTGGGACAGATGGAAGCGGGACGTTCGCTGGGACTTAGTTACATTGATACGATGACGCAGATCATCATGCCGCAGGCAATCAAGAACTGTCTGCCGGCGCTGGTAAATGAGATTATCGCCCTGTTAAAAGAGACGTCCATCTGTGGTTATATCGGTCTTGCCGAGCTGACCCGTGGCGGCGATATCATCCGTGGCGTTACCTTTGACGCTTTGCTGCCGTTGATTGTGGTCGCTCTTGTTTACCTGGTTATCGTCATGTTCTTTACATGGATCATGAGCTTGCTGGAGAGGAGGTTGAGAGAAAGTGATATCCGTTAAAAATCTTTGTAAATCGTTCGGACACCATCAGGTGCTCAAAAATATCAACGAGCATATCGCTCCCGGCGAGAAGGTCGTGATCATCGGACCGTCCGGTTCCGGTAAGTCCACCTTTCTTCGCTGTATGAACCTTCTGGAACGTCCGACTTCCGGACAGGTGATCTTCGATGGCATCGATATCACCGATCCGAAGACCGATATCAATAAGGTTCGGCAGCATATGGGTATGGTGTTCCAGCACTTTAATCTGTTTCCGCATAAGACTATCATGGAAAATATTACGCTGGCGCCGACCAGACTGAAACTGATGAAAGCCGATGAGGCAAAGGAAGAGGCGCTGCGTCTTCTCCGTCTTGTCAACCTGGAAGAAAAGGCAGACGCTTACCCGGGACAGCTCTCCGGCGGACAGAAGCAGAGAATTGCCATCGTCCGCTCTCTGGCGTTAAAGCCGAAGATGATGCTCTTTGACGAGCCGACCAGCGCGCTTGACCCGGAGATGGTCGGGGAGGTTCTCGAGGTTATGAAGAATCTGGCCGACGAGGGCATGACCATGGCGGTTGTCACTCATGAGATGGGCTTTGCCAGAGAGGTGGGAACCCGCGTCATGTTTATGGATCAGGGTATCATTCTCGAGCAGGGGACTCCGGAGGAGATCTTCGGGAACCCGAAGGAGGCCAGAACCCAGGAGTTCTTATCCAAGGTGCTGTAAATAAAAGGTATATTTTGCAGGGTGCGTTTCCGGTCAGGAAGGGCGCCCTGTTTTTGGATGTTTTTTCCACAAATAAAAATAAGCCGGTTTTTTCCCGTGAAACAGAGTGTACCGGATGAGATCATCGGTCACAATGCACAGGGGAGTGAGAAAGAACCAGACGAACATGAAGGGCAGGCATACCTGCCCTTTTAAATTAAACGGCATGTCGGAATAGTCCCACACCTGAAGGTGAAGGATCAGATTGACCACCAGGCCGGTCATAAATTCATAGACAGTGATGATAAGGGTGCCGAGGATCATCTGCGTGAGAAAGGACGGCTGGATATCCGGACGTTCGTTGAGAATGCCGATCGTATAGAAACTCAGTCCCCCGCAAAGAAACATGGAGATATGCGAGTATCCCCGAAAGAGAATTTCAATATTATAATAGACCATTCCTCCGGTGCATATGATAAATAATGGCCGGAGGATTTTTATGATAAAAAGATGACGATTCATCCGAGACTGTCTCCTTGCTATAAATAGAATCTGTTCTGTGCGTCACAGACCATAGTATGAACCGCAGGAGAAGGGATTATACAGTATAAGAAAAAGCGCCGCCGCAGACCGACTGACCGGAAGATGAGACACATTTCCAGAAAGGAAAATCTGTCTGTCCCGGACGAGTGCTGCCTGCGGCGGCGCTCACAGACCGGATGATAACAGGTATCATTCGGTCTGAATCCTGTTGAAGCAGGAGATCGAACTATTATTTATTATTTTTATTTTTCTCTACTTCCTGCATCTTCATCGCACGAACTTTGCTTGGAAGACCGAATAAGGTGATGAAGCCTTCTGCGTCGTGATGGTCATACAGGTCGCCTGTGGTGAAGGAAGCTAAAGACTCGCTGTACAGGCTGTATGGGGAAGTGGTTCCGGCTTTGATGATGTTACCTTTGTAAAGTTTGAACTTCACTTCGCCGGTCACATATTTCTGTGTGGATTCCACGAAAGCCTGCAGTGCTTCGCGAAGCGGTGTGAACCATTTTCCTTCGTATACAAGCTGTGCCATACGGTTTCCGATGTCTTTCTTCACATCCATGGTGTCACGGTCGAGAACCAGCTCTTCCAGCTGCTTCTGTGCTTCCATGAGGATCGTTCCGCCAGGAGTCTCGTAAACGCCTCTGGACTTCATGCCGACAACACGGTTTTCCACGATATCGATGATACCGATGCCGTTTCTTCCGCCCAGCTCATTTAATTTGCGGATGATGTCGGCAACTTTCATCTCCTCGCCATTGATGCTCTTTGGAACGCCGGCTTCAAATGTCATGGTGACATATTCTTCTTTGTCCGGAGCCTTTTCCGGAGTCACGCTGAGCATGAGAAGGTGATCGTAATTCGGCTCGATGGAAGGGTCTTCCAGCTCAAGACCTTCGTGGCTGATGTGCCATAAGTTCCGGTCGCGGCTGTAGCTGCTGTCCGCGGAGAATGGCAGGTCGATGCCGTGTGCCTTACAGTAGGCGATCTCTTCCTCCCGGGAGTTCAGCGTCCATTTATCATCTCTCCATGCGGCGATGATCTTTAAGTCAGGAGCTAACGCTTTGATACCAAGCTCAAAACGGATCTGGTCGTTCCCTTTTCCGGTCGCGCCGTGGCAGATGGCGGTAGCACCTTCTTTTCTTGCGATCTCCACCAGTTTGGCAGCGATGCCCGGACGTGCCATGGATGTTCCGAGAAGGTATTTGTTCTCGTAAACAGCGCCTGCCTGTACGCATGGGATGATGTAATTCTCACAGAAATCGTCTGTGATATCTTCAATATATAACTTAGATGCGCCGGAGTAGAGCGCTCTCTCCTCAAGACCATCCAGTTCTTCGCCCTGTCCGCAGTCTACGCAGCAGCAGATGACTTCGTAATCATAATTCTCTTTTAACCATGGGATGATGGCTGTGGTGTCGAGACCACCGGAATATGCCAAAACAACTTTTTCTTTGCTCATTCTATGTATCCTCCTTCAAATCTTTTCTTTCTTCATAAAAAGCAAATAAAAATGTATCGGATCCGCAGACCCCATACAGATCCGCCAAAAATCTTCTTTAAAAGGAAGAAATGCGGCGCGATAGGTATACTATACGGCATCCGGCAAGAATTTGCAAGCACTTTTTTTAAAAAATAACGAATAAATATTAATTATTGCTTGCATAAACTTGGGAGAAGGCGTATAATTATGGACATTCTACGAATAATTATGCATTTACAGGAAGGAGAAAGGTAAAAAGCCTGTATATGGAAACTCCGTTCTTGTAATGTCAGAAAAAATGTGGGATAATACTAAATTGTCAGTGCGGCAGCCGGAAGTATCCGGTCTGTCAGAGAAAGAGAACGATCAGGAGGATGGACAGATGATAAAAGTAGGGATTATCGGCTCCACCGGATATGCCGGACAGGAGCTGGTGCGCATTTTACTTGGACATAAAGAGGCAGAGATTAAATGGTATGGTTCCCGAACGTATGTGGATGAACCTTACGCGGATGTGTTCCGGAACATGTTTACGCTGGTTCCGGATATCTGCAAGGGAGAGGACATGGACAGACTCTGCGAGGAAGTGGATGTGATCTTTACGGCGACGCCGCAGGGGCTGTGCAGCACACTGGTAAATGAAAATGTTCTGTCTAAAGTAAAGATCATTGATCTGAGCGCGGACTTTCGGATCAAGGATGTGGAGACGTACGAAAAGTGGTACGGAATCAAACACGGAAGCCCTGCATATATAAAGGAAGCAGTTTACGGACTCTGTGAGGTGAACAGGGAACAGATCAAAAAGGCACGGCTGGTCGCCAATCCGGGTTGTTATCCGACCTGTTCTTTCCTGTCCATTTACCCGCTGGCAAAGGCAGGTCTTCTCGATATGAAGTCCATCATCGTGGATGCCAAATCCGGTACATCGGGAGCCGGCAGGGGCGCAAAGGTCGCCAACCTGTTCTGCGAGGTGAATGAGAGCATCAAAGCGTACGGGGTGACTACCCATCGGCACACGCCGGAGATTGAGGAACAGCTGTCCTATGCGTCCGGTCAGGAGACGATCATCAATTTTACGCCGCATCTGGTGCCGATGAACCGGGGAATCCTGGTGACGGCCTATGGCAGTCTTGTGAAGGATGTCACGGAAGAAGAGATCCGGGCGCTCTATGAAGAAACTTATAAAGAGGAACAGTTTGTCCGCGTACTGCCGGCAGGCGTCTGCCCGGAGACCCGCTGGGTGGAAGGAAGTAATTACACGGATGTAAATATAAAGAAAGATGCGCGGACCGGAAGAGTGGTCATGATGGGAGCCATGGATAATCTGGTCAAGGGAGCGGCAGGACAGGCTGTCCAGAATATGAATCTGATGTTCGGACTGCCGGAAAACACAGGACTTCTGATGCCGCCGGTGTTCCCATAAAAAGGCAGAGGGGCTGTCGGAAATGTGCGGACACCCTTTAGATAAAGAAAATGAAAGAAGAAATGGATGTGAATATAGAATGAAAATAATATCATCCGGCGTGACAGCGCCGAAAGGATTTCAGGCAGCGGGCCTGCGCGCGGGAATCAAAGCAGGCAAAACAAACAAGGATATGGCTTTGATCTATTCAGAAGCTCCGGCGGTCTGTGCCGGTACATTTACAAGAAATATCGTAAAGGCAGCGCCGGTACTCTGGGATAAAAAGATCGTCGAAGAAGAAGGAAGGGCGCAGGCGGTCGTGATCAACAGCGGCATTGCCAATGCCTGTACCGGAGAAGAAGGCTATGGAAACTGCGAGAAGGAGGCGGAGATCGCCGCCGGCCTTCTGGGAACAGGTAAGAAAGAGGTTCTGGTCTGCTCTACCGGCGTGATCGGCGCTCAGCTTGACATGGATATCGTAAAGAAGGGGATTGGGATGCTGGTGCCGGCCATGGCGGCCGATGCGCAGGCAGCGTCAGCGGCGGCGGAGGCCATCCTGACGACAGATACCCATAAGAAAGAGATCGCCGTGGAATGTGAGATTGACGGAAAGACGGTGACAGTGGGCGGCATGAGCAAAGGTTCCGGCATGATCCATCCGAACATGGGCACCATGCTCGCCTTTGTGACCAGTGATGCGGCGATCGAGCAGCCGCTTTTGCAGCAGATACTCCGGGAAGAGGTGGAGGATACCTTTAATATGATCTCTGTGGACGGAGATACTTCTACCAATGATACCTGTCTGGTGCTTTGCAACGGACTGGCGGGCAATGATATCTTAACGGAGAACAGCGGAGAACTTCCGGTGTTCCGTCAGGCTCTTCACGAAGTACTGGAGTATCTCGCCAAACAGATTGCCGGGGACGGGGAAGGATGCACCCGCCTGTTTGAGGTGACCTGCCAGGGAGCCGCTTCCAGAGAAGAAGCAAAGAAGATCAGTAAGGCAGTCGTCTGCTCCAGCCTGACGAAGGCGGCTGTGTTTGGGAAAGACGCCAACTGGGGAAGAATCCTGTGTGCCATGGGCTACAGCGGCGCTTCCTTTGACCCGGAGACGGTGGACATCATGCTGGAGAGTGAAAAAGGCAGCCTGGTCATCGTGAAAAACGGGATCGCGGCAGATTACAGTGAGGAGAAGGCCACAGAGATCCTCTCGGGCAATCCAGTGCGGGCACTGCTTAACGTGCACGCCGGGGAGGCGGAAGCCACAGCCTGGGGCTGCGACCTTACCTATGAATATGTGAAGATCAATGCGGATTATCGTTCGTAAGGTGAATATTCTGGACAGAAACCATTACTTTTTCCGGAGCAGGAAAGGGGACGATGCGTCCTTAAATTTCCGGAAACGAAAGGAGAAATCATGTTAGAGCTGAATGAGATGAACAGCGAGATGACAAAAGCCAGCGTCCTCATTGAGGCGCTCCCGTACATCCGCCGTTTTTATGGAAAGATCGTAGTAGTGAAATATGGCGGAAGCGCCATGCTGGATGAAGAGTTAAAATATAACGTGATCAAAGACGTGGCTCTTCTGAAGCTGATCGGCATGAAGCCTATCATCGTGCACGGCGGCGGCAAAGAGATCAGCAAATGGGTGAAATTATCCGGGAAGGAGTCCGAATTCTATAACGGACTGCGGATCACAGATAAAGAGACCATGGAGATCGCCGAGATGGTGTTGAACAAGGTCAATAAAGAGCTGGTGGGCTTGATGCAGAAAATGGGCATTAACGCGGTCGGTATCTGTGGAAAAGATGCGGGTCTTATCAAGGTGGACAAAAAGATGCCGGATGGAAAAGATATCGGCTTTGTAGGCAATGTGAAGTCCGTCAACACAGAGATCCTTGACACGCTGATGGATGCGGAATTCATCCCGGTCATCGCGCCGATCGGCATGGATGAGAATTTTGATTCTTATAATATCAATGCGGACGACGCCGCATGTGGTGTGGCAAAGGCGATGAAGGCAGAAAAACTCGTATTCCTCACAGATATCGAGGGCGTCTTTGTAGATCCGTCTAATAAGAAAACACTGATCTCCGAGATGGATGTAAACAGCGCGAAAGAATTTATCGCCAACGGCGTGGTGGGCGGCGGTATGCTGCCGAAGCTCAATAACTGTATTGAAGCCATTGAGCAGGGCGTGTCCAGAGTGCACATTCTGGACGGAAGAGTGGCGCACTGTCTGCTGCTGGAGTTCTTCACGGAGAAAGGTATCGGAACGGCTATTCTGAAAGAACCTTTATTTTAAGGGATAATGATGGTATTTGACGGACAGCGGACGGGGCGGCGCGAAAGAATGCGTGTGGATACGGCACTGCCGGGATTCGTCCGCCGTCCGGATGGAAGAGAATATAACAGGCGGAGGAAAAGCCGATGAGTAAAACACAGGAATATATTGAAAAAGGAGAAAAATATCTTTTAAAGACGTACAACCGGTATCCGGTCGTGCTGGACAGAGGAGAGGGCGTCTACCTCTTTGATGTGGATGGAAAGAAATATCTGGATTTTGGAGCGGGGATCGCAGTTTTTGCTCTGGGATACGGGAATCAGAAATATAACGATGCGCTGAAAGGACAGATCGACAAGATCCTGCACACATCCAACCTGTTTTATAATGTGCCGGCAGTGGACGCGGCAGAGAAGATCGTAAAGACATCCGGTATGGATAAGGTGTTCTTTACAAACAGCGGTGCGGAGGCCATTGAGGGCGCACTGAAGGTGGCAAAGAAGTATGCTTACAAAAAAGACCCGTCCAGGGAATATGAGTTTATCGCCATGAACCACTCGTTCCACGGAAGAAGCCAGGGGGCACTCTCCGTCACGGGCAATGTCCATTATCAGGAAGGATTTGTGCCAAAGCAGATGCGGGCGGTATTCGCCGAATTTAACAATCTCGCCGATGTGGAGGCAAAGGTGACGGAAAACACCTGCGGGATCATCTGCGAAGTAGTGCAGGGTGAGGGCGGCATCTATCCGGCGACAAAAGAATTCCTCGTTGGTCTCAGAAAACTCTGTGATGAGAAAGATATTCTGCTCATTTTTGATGAGGTACAGTGTGGCATGGGCCGGTGCGGAGCTCTGTATGCGCATGAGCTTTACGGGGTGAAACCGGATGTGATGGCGCTGGCAAAGGCGCTTGGCTGCGGTGTGCCGGTGGGAGCTTTCGTGACAGTGCAGAAAGCATCCGGCGCGCTCGTCCCGGGAGATCACGGTACGACTTACGGCGGCAATCCGTTTGCGGCTGCGGCAGTAAACGCAGTGTACGAGATCTTCGAGGAGGAGAAGATCATCGACCATGTGAAAGAAGTGGGAGAGTATCTCTATGAGAAGCTGGAGGAGCTCATGGCAAAGCACAGCCAGATCACTGAACACCGGGGACTGGGACTGATGCAGGGACTGGAACTTTCCTGTCCGGCAGGCGATATCATCACAAAAGCCATGGATCAGGGACTGATCCTCATGTCCGCCGGAACCAATGTGCTCCGGTTTGTTCCGCCGCTGATCATAGAAAAAGCGCATGTGGATGAAATGTGCGGGATTCTTGACAGCGTGCTGGCATACAGGTAAAATAATTCTCACCTCTTGTATTTGTGACAAAATTTAGGTATTATAGTATTTGATTACGGATTTTTGCGTCTGCTTCAGGTTGGGAAGGAGTATTCTTAATTTGAAAAGTAGTGTACAGTGGAAGCGATGGGGCGGCATAGCGTGTCTTTTTGTGCTGCTTCTTGTCTGCAGTGGGTGCGCGGGATTTTTTCAGCCCGTTGCCGGCGGACAGTCTGTGATAACGACAGAGGAAGGTCCGGAGAATGAGGATACCGGAGAAAGTACGAAAGAGGATCCTCAGACAGAAGAGACTACGGAACAGACAGAGGAGAAAGTGATCTATGTACACATTTGCGGCTGCGTGAAGAATCCGGGGCTGTATACATTTTCGGCGGGCGTCCGCGCGGGAGAGGCGGTGACGCAGGCAGGAGGATTTACAAAAGAGGCGGATACGTCTGCGGTGAATCTGGCCGCCGTGCTGGAAGACGGCGTACAGCTTTACGTTCCTTCCGTCAGGGAGGAGATGACTGCCGGAAGTGTTCCGGGAAACGGAGATATGTCAGCCGGGAAGGGCGCAGGCAGCCCGGATACCGGCCAGACAGGGCAGACCGGAGGTACTTCAGGAGAAAATGTCGTGAACCTCAACACGGCGGGAATGGACGAGCTTATGACGCTTTCCGGTATCGGGGAGTCCAGAGCGCAGGCTATTCTGACTTACCGGGAGGAAAACGGGGGTTTTTCTTCCATAGAGGATATCAAAAATGTTTCCGGCATAGGCGAGGGCATTTTTGAGAGGATAAAAAATATGATTACAGTTTGACTCGAGGTGTATTATGGGAAAGAAAGTGCTGGTTGTCGATGACGAAAGATTGATAGTAAAGGGAATTAAGTTTTCTCTTGTGCAGGATGATATGGAGGTGGACTGCGCCTATGACGGCGAGGAAGCGCTGGAGATGGCCAGAAAGACAGAGTATGATATCGTTCTTCTGGATGTGATGCTTCCGAAGCTGAACGGCTTCGAGGTGTGCCAGATGATCCGGGAGTTTTCCAACATGCCGATCATCATGCTGACTGCAAAGGGAGAGGATATGGATAAGATTCTGGGCCTGGAGTACGGCGCGGATGATTATATCACCAAGCCGTTTAACATCCTGGAGGTCAAGGCGAGGATCAAGGCGATCATGCGCAGGAGTACCAGAAAAGCACCGGTCGAGGATAAGAAAAAGATACTCGAGAAGAACGGTTTGAAGATTGACTGTGACAGCAGGAGAGTATTTACCGATGGAAAGGAAGTGCGGCTGACCGCCAAGGAATATGATCTTCTTGAACTCCTTGCCTTCCATCCGAACAAGGTGTACAGCCGGGAGAATCTTCTGAATATCGTCTGGGGCTACGATTATCCGGGCGATGTCCGGACGGTGGACGTACATATCAGACGTCTGCGCGAGAAGATTGAAAAGAATCCGGGGGAACCGGCATATATCCATACGAAGTGGGGTGTAGGATATTTTTTCCAGGACTAATCAGAAAAAAATCTTCCGATATGTTCCCATGTCGTATGTGGTTGGTATCGCCTGTTTTCTTCTGTTCAATGTATTTCTGTCCATTGCCACAGATCATATGGTCCATTCCTACGGAAAGAAGGCGCTGGAGGAAAAAGCGGCCTATGTGGAAAGACAGTGCGGTATTTTATCCAATCAGCTCGTGCTGAACGGAATGAGTTCCTACAACATGACGAACCCGTCGGATGACAAGGGATCAAATCTTTATGAGCTGGAACAGCTTGCCAACGATATCGGCGGGAGGATTCTGATCATCGACGATCATTTTGAGATTCTCGCCGATACCTATCATAAAAATTACGGGCAGTATTATGTGACGGATGAGCTGATTGCGGCTTTTGAGGGAGAGGACGTGGATTACAGCTTTGTCGGCGATAATATTCAGGTGATTTCCGGTGTGTATAACCAGGATACCGGCGACATGGAAGCCGCCGTGCTTGCCATCGCCTCTCTCAGTGATGTCGATGATATAATCAACTATCTGTATACGCAGCGGGCGACGCTCATGGGACTTTTTCTGCTGATCACGCTGATCGTCATCATTTTGCTCGTGATGTTCATGCGCAGATCGTTCAGAAATATGCAGGATGAGCTGGATATCATCGCGGAAGGACATCAGGAAGAAAATATGTCAGAGACCGGTTTTCAGGAGTTTCACCGAATGGCGGTGTCCTTTAACCGGATCATCAACCGCTACAAAGAGCTGGAGAATTCCCGACAGGAGTTTGTCTCCAATGTCTCCCATGAGCTGAAGACGCCGATCACGTCAATGAAGATCCTGGCGGATTCTCTGCTCACGCAGGAAAATGTACCTGCGGAGATCTATGCCGATTTCATGAATGATATCGTTCATGAGATCGACAGAGAGAATCAGATCATCAATGACCTGCTGACGTTGGTCAAGATGGATAAGACGCGGGCAGATCTGAATATCGCGCCGACCAACATCAATGAGCTTCTGGAGGTTCTCTTAAAGAGAATCTCTCCGATCGCGGAGAAGCGCAATATCACCATTCGCCTGGAGACGATGCGGCAGGTGGTGGCGGAGGTTGACGAGGTGAAACTCTCTCTGGCCTGCAACAATATTATCGAGAATGCGGTGAAGTATAATCACGACGGCGGAAAAGTGGACGTATCCCTGAACGGAGATCATAAGTTTTTCTATATCCGGGTGAAGGATACCGGTGTCGGCATACCGGAAGATTGCCAGGAACAGATCTTTGAGAGATTTTACCGGGTGGACAAAGCCCGCTCCAGAGAGACGGGAGGAACCGGTCTCGGTCTGGCTATCTCAAGAAATGTCATCCTTCTTCACAAGGGTTCCATCCGGGTACACAGTAAGGAAGGTGAGGGTGCGACTTTCATCATCCGTATTCCGTTAAATTATCTGGGATAGACGGGGGGGAAATGCAGTGATGAAAAAAATACACAAAATGGCATACCTGATTCTTTCCCTCCTGCTCCTCGCGGTTTTTCCGGCCGGATGTGCGCCGGGAGAAGAAGCTGCTGCCAGCACGGAGGCGGATGCTCCGGAAGAAAATGAGATTCAGCTTTACTATCTCAATGCAGACGGGGACGATTTCCATACGGTGGATTATACGCTGGAAAATACGGAAGACGCATTGCTGGCTTCCTATGAGGTCGTCTCCCGTCTGTCCGATACGGAGAACCGGAGCACGGATACGTATAAGCCGGCCATTTCCGATGGAGTGATTGTGAATTCTATCGTGTTGGACGGAGCGGAGGAGACGGTGGATCTGGGAGCCGGATACCGACAGCTCAATGCTGCGGATGCCATATTGCTGCGGGCGGCTGTGGTGAAGTCGCTTGTGCAGATTTCGGGTGTGGATTCCGTGCGCTTTACCATCAACGGAGACAGTCTGCTGGACAGTGAGGACACTCCGATCGGCGCGATGACGGCAGATACGTTCATTCTGGAGGAGGACGCGGAAGCGATTTATGGCACTGAGGAGAGAGTGACTCTCTATTATGCCGATATGGACGGGGACAGTCTGGTGGAATATAAGACGTCTCTTCATGCGGATGAAAATATGCCGATGGAGACAAGAGTTCTGCTGGAGCTGATGCATGCCCCGGAGGAACTGGATGTGCAGAGTCCTCTTCCGACGGATCTGATCATCAATCAGACGCAGATTCATAACAGTGTCTGCTATGTGGATCTGAGCAGAGATATCGAGAATGTCCTTCCGGGTGTGGAAGAAAAGGTGATGGTGTATGCCATGGTAAATACGATCACCGCTCTCGGAAATGCCACCTCCGTGCAGTTTACCGTGGAGGGGGAGAGAATGGAATCTCTCCGGGATTTTGATTCCTTCCATCTGATGATGACCAACGACTATTCGCTGGTGGACAGTTCTATCAGCGGCAGTGAAAAGTAAGGAGAACGGATTTGCTCTCGCGCAGAAGTTCTTTTGTCTTGCTGACAGCAGGAATGATCGGATGACGATAAATAAAATATGGAGGAAAAATGAAAAGACCTTTATTTCCGTGTATGACAGGGCTTGTGCTTGGAGAGGCCGCAGCCATATCATTCGGTGTAAAGGGCGGAGTATGTGCGGTTCTGCTTTTTTTGCTGACAGGAGTCTGCTTTCTGGTATGGCAAAAAGGGCAGGGCCGTTTTTTGCTGCTTCTTTTTTCCATTTTCTTTCTGGCAGGTTTTCTCTTATTTCTCAGAGCATGGGAACAGAGAGAGCCTCTGCCTGGGAGGACTCTTCCGCTGTCCGGACAGATTTCCGGAAGGATCACCTTTTTGCAGGTGGATGAAGAGGGAGAATATGATATCACGTTGGAGGAGGTCCGCTTTTTACCGGAAGGGGAGAAGGAGACTGTTCCTGTCAGAAAAAACTGCCGCGTTTTTCATCTGACGACAGAGATGGGGAGCCTTATGCCCGGGGATCAGATCACGGGCGTCGGGGAGATGACAGCGCTGGCGGCGCCGACCAATCCCGGTGAGTTTAACAGCGAGGTGTACTATCAGTCTAAGGGAATCTCCTGCCAGTTCTTCGCGGATTCTTTTCAGAAGACCGGGCAGGAGCGTTTCTGTCTGGAGCGGATAGCCTGCCGGGTGCGGATGGCTGTCGCCGGTGTGTATGACCGGACGCTGGGAACCGGGTATGCGGCTTTGCTGGATGCCATGGTCCTGGGGGATAAGAAGGCTCTCTCGGAGGAGCAGGAGCTACGGTATGAGGAGAATGGCGTTGCGCATCTTTTGTCCGTCTCCGGGCTGCATGTATCCATTATGGCGGGAAGCTGGTTTCGCTTTCTGCGCAGGAGAAAGCTTCCCTATGCGCCTGCCTGCGCGGGAGGCGTGTTTCTTCTACTGTTTTATGGATGTCTCACCGGTTTTGGGAGTTCGATCCTGCGAGCGGTCCTCATGTACGCCGTCTATCTGGGGGCGGAATATTTTGGGGCGCAGTATGATATGACTTCCGCCATGAGTCTGGCAGGTATCCTCATGTTGTTTGATTCCCCCTGGCGTCTGCTGGAGGGCGGCTGTCAGATGTCTTTTGCTGCCATATTTGCGATCGGATATGTGCTGCCGTGGGTGGAAGAACTGGCGGAGAAGAGAAAGAGAGAAGAAGAGGGGCGGATCCGGCGTTTTTCCGGATGGAGAAAGCGGGCGGCAGATGCGTTCCTGTCCAGCGTGGTCATAAGTGCCGTGACGCTTCCTGTAGTTCTGCGGATTTTTTATACGTTTTCTCCGTACAGTATTCTCATCAATCTGCTGGTGATCCCCTGTATGACACCGATGATGGTCAGTGGTATCGTGGCAGGGCTGGCAGGCGTTTTTCTGCTGCCGGACATAGGACCCGGAGGTCTGTCTCTGCCCGGATGGGCGGGAGAGATCCTCACGAGGGTGTTATTTCTTCCGGCAGTGGGAGTACTCGGTTTTCTGGATTTTTTTCTGGAACATATGCGTCAGCTTCCCGGCGCGGTCCTGCTTCCTGGATGTCCGTCCCTGCCGGAGATGGCGGCTCTGTATGCTCTGGAAGGGGCTCTGCTTTTTATCTGGTATCGCCGCTGGTGGAAGACAGGAATCCGGGCAGGACTTTTTCTGGCTCTCGTGCTGTTTTTCCTGCCTTCTGACAGGAAGCTCCGCGTCACTATGCTGGATGTGGGACAGGGGGACGGTATTCTGGTAGAGATGCCCGGAGGAGAATCTGTACTCATCGACGGGGGAAGTACTTCCCGCTCCGGTGTCGGACAGTATGTCATAGCTCCTGCATTGAAATATTATGGTATCGCCGAGATCGACTATATGATTGCCACACATATGGATGCCGACCATATTTCCGGGCTCTCGGAATTATTGGAGATGGGATATCCCGTCCGCCATGTGCTCCTGTCTGCTGTGGGCAGTGACGAAGAACAGGACACATTTGCGGCGCTGGCAAAAGAAAAGGGGGCGCAAGTCGTCATGATGGAGAGAGGTGACGGCATCCGGTTTCCGGATGGGGCGCATCTTCACTGCATGCATCCGTATGACGGCTTTGAGACGGAAGATAAAAATGCCGCTTCGCTGGTCTTTCATCTGGAGTATGGAGACTTTGACGCCTTATTTACCGGAGACCTGGAAGCATCCGGCGAGGAAGCGGTCTGCACTTATGTGGAAAAGAACGGGCAGAAACCGGCGGGGAAGCAGTCTGTGCGTGAGAAGGCGGCAGGGAAACAAAAAGAGCGCAGGAAAGCCGGAAGTGGGTGGGAGATATTAAAGGTGGCGCATCATGGCTCCGGTTCCTCCACCGGAGATACTTTTCTCTCACATTTTCTGCCGCAGGCGGCGCTGATCTCCGTCGGAGAAAAGAACCGGTATGGACATCCGGATCCGGAAACGTTGAAACGACTGGCAGACTGCGGCGCGGATATCTGTATGACGATGGAGAGCGGTGCGATTTTTGTGGAGACGGATGGAGAGAACTGGACCATGTCTGCCTTCCGGTAGTGGACATCGATGGCGGACAGTCGATTGCGAATTGACGTGCGGCAGGATTCATATTAGAATATATTTGTATTTTGGACAGAAAAGAGAGAAGGAGACTATGAAGGAAATCAGACGACAGATTAAGGAACAGGATTTTCAGAGAGTATATCTTCTGACCGGAGATGAGAATTATCTCATCCTGCAGGCGAAAGAACTTCTGGTACATGCGATGGTGGCGGAGGGAGATGAGATGAATTATGCTGTCTTTGAGGACAGCAAGATCGATCTGCAGCAGCTCCGTGAGCTTGCCATGACCTATCCGCTGTTTGCCACGAAACGGGTGCTGGTCCTTGATCGGACGGGGATCTTTAAGTCCGGGAAGGATGCCTTTGTGGAGATATTGCAGGCACTGCCGGAGACTACCTGCGTGATCATCTGTGAGCCGGAAGTGGACAAGCGTTCCAAAGCGTATAAGTGGATCAAGAAGAACGGGTATGTGGGAGAATTTCTGAAAAAAGATCAGACAGAAAAAGTGCTGATGCGCTGGGTGGCGGCGCTTCTCGGAAAAGAGAAAAAGAAGATTCGGGAGAGTGATGTGCGCTTTTTCCTGGAGCGTGTGGGGGACGATATGTTCCAGATCAAAAATGAGACCGATAAACTGATCTCCTATGTGGGGGAGAGGAAAGAGATCAGGAGGGAGGATATCGAACAGATCACGTCCGGTGAGGTGCAGAACAAGATCTTTGAGCTAGTGGCTGCTATTGCGGAGGGAAAGAAGCGGCAGGCGCTTGCCTACTATGATGATCTGATTCTGTTAAAAGAGCCGCCGATGCGTATTCTGTTTCTGATCGTCCGCCAGTACCGGATCCTGCTGCTCATTTCCAATATGCGAAGCCTGCGTAAGCCGGACAAGGATATCGCGCAGGCAGCGGGAATCCCGGCCTTTGCCATCCGGAAAAATGCGGCGCAGCTGGGCGGATATACAGTGCCGATATTAGAGCACTGCATCGCCTCCTGCATCCAGGTGGAAGAAGAGATCAAAACCGGCCGTATCAGCGATCAGATCGGACTGGAGACGCTGATCGTCGGGCTTTCCGAGCGGATCGCCTGAAAGATCAAAAGTTTTCTGTCCGCCGCAGTGCGGTCCTCGCGGAGCGTTTTTATTGCATAACAGGAACACAATTTCCCGTGCAATAAAAAAGACCCGGAAAGCAGCCGCTCTTTCCGGGGTATCGTTTTCTATATTCAGGCGATCTTGTTGACAGCTTTTGTCAGACGGGAAATCTTTCTTGCAGATGTATTCTTGTGATAGATTCCCTTAGAGGTTGCCTTGCTGATCTCAGAGATCGCAACCTGTAAAGCTGCGTTTGCTGCTTCTTTATCGTTCTGTGCGATCGCAGCTTCCACTTTCTTCACGCATGTTTTTACTTTAGATTTGATCATCTTATTTCTTAATGTTTTTTTCTCAATAACTGAGATTCTTTTTTTTGCAGATTTGATGTTAGCCAATCTGTACACCTCCAAAATATATTCACTCTATGTTTCTTGCCTTACATTAATACTGGACACGGACAATTTAATGTAAACATACCCTTATATTTTAGTGACGAGTCCCCGGTTTGTCAATAGCAAATTTGAATTTTTTGCATATTTTTTAACAGAAAAAGAGATACTGAGAGAGAAAATAATGTCGCAGAAAATGTAAGGAGAGAGGGAAAAATGCAGCAGGAGAGCATGTATATCCATACGGATCTGGCCATGGAACTTCAGGAAGAGATGGAGAGAAGAAACGGCATGTGCGGGAGAGAGACGGAGCGTTCGTCTGGAAACGGTATTACGGTCAGAAAAGGGAAAAAAGGGAAGCTTAAGGAGATCATCATCACCGTAGAAAATGAGGAAGGGGAGCGTCTCCTCGGAAAGCCCCGGGGGGTCTATATCACACTGGAGAGCGAAGACCTGGCGGACAATGACGGGGAGTATCATGAGGAGATGAGCGTGCTGCTGGCAAAGCATCTGGAAAAATTGCTGGGAAAACACAGAAATGTGCTGGTTGCGGGACTTGGCAACCGGGAAGTGACACCGGACGCTCTCGGACCGCTGGCGGTGCAGAATCTGTTTATCACAAACCCCCTGCGGGACAGAGAGGGATTAAAACGGATGCGTCTTTCCACTGCCGTGGCGCCGGGAGTCATGGCACAGACAGGTATGGAGACCGGGGAGATTCTGCGGGGGATCATTGACAGAACGCGCCCGGAGGTGATGATCATCATTGATGCTCTGGCGGCAAAGAATCCGGCGCGTCTCACAAAGACGATTCAGATCTGTGATACCGGTATCGCGCCGGGAGCCGGTGTGGGAAACGGGCGAAGAGAAATCTCCCGGAGCACGATGGGGATCCCGGTGATCGCTGTCGGCGTGCCGACTGTGATTTCCATTCCGGCGGTTGCCGGGGACATTTTGTCGGCGATACTGCCCTTTGCTGTGGAAGGTAAGCACGATCCCGCGCCATTTTCCGAATGGAGCGAGCAGGAACAATATCAGTTTCTGGCAGCGCATCTTCCCGAAGATCTGTTTGGATTGTTTGTCACACCAAAGGAGATCGACGAGTCGGTCAAGAGGATCAGTTATACGATCTCGGAAGGGATCAACCGGATGATCGCGGGCGCTGTCGACACGCTGTGCCGATGAAAATACAGGCATATTTTTCTCGGACAGGCATACACTGGATTAATGAAACATCGGGAGAGGGAGCCGTGAGAATATGGAGCAGAGCTTTGGCCGCATCGGACGGCTGGTGGAAATCGCATTACTCTTTGTGTTTGTCGTGCTGTGGCTTATGCTGGTGTCTGACAGCAGGCCGGGGCAGGGAAATCTCTGGGAAGAATTGAGGGAGAGGATTCCCCTGCGGGCAGAGATGATCCGGGATGCCGGGATTACTTTCATCCGCAGCGCGGAAAACGAACTGACGCCGGTTCTGTCCTATGAAAAGTATCTCGGGGAGGACAGTCTGTTTCTGCCGCTTTTTCGCTATGCTCTGCAGACGGAGATGTTTCCTGTGCAGCAGTACAGTGTGGATTACTGGGAGGGAAATGATGCCTTTTTGTCTCTGTACAGCGACCGGGTGCCGGAATATTTTACAGAATCAGATGATGAGTCGGTGGAGAAAAAGAAAAAGGACCCCGGAACCATGGAGACCACGGGGGAAGGACAGAGCTATACCGTGAAAGAACTGTCGGATTATGATTTTCTTTTGAAGAATTTTTATATTGTGGATGGGACGACGACAATGACAAGAGAAGACCTGAATGGGGAAAAGCTGGTTACAAAAGACCTTTCCCTGCCCCTGGAAGAAAGTGGGGAAGAGCCTCTTGTGCTCATCTATCACACCCACGGCAGCGAGACTTACAGAGAAGAAAAAGGAAAAACAGGAGATGTGCTGGATGTGGGCAAGGCATTGAAAAAAGAATTGGCGTCCTACGGGATCGCCTCGATCCATGATACGTCCATCTACGACCAGGTCAACGGAGAGCTGGACAGGAACGCCGCCTACGATTATGCCGGGGACAGCGTGGAAGCTGCGCTCAAAAAAAATCCGTCCATTCAGGTGGTTCTCGATCTGCACCGGGATTCGGTGGAGGATTCCATCCATCTGGTGACAAAGGTGGACGGAAAGGACACCGCGCAGATCATGTTTTTTAACGGAGTGAGCCGTCTAAAAAGCGGGGAGCTTACTTATCTGAACAACCCGAACAAATCCGATAACCTGGCATTCAGCCTGCAGATGCAGCTTCTTGCCGCGAAATATTATCCGGATTTTACCCGGAAAATCTACATAAAGGGTTACCGGTACAATCTGCATCTGGCAAAACGGGCGGTACTCATTGAAGTGGGGGCGCAGAATAATACTGTCTCCGAGGCCAAAAACGCCATGAAACCGCTGGCGGAGGTGCTTTACCGGCTGTTGAGCGGGGAGAAGGCGTATGAGAAATAAGGAAAAGGGACCGGCGAAGAAAGCAGAAAATGGTGAGAAAGATGTTGGAAAAGATGCCGGAACAAAAATTCAGAATTGACAAAGCCAACATTCTGTGCTTTAATTAACAGGAATAAAAAATATTGATTTCGTTTGTTCATAAACCGTTGAAGTGGAAGTAAAAATAGTTGTGCGCGCACAGAGAGTCCGGGGAGGTGAGAGCCGGGCCGAACGCAGATTATTATAATGGCCCACTGAGGGCGTAGTCAAAGACCGATGTCGGAGTCTGTCGGTGGAGATGCAGCCGATAGATATGTTCCGCCGATGCATTGATCCGGAGAAAGACAGGAAGGTTGAGTATACTGCGACGTAAGGCATACGTCAGTTGCCGGAGATATGATGGTATCTCATAAAGAGCACAAGGAATTGTGAAGCAAGGTGGCACCGCGGATGTAGTGCCGGAGTCGTATTTCGGGGACTGTTCCTTTTGAGACGAAGGAACCGGAATACTTTTTCTGGATTAGTATACACCCGTCCTTGGCAAAGTAACTGTTTACATTTACATTGTCATGGACAGGTGTTTTTTAGCGCATAAGAACTTTTCGCCTTCCATGACCAGAAGAAATGGAGGAATGAAGAATGATTCGGGAAGCAATTATGATGTTAAGCCAGAAAAAGGATTTAAGCTACGAGATGGCAGAGACGGTCATGAATGAGATCATGTCCGGGGAAGCCAGCGATATCCAGATGAGCGCCTATCTGACGGCCCTCGCCATGAAAGGCGAGACGATCGACGAGATCACCGCCTCGGCGGCCGGCATGCGCGCCCACTGCGTCCGTCTGTTAAATGATATGGATGTGCTGGAGATCGTGGGGACTGGCGGAGACTGCTCCAACTCTTTTAATATCTCCACCACCTCAGCGCTTGTCATCGCGGCTGGCGGAGTTCCGGTGGCAAAGCACGGCAACCGGGCGGCTTCCAGCAAATGCGGCGCTGCCGATGTGCTGGAGGTGCTGGGGGTGAATATCATGGTATCCCCGGCAAAGAGCGCGCAGATGTTAAAAGATATCAACATCTGTTTCCTCTTTGCACAGAAGTATCACACAGCCATGCGCTATGTGGCCCATGTGAGAAAGGAATTAGGCATCCGTACCGTCTTTAATATTCTCGGCCCGCTTTCCAATCCGGCGGGAGCAAGTATGCAGGTCATGGGCGTCTACGAGAAAGAGCTGGTGGAGCCGCTGGCGAGAGTGCTTGCCAACCTGGGCGTAAAGAATGCGCTTGTCGTGTACGGACAGGATTGTCTCGACGAGATATCCATGAGCGCAAAGACTTCCATGTGTGAGATCAAGGACGGAAGCTTTCGTTCTTATGAGATCGAGCCGGAGCAGTTCGGCTTTGAGAAATGTAAAAAAGAAGAGCTGGCCGGAGGAACTCCGCAGGAGAACGCGCAGATCACGCTGTCCATCCTTAACGGAGAAAAAGGCCCGAAAAGAAATGCAGTATTAATGAATGCAGGTGCAGGACTCTATGTGGCCGGGAAGGCGGAGACTCTTAATGATGGAATTCGTTTGGCAGGAGAATTGATCGACAGCGGCGCCGCGAAAGCGAGACTGGAAGAATTTATCCGTCTGTCCAACGAAGAATAAAGCAGTAACTCCCTTTTTGCCGCGGCAGGTTCTGTGGACGGCAGGAAGGGAGATTTTTTATTATGACAAAAGATATGACCGAGGGGAATCCTCTCCTCTTGATTCTGAAATTCGCTCTGCCGCTTCTGGCAGGGAATCTTTTGCAGCAGGGCTACAATGTGGCGGACGCCGCCATCGTGGGACGTTTCCTTGGAACAAATGCCCTGGCCGGCGTCGGCGCGTCCAGCAGCGTGCAGTTTCTGATCTTAGGATTTTGCATCGGAACCTGTACGGGCTTTTGCGTGCCGGTGGCGCAGCGGTTTGGCGCCGGGGATTACAGTACCATGCGGCGGTTTGTTTTTAACAGCTTTATCATCACGGCAGTGCTCGCGGTCGTGCTCACGATTCTCTGCGCGCTGTTTTGTACGCAGATCGTGGAACTTCTCGCCACGCCGGATGACATTTTTGCCGATGCGTACATCTATCTGCTGGTGATCTTGCTGGGGATTCCGTTTACGCTTCTTTATAATCTGACTTCCAGCATCATGCGGGCGGTGGGAGACAGCCGGACGCCGTTTTTGTTTCTGGCATTTGCCTGCGTCGCCAACATTTTTCTGGACATTTTCTGTATCACGACCCTCCACTGGGGCGTGGCCGGCGCTGCCATTGCGACCATCACGTCGCAGCTTATGAGCGGGGTGTTCTGTCTGATTTATATTATAAAGAAGTATCCGGTGCTCCATATGGAAAAAGAGGAGTGTGTGGTGCGGGGGGATCTCGTAAAGACGCTGATCGTCATGGGCTTCCCCATGGGACTGCAGTTTTCCATCACCGCCATCGGCAGCATGGTCATGCAGGCGGCGACCAACAATCTGGGAAGTATTTACGTTTCCGCCAACACGGCGGCGTCCCGTCTGAAAAACTTTACCATGTGTCCCTTTGACGCCATGGCAGCGGCAGTCTCCACCTTCTGCAGCCAGAATTATGGCGCAAAGAAGATAGACCGGATCAGGCAGGGACTGCGGCAGGGAACGCTGGCGGGAATCCTTTACGGTATCGCCATCGGACTGGTTGTGATCTTCTTCGGCAGAGAGATGTCCATGATTTTTGTGGACGCCGGGGAGACAGCCGTGCTGGACGCATCCGGAGATCTGCTCTTTTATTCCGGCTTTTTCTACTGGATTCTCGGTATTCTCATCATCGTCCGCCTCTGTGTGCAGGGACTGGGCTATTCGGGAAGAGCGGTGCTCTCCGGCGTGGTGGAGATGATCGCCCGGACAGCGGTGAGCCTGATCTTCGTTCCGGTCTGGGGATTTACCGCCATCTGCTTTACCGATCAGGCAGCATGGGTGACGGCGGTCATGTACATTGTGCCAACCTGTCTTTACTGTCTGAAAAAGGTGGGGAAGATATTGTCCGCAGAAGACGACGGCGCGAAGAATGTTTTGCCGGGAGCTTAAGGAGCCGGTCTCTGACAGATAAATGGCGCGGCAATCTTATGGAAAACAGCTATGGAAGTCCGCGGAAATTCGTGCTATAGTAAGCTGGATGCAGTTTATCAGATAAAATAGAGATAATTCCCGCCACAAGGCGGTGAGAGTGGAATAACAGGAGGGAGCAATTTTGGCTGGAATTGACCAGAGTAAGATTCGGAATTTTTGTATTATTGCCCATATTGACCATGGCAAATCCACCCTGGCAGACCGGATCATCGAAAAGACCGGTCTTCTTACGGACAGGGAGATGCAGGACCAGGTGCTTGACAATATGGATCTGGAAAGGGAACGCGGCATCACGATCAAGTCGCAGGCCGTGCGTACCATATATAAAGCAAAAGACGGAGAAGAATACATTTTCAATTTGATCGACACACCGGGACACGTGGATTTTAACTACGAGGTGAGCCGCAGTCTGGCGGCCTGCGAGGGAGCGATCCTGGTGGTGGACGCGGCGCAGGGCATCGAGGCGCAGACCCTCGCCAACGTATACCTTGCCATTGATCACGACCTGGAGATCATGCCGGTCATCAATAAGATCGACCTGCCGAGCGCCGACCCGGACCGGGTGGTCGCTGAGATCGAGGATGTCATCGGCATTGAGGCGGAAGACGCGCCGAGAATCTCCGCCAAGAACGGCATCAATATCGATCAGGTGCTGGAACAGATCGTAGAAAAGATCCCGGCGCCGGGAGGCAGCCCGGATCATCCGCTGCAGGCGCTGATTTTTGACAGCCTTTACGATTCCTATAAAGGTGTGATCATCTTTGCCCGCATCATGGAGGGAACGATTCGGAAAGGAACCAACATGCTCATGATGGCCACCGGCGCGAAAGCCGATGTGGTGGAGGTGGGAACCTTCGGCGCTGGGCAGTTTATCCCATGTGACGAGCTTTCTGCCGGCATGGTAGGCTATATTACCGCCAGCCTGAAAAATGTAAAAGAAACCCGTGTGGGCGACACTGTCACTGACGCGGACAATCCGTGCGCCGAGCCGCTGCCGGGATATAAGAAGGTCAACCCGATGGTGTACTGCGGCCTTTATCCGGCCGACGGAGCCAAATACCCGGACCTTCGCGACGCCCTGGAAAAACTGCAGCTTAACGACGCGGCTCTCCAGTACGAACCGGAGACCTCCGTGGCGCTGGGCTTTGGTTTTCGCTGCGGCTTTCTGGGACTGCTCCATCTGGAGATCGTGCAGGAACGGCTGGAAAGAGAATACAACCTTGACCTGGTGACCACCGCGCCGAGCGTTATTTACAAGGTGCATCTCACCGACGGCACCGTGTTTGATCTGACCAATCCGACCAACCTGCCGGACCCGTCCACCATCGAGTACATGGAAGAGCCGATCGTCTCCGCCGAGATCATGGTGACCAAGGAATATGTCGGCTCCATCATGAAGCTCTGTCAGGAGCGCCGGGGAACCTATGTCTCCATGGAATACATGGAGGAGACCCGCGCCCTCTTAAAATATGACCTGCCGCTCAATGAGATCATCTACGACTTCTTTGACGCTCTGAAATCCCGCTCCAGAGGCTATGCCTCCTTTGACTATGAGATGAAAGGGTATGTGCAGTCCGATCTCGTGAAGCTGGACATTCTCATCAACCGGGAGCAGGTGGACGCCCTCTCCTTCATCGTCCATGCTTCTTCCGCTTACGAGCGCGGCAGAAAGATGTGCGAAAAATTAAAAGAAGAGATACCGAGACACCTTTTCGAGATCCCGATCCAGGCAGCCATCGGCAGCAAGATCATCGCCAGAGAGACCGTGAAGGCCGTCCGCAAGGACGTCCTTGCCAAGTGTTACGGCGGCGATATCAGCCGGAAGAAAAAGCTTCTTGAGAAACAGAAAGAAGGAAAGAAGCGAATGCGCCAGATTGGTAATGTAGAGATTCCGCAGAAGGCGTTCATGAGCGTGCTGAAGCTGGATGAGGATTAGAAAAGATAAGGTTCATACGTAAAAGATACGAATATGCAAACAGCAATTCCGGAAGAAGAATTTCCGGGATTGCTGTTTTTTTAATGGGGGGACGTATCGTCCCCGTTTGCTGTTTATTTCTCTGCAACCTGTGCGGTATACCGAATCTCCTTCGGTACAAGGCAAGGTTCTACCTTCTCGGCCACGTAAGCCTGCAGTTTTTCCATATCCGGTTCCTTCTCACCGGAGATGTCCGCGCAGAGCATCAGACGGTGGTCTGGTCCCCAGCAGGTGTAGGCTTCGGCGGAGTCGATGCCGTCGTAGCTTAAGAGAGTTTCTTCCAGGCGTCCGAGGTCGAGGAAGTCACGGCCGGTCAGGGTTTCTACCATGATGGTGCGTCCGCAGCGCTCTAAGATATCCAGAGAGCCATCCGGCAGGATTCTTGCGTGGAGGCCGGTCTGGTAGAGCATACCGCCACTGTATGGGTTCGTGATCTTGTCGACCCATCCCTTTGTCGGATGATCCATGATGTAGAGGGCGCCCCATGCGCCGTAAGGCTGTTTGCGGCAGGTTTCGTCAAAGACGTAAGCCTTGACTTTGGTGTCCGGCGTGACGTCTTCAATGAGCGTAAAGCCTGCGGCTTCGTTGACGTCCCCGGCTTTCACAAAGTAATGTTTCGGGAAGAGACGCTCCGGAAGGTGTTTCTTTAAGCGGCGCACGGAAGGTTCTGTGAGCATGGCGTTGATGATGATATCCATACACTCCATAAAAATCTCCAGCTGCTGTCTGTCGAAACGGTTCTCCCAGTAACGAAGCTCGTAGTAGTAGAATCCCTTCTTGTTGGACATGATCTGCAGGTGGAACGGCAGGGAATCAAGCTGGATCGGCTCTCTTTCTGCCGGCGCTCCGCCAATCTCGTCCAGATTCAGGATGTCGCCCTGGTACTGGATGAACATTTCGTCTGCGTGCAGGGTGGAAGTATGGCAGCGCATGGTCTCCATGATCTCCCGGGCATGCTTGCGAAGAAGCTGCGGTACCGTTTCGTGCGGCACGTTGGTGTAGCGGAAGAGGTAGGTGGTGAACAGGCAGCCTGCCAGTCTTGCCCAGCGGCTGTCGGTACGTCCGCTGTGGATACTTGTGCTGACCACATCCTTCTCATTGGCAAAAATGCTGATACAGTAGTTATAAGCGGTTAAGAACATCACGTTCTCGGAGATCTTATTTTTCCGGCAGAAAGCGTTTAACTGGTTCGGGCTGATGGTGAAGCGTCCCTTTAAGGAAGCGTTGACGCCCTTGTCCAGATCATGGAAGTCTCTGCGGGTTAAGATGCTCTTTTTGATCCGGAAGTCTTTCATCAGCTTGAGATAATATTCGATATCCTGCTGCCGTTTGCCTTTCGCGTCGCGGGCTTTTTCGTCCAGCACATATTCAAAGAAAGTGTAGCTTTCTTTTTTCACCGGTTTGCCAAGGTACAGATTATTCAGATCTTCAAAGAGGATCTGTAAGGTGATGCCGTCGCCGACGATGTGGGCGATATCCAAAAACAGGTAGTTGGCGCTGTCGGTCTGATAGATGCCCGCATGGTAGAGCGGCTCGTCCTTGCCGTAAAGGAACGGGACAAGGAGGTTCTTTCTCGTCTCCTCAAACTCTGCGTCGGACTGGCGGAGAATCGGGATCGTTACCCGGAGCTCGTCGTGGCGGAAGCTCTTATAAGCGCCCTCGTCCATCTGGATGATGGCTTTCAGTCCAGGGTGAACGTCAAAGAGGTCGCCCACAGCCTTCTGCAATCTTTCCAGATCGACGCTGTCATCCAGACGGATTAAGGATGGCAGGTTTGCTGTGGTATTTCCGCGCATAACATAAGCAAAGTAGATCTGCAGGTTGGTCAGCGGGTATACCGGACGGATGGAGTAGTCGACTTTTTCTTCCTGCATGCTTTCTTTGTAGAATGCTTCCAGTTTCTGTACGGTGGCGTGTGCCATCAGATCGTCCAGAGTGATGGAAAAGTCCATGTTTTCCGCCAGGTCGGTCAGGAGCATGACGCTTCCCATGGAGTCCATACCTGCGCGGTAGAAGTCGGTGTCGATGCCGAAGTTCTGGTGACCGAGGATGCCTGCCACGCTGTCGTAAAGCTTCTGCTGCAGTTCATTTTCCGGAAGGATCCGTTTCTTGCGGCTTTCTTCTTCCAGTTTTTTCTGGCTGAAGTAGTTGGAACGCTTGATCTTCCGGGATGTGGTCTTTTCAAACGGGTCCCGGCGCACGCGATGGTTTAAGATCCGCTTATAAGAAGGAAGCTGCTGGTTGATCTTTGCGATACTCTCGCTCACAGCGCCTTCGATGTCTGTGATATCGCAGGATTCCGCGTACTTGAAGTTCGGATAGATCTCGGCGGTGATCACATCGTTTTCTTCAAAAACGAGGATATCTTCCACGATGGACTCATTTTCAAACATATTTTCAATCTGTTCCGGAGCGACGTTTTCACCGTTGCTCAGGATGATCAGGTTTTTCTTACGGCCGGTCAGATAGAGGAATCCCTCGTCATCCAGATAGCCCAGGTCGCCGGTGCATAAGAAGCCGTCGTCAGTGATGGCTTCCGCGGTATTTTCCGGGTCTTTGTAGTAGCCCATCATGACGGAAGGACTCTTCACCTGAATCTCGCCGTCCACGATGCGGACCTCGCAGCGATTGACGATCTTACCGATGGAAGCCACCTTGTCCGGGCGGTTCCAGTCCGGTGCGGAGATAACCGGAGAACATTCGGACATACCGTAGCCCTGTCCGATCTCAATACCGATATCCATGTAGTTTTTCGCCAGATCTTCGGTCAGATAGCCGCCACCGCAGGTGATCCGGTAGAGGCGTCCGCCGTAAACATCCTTTTTCAGCTCCTCGAGAGACTTCTCCGGATGCTGTCTTCTCAAAAGAGAAAAACGGTTATAAAGCGCTTTGGCAACCATCGGGACTACGCTGAAGGAAGTTGGTTCAAACAGTTTCAGATGTTCGGCCAGCTTGCTCATATCCCGGTTCAGGCAGAGGATGCTGCCGTCACGTATTGCCAGCAGTACGTCGCTGTGAATACAGTAAACGTGATGGATCGGCAGAATATTTAATAAGATTTCTTCGGTGTCCAGGGCGGCGTCTTCGGTACAGAATGTATTGTCTATGAGATTGCGGTTGGAGAGCATAACGCCCTTGCCCTTTCCGGTCGTTCCGGAAGTAAAAAGAATCATGGCGCAGTCGTTTTCCGATACATCGGAAGCAGAGCTTCGTCCCGCAAAGTCTTTTAAGATGTTGTCAGAGCATGGAACATGTTTTCCGTGCTGAAGAGATATGTAAGATCTGATTCTCGGGCAGAGTTCCTTGACGCCCTCCACCAGAGGATGATGTTCCCAGTCATAAAAGAGAATGTCCACATCGGAACGGTTTAAACAGTCGGCAAAGGTCTCCACATCCAGCTGGATATCCAGAGGCACGACGGCATTGCCGTTGCTCATGACGCCCAGCATGACTGCCAGATAATCATGACTGCTGCTTCCCATAAGGCCGATTTGCGCCTTGTGTCCGATGGCAGCGTCCTGTTCCTTTGTCCATGCGGCGATGGCGCGGCATTCTTCCATAAACTGCCGGTAAGTGACATTGAAGACGACGTCATTGTCTTCATAACGAAGGAATACCTTATCCCCGTATTCCTTTCCGGCATTTTCCACCAGGTCATAAATCGTTTTTGTGTTGTCGTAAGTGATCATAATCTCCCTCATTCAAAATAATGAATATGGCACCGGGAGAATCCTTTTTGCCAGGTCAGGGCTCCATGCATTTGATTTGAGGTCGATAAAGGTTAGCGTGCATGAATCCGGCTGTGCCGGTGCATGGAAATCGTGGCCACGGGTCATATCGTATCTATGCGTTCTCCCGATTGAGTCTTACATGTTACAAAAACACTATAGCAAATGCAGAGAAAAAATGCAATTTGTCTGTCAAATATTTTTCGTTTCATGGAAAAAAATACAGAGAGAATGATGAAAATGTAAGAAAAAAGTAAAAAATAAGAGGTTGTGATGTAATTTTTCTGTTTTTAGTAAAAGGTTGTACTGTAATTTTGTTCGTCATGTTCCAGAAACCCGGCTGGAAGTTTAGATGGACAGATGATATAGTAAAGAATGAAATCGACACAAAAAGGCAGAAGACTGTCAGAAATAGAAGTGCGGACTCATTAAAAAAATACTGGGAGGAAACTATGTTGGAATTATATATCCACATTCCATTTTGTGTGAGGAAATGTAACTATTGTGATTTTTTATCGTTTCCGGCGGGGGAGGAAACGGTGGAGCGATATATGCGGGCGCTGGAAGAAGAGATCCGGCGGACGGGAGAATTCATGTATAAAAACAGCGGCAGTCCAGAGACTCTGGATCCTGCCTGGGAACGGACATCCGGAGCGGATGGCTTACCGGCGCCGTCGGCCCGGGTATCTACCATCTTTGTGGGCGGCGGGACGCCGTCCCTTCTCTCACCGGCGCAGATTCGCCGGCTTTTTGCCTGTATCAGAGATCATTTTTCATTGGCGCCGGATGCGGAAATCTCCATGGAGGCAAATCCCGGCACACTCGATGGGGAGAAGCTTTTCGCCTGCCGGGAGGCGGGCGTCAACCGGTTAAGCATCGGTCTGCAGAGCGCGGACGACGGACTGTTGCAAACGCTCGGGCGGATTCACACCTGGGAGCAGTTTCTCCTGAATTATGAAGAGGCGCGGAAGGCGGGATTTGGCAATATCAATATTGACCTTATGAGCGCGCTCCCGGGGCAGAGCCTTCATAATTATGTGGACACACTGGAAAAGGTGACGGCGCTTCATCCGGAGCACATTTCTTCTTACAGTCTGATCCTGGAGGAAGGAACGCCATTTTTTGATTCGGAAGAGATCCGCAGGCAGCTGCCGGACGAGACGGTGGACCGGGAAATGTACGAGCGGACAAAAGAGATCCTGCATGAAAAAGGGTATGAGCGCTACGAGATCTCCAACTATGCGAAAGACAGTTTTGCCTGCCGCCATAATCTCGGTTACTGGGACGGCGTTCCGTATCTTGGTCTGGGGCTTGGCGCTTCTTCTTATTATAATGAAGCCCGGTTTGCCAATGAAACTTCCATGGCAAAGTATCTGAAAGAACCGTTCGCGCCTTTTCGGGGGCGGCAGGATTATTTTGTGACCACAAAAAAAGACCGGATGGAGGACTACATGATCTTTGGACTGCGGAAAATGGCGGGCGTGTCTTTGTCCCGGTTTGAAAGGGAGTTTGGCGTGTCCATGGAAGAAGTCTACGGCGAGGTGATTCGGAGATACGTGGCTCTGAAGCTTTTGGAAGTAAAAGGAGACGCCGTCCGGCTCACGGACAAGGGCATCGACGTCAGCAACCGGATCTTTGAAGATTTCTTATGACTGCGTCCGGAGTGCCTTGCCCATGAGAGCGAGGAACCGTTTCAGCACCGGCAGATCGTGTTCCGGCGGGCAGTATACGCCGAAAGAGATGGCGGACAGATCAGTGATCGGGATGTAACAAAGTTCCGCGTCTCTGGCAGCAGGAATATCCGGGTAGAGGGTGTAGCCGATCTGCGCTTTTGCCAGGGCGAAAGCACTGTCCACGCTGTCAGTGAGAAACCGGTTTTTGGGCGGCAGCTGCATCAGCAGACTGTTTTGTACATGAAAAAAAGAGTCCGGCACCGGCCGGGGCGTGCAGGCGATAAAGTTGCCGGCGGACGCAAGCTGCTTTGTGGTGAGGGTCCGGTACCGGGAAAGAGGATGTCCGGGCGCGCAGACGCAGGCGGCGGGGGCAAGGCACAGCTCCTGATAAAAGAGAGAAGATCTCCTGTGCGTTTCCTTTAATCCGAGTGCGGCATGAATCTGATTGCTCTCAATGAGGTTGACGAGAGAAGGAAACGGAACCAGATGGATATCGGGCCGCAAAAGGGGATATTCTTGGATCAGTTCCTGAAGTACCGGCGGAAGAAGCCGCAGTTCCGCCTGGTTGTGACAACCAATCTCCAGAGAAACAAAATGTTCGTGATTGCCCAGCCGCTCTTTGGCGGACATGGCGGTCTTTAAGATCAGCTGCGCGTCGCTGATAAAGAGCAGACCCTCCTGAGTCAGAGAGACATTTTTGCTGGTGCGGCGGAACAGTTTGACATTCAGCTCCTTTTCCAGTGACTGAATCTGGTGGGTGACGGCGGGCTGGGTGAGTTTTAATGCTTCGGAAGCCTTGGAAAAATTCAGGTATTCCGCTACGGTGAGAAAACATTCCAGTTGTACAGTGTTCATATCTTTCCTTTCCATATTTATTAGCGTTTTATTCATGATCATTTTTATGAATTGTAACATTTCATTTTTTTCTTTTCAATCTCCGGGAGAGATTATCTATAAAAGATTTTTATAGAAGATAAGCTTTTTGAATTTCACATCTTGAGAAAAATGAGGTAGAATCCCTCTGTGAACAGATTGTAAGGTAATGAACTGTTCGACGAAAAACTATCTTGCGGCAGATGAAGTCTGCATCAGAGAATAACATTTGTGCAGGCTGGTACGCTGCAAACGAGAAGCAGGAGGTGTAAACGGACATGACCGAGGATTCCAGGGTGGAAGAGCTTGTGTACATAATGAAGAAAGTAGGCCTGAATCTGACTGCGCAGATCGACTGCTGTCTGGGCAATCAGGAGCTCAGCGGCGTTCAGACATATTTTCTCGTCTATTTTCTGCGGCATCATCCGGAGGGAACGTATCTGACGGAGGTGTGCCAGATGCTGTCCATGGTCGTGGTCATGATCAGTATGTCCCTTGCCAGTGTCCGCCGTATCAGCGAGGTGCTCAGCGAGAAAGCGGATATCCATGATCCGGAAAACGCAGTGAAGGAAGTAAAAGATGGACGGATTGATTTTAATCATGTGAACTTCTCTTACAAACACGGCAGCGGCAAAAATGCACTGTCCGATATCAATCTTCATATTAAGAGCGGAGAAACCATCGGCGTCATCGGCGGTACCGGCGCCGGCAAGAGCAGTCTTGTGAATCTGATCTGCCGTCTTTACGATGTGGATGAGGGAAGCGTCTGTGTGGGCGGCGTGGACGTCCGCAAGTATGATACCGAGGTGCTGAGAAATCAGGTATCCGTGGTACTGCAGAAGAATACGCTGTTTTCCGGAACGATTCTTGATAACCTGCGCTGGGGTAACCCGGACGCCACCTATGAGGAGTGCGTGGAAGCATGTAAGGCAGCCTGCGCCGATGAATTTATCGACCGGATGCCGGGCGGCTATGAGACGAGGATCGAGCGGGGCGGCGCCAACGTATCCGGCGGTCAGAAACAGAGACTCTGTATTGCCAGAGCGCTTCTGAAGAAACCGAAGATCCTGATCCTGGATGATTCCACCAGTGCGGTCGATACGGCCACAGACGCAAAGATCCGGGCGGCATTTGCAAAAGAGATCCCGGGCACGACGAAGATCATCATCGCCCAGCGGCTGTCCAGCGTCGAATCCGCAGACCGGATCCTTGTGCTTGACAACGGACGGATTGATGACTTTGACACGCCGGAGAATCTGCTTGCCCACAACGCCATCTATCAGGAGATCCATCATTCTCAGATGGAGGGCGGCGGTGACTTTGACCAGCCGGCATAACGGAAAGGAGGAGAACGGATTCATGAGTGAAAAGAAAGGCAGATTTGAGACAAAAGCAGCTGTCAAGCTGTTAAAACGTGTCATAAAATATATGCTTCATTATTATAAATTCCCGTTTTTGCTTGTGATCGCCTGTATCATCATCACAGCGATCGCGACAGTAGTGGGAGCGACGTTCCCGCAAACGCTGGTGGATGATTACATCATACCGATGTTAAACAGCGGTTCCAGAGATTTCAGCGGACTGGCAAAAGACCTGATCCGTCTTGCCTGCATCATGGCGGTCGGCGTAGTGACGGCCTTTACCTACAACCGGATCATGGTCAATGTGAGCCAGGGTACGATGCTTCATTTAAGGGACGACCTCTTCCACAACATGGAGGCGCTCCCGATCAAATATTTTGATACCCACGCCCACGGCGATATTATGTCGGTCTACACCAACGATGTGGATACCCTGCGGCAGCTCTTAAGCCAGAGTATCCCGCAGATCATCAACTCGCTCATCACGATGGCGGCGACCCTCGTCACCATGATCATCTTAAATCCGGCGCTGACCGTCATCTCGATACTCACGGCGGTCGTCATGCTCCTTGTGACAGCGAATTTCTCCAGACTGTCCGGAAGATACTATATCCATCAGCAGATGGATTTGGGCGCTGTGGACGGATTTATCGAGGAGATGCTGGACGGACAGAAAGTGGTCAAAGTGTTCTGTCACGAGCAGGCGGCGATGGATGATTTCCATAAAGTCAATGAGGGATTAAGAAACAGTACCGATAAGGCGAACAGTTACGCCAACCTGCTGATGCCCGTAAACGCCAACATCGGCTGGATCAGCTACGCGCTGGTTGCCATCGTGGGAGCTATCCTGGGAATCAATGAGCTGGCAGGCGTGACGATCGGTACGGTCATCACCTTTGTAGGATTAAATAAGAGCTTTACGAACCCGATCACACAGGTCAGTCAGCAGATCAACTTCGTGGTCAACGCCGCAGCCGGCGCACAGCGTGTCTTTGACCTGATGGATCAGGAACCGGAGACAGACAATGGCTACGTGGAACTGGTCAATGCAAAAGAGGATGAGAACGGCCAGATTACGGAGTCCGAAACCCGGACCAACCTCTGGGCATGGAAACACCCGCATAAAGCGGAAGGAACCGTTACCTACACGAAGCTGGAAGGCGCGGTCGTTCTTGACGACGTGGACTTCGGATACACGGAAGATAAGATGGTCCTTCACAATATCAGCCTCTGGGCAAAACCGGGCCAGAAGATCGCCTTCGTCGGCGCCACCGGCGCGGGCAAGACGACGATCACCAATCTGATCAACCGTTTTTATGATATCGCCGACGGCAAGATCCGCTACGACGGCATCAACATTAATAAGATCAAGAAGGCGGACCTCCGTCGTTCTCTTGGTATCGTACTGCAGGATACCCATCTGTTTACGGGAACGGTCATGGACAACATCCGTTACGGTAAACTGGATGCCACCGATGAGGACTGCATCAAGGCGGCGAAACTGGCCAACGCCGACGGCTTTATCCGCCGTCTTCCGGATGGCTACAATACGATGCTCACCGGCGACGGCGCCAACTTAAGCCAGGGGCAGCGGCAGCTTCTTGCCATCGCGAGGGCAGCGGTCGCCGACCCGCCGGCGCTGATTCTCGACGAGGCGACCTCCTCCATCGATACCCGTACCGAAAAACTGGTACAGGACGGCATGGACGCCCTCATGAAAGGGCGGACGACCTTTGTCATCGCCCACCGTCTCTCCACCGTCAAAAACTCCGACTGTATCATGGTCATGGAGCAGGGACGGATCATCGAGAGAGGAACCCACGACGAACTGATCGCCGCCAGGGGCAAATATTACCAGCTCTACACCGGAAACTTTGCGGCGTAAGATTTATGGCATAAGGGAGGTTATTATTCCTCTCGCATGATCTCATTTTGTGAGGAGCGAAGAGATTCCGCCCTGTGGGAGAGATTTCTCCGGGTCTGCCAGTTCTTCTCATAGTCTGCGGCGAAGTAGCAGGCGTAGAGGATATCCAACAGCAAATGCACCGATGCATTGGAGGAGAAATTACCGATTTTGGAGTAAAGCCTCTCCCGGGTCGTCACATCGAGGACATAGTCGGCGTAATGGCGGACTTCATTATCTCCAAGGCCGGTCAGAAGAATGATGGGAACCTTCTGTTCATGGAAATACAAAAGAAGACAAAAGATCGTGCGGATCTGCAACAGGCAGATTCCGCACGATCTTTTTGTAATACACTATGAGTATATATGTAATTTAAGGAATACTGTAATTTAAGAGATCGTAGCTTCAAAGAAGCAATCCCATTACGTCAACTGTTTTAAAACCCAGTCCACATCATCGGTGGTTTTCAGAGTTTCAAGGAGCGCCGGGTCTTCCAGAAGAGTACAGAGTTTTCCGAGAAGATCCAGATGCTCGTCGCCGATACCGGCGATACCGAATACGAGCTGTGCTTTTTCGGAACCGAAATCAACGCCGTCCGGATACTGGAAGCATACGATACCGGTTTTCTTTACGGTGTCTTTTGCCTGAGTCGTGCCGTGAGGGATGGCAACGCCCATACCCATGTAGGTGGAAACCAGTTTTTCACGTTCCTGCATCGCGTCCACATAGGTGTGGTCCACATAGCCCAGTTTCTCCAGAAGTTCTCCGGCAGCCTGGATGGCTTCCTCTTTGGTGACAGATTTCTGTCCCAGTTTGATACCGTCTTTTATGATCACCTGTTTTTTGATCGGTGTATCCGGGATTACGATATCTGTGTTTTCTCCGGCCGGTGCGGCAGGAGCGTCTCCGGTGGTAAGCTGCACGTACAGCGCGTCCAGAGCCGGGTCGGCAAGGAAGTTGCCGATGGTGATAAGCTGTGCCTGTGGTGCGGACTTTCTCGCGCGGTCTGCCAGCGTAGTCTGTACAATGGCGATATCGCAGTCTGCCGGAATGTTGTCGACAGAAGTATTGGTTACGCTGATGTCCGGACGGTCATTTTTGATTCGGTTCCGGAATTTGGTTGCGCCCATAGCGGAAGATCCCATACCTGCATCGCAGGCGAAGATGATTTTCCGGATTTCGGAAGAACGTTCGATGGTTCCAGGAACCACTTTGTCGTTGCCGGATTTCATGGAAGCCATCTCTTCCTGTGCTTCTTCAAGACTCTTACTGCCCGCCATTCGCACGATCGGAGAGGCGACGGCAAAGGAGATACCGGTTGCCAGAAGAACACCGATGATCACTTTGATCAGATCGGAACCAGGAGTCATCATCAAATAAGCGATGATGGAACCCGGAGATGCCGGACCTACCAGACCACAGTCTGTGAGGGAAAACCAGAAAATCGCAGCCATATTTCCCAGGATCGGAGCGATGATAACTAGCGGGTTCATCAGGATGTATGGGAAATAGATTTCGTGGATACCGCCGAGCAGGTGAATGATTACAGCGCCCGGAGCGGAGTCTTTTGTCACTTTATCTTTACAGAAGAACATGTAGGCAAGGAGAACGCCAAGTCCTGGACCCGGGTTTGGCTCCAGCATGTACATGATGGATTTTCCGAATTCCGCTGCCTGTTCGGTGGCAAGAGGGGTGAAAATACCATGGTTGATCGCATTGTTTAAGAACAGTACCTTTGCCGGTTCGATAAAGATGGAAACCAGTGGAAGGAGACCGTTATTTACCAGGATATTTACTCCTGCGGAGAGAACAGCGAGGATCGCGCTCATGATCGGGCCGATCACCACATAACCGAGCATGGCCAGGACCATACCGATGATACCGGCGGAAAAGTTGTTGATGAGCATCTCGAAACCAGCCGGCATGCGGCCGTCCATGAAGTCGTCAAACTTTTTGATGCAGAAGCCGGCCAGAGGACCCATGACCATGGCGGCCATCAACATGGTGATCTCCGTGTTGCTCATGATGGCGCCGATGACAGCGATGGCGCCGACAACCCGACCACGGTCTCCGCCGATCATCTTGCCGCCGGTGGAAGCAATCAGAATCGGAATCAGATAGGTGAGCATTGGACTGACCATGCTGTTAAATCCTTTGTTTGGAATCCATCCGGTGTCAATAAAGAGCGCGGCCAGAAAACCGAAGGCGATCAGCGCGCCGATGTTCGGCATTACCATTGCCGATAAAAATTTACCAAAACGTTGTACAGTATTTTTCATAAAACCTTCCTCCATAATAATCCCCGTTGATTCCATGGAGAGCGGTTCAGCTGCGTGGATGCGGACGTTTACAGGACTTCTACGCCGTACTTCCTGCATTCGTCCAGAAACTCCTCCGGAAGCTTCCCGTCGGAAACGATGATGTCGATGTCATTAAGTCCGCAGAAACTGAAACTGCATTTGACACCGATCTTGGAAGAGTCCATCAGGGCGATTACCTGTTCAGACTGCCGGATAGCCGTCTGTTTTAAGAAAGCTTCGTCGTTGATGCCGCAGGAGAATCCCACGGACGGATGAAAGCCGGTAACCCCTAAAAAGGCCTGGTCAAAATTGACCCGCTCCAGTTCTTTGATCGCCAGAAAACCAAAGACGCTCTGACTGTAGCGGTTTAATTTGCCCCCCGGAAGCATCACTGTCGGATGTTCCAGGTTGGCAAGCTCTGTGGCACAGCTCAGTCCTGTCGTGTAGATCAGGTAAGATTCGTCGGGAATCTCCCTGGCCAATACGATGGCTGTGCTCCCTGAATCCAGAAAAAATGTGGTGTCCGGGTGAAGCAATGACAGAGCTTTTTTTGCGATTTCCCGTTTTTCCGGTATATTGCGGACGGACTTCCGGTGCAGAAAGTCATCGGTGCCGATAATCACCTGTACAGATTTTGCCCCTCCGTGGATGCGGAGAATCTTTTTTTCCTGATCGAGAAGTTTTAAATCCGTGCGCAGTGTCATTTCTGACACATTGGGAAATTCTTTTTTTATCTGAGCGAAACTGACCGTTCCTTTTTCGTTGATCAGCTGAACGATCGCATTTCTGCGCGTTTCCATTGAATCCATATATTCCTCCTGTCCGTGCCGGGATAACACGGACAGGTTATCCTGACACTATATTATTCTGTGATAAAGTTAGCCAGCAGATATTCCTCTGCGTCCGGGCACCACAGACCGTTATGGGCGTCCACAATGTCAGCCAGTTTCACAAGACGTTCGTCTCCGTCAGCCTCCCCTTTGGCACGGAGATCCGTCAATGCAGTCAGAGGCATGGAAAGATGTGTGTAGATGAGTTTCTTTCCACCCGGGATCTTAGGCAGGTTGAGAGTCGTCTCAGCTGCGGCGTCCAGGCCTCCGATGTGTGTGACCATAACTGCCGGGTTGATCCGGCCTTCTGCGGTCAGTTTCAGTGATTCGATCATATCTGCGGTATTTCCGCCGGTTGTTCCCATGACATGTGTGGAATTGTAGTGCACATCATAGAAATTGATGGAAGCGCTGAACTGGTTGTCGGTCGGACCGGCGAAGAAATTAAGACAGCCATCCCGTCCTAAAATAGCGCTTGACTGTGTGACAACAGCGCCGACCGGTGCGTAGCAGAGTACGTCGTCGTATCCGGTGCCGCCGGAAATACGCATCAGTTCAGCCACAGGATCTTCAAAGTTGCCGGTATTTACAAAATGAAGCTCGATACCGTCCTTTGCGGCTTCTTCCGGTGGGAATAAGGAAGCGGCACGGTCAAGACGTTCCTGATTTAAGTCGGTGACTACAACCATGGAAGGACGTACATCACGGTGAAGGGCGTAAGTTAAAGCGCCCAGTCCCATTGGACCGGCTCCGGCCATGATGGCCAGCTTGCCGCCTTCTTTGATGCCCATCTGGTGAGTGTAAACACCCATTTGTGTGTGATAAGCGGCATTGAAAGCACCGATGCTGCAGGACATTGGTTCTGCCAAAGATGCCTCATAATAAGCGCGTCCCTTGTACTCAAGGAGACATCCCAGTTCCATAACCTCGGAAGGGATAATGCAGTAGGTGGCGTCCCCGCCGAAAAATTCATAGGAATATCCAGGGCTCCACATGGTTCCCTTGTAGTTTAACGCCGGCTGCAGAGTAAATTTCATACCCGGTTTAAACTTATCCTGATGATTCTTTCCTACTTTTACGATGTCGCCCGCAAACTCATGACCCATGATAGCCGGATGTTCTGCCACATCTTCATGTACCCGCTTGTGCTCTGCGCCCAGGATGGCACATTTGTAAGTGGACATACAGATACTGTCGGAGACAACCTTTACTAAAATTTCGTCATCCGTAATTTCCGGAAGTTCAAATTCCTCCAGACGAAGATCGTTGGCTCCATGAAGTCTCACGCCTTTTGCTTTCATAATAAAACTCCTTTCTTTATCATAATGAAAAAATTAATGATTTGCAATGAAAAATATTTTCTAAATAACAGTTTCAGATTTCGATCGGACGAAATACAACTTTAGGGAGCAGTTCCTCGATCACAGAGTATTCCGCTGCCTGCGTGCCGCTGCACATGACATTTGCCGCTCCGGTGGCGGTGGAAAGGCGAACGGTTTCCGGAAGGCTCATTCCGGCTTCTTCCGCCACGGCGAGGGAAGCCACAACGCTGTCCCCGGCGCCCACGGTGCTGCCGACAGGAACTTTCAGTCCCTCCGCGTAAATGATCTCTGAATCTGTGACATATAAAGCGCCGTCGCCGCCCATGGAAACGACGATTTTGGAAATATCGTACCGTTCCATTAATTCCCGTGCGGTCCTGGCAAGCTCTTCCGGTGTGGAAAGCGTGCGGCCGACCAGTGCGGAAAGCTCGTGGTTGTTCGGCTTGATCAGGTACGGGGACGCCTTAAGACCGGCTTTTAACAGGTCGCCGTCCGCGTCAAGGATCACTTTTGCGCCCTTTTCCCGACAGGCTTTCGTCCAGGTGTAGTAGGTATCCTGTGGAGAACCCTTCGGCATACTTCCGGAGATGACGACGATGTCTTCCGCGGTGATCTTCTCAAGAAGTTCGCAAAGAAGTTCATTGAGGATCTCCTCCGATACGGTCACGCCGGGCTCGTTGATATCGGTGTTGGTGTGCTGCACCGGGTCAATGATCTTCATATTGGTCCGGGTTTCCCCTTCCACAAAATGAAAGCTGGTTGTCAGTTTCATGTCCTCGAGTGCTGACAGGATCGCCCGTCCGGTGTCTCCGCCGAGGATTCCTGTTGCAATGCTTTTTCCGCCCAGTTTGGCAATCACTTTAGAAACGTTGATGCCCTTTCCGCCCGGGTCGGTCCGCATGGTGGTGATGCGGTTGACCGCGTCGATGGTCAGGGAAGGAATTTCAACAGTTTTGTCAAGGGCCGGATTCAATGTTACCGTGTAAATCATGGCATACCTCCTTTTGAAACGACAGTTGCTATGTTGTTGTTTCAACAATTATGAGTATAGAATACCACAAAGTTTATAAATGTCAATAGTTTTTTTTAAATTTTTTCGTAAAAATAACAATCGAAGACTTTTGAAATAACAATGATAATATAAGCATGATATCCATATATAAAAAGCCCAAAATATCTTGTGGATATAATATTTTTTTATTATAATGATAGTAAAATAACCGGTTACGGCAAAGCGCAGTCGCTGGATATGGGCAGAGATTGCGTGGCATTTTACTATTTTGACAGGGAAGAGAGAAAGGGTGAAGATTATGAGAAAGTGGATGAAAATGACTTTCTTTACTGCCGCCCGTGCTTTCCTGGCAGGAACCGGCATGTCAGTGAAAGCCGCGGACAACGTGGAGATCAATGCGGAGGTCAGACAGATCAGATTGATTTATCCGGTTTGAAGAAGTTAAAATCTGTCATGTTCACCGGCGAGACGGAAACATTGCAATGGAATAGAAGAGTAAGGAAATAAAAAATATGAACATTATAATAAGAAAATATAACCGACGGGACATCGCTCCCATGACAGCAATCTGGAATGAGGTGGTGGAGGAGGGCATCGCCTTTCCCCAGGAAGAACTGCTCACGGAGGAGACGGGACGGGAGTTTTTTGACAGTCAGAGTCACTGCGGCGTGGCGGAAGATACGGACACGGGAAAGGTGCTGGGACTTTATATCCTCCATCCCAACAACGTGGGGCGCTGCGGCCATATCTGCAATGCAAGCTATGCGGTGGCTTCCGATGCGCGGGGATCGGGTATCGGCGAGAAGCTGGTGAGAGACTGCATCAGGAAGGCGCGTGCGCTGGGATTTAAGATCCTGCAGTTTAACGCCGTGGTAAAGACCAATGCCGGCGCACGGCATCTCTACGAAAAGATTGGTTTTACACAGCTTGGTGTGATACCGGGCGGGTTTCGGATGAAAGACGGAAGATATGAGGATATCTGTCCTTATTATATAGAAGTGTGAAGGATTTTCTTGAAAGTAACAGTTCAGCCATGACATCTCGGAAACCCGTTGCTAACGCAACTTACCCGGCGCAATGCGCCTGTTTCCTCGATTATGGCAGAACGCCACATGTTTCAGAATATAAAATCTTCTGCAAATGGATTTGCATCAGTTTTTAGTATTCTGAAACGCATGGCTGAACTGTTATAAAAAAATTTGAAATTAATGCTTGACAAGATTCGCTTATGGTGCTAAGTTATCTATAAAGATATTAGCACTCGACATAAATGAGTGCTAATAACTAAGAAAGAAGGGAAACGGTTATGGATCTGGATGAACGGAAGATGAAAATATTGAAGGCAATCATATCTACTTACCTTGAGACTGGTGAGCCTGTGGGAAGCAGAACTATTGCCAGAGATTCCGATTTACATTTAAGTTCTGCAACCATTCGTAATGAGATGGCAGATTTGGAAGAGCTGGGATATATTCTGCAGCCTCATACATCTGCTGGAAGAATTCCTTCTGATTTGGGATATCGTTATTATGTCGATCATCTGATGGAGGAGAAGGAGACGGAGATCGCCGCCCGCGAGAGCGAGGTGCGCAAAGAACGTCAGGCGCTCTTACAGAAGATGGACCGCATGGAAGAGGTACTTAAGAAGGTGGCGGATGTGCTGGCAGCCAATACGAATTATGCCGCTCTGGTCACCACGCCGCAGATTAAGGAGTCCAAGATCAAGTTCATACAGCTTTCCATGGTGGACAGCAGAAGACTTCTTGCAGTCATTGTTCTTGGCAATGATACCGTGAGAAATCTTTTAATGAACATTGACGATCCGTTAGGCAATGACGAGATCCTCAAGCTCAACATTTTATTGAATTCTTTCCTGCAGGGGCTGACGCTCAAGGATATCAATCTGGAGCTGGTTCACACCATGAAGGTGCAGGCAGGAATGCATGCCTCCATTCTGGAGGGTGTGTTTAATGGAATCGTGGAGGCGATACACGAAGCAGACGATATGGAGATATACACCACCGGAGCCACGAACATGCTGAAGTATCCGGAACTGATGAATCCGGATCACACGATGGCACTTTTGGATACCCTGGTGGAGAAAAAAGCGCTTGTGAAGCTTGTGGATGATACGGTGAATCAGGAAGAGCGTCATGGTATTCAGGTTTACATTGGTAATGAGACCCCGGTGCAGACTTTGAAAGACTGCAGCGTAGTGACAGCGACCTATGAGCTGGCGGAAGGGGGAACCGGAACGGTCGGCATCATCGGACCGAAACGGATGGATTACCAGAAAGTGGTGAATACGCTCAAAAATCTGACAGACGATCTGGATGAGATTTTTAATAATAAATCATAGAAAGGTGGTACTTAAGTGGAAGAGAATAAAAAAGATTTCGACGAAAGTATCGTAGAGGAAAATACTTCTGAAAGTTCTGCAGAAGAACAGCAGGAAGAAGCTTCTGAAAAGGCTGCCGGAGCGGATGAGAACGCTGCCGGAGATACTGCCGGATCAGAAGAGGAAGAAGAATCCAACGAGCCGGGCGGCAAAAAGAAGAAGAAATCCGTCAGAGCTCTGGAGATAGAGTTAAAGAAAAGTGAAGAGAAGCTTGCCGATGTCACGGACAAATATCAGCGGCTTATGGCAGAGTTTGAGAATGCCAGAAAGAGAAATGCCAAAGAGCAGAGCCGCATGTATGATATCGGCGCAAAGGAAGTCCTTGCGAAGTTGCTTCCGGTAGTCGATAACTTTGAAAGAGGTCTGGATGCCCTCTCCGATGAGGAGAAAGAAGGAGCGTTTGCTCAGGGTATCGAGAAGATCTACCAGCAACTCATGACCGTCTTTGATGAGATCGGTGTGAAGGCAATGGACGCGGCCGGAAAGGAATTTAACCCGGATTTCCACAATGCGGTGATGCATGTGGAAGATGAGGAGCTGGGTGAGAACCTGGTAGTGGAAGAATTCCAGAAAGGCTATATGTACAAAGACAGCGTGCTTCGGCACAGCATGGTAAAAGTTGCCAACTAGAGCTGATTTGACAGACTGTATGACAGGATGTCGGAACAGCAGTTTTAGATATAGTTGATTTTAGGAGGAATGAATAATGAGTAAGATTATAGGTATTGACTTAGGAACTACGAACTCATGTGTAGCAGTTATGGAAGGTGGTAAACCAGTCGTTATCACCAACGCAGAAGGTATGAGAACAACCCCGTCTGTTGTCGCATTTACAAAGACAGGAGAAAGAGTTGTCGGTGAACCTGCAAAACGTCAGGCAGTTACCAACGCAGATAAGACAATTTCTTCCATCAAACGTCAGATGGGTACCGATTATAAAGTGGACATTGACGGAAAGAAATATTCTCCACAGGAGATTTCCGCTATGATTTTACAGAAGTTAAAATCAGACGCTGAGAACTATCTGGGTGAGAAAGTTTCTGAGGCAGTCATCACAGTACCTGCATACTTCAATGACGCACAGAGACAGGCAACCAAGGATGCCGGAAAGATTGCCGGACTGGATGTAAAACGTATCATCAACGAGCCTACGGCAGCCGCTCTTTCCTATGGTCTTGATAACGAAAAAGAGCAGAAGATCATGGTATACGACTTAGGCGGCGGTACATTTGATGTTTCCATCATTGAGATCGGCGACGGTGTTATCGAAGTACTGGCAACAGCCGGTGACAACCACTTAGGCGGCGATGATTTTGATAATGTGATCACACAGTATATGCTGGATGATTTCAAGGCAAAAGAGGGCGTAGACTTATCCACAGATAAGATGGCAATGCAGAGACTGAAAGAAGCAGCAGAGAAAGCAAAGAAAGAGCTGTCTTCTTCCACGACAACAAACATCAACCTGCCATTCATCACAGCGACATCCGAAGGACCGAAACACTTTGAGATGAACCTGACAAGAGCTAAATTCAACGAGCTGACCGCTCACCTTGTTGAGAGAACTGTAACTCCTGTTACAACCGCTCTGAAAGACGCAGGTCTTACAGCCAATGATTTAAGTAAAGTATTACTGGTCGGCGGTTCCACAAGAATCCCGGCTGTTCAGGATAAAGTAAAACAGCTCACAGGCAAAGAGCCGTTCAAAGGTATCAACCCGGATGAATGTGTAGCCATCGGCGCTTCCATTCAGGGTGGTAAACTGGCAGGAGATGCCGGCGCCGGCGATATCCTCTTACTGGATGTTACCCCGCTGTCCCTGTCCATCGAGACCATGGGCGGCGTTGCCACAAGACTGATCGAGCGTAACACAACGATCCCTACCAAGAAGAGCCAGATCTTCTCCACAGCAGAGGATAATCAGACAGCTGTTGATATTCACGTTGTACAGGGTGAGAGACAGTTCGCAAGAGACAACAAGACCTTAGGTCAGTTCCGTCTGGATGGTATCCCGCCGGCACGGAGAGGTGTACCTCAGATCGAAGTTACTTTCGATATCGATGCAAACGGTATCGTAAATGTATCTGCAAAAGACCTGGGAACAGGAAAAGAGCAGCACATCACGATCACAGCAGGCTCGAACATGTCTGAGGAAGATATTGATAAGGCTGTCAAAGAAGCTGCAGAGTACGAAGCACAGGATAAGAAGAAAAAAGAAGCCATTGACGCAAGAAACGATGCGGACAACATGGTATTCCAGACAGAAAAGGCACTGGAAGAAGCCGGTGACAAGATCAGCGATTCCGAGAAGACAACTGTTCAGGCTGATATCACAAAAGTAAAAGAGATCCTGGATCGCACAACACCGGACAACATGACCGACGCGGACGTCTCCGAGATCAATGAAGCGAAAGAACAGCTCATGAAAGATGCACAGACATTATTCGCAAAAATGTATGAGCAGGCACAGCAGGGTGCACAGGGCGGCCCACAGGCAGCACCTGGCGGAGATGCCAACTCAACATACAATGCAGATGATGTGGTTGACGCAGACTATAAAGAAGTTTAATACCGGAAATCAGTATAATGATACAGGAAGAGGAGACGGGGCTGCCCTGTCCCCTCTTTCCTTGTCGTTCATCCGATAGAAAAAGCTCCCGTTCTTGTAAGGCATTGGAGCGAGACTGAAATTGGAGGTTAAGATGGCGGATAAAAGAGATTACTATGAGGTTCTGGGCGTAAATAAAAACGCCACAGCAGATGAAATAAAACATGCCTACCGTAAGCTGGCAAAAAAATATCACCCGGATATGAATCCTGGAGATAAAAATGCGGAAGAAAAATTTAAAGAGGCGACGGAAGCGTATGAAGTCTTAAGTGACCCGGATAAGAAAGCCCGCTACGACCAGTTTGGTCATGCGGCCTTTGAGCAGGGCGGAGGTGGAGCCGGCGGCTTTGGCGGTTTCGATTTCGGCAGCGGAGATATGGGTGATATCTTTGGCGACATTTTTGGTGACTTTTTCGGAGGCGGCAGCCGCAGCAGCGCCAGAAGAAACGGTCCGCGTCAGGGCGCAAACTTACGGGCGGCCGTCCGCATCACCTTTGACGAGGCCATTCGCGGCGTAGACAAAGAGCTGGAGATCACATTAAAAGAAAAATGTACCACCTGCGGAGGTACCGGAGCAAAACCGGGAACCAGTCCGGAAACCTGTTCCAAATGTAACGGAACCGGTCAGGTGGTCTATACACAGCAGTCCATGTTCGGTATGGTAAGAAATGTACAGCCTTGTCCGGACTGTAACGGAACCGGTCAGGTGATCCGCTATAAATGTCCGGATTGTTCCGGTTCAGGGTACATTAAAGTCCGCAAGAAGATCAAAGTGCCGATTCCGGCAGGTATTGATAACGGGCAGAGTGTCAGAATCCGTGAAAAAGGCGAGCCGGGTATCAACGGCGGACCGAGAGGAGACCTTCTCGTCAATGTCAACGTATCCCGTCATCCGAAGTTCCAGAGACAGGAGTACGATATCTTTTCCACAGAGCCGATCACATTTGCACAGGCAGCACTGGGCGCTACCATTAAGATCGATACGGTGGACGGACCGATGGAATACACCATCAAACCGGGAACGCAGACAGACACGAAGATACGCCTGAAAAACAAAGGTGTGCCGAGTCTTCGGAACAAAAATCTGCGGGGAAATCATTTCGTTACCCTTGTGGTACAGGTACCGGAGCGCATGACAGAAGCGCAGAAAGAGGCGCTGCGTAAGTTCCAGGAAGCCATGGGAGAAGTGCCGGCAGCGGATACCGCGGATGCAGGCGCGCCAAAACCGGAACATGAGAAGAACGAAAAGCATGAGAAACATGAAAAACATGAGCGAAAAGGGTTCTTCGGCGGAAAGAAAAAGAAATAACGGGAGATAATACAGCGTAGGAGAAATGAGCCGCTGGTCCGGTGGACCGGCGGTATTTTTCGCAGTATCGCGGCGAATGATGTTTCATATCTGCCGGAAGGAAGAAAAAGTCATGCAAGAGAAAAAAATGTATTTACAATATTCCGGAAACTGTACGGCCTGTTGGAACGGCGGCCATTTCGGAAAATGACGGAGGATTGATATGGAAAAAGAAAAGAAACAGAGCTTTCTGCAACGCAAAAATGTGGAGATTTCGTTCAAGCGCTACGCTATCGACGCCATGGGAGCCATGGCGCTCGGTCTGTTTGCGTCTCTGCTGATCGGGACGATCATCCAGACTATCGCGGAAAATGTGGGGACAGCATGTCTTATGGCGACCCTGTCCGGGTTAAGCGGCGATGAACTGGCAGCACAGACAGCAGCTCTTGGCGCAAAGGATGCGGTCTGCTGGGTATTTTACCGGATCGGGACGTATGCCACGGCGGTGACGGGAGCTGCCATGGCTGTCGCCATCGGTCACGCCCTCGCCGCTCCGCCGCTTGTTTTATTTTCTCTTTGCGCGGTGGGACAGGCGACCAATGCGCTGGGCGGTTCCGGCGGTCCGCTGGCCGTACTCTTTGTGGCAATCATCGCCTGCGAGTTTGGAAAGTTAGTATCCAAAGAGACAAAGGTGGACATCATCGTGACGCCGGCGGTAACCATTATCGTGGGCGTACTCTGCGCCATGTTTCTCGCTCCGATTTTCAAGAGCGCCTGTGACGCGCTGGGCACTTTCATTGGATGGGCGACCAACCTGCAGCCATTTTTGATGGGAATTGTCGTTTCGGCAGTGGTCGGCATCGTACTCACCCTCCCGATCAGTTCGGCAGCCATCTGCGCGGCCATGGGTATCAGCGGCGGCGCTGTTCTGACAGCTCTCGGCGATGGCGGTGTGACGATCGAAGTCTGGAATGGTCTGGCGCTTGCCGGGGGCGCGGCCACAATCGGCTGCTGCACCCACATGCTCGGTTTTGCCACACTGAGCTTTCCTGACAACGGGATCGGGGGCTTTGTGGCGCAGGGACTCGGTACCTCGATGCTTCAGGTTCCGAACCTGATGAAAAAACCGATTCTCTGGATTCCGCCGGTGCTCACCTCCATGATTCTCGGTCCCATCGGAACCTGCGTATTTCAGCTCAGAAATAACGGCGCGGCGGTGTCCTCCGGTATGGGAACCTCCGGCATGGTCGGTCCGATCGGCGTCATCACCGGCTGGGCGAAGATGCCGGAAGGATATGCGGTCGGAGCGGTGGACTGGATCGGTCTTTTGCTTCTTTGCATCATCCTTCCGATCGTCATGAACTGGGCGATCGGAAAGTTCATGCGGGCGAAAGGATGGATCAAAGAAGGCGATCTGAAGATCGATCTTGGTTGACGGAAATTTGACAAAATAATTCAGATAGACGATATTCATCTGTTGCGGGATATGGAATGCTGAAAAGAAAGAGGTGCACAAAGTATCTCTTTCTTTTTTTGTACAAAAGACCGAAGGCTTATGGTACAATAGAATATACTTTCCGGCTTTTCCTAAACAGGCAAGGCCAGGACTGGCCGCGGGGATAAAAAAGGAAAAGCGGGAGATGCTATTTACAAAAGAAAATGGAAGGAGATACATTTATGTCAATGATAAAGATCACAGGCGATAATTTCAAAGCAAATGTACTGGAAGGAGACAAACCTGCGCTGGTGGAATTTTCCGCGCCGTGGTGTACCTATTGCCGCCGCATCAGCCCGGCCATGAAAAAGGTGGCAGAACAGTATGCGGATACCATGCTGACCGGTGAGATCAATATCGATGAGCAGGAAGCGCTGGCAGAGGAATATAAGGTGGAAGTGATCCCGACGCTGATGATCTTCAAAGACGGAAAGATGCTCGGAAGTATTGTGGCGCCGGATTCCAAGGCAAAGATTGATGCGTTTATCGCGGAGCACTTGGGTTAAGGTGAAAAGATCGTATAAGTTTTCAAGCTGTGAGGAAGAGCTAAAGACGTAAGTTCACCTTCCTGACACAGCAGAAAGACAGATGCGCAGTCAGACTGAGAGGAGGATATAGGAATGGAACATATTTATGACGTTGTAATTATCGGCGGCGGCCCTGGCGGCTACACAGCGGCACTCTACTGTGCACGCGCCGGAATGGATACACTGATTCTTGAAAAACTTTCCGCTGGCGGTCAGATGGCTCTCACCAGCCAGATTGACAACTACCCGGGATTTGACGAGGGTATCGACGGTTTTGCTCTCGGTGAGAAAATGCAGCAGGGCGCCGAGCGTTTTGGCGCAAAGACAGAGCTTGCCGAGGTGGAGAGTGTACAGCTTACGGGTGATGTGAAAGAAATCGTTACCAGCGAGGGGACATTTTACGGCCGTACCGTCGTCATCGCCACCGGCGCTGTGCCGCGGGAACTGGGAATCGCCGACGAGGCAAAGCTTGTGGGACGAGGCGTCAATTACTGTGCCGCCTGCGACGGTATGTTTTACAAAGGAAAGACGGTGGCGGTCATCGGCGGCGGCAATTCCGCAGCGGGCGATGCGCTTCTCTTATCGAAGATTTGCGAAAAAGTGGTGCTCGTCCACAGAAGAGACACACTCCGCGCAGAGAAAATCTACCATGCGCCGTTAATGCAGGCAAAAAATGTGGAATTTTGCTGGAACAGCACCGTGGAAGCATTTTTGTACGAAGATAAAGTCAACGGAATCCGTGTGAAAGATAAATTGACCGGCGAAGAAAAAGAGATTGCCTGCGACGGCGTTTTTGTGAGTATCGGCCGTTCCCCGGCAACAGAACTCTTTAAGGATCAGGTAAAGACAGATCAGGCCGGTTATATCATCGCCGATGAGACGACAAAGACGAGCGTACCGGGAGTCTTCGCTGTGGGCGACGTCCGTACCAAAGCGATGCGCCAGGTGATCACGGCGGCCGCAGACGGAGCGGTGGCTTCACATTTTATTGAGGAGTATCTGGCAGAGCGTGAACAGTAACCACAGTTTCCGGTTTGATGACCGGGACACCTGAACAGTCTGCCTGTGAAGCAGACGGATAAAAAGTGAAGCGAATATAAAAAAGGAATAGGAAAGAAGAATAATATGAAGTGGAATAAGATTACGATCGAGACGACAACGGCAGCCGAGGATATGTTAAGCTACGAGCTGCAGGAGATGGGGATTGAAGGAGTGGAAGTTGAAGACCATGTGCCGCTCTCCGAAGAAGACCGGAAGATCATGTACGTGGACCTTCTGCCGGACGAGATCGCACCGGACGACGGGACTGCGCGCATCTCCTGCTACATTGATGAAAAAGAGAATCTGGACGAGATGGTGGCAAAAATCCGCGCAAAAATAGAGGAACTCTCCGCATTTCTTCCGATGGGAACCGGAAACATCACTCTGGGAACTACCGAAGAAGAAGACTGGATCAATAACTGGAAAGCGTTCTTCAAACCGTTCCGTCTGGATGGCAATATCGTCATCAAACCGACCTGGGAGACCCTCACAGATCAGAAGGACGACGATATCGTCATTGAAATTGATCCGGGAACAGCCTTTGGCAGTGGCTCCCACGAGACGACCAAGCTGTGCATTTCCCAGCTGAAAAAGTACATAAAACCGGATACGGAACTTCTGGATGTGGGAACCGGAAGCGGCATCCTCTCCATCATCGGACTGAAACTGGGCGCCCGTCACGCCATGGCGACTGACATTGACCCTAATGCCATTCGCGCCACAGAAGAGAACTTCGAGATCAACGGCGTGGCAGAGCAGGCGGAAGTCCATCGGGTCAACATTCTCGACGAGACCGAAGCCCGGCAGTTCTACGGGAACAACCACGGAAAACGATACGACGTCATTGTGGCAAATATCCTCGCCGACGTCATCATCCCTCTTTCCGGTATCGTGACGCCCCTCCTTGCTGACGACGGCGTGTTCATCACCTCCGGCATCATCAACACTATGGAGGAAGCGGTGAAAGAGGCCATGCTTGCCAACAACTTTGAGATACTGGAGATCCACCACATGAAAGACTGGGTGAGCATCACGGCGAAGCCGAAGAAATAAAACGGCACGGGCAGACAGATAAAAAGATTGCGCCTCTTTTTTAGACGTAGTAAAATGAAGCTATGTATAGAAAGGGGGCGTTTTTTGTGGCAAAAAAATTTAACGTGAACGGTGTCTGCCGACCGGATCTTCACTACATGGTCAATCTCTCCTCCAGGCTGGCAGCCATCAAAGAAATGGTGGATGAAGGAGCATATTTCACGATCAATAAGGCGCGTCAGTACGGAAAGACCACAATACTGCGGGCATTGTCACATTTTCTGCAGGCAGAATATGTGGTTGTGAGCCTTGACTTTCAGAGGATGAGCTCCCTTTCTTTCCAGGATGAGCAGAAGTTTGTGGCCTCCTTTTCTGAGGAACTGCTGTATGCCGTCAACAATATTCCTGAAGAGATTGAAAGCGGACTCTGTGCATTTGCAGACGGAACTGCCAGGCTGAATTCTCTGCAGTCACTGTTCCGTGTCCTGTCTATGTGGTGTGCCAGGACAGAAAAACCAATCATTCTCATTATTGATGAAGTAGATACGGCGACCAATAATCAGGTATTCGTGGATTTCCTCGCGCAGCTTCGGGCCTGTTATCTTTCCCGCGACCAGTTGCCAACCTTCCAGTCGGTCATCCTTGCCGGGGTCTATGATGTGCGGAATATGAAAAGAAAGCTGAGGGATGACGAAGAACATAAGCAGAACAGCCCGTGGAATATTGCAGCGGATTTTGATGTAAAGATGAGTTTTTCTGTGGAAGACATCGCCGGTATGCTTCGTGAATATGAGGCAGATTATCATACCGGAATGAAGGTGTCAGAGCAAGCCGGCCTGCTTTATGACTATACATCGGGGTATCCTTTTCTTGTGTCCAGATTATGCAAGTTGATGGATGAACAGCTCGCGGGGACAGATCAATTTCCCGATAAGTCCGCCGCCTGGACGAAGCAGGGAGTACTGGAAGCGGTAAAAATCCTTCTCACTGAGAAAAACGCGTTATTTGAATCCCTCATTGGAAAACTGAACGACTATCCGGATTTAAAAAGTCTGATCTGCCGTCTGTTGTTTCAGGGGCAGACCATCGCCTACAATGCGGATGATCCGGCGACAGATATGCTTTTGATGTTTGGCTTTGTCAAGGTGGAACAGGGGACTTTGCAGATTGCCAATCGGATTTTTGAGACTCGCCTTTACAATTATTTTCTGACACTTCCGGAAGTACAGAACGGAGAGATGTACCGCCTGGCGCTCTGGAACAAAAATCAGTTTATCAAAAATGGAAAGCTGGACATGGAGCATCTGCTGGAAAAATTTGTGGAGCATTTTGATGATATCTATGGGGACAGAGACGAAAAATTTGTGGAAGAAGACGGACGCCGGTATTTTATGCTTTATCTGAAACCAATCATTAACGGGGTGGGAAATTACTATGTGGAGTCCCGGACAAGAAATCAGGAACGGACAGACCTCATCGTAGACTATCTCGGCGAGCAGTTTGTCATCGAGATGAAAATCTGGCGTGGAAACATTTACCATGAAAGAGGAGAAAAGCAACTGGCAGAATACCTTGATCATTACCATTTGAAGAAGGGGTATATGCTCTGCTTTAACTTCAATAAAAAGAAACAAGCGGGAACCACTACAGTGCAGGTGGGGGATAAAGTGATTGTGGAGGCGATTGTGTAAGAAATGGCTCACGAAGTGATTCATATATTTGGGGCGTCAGGTTCAGGAACTACGACTTTGGGAAAATACATCAGCCGCAGGCTGGGATATTTTTTCATGGATACCGATGATTATTTCTGGATGCCAACAAATCCTCCTTATTCTATAAAAAGAGACAATTCTCAAAGGCTTGTCATGATGAAAAAAGATATTGCAAAATGGAAAAAGGTTGTAATTGCCGGTTCTCTTGTTGACTGGGGAGACGAACTGGCGCCTTTATTTACATTAGCGATTCGCATGGAAACTGACACAGAGGTACGAATAGAAAGATTGAAAAAAAGAGAGAAAGAACATTTTGGCAAGCGCATTGAACCAGGTGGTGATATGTATGAACATCATCAGGAGTTTATTCGATGGGCGTCAGCTTATGATAACGGTGATCTGTATATGCGGAGTAAAGCGAAACATGATGAGTGGCAGAAACTTTTACTGTGTAAGTTAATTCATTTGAATGGCGCCAATAGTCCGGAGCAAAATTTTAATATTTTGCGGGAATATTTGTAACTTCAGTTAAGTAAAGGCAAATTTTGCAAAAAGAAGAAATGTCTAATAAAAAAGCGGCAGAAAATAAATTTCTGTCGTTTTTTCATAAAAGAGATTGACAAAATCATAAAATCTGATATCTGTAAGTAGTAAGTGGGTCGATACCCGGTGTAGTTTATGTACCGAAAAAAGAAGCGGTGACAGGTGCTATCGAAAAAATCCGCGTGGAATTACTGGAAGACGGCGCATTGTCCGAGGATATCCTGGCGGAAATCCATTGCAGAAATTAAGGGAATATGGAAATGAATTGGGGTTTGTCGCGGTGATAAGAAAATAACCTGTAACACAGACGATGACGCCGGAACACAGACAGGTTCTCCTGCCCGGCCATCACTCGGACGGAACGACAGGATCAGCTATGCGGGGAATATGACCGTCCTCGCTCACAGCACGCAGTCGAAGTCTGTCTGTGCCCGGAACGTCATCTGTGCTATGTAAAATTATCTGTTTCTTATCCTCTCGACATAACAACCATATCTATCAATTGGGAAATATTGTTTCATCTTTGTTGGTTCGTATGTGGTCATAATCTGCTGCTTTGCCAACATACACAGGATTCTTGCAAAGGTGGAACAGAAATTTTTCCAATATACAGATGCCATTCGTAGTACGTACAGATTCCGACCGCGAGCTGTGAGGGAGGACTTGCTAAGACCTGGAGAAGGCAGGGAGAAAATGCAAAGCGGTTTCTCCCTGCCGATCAGAAAACGCCTGTAGTCCGAGTGAGGGTCGAGACGGGAGGAACTGTATGAGAACGAATGGCGTCGTCTGTTATAGGAGAAACCTGTTATCACCTCTACAAATCCCCATTTTACTCTTCTTCCAGTAATTCCACTTCTCCGGACCGCGTATGGTAGTAAGCCCCCACAATCTTTAAGCTCCCGTCATGGAGGTACGATTGAATCAGGGGGCTTTTTTTGATACATTCCATGCTGTGGCGGATGTTCAGCTTCTCGCAGCAGACGGGGTCGGTTTCTGTGCCGATGGCATGGCGGATCTCGTCGGTGATATGCACGATGGAATCGTGACCGGCATTATGTATGGCGGCGTCCACGGCGCCGCAGCGGCTGTGCCCCATCACGACAATAAGCTTTACGCCCAGATGCTCAGCGGCATATTCGATGCTGCCAAGCTCAAAATTGCCGATGACGTTGCCCGCCACACGGATGGTAAAGATTTCCCCGATGCCAACCATGAAGATTTTTTCCGGGATGACCCGGGAGTCAGAGCAGGCGATGACGATCGCGTAAGGCTTCTGACCATATTCGTGGGTGAGGATACGGATCTCCTCGGAGATGTCGCCCTTTCCTTCCTTTGCGATAAGATATTCCTGATTGCCCGCCATCAGGCGGTTTAATGCGGTATCACAGTCTATAACATCTATATGTTTCATCAGAATGTTGTCCTTTCAGTTTTTTCTACATTTTACCACAAAGGATGCTGGAAAGGCAAAGTAAAAGGAAAAACTGTTGACAAATTCAGATATTTTGATATTCTTTGGATGCATCTATTGTGATATTAACGATGATTGCCTCTATAATGCAGAGATAGCGATACATCAAGACAGAGAACTATCAGGAAAGTTTGCAAGGAGGTGCCTGATCATGAACAACAGGAATACATCTTACGGACCGGACTGCGGAACTGGAAAAGAGTTTGGCAGAACGAAAAAATATGATAAAGATTTTTTGAAGGCAAATATGATGGGACCGAATTCCATGATGATGCTGGAGGAATTGCTGGAAAATGTCTCTCTGAATCCTTCGATGAGAGTGTTGGATTTGGGATGTGGAAACGGGCTGACCTCCATTTTTCTTGCAAAGGAATATGGAGTGCAGGTTTTCGCGTTGGATTTATGGGTGTCTGCCACTGATAATTACAGAAGATTTCAGGAGGCGGGAGTGGAAGATATAGTCATTCCCATTCACGCAGACGCCCTTGATATGCCTTTTGCCAATGAATTCTTTGATGCGGTGATCAGTGTGGACGCCTATCATTATGTGGGAAATAATGATACATTTTTTCATGAAAAAATACGGCCCATCTTAAAGAAAAACGGGATAGCGGCTTTTGCCTTTCCGGGCATGAAATATGAGATCAAAGAGAATGTCCCACCTGAGATGAAGCCTTTCTGGGAGGAAGAAGCCCTGGAAATGTGGCATTCCATCGGGTGGTGGAGGCCAAAGTTTGAGAATGAACTGAATCAGTTGAGCATCTGGGAAATGGAATGTTTCCGGCAGGCATGGGATGACTGGCTGAGTACGGATAATCCGTATGCGGTCGGGGACAGGAAGATGATACACACAGATAATGGACGATATATGAATCTGATCGCCGTAACAGGGACTTTGTGAGCGTTCTGGAACTTATGAAATCAGAGAAGATGCCGGAAGAACAACTGATAGAAAAAGAAGCGGTGGAGGAAGTGATTACGGACACTTTAAATGTGGTGAATTTACAACGCAGGAAGGAACGCAAAAACGCATATCAAATATTAGGAAGCGTCATTGCCTTCTTAATTTTGCTGCTGTTTTTGGACAGTATGTCCTGGCAGATAGATACAATTCTTTTCACCGGTTTCGGTGTTCTGTTTCCTCTGTTTTGTGCCGGAGGATTTCTGGCGCTGCTGTGCAGCGGGATATTGCGAAAAATAAATGGGAAGCCTTGTGGGCAGACAATGCTTTTTGCAATTCTTCTTCTGTGCCTTCTGATCCTGTTTGCAGGGCTGTTCTTTTTGACAGGGGTGCTGGGGATTGGGCCGATTCCGGAATGAGGGTGTCATAACTCTTGACAACTCTGCTTTTGTGCCATATAATAACAGTGTTATATAACACTGTTATCCGGAGGATGTTATGGATGAAAGATCATTGGACACACGGAATAAAATACAGCAGATTGCCATGGAGGAATTTGCGGAGAAGGGCTTTCTTGGGGCGTCTTTGAGGCAGATCGTAAAGAAGGCCGGCGTGACCACGGGAGCCTTTTACGGGTATTTTTCCAGCAAGGAGGCGTTGTTTAATGCGATTGTAGAGCCTCATGCCGCCGCGCTGATGGGGCGGTATATGGAGGCGCAGACTACATTTGCAGAGCTGCCGGAAGAGGAGCAGCCTTCGCATATGGGTTTGGAGTCCAGCGAATATATCCACTGGATGGTAGATTATATCTGCCGGCACCGGGAACCGGTGAAACTGTTGTTGTGTCGGTCGGAAGGTACCGGCTATGAGCATTTTGTCCATAACATGGTCGAGGTGGAGGTCGAATATACGATACGGTATATGGAGGTTTTACGCCACCTGGGGCAGGATATTCCGGAGCTTGATGAGCAGATGTGCCATATTATTGCCAGCGGCATGTTTAACGGGCTGTTTGAGATTGTGATACACGATATGCCGAGGGACAGAGCGTTGCATTATGTAGATCAACTGCGGGATTTTTACACGGCCGGATGGCTGAAATTGATGGGGCAGTAAGCCCTATCTTTTTTACCCATTAAGTTAGTCATAACTAACTTAATGATAAAGTTTTGCAATAAGGAGGGATTCTTTTGAAACAAAAAAAGCAAAGCAGTTTGTCGCGTATCTTAGGTTATGCGGGCGGGCATAAAAAGCTCACTCTGTTGGGCTGTATTCTTTCCGCTCTGTCTGCGATATTGGGGTTGATACCTTATGTATGTGTCTGGATAGCGGCGAAAAATGTACTGGAAACCTGGCCTGATTTTGCCGGGACGTCCGGTCTGGCCCGTTGGGGGGTTCTGGCGGTCTGGACAGCCATTGGCAGTATTGTCCTATATTTCGCGGCTCTCATGTCCACCCATATCGCAGCTTTTCGCACTGCCCGGAATATCCGGCGGATGGCTATGACCCATGTGCTCAGACTGCCGCTGGGATTTTTTACGGGAAATCAGTCGGGACGGCTCCGTAAGCTCATTGATGATAATGCGGGACTTACGGAAGATCTGCTGGCTCATAAACTTCCCGATCTGGCAGGAACGGTGGTCACGCCGGTCGCCGCTGTTTTAATGTTGTTTCTTTTTGACTGGAAGATGGGACTTTTGTGCCTGCTCACTATGGTGCTGGCGCTTCTTTCCATGTGTATGATGATGGGCGGTAAGAACGCGGGATTTTTCCATCGGTACCAAAAGGAAATTGAGCGCATGAGTGGTGAGGCGGTCGAGTATGTCCGTGGTATTCCCGTTGTGAAAATGTTTCAGCAGACGATCTATTCTTTCAAGGCGTTTTATGCTGCTATCAAAGATTACAGCAATTTGGCCAGTCAGTATGCCATGAGCTGCCGCGTCGGCCAGACCTGTTTTCTGACGTTTATCAACGGAGCCTTCGCCCTCCTGATCCCGGCGGCGCTGCTTCTGGCTTCCGGGGGAGATATACGAGAGGTTCTTGTCAATTTTATTTTTTATGCGCTGTTTGCTCCTGCATGCGGGCAGATGATCAACCGGATCATGTATATGAGCGAGGCGGTCATGGAGGCGGACGAGGCGGTAGGCCGTCTGGATGAAATTCTTGATCAAAAGTCCATGGAAGAGCCAGATGTGCAGAAGTATCCGGCAAATGCCGCAGTTTCCTTTGAACATGTGACCTTCACCTATCCGGGAACAGAACGGCCGGCTCTTCTTAATGTGAGCTTTTCTGTCAGACCCGGTCAGGTGACGGCGCTGGTGGGACCGTCCGGAGGCGGTAAAACTACGGCTGCCAGCCTGATTCCACGTTTTTGGGATGCAGACAGCGGTACGGTCTCGATTGGCGGAGTTAATGTCCGGGAGATGGATTCGGAAGATCTGATGAAACAGGTGGCTTTTGTTTTTCAGGATACCCGGTTATTTAAAGAGAGCCTTTTGGAAAATATCCGGGCTTCCCGGCCGGATGCTTCCCGGGAGGAAGTGCTGGCGGCTGCCCATGCCGCGCAGTGTGATGATATTCTGAAAAAACTGCCGCAGGGTCTGGATACGGTGGTGGGGACGAAAGGTGTATACCTTTCCGGTGGTGAACAGCAGCGGATCGCCCTGGCCCGTGCTATTTTAAAAGACGCCCCTGTCGTTGTTCTGGATGAGGCCACCGCTTTTGCCGATCCGGAAAATGAATATCAGATTCAGAAGGCATTTGAAGTGCTGACGAAAAATAAGACGGTGCTGATGATCGCCCACCGGCTGTCGACCATACAGAATGCGGATTCCATCCTTGTCCTGTGTGATGGAAAAATCGCGGAACAGGGTAGTCACGAGGAGTTGCTTGCGAAGCATGGCATTTATGCCTCCATGTGGGAAGATTATCAGCGCAGCGCCCGGTGGAGGGTTGGAAATCCCTCAGGAAAGTATCGCACTGACCGGAAAACGGGGCGAAGTGGGAAGGAGGAGAACGCAGTATGACAAAAAAATTGCAACATGTGTTTGCGCTCAGTGAAAAAGGAGCGAAAGATCTGGTAAAAGCGGTCATCTGGTGTTTTGTGTGTAATGTAAGCCTGATGCTCCCGGTAGGAGCTGTTTTGTTTACGGTACAGCATCTTCTGGATTCGATGAAAAATGGGAATAATCCTGTGGATGGGTTCTGGATTTATGTGGGCTTTGGCGTGGCGGTTTTGTTTCTTTTGTTTATTCTCCATTGGTTTCAGTATGCCTCGCTGTATCTGGCAACCTATAAGGAAAGCGCCAATCGCCGGATCAGTCTGGCAGAAACCCTTCGTCGATTACCATTGAGTTTTTTCGGAAACCGGGATTTGAGCGATCTTACTTCCACCATGATCGCCGACTGTTCCAGCCTGGATCAGATGTTTTCCCATTATGTGCCGCAGTTGTTTGCCTCTGTGTTTTCGACTCTGGTAATCGGCGTCGCCATGTTCCTTTGCGACTGGAGGATGGCATTGGCTGTGCTCTGGGTAGTGCCTGTGGCTATCCTGCTGACGGCGGGGAGCAAAAAGATTCAGGATTCTTTTGGCACAAAAAATATTTTAAACAAGCGGGCGGTAGCGGATTACATTCAGGAAGGTCTGGAAACGATGCGGGAGATCAGAGCCTGTGGCCGGCAGGAGATTTATATGGAAAAACTGGAAGAAAAGCTGGCTGCCATGGAGAGAGGTTCCATCCATTCGGAGCTGGCGACGGGCGTGTTCGTTTGCTCCGCGCAGGCATTCCTTCGTCTGGGACTGGCGTCCACGATCCTGACCGGCGGGGTACTTCTGGCCGGGGGAGAACTTTCTTTTCTGTATTTTCTCGGTTTCCTCTTTGCCGCCGCAAGGCTTTATGACCCGCTGGGACTGGTGCTTCAAAATATCGCTGCCACCTTTAACGCGAAGCTTCAGATTGAGCGGATGCGCTCAATTCTGGAACAGCCGGTACAGGAAGGCACGGAAGAATTTACACCGCAAAACTTTGATATCGTTTTTGATCACGTATCCTTTGCCTATCGGGAAGGCGACGGCGTACTGGATGATGTGAGCTTTATTGCCAGACAGGGCGAAGTGACTGCCCTGATCGGTCCTTCCGGCGGTGGAAAATCCACGGCGTGTAAACTGGCGGCCCGTTTTTGGGATGCTTCCGGAGGAAAAGTGACGCTCGGAGGCGCGGATGTGGCAACTGTAGATCCGGAAACGTTGTTAAAATATTATTCCATGGTATTTCAGGATGTGGTTCTGTTTCGGGATACGGTGATGGAAAATATCCGTCTGGGTCGCCGGGGAGCCACGGACGAGGAAGTGATCGCAGCGGCAAAGGCCGCCCGGTGTGATGAATTTATCCGGAAACTGCCAAAAGGATATCAGACCATGATCGGAGAAAACGGTTCCACTCTCTCCGGCGGTGAGCGGCAGCGAATCTCCATCGCCCGCGCTCTGCTTAAAGACGCCCCCGTCATCCTTTTAGACGAGGCCACTGCCAGTCTGGATGTGGAAAATGAGAGTGCGGTTCAGGAAGCCCTCTCTCGTCTGCTTCAGGGTAAGACAGTGCTGGTCATCGCCCACAGAATGCGTACTGTCGCCGGGGCGGATCACATCGTCGTACTGGAAAATGGTCATGTGGTTCAGCAGGGAACCCCGGAAGAACTGATGGAACAGGGAGGACTTTATCGACGTATGGTAGAACTTCAAAAAGAAGCCTCCGACTGGAAACTGGTACAGTGAGATCGTCTCATAATGGAAGGAGAGCGCAGGCGGTTTATCCGATCGCGCTCTCCTGGCTGTCCGATTGCAAAGGCAGGGAAAATGTCATGGACGAGGTTTTAAGCCGAAGTCCAACGACGAGAGCAGATATGCCAAAGGCATACGGACAACTGCTTGTGAGATCAACAGGCATCGCCTAAAATCTTTTCCAGCGCATTTTTACTGCTGGTATGGCAGCGGACGATCGCCGCCTGACATTTCTCTGCTTCACTCAGGGCGCATTTCACCATCTTATGAGAAACGGTATTTGTAAATAATACGATTAAATCCGGACTTCCGATTTGTTTACTCAGAGAAGCAGACATTTGCGTAAATACTTTCGCTTTACAATTAAATTGTCTGCATATTTTCTTATACTGATCGACCATTCTGTCATGTCCGCCTATAATCACAACGCTCATATTTTCTCCTTCCTGACACCTTTCCGGCGTCAATCATAGTAGATTTGAAAATTTACTTTCAAACGCATCTTCATTAATACATATCCGCTAATTATAGTTAGGTTAAACTAACTATTTTTTATAGGATATCTTGTATGGGAACAAATGTCAATATGATTTATCATCGGGTATATGAAAACATTTCCCAATTACCCGACGAGATGTGCTATAATAGATGCGTTCCGACGACTGGAAGATCGGAACGCATTTTGTGTTACTAAAAAATAAGAAAGGTCACTATGTATCAGTTTTTTATTCAACCGGAAAATATAACGAAACAGGATATCCTGATCACGGATGAGCAGGATATCAATCACATAAAAAATGTACTGCGGATGCGGCAGGGAGAGAAGATCGCCCTGTGCTGTGAAGCCAGCGGGAAGGAGTACATTTGCTCTGTTGAAGAGTTGGGAGAAGAAGGGATCCGTGCCCGTATTGAGGATATCAACGGACAGTCCCGGGAGCTGCCGGTTCGGATCACGCTGTTTCAGGGATTGCCGAAGGGGGATAAGATGGAATTGATCATCCAGAAGGCGGTGGAGCTGGGCGCGGCGGAGATCGTTCCGGTGGCGATGAAGCGTTCCGTGGTGAAGCTGGACGCTAAAAAGGCGGCAAAGAAAGTGCAGCGGTGGAACGAGATCGCCAAAAGTGCGGCGAAGCAGGCAAAGAGAACGCTCATCCCGGAGGTGAAACCGGTGATGTCCTGGCGGGAAGCCGTGGAATATGGCAAAAGTCTTGAGATGCTTTTGCTTCCTTACGAAGATGCCGAAGGCATCGGTCATTCCAGGGAGGTGCTGGCTTCGGTGAAAGGCAGGCAGAGCCTTGGCATTTACATCGGACCCGAAGGCGGCTTTCAGGAAGAAGAGGTGGCACAGGCGGAAGAAGCCGGGGCGCAGACCATCACCCTCGGGCACAGGATTCTTCGCACCGAGACGGCGGGGATGGCCGTTCTTTCTATATTAATGTTTATGCTGGAAGAAGATTAAAGGCAATCGTTTTGGCGGCAGAGGAGGGATCCTATGAGAGAAACAGGAATCAAATCTGTAAAAGAAACAGGAATCAGACCCATTGTAATAGAAGAAATCCGGAATTTCGCCCGAAAGAACGGTATAAAAAAGGTTGTGCTTTTCGGTTCCCGGGCCAGAGGCGATCACTGGAGAGCCAGTGATATTGATCTGGCGGTCTGGAGCGGAGATATCCAGAACTTTGCTTTTGATGTGGACGAGAAAACATCAACGCTTCTGAAATATGACGTGATTGACATGGATAAGGGAGTGCAGGAAGAATTGCAGAAATCCATCGACAGGGAAGGTATTGTAATATATGAAGAAGTTTGATAATTATAGTTCTAATCTTGCAGTACTCTGCAAAGCTGGTGAAGAAGACTTGAACAATGAATTTATTATCAGCGGAATTATTGATAAGTTTTTTGTTCAATTTGAGTTGGGATGGAAAGTGTTAAAAGAATTACTTCGATACGAAGGAGTGGAGGCTTCGGCGGTCGGTTCACCCCGGGTCATCATTAAAGAAGCGTATAAAGCTTTTTCTTTTGTGGATGAGACCGTCTGGCTGTCCATGCTCCGGGCCAGAAACGATATGGCGCATATGTATGACGGGAGAGCAGCAAAACGTTTGGTGCAGGTTATTTTAAAAGAATATATTCCTGCATTTGTGAAATTAAAGAAAGATATCCTGGAATATTATGGAGGAAATATCCCGGAGGTATGAGAAAGTAAGAGAGGAGGAACGAGATGGTAATAATCGACGAGAAGAAATGTATCGGCTGCGGTCTGTGCGCGGCGGACTGCATTGCGCAGAATATTGTTATAGAAGGAAAAGCCCACATAAAGAAGGAATGTTTTCAGTGCGGGCACTGTGTGGCTGTCTGTCCGAAGGGGGCAGTCAGTATTCCGGAGTATGATATGGCGGATGTGGAGGAGTACGATGCGGAAAGTTTTACGCTGCAGTCGGAGGCTGTGCTTCACAGTATCAAGTTCCGCCGGAGTATCCGGAATTATAAGCCGGAAGCTGTGCCGGAGGAAGTACTTCGGATGTTGGCGGATGCCGGGCGGTATACGGCGACGGCGAAAAACAGCCAGGGCAACGGTTTCGTTTTTGTGCAAAAGGAAGTGAACGGCCTGAAAGAGAGGGTCTGGCAGTTTATTGACGATATCGCGCATAAGGATATCCGGGAAATTGACAAGGCGCTTTTGCCGTATCTGGTATTTAATCAGCGGAGGAAAAAGGATGCGGCTGACGATTATCTGTTTCGCAACGCGCCGATGGTTCTCTATATTGTGTCGGATTCTCTGCTGGATGCGGGGCTTGCGGCGCAGAATATAGAAAATGTGGCGGTTTCTCTTGGTCTTGGCGCGTTATATAATGGATACCTTGCCAGAATCAGTGACGCCGACGCAGAGTTGAAGCAGTGGCTGGGCATCGCAGACCGGAAGATCTGCGCCTGTATGCTGCTGGGGTATCCGGCGGTGCACTATGCCAGAACCGCGCCGAGAAAGCCGACGGAAATTATCTGGAAATAGGCGGCGCAGACGCGGCAAAAGAATACAGTGGGAAATGTGGTCGGATACAGGAAATGTATACGCTGAATTTGTAATCGGACATAAATACAGAAAATGAATTAGAAAAATTGACTTGAAACAGGGAGGCACAATATGGCAGGTTCAACATTTGGAACATTATTTCGTGTTACAACATGGGGAGAGACGCACGGAAAGGGCGTCGGCGTCGTGGTGGACGGCTGTCCGGCGGGACTTTCTCTGTGCGAGGATGATATTCAAAAATACTTAGACAGAAGAAAACCGGGGCAGTCCCGGTATACGACCAAACGGAATGAGGGAGACGAGGTGGAGATTCTTTCCGGTATTTTTGAGGGAAAGACGACCGGAACGCCAATCTCCATGATCGTGTTTAATAAAGATCAGCGCTCGAAGGATTATTCTAATATCATGGATGTGTACCGTCCGGGACATGCGGACTATACCTTTGACATGAAGTACGGTTTCCGCGATTATCGGGGCGGCGGACGTTCCTCGGGCCGGGAGACGATCGCCAGAGTGGCGGCCGGCGCCATCGCGGCAAAGGTTTTAAAAGAAATGGGGATCGAAGTCTTTGCTTACACAGAGGCGATCGGTCCGCACAGCATCGACAAAGAGCATTGGAACCCGTCCGTGCGGGATGAGAATCCATTTTATATGCCGGATGCGGAGGCGGCAGAGAGAGCCGCAGAGTTTGTGGAGCAGCGGATGCGGGAGAAAGATTCCTGCGGCGGCATCGTCGCCTGCCGGGTGACAGGGATGCCGGCCGGCGTCGGTGAGCCGGTTTTTGAGAAGCTGGACGCCAAACTGGGACAGGCGATCCTTTCCATCGGCGCAGTGAAGGGCGTGGAGATTGGCGACGGTTTTGCCGCCACCCGTTCCACCGGTTCCAAAAATAATGACGCTTTCTGTATCCGGGACGGTAAGGTCGATAAGAAGACCAATCACGCCGGAGGTATCCTTGGCGGTATGAGCGATGGCACGGAGATTTTCCTGCGGGCTGCCTTTAAGCCGACGGCGTCCATCGCCGCCACACAGCATACGGTCACCACCAGCGGGGAAGAAAGAGAGATCAGCATCCATGGAAGACACGATCCGGTCATTGTGCCGAGAGCCGTGGTAGTGGTGGAGATGATGACCGCCATTACACTGCTTGATGAGCTTCTTATGAATATGAGCAGCCGCCTGGATAAGATCAAAGCGTTTTATCAGAGATAAGGGGGAACATGGGGTGTTAGTAAAAGTTCTGATTGACAATATTTCCAGTAATGACCTGCTCTGTGAGTGGGGACTGTCGGTTTATATCGAATATCGGGATCAAAAGATTCTGCTGGACGGCGGCACCACGGGAGCCTTTGCGAAGAATGCAAAGATGCTGGGTATTGATCTGAATGCAGTGGACTTCGGAGTAATCTCCCATGCGCATTACGACCATGCAGACGGGCTTGAGGCATTTTTTGAGGTAAACGACCATGCGCCGGTGTATCTCAGAGCCGGTTCTGAGGAGAACTGTTTCAAACAGGAAGGTCCGGGATATAAATACATCGGAATCCGGGAGGGATTTCTGGAGGAATACGCAGACCGTCTCCAATATGTGGAAGGAGATTTCTCCCCGTCGGAAGGAGTTTATCTGATTCCACATAAGACGAAAGGGCTTGAGAAACTGGGAGAGAAGGCGCACATGTACCGGGAATGGGAAGGAGTCTTTTCTCCGGATACCTTTGCCCATGAACAGAGCCTTGTCTTTGATACCAGTCAGGGAATGGTGATCTTTAACAGCTGTTCTCATGGCGGTGCAGATAACATTATCCGGGAAGTAGGCGAGACATTTCCGGATAAAAAAATATATGCCCTCTTCGGCGGTCTGCATCTTCATGCGTCCGCGGACGAGGATGTGCTGGCACTGGCAAAGAGAATCCGGCAGACCGGCATCCGGAAGATCTATACCGGACACTGCACCGGCGACCACGCGCTGGAACTTTTAAAACAGGAGCTTGGCGACGATGTGGTAGAGGGCATCTGTTCAGGATTTGAGATCAGCGATATTGTGGAATAAAATCATAGCCATGCAGTGCCACGGCTACGGCCTTTGCACCGATGTGAAGCCGGAGAGCGCCATGGAGAAAACCCTCTTTACCATCGATGAGCTGACAGGTCTGATACACGCCGCCTGCCTGATGCGCCCGTCAAAAAGCGTGCTGGATCTGGAACTGAAATCACTCAAAAAGAAATTTAAGTCCAAATCGTTCGCCGCCGGCGTAAACCGCGACGTCATCCGCCAGGGCAGCGAGATGCTCGGCATGGAACTGGACGATGTGATGCGGGAAAGCATCGAGGGACTGAAAGAGAGCGCCGACATTACGGGACTGCGGGGCAATCTGTAGAAACGCGCTTTAAGTAAATATAGCCGAATCTCCGAACTGACGGGAAGCAGGTTTGTCTGAAAGGAAAACGTGATAAAAATATACAAATGAGAAACCCTAAAAATGAGGGATAAAAACGCAAATAATCCCTTGTTTTTAGGGTTTTTCTGTGTTATGTTTTAAATGATTTGATACGATTTGATATAGTATACCAGATAGAATTGTGTAGAGAAAATAAAATGTCTTGTTTGGAGTGAAAAGTAGAGGGAATGATGGACTTTGCGATTCAGAAAACATTTTCTTCGGAAGAAATCAGACGGATACGGAAAAGATTAAATTTGAAGCAAAAAGATTTTGCAAAATTCATAAATGTATCTGTCAAAACAATAGAACACTGGGAAAAAATGGGGGAGAAATAAAAGGAGCAGGCGCGGCGCTGTTAAACATTCTCCGGGAAAGAAGCTGGCTATTGGAGGAATTGGAAATTCCTGAGAAAAAGATGCCTTTACGATTAAAATATTATAATGAGAATCGATTATGTACGATTATTGATGTGGATGACAGACAGCAGCAGGTCCGGATAAAAAATTATGTCACAGATCCATTGTTTCGCGCTTTTGGCAGAAATGAACATCCGGATTATAAGAATTATGAAGATTTTCAAAGTAACGGTTTATGAAAAGAGCGGTACACTGGGCGGTCAGTGGAATCTGGCGGCAGTTCCACCGTCAAAGCAGGATTTTACCACACTGGTCGCATGGCAGAGAAGACAGATGGAACATCTGGGTGTGGAAGTGAAGATGAACACAGAGTACACAGTGCAGATGGCAAAGGAAGAGAGGCCGGATGTGATCGTCATTGCCACAGGAAGCAGAGAAAAAATGCTGCCGCTTCCGGGGCTTGATGCAGAAAATGTATTTAAGGCGCAGGATATTTTGAGCGGAAGAAAAACGCTCACCGGAAAAAATGTCGTTGTGATCGGCGGAGGAAGCGTTGGCGTTGAGACCGCAGCACATGTGGCTCAGGATTTCAAAAAGGTATCAATACTCGAGGTGAGAGACGGCATTTCTCTGGACGGAGAATATTCCAACAATTATTTCCTGTTTAAGATTCTGGATGAATTCAAAGTGGGCGTACATACCAAGTCGTTTTTCCAGAACTATGACAAGGAGACAGGAACCGTCACCTATAAATATAAAGAAAAAGAATATGAGATTGACGACGTTTCCGATATCATCGTGGCGGTAGGTTCTGCTTCCAATCAGGATTTGTATGAAGAACTGAAGGACACTGGCATCAAGATCGTGCTGACCGGAGACGCCAAAGATGTGAAGCAGGGTATCCGCAACATCGAGGAGAGCTATTATCTGGGATGGTCACTGTAAAAAAGTTACGGTAAAAAGAATAGAAAAAGAATAAACGGAGATGACAGGGATACCCCGGAAGTCAGAAAACGGAAAAAAGACAAGGGACCTCATTTTTCAGACGGCGGTAAAGATCCTGAAAGAAGAAGGCTATGATAAGGTGACAGTGCGAAGAATCTGCAAAGAATCCAACACGAGCAACGGGAGTTTTTATCATTTCTTTAAAAATAAAGATGAATTGCTCGCTTATTATTACACCCGCTCCGCGGATGAATTCATTTTTCGACAGGGTATTTGACTCAGAGAGGCAACATAGATGGAAAGTACTATCATCTTGCCATTCCTAATATGGAAATCCGAAATATCTTTAAAAATTAGATAATGACCATGTTTCGAGAGACCGTTGCCGAAGATGGAAAAATGTTGGATGCATTTTGCCATGCCTTAGAAAGTGGCAAAGCGGATGAGGTTGAGAATTTATTTACAAAATATCTGGAGAAAACCATTAGTATTCGTGATACATTTGTTCGTAAACCAACGAAAGAAAATTTTTATCATGGGATTTTACTTGGTATATTGGGATTTAAAAAAGAAATGTAAGGTCATGGTCGAATCCTGATTTACAAAAAAAGAGACACTTCCGTGTCGCCCAGGTTTATATAGCCACAGGGCTTTGCGGAAATATCTTTTTTTGTCATTATCAGTCGTCCACAACCGGAACCGGCGTCTTGTCCCATTTATCCAGGTCGTTAATATAAAGCTTCGTCTCCTGCGATATGACGTTAGATAACAGCAAGACGGCGATCAGGTTCGGGATGGCCATCAGAGCGTTTAAGATGTCGGCAAGCGCCCACACAACGTCCAGCGTCACGATCGGCGCGATGGCTGCCACGACGATGTAGAGTATACGGTAAGGGATCAGTCCCTTTTTGCCGGAGAAATATTCCACGGCGCGCTCGCCATAGTATGCCCAGCCGAGAACGGTGGAGTAGGCGAAGCAGACGATTCCCAGAGTGAGGATGATCGGTCCCAGATATGGAATCTGTCCGAAGGCCAGCGTGGTCAGCACGCCGCCGTCCGTAATCTCGTCGGCGTTGATGGCCGGGTTTTTCATGATGGTGGATACCAGCGTAAGACCGGTCATCAGGCAGACCACAACGGTATCCCAGAACGTACCGGTGGAGGAAACCAGAGCCTGACGCACCGGATTTCTCGTCTGAGCGGCGGCCGCCGCGATTGGGGCGGAACCCATACCGGACTCGTTGGAGAATAATCCTCTGGCGATTCCGTATCGCATGGCCATCATGATACCGGTTCCCACCAGTCCGCCGGCAGCAGCGCCCGGCGTGAATGCCAGACGGCAGATCGTCACGATGGCAGGAATGATGTAATCATAATTGATGCAGAGAATGATCACGCAGCCAAAAACATAAAAAATCGCCATGAACGGAACCAGCTTCTCGCATACTTTGGCGATGGACTGGATGCCTCCGAAGATGACAAGGGCAGTCAGAACGGCGATGATGATACCCACTGCCTGCTTCGGGAACCCGGTGTTGGACTGTACGACGTTGGCGATGGCGTTTACCTGCGTAGCGCATCCGATTCCGAAGGAAGCGAATCCGGCAAATACGGCGAAGATCATGCCGAGGATCTTCCCGAGAGGCTGCCATTTCAGACCGCGGGAAAGCGCGTACATGGCGCCGCCCTGCATTCTTCCGTCTTTTTTCTTTACTCTGTATTTGACTGCGATCAGGGACTCCGAATACTTTGTGGCGATACCGAAGACACCGGACAACCAGCACCAGAGCACGGCGCCCGGACCGCCCAGCGCGATGGCGGTACCCACGCCGACAATATTGCCGGTACCGATGGTGGCAGCCAGCGCCGTTGTGAGAGCGCCGAAGTTCGACACCTCGCCTTCCGCGTCGGGGTCCTTTGTCACAGAGAGCCGGATACCCTTTGTGATAGATTTCCACTGAATAAAACGGGTCTTAAATGTCATGAAAATGTGCGTACCAAACAATAAGATGATCAGCCACCAGCCCCAGATGACGTCATCTATGGCATATATGGCATTGCTGATTGCTTCTAACATACTTTTCTCCTCCTGTTATTTTTCATGATTTATGGTTCCTATCCCTTACATCCGGTAAGGAATGTTCCATCTTTTGATCTGTCAGAGCACGAAAAACGCAAAAATTATAAAGAGGTATCGCACAGGATGCAATACCTCTTCGCTCATCCTTCATTAGTTTATCGTATCACAGCGATAAATGCAAGAAAAAATGACAAAAAATATGTGAAAAATGCAACTTTCCATAAAAAAAACGTCTTTATTTATGAAGGGATTCGCGGCGATACCGACAATACAGGAAAAAGTTTGGAAGTTTACTTCCAAATCTACCATTATTGACGCAACAGAAGCGTCCGGAAAGAGGAAACAATGAAAGATGCGCGCATCATTGAACTATTCTGGCAGCGGGACGAGACTGCGCTGACGGAAGTTGAAAACAAATATGCCAATTACTGCTTTGCAATTGCATGGAAAATACTGATGAACAGGGAAGACTCCGAAGAATGTGTCAACGACACCTGGCTGGCGGCGTGGAACACGATTCTGCCGAAACGGCCGTCCATACTCCCAAGTTTTCTGGGACGCATCACAAGAAACTTTGCCATAGATACTCTCAGAAAAAAATATGGGTGAAGTCCGCTTTTGATGGGTCGACAGGTGGCACATATTCTGAAAGTAAGGAGTATGGATTTTGGGATGACACATGTGGGCAAGAAAGTAATATGAGCCGGATTTTTTTAGATGCAATCGCCCCATCTTTACCAGCCAGAGGAGCTTATAATTTTATGGATATGGGTGACCGGCCGGATTCCGGCAAAATAGAAATCAAATGGGAAGAAGACGGCGAGATGAAGTACGCCGTCGTGGAGTGGTAGTGATGTTTTGCGTTGAGAGGTGAGAAGATATGAAAAAGAAAACAATAATTTTTATCATAATCATTGTCCTGCTTGTCTTTTTATATTTCCTGAACGATGCATATGGAAGGATTTTGTTAAAGGAGGCTTTACATTTTCCCGACTGTGAAAACGCTGTTGCGACAGTGAAAAGTTATGCTGATGATGGCAGTTCCCTGGAATTGAATCATGAAGAAAAAAACATTTTATTTGATTTCATAAAGGAAGAGGCGCGATTTGCGGGATACAGCAGCCAAAGAAAAATCACTCCGATTATGCGGGAAGACGATGTGTATGCAGTGACAATTACCGGAGATGCAGATTTTTCTCTGTTTTATCTGTCAGAAAACCCGGAAAAGACAGTTTTATGTGTAAACGATCGTTATATAAAGATCGGGAAGATGCGACAGGCAAAAAATTTTGTAAAAAAGCTTTTTCATTGACAGAATTCGCTCAGGCGCAATCATTTTCTCTCTTTGATTCGTTATAATAAGAGAGGGGAGACCCGGAAAGGAAGGTTTTCATGCGCCCGGACAAAGAAAAGGAAGAAAATAAACAGAATACGCGGGGACAGCCGGATGTGCTGGAAGAGGTGATTGTCCGGTATTATCCGGAGATTCTCAAATATTGTCTCTGGCATGCGCCCGGGCCGTCCATGGCGGAGGATGCGGCTCAGGAGACCTTTCTCAAACTGGTGCGGTATTTTCATGAGAAACTGCCCGATAAGAAAATGGTCCGAAGGAACGGGTGCGGGGAGGATAGAGTTGCCGGGGAAAAGGATTTCCACTTCCTCCGGCCTCTTTTGTATCGGATCGCCGCCAACACATGCATTGACATGAGACGGAAAAAGAGCAGCCAGGAACTGTCGCTGGAGAGTCTGGCGGGATACGATCGTGGGGAAGATAAGTCGAAAGAACGGTGGGAGGACACCGGGAGAGGACCGGCAGGACAGGTGGAATCCGGCTATGACCGGGTGGATTCTGATATGGAAGTACGGCGGCTCATTGAGAAGCTGCCGGAAGGGCAGAGGGATATTGTGATATTGCGCTGTTCGCAGGATCTGACTCTCCGGGAGATCGCAAAGATTACGAAGCTGCCCCTGCGGACTGTACAGTCCCGTCTGCGGGCGGCCTTAAAATATCTGAAAAAAGAACTGGAAAAGGAGGGGTTTCAATGGAAGAGAGATTGCGGGAGATGATGCATCAGATCGCTGTGCCGGATGAGGAGAGCGGACTTTCCCGAACCATCGCCCTGGCAAGGGAGGAGGAGCGGAGGCAGAGAAGGAGAGGGAGGATTTCTTTTGCCCGTTTTATTTGGATGCAGGGGAAATATGTGGGCTGGAAGATCTGGGCGGCACAGGCCGGATGTCTTCTGATCGTGACCGCCCTGCTGTTATCAATGTTTGGGACGCAGTTTTTTCGGATTCCGGTATATGCTGTCCGGTATGCCTGCACGGTGTCCGGCTCTGTTTTTTTGTGCAGCGTTCCCTTTTTAAGCCGTTCTGTCCGCTACAACATGCATGAGCTGGAGACGGCCTCCTATATGTCGGCCAGACGCCTGCTGGCGGCAAAGCTGCTTTGGATCGGAACGGGCGACGCCGTTGTCTTGACCGGTCTTTTGCTGTTTATGACAATGTATGCTCCGCTGGGAAATATGTTTCTGCTCCTTTGTCTTCTGCTTCCGTTTTTGCTGACTGCAGCGGCCGGCCTGTTTTTTTTGCAGTCGCTGGGGCTTCGCTATGTGCCGGCGGCTTGTGCCGGCGTCAGTTTTATCATTGTTTTGGCGGCGATTTTGGGGAGCCGGAAGCTGTTGATTTTATGGGAAGGAGAACACTTTGCCGGGGGAGCTTTTTTACTGCTGGCAGTACTCTGTCTTCTCTGTGCGTATGAGATCCGGACGCTTTTTCGCCGTGGAAACTATGAGGAACTGCAGCTTTCGTGCTGACTGCCGGATGAGGCAGAAATAAAATGATAAAAAACGTGGCAGAATGATAGAAAAAACTCTTGCAGGATACGTGGGATAATGATAGTATGAACCGGGAATTTTGCAGGCGTATGCAGCCTGTGAGATTGTGATGATAATGAAAGTATAAAGGAGAGAATACAGATGATTCATTTGTTACTGGCGATTATCTACCTGGCGTTTATCAGCCTCGGATTGCCGGACGCCCTGCTTGGTTCTGCCTGGCCGTCCATGTATCAGGAGTTTTCCGTACCGGTTTCGTATTCCGGCATGATCTTTATGATCATTGCGGCGGGAACGGTCATCTCCAGTCTGCAGAGCGACCGCCTCACCAAATGGCTTGGCACCGGAAAGGTGACCGCCATCAGCGTCCTCATGACAGCGGTGGCGCTCTTTGGGTTTTCCATCAGCGATTCCTTCCCGGCACTCTGTCTCTGGGCGGTGCCTTACGGCCTCGGAGCGGGCAGTGTGGATGCCGCGCTCAACAATTATGTGGCGCTTCATTATAAGAGCCGCCATATGAGCTGGCTGCATTGCATGTGGGGAATCGGAGCGTCCGTCGGTCCGTATATCATGGGATGGATGCTCACCGGCGGTTTCGGATGGAATATGGGTTACCGCACCATTTCCTTCTTGCAGGTGGGACTGACCATCCTCTTATTTGTCAGTCTGCCGCTCTGGAGAAAACAGACGACGGAAGCGCCGGATGACAGTGAGATATCCGCTGCGCCTGAGAAGGAGGGGAGGGCGCTTTCCCTGCGGGAGATCATCCGCATACCGGGAGCAAAAGAAATGATGTTTGCCTTCTTTTGTTACAGCGCGGTGGAACAGACCGTCAGCCTCTGGGCCAGCGGCTATCTTGTGTTCCATATGGGAATGTCCGCGGAGAATGCCGCCGGATTTGCCGGACTGTTTTTCATCGGTATCACTGCCGGACGTTTTCTGAGCGGTTTTATGACCCTGAAGTTTAACGATACGCAGATGATCCGTCTGGGGCAGGTATTCATCCTGATCGGAATCATCGCCCTCGTTCTGCCATTTGGAGAGATGGCGGCGCTGGCGGGATTATTGCTCCTCGGATTTGGATGCGCGCCAATCTATCCGTCCATCATCCACTCCACGCCGGATAACTTTGGCAAGGACAAATCCCAGGCGGTCATGGGTGTGCAGATGGCTTTTGCCTATGTGGGAACCCTTCTCATGCCTCCGGTCTTTGGTTTCATCGCCAATGGGATCAGCGTTTCCCTGTTCCCGGTATACCTGTTGCTGGCACTCGCGGTCATGGTTTTCATGCATGAGAAAATGCTTCTCAAAAAACGGGGATTCGGGAGAAAACGGGCGGCTCAGTCAATCTGAATACAGTATATTTTTTATTTCAGCAAGGATTGTCGGAAAAGGCAATCCTTTTTCTTTTCTCAATCGTTATAACAGGTAAAGGAGGGAAGACCATGGAATTATATTTGGATCACATTTCTAAAAAATACAAGGACAAAACCGCTGTCGATGACGTCACGCTCCGGATCACACCGGGGGTCTGGGGGCTTCTTGGCGCCAACGGCGCGGGAAAGACGACGCTCATGCGGATGATCGCGGGCATCATGCGCCCCACAGCCGGACAGGTAGAATATGACGGACTGCCAATCGGTGAGCTGGGAGCGGCGTACCGGGACCGGTTTGGGTATCTGCCGCAGGAATTCGGGTTTTATCCCGAGTTTACGGTCAAAGACTATCTGTATTATGTGGCGGCGCTAAAGGGTCTTAAAAAACGGGAAGCCAGGCGGAAGACAGAGGAGCTCCTTGCGCAGATGACGCTGACGGAGGTCCGCAATAAAAAGATCGTAAAGCTTTCCGGCGGCATGAAACGGCGGGTCGGCATCGCCCAGGCGCTTCTCAACGAGCCGGAGATCTTAGTCCTCGATGAGCCGACCAGCGGCCTGGACCCGGGGGAACGCGTCCGTTTCCGCAATCTTTTGTCCGAGTTTGCCCAGGACAGGATCGTACTGATTTCCACCCACATCGTCTCGGATGTGGAGTACATCGCCATGCAAAACGCTATCATGAAAGACGGACGGATCATCGCCCGGGGGACGACGGAGGAACTGATCAGGCAGGTGGACGGAAAGGTGTGGAGCGGGCGGATTCCGGAGAGCAGATTGCTGGAATACGAGAGAAGACTTCGCATTGTCAACCTGAAAAATGAGGAGGGCGGCCAGATCTCTCTCCGATATCTGGCCGAAGCGCCACAGATAGAAGGAAGTATATCCGTGCCGCCGCGGATGGAAGATCTCTACCTGTGGCTGTTTCCGCAGGAGAGAGAAAGCCTGCAAACTTTGTGTGAAACGGAGGGATAGCATGAGAATTTTTACGCTGGAAATAAAAAAGATCATAAAAACGAGGGTGACATGGATTCTGCTGCTTGCCGCGCTGGCGCTGTCTGTTTTGATGGCATATCTGCCGGTGACTTTTGAGGGCCTCAGCTATAAAGCAGAAAACGGAGAAAGGGTGCAGCTTAGCGGTCTTGCAGCCATACATTACGCAAAAGACGCGGGAGCGTCCCTGTCCGGAGCTGTGACGGCGAAAAAGATACAAACGGCGGTAGGAGAATATCAGGAGGCGCTGCGGGAATACGGCGTTGAGGATTCTTTTGAACTGCCGGAGGACGTTTACTATGACAGACTGATGATCTATCAGCCTTTTATCCACGGAGTGAAGGAAGTCTTTTCCGATGAGAAAACCGGTATGGCGCCGGGATTGCTGGATATAGACCCGGAAGAAGTCGGTACATTTTATGAGAGAGCGCCCATTCGGCTTGAAAACCTCATGCGGATGGAAGGCAGCCGCCAGTCCGATATTGATAAGGCAGAGGAAATGTACCGGGAGATAGAGACGCCGTTTCAATATTATGAAGGCGTATCGGGAAACAGTATGGACTATCAGGTGCTGACGATCTTTCTGCTGACCATTATCTGCGCGGTCATCGTATCGCCGGTATTCTCCATGGACTACCAGACCGGCGCGGACGACATCCTTCGCTGCACCAAACACGGGAGGCTTCACCTGGCGGTGTTTAAAATACTGGCCGCCCTTGTGATCACCGGTGTGACCTTCCTCTTGTGCGGCGTCCTGTGGATTCTCACGACCAACACTTTGTTCGGCTGGGAGAGCACCAAAACATCCATGCAGATGCTCTTCTCTGTCAGCAGCCTCCCGGCGCTTACCATCGGAGAACTGGAATGGACGAATCTTTTGGGGAGCTTCCTGCTGTTTTTCTCCCTGATGAGCCTGATCCTGTTCCTCTCCGCCAGAATCAGAAACGCCGCCGTCGCCCTGGCAGCCGCCATGTTTTTCTGCATCCTGCCAATAATTACTTACATCGGCGCGCCGGAAACCCTTGCCAACTGGCTGCAATGTCTGCTGCCGGGCGGTGCGCTCGGCTTAAATAACAGCCTGCTGTATGCCATGACGGAACTGGACTTCCTGCATCCGGGCGGTCTGTCCGTCTGGAACGTCCATCTGATGTTTGTGATCGCTGCCTTGTGGATACCGGTGCTGCTCATCGGGACGGTGTGGTCGTATTGCAGGAGAAGAGGGTAGGAGAAGGAAAGCCAAGCGACAATTTCTTAGGCTAATTTTTTCATTGCAATGTATAGTTATTTGGTCCTCGTAGATCTGATGCTGCCGGATATCAGCGGCATGGAGATTATCAAGGCAATTCGGAAGGTCAGTACCATTCCGATCATCATTAAAACGTGAGATTTCCGGAAGAGAAAAGAGAGGTCTGTTTTGTATAATGGGGGTGGAACAGGAGGTATACAAAATGGATGATGTGATGAAAACGAACGGTGGTTGTCTGCACGATCTTGTCACTCTGGCCATTCATCACCGGGATGATCCGGAAATCTGTGCCGACGACCATCGTAACCTCTTTGTTTGTGATCGTAGCCCGTCAGGTGGTCATCGGCAAAAATGCGGCAAACAGAGAATCGCTTCTTCAGATTCTGTTCGTCTTTGTGATTACACTGATCGCAGTGTTGTTCATTTTTAAAAAGAAGGTGCCGGAGCTGTGATTGGTTTACTCCTCATCTTCCTGCTCTTTGCAGTACGCCAGGAATTCTTCTCTTGTCACGCGCTTCGCGCCTTCTTTCTGTATATCGGTGCGGTCGTCGATCGGAACGCCGTATTCCCGCTCCATGATGGCCTTGATGCGCGGACGGCAGAAGTCGCCTTGGCAGTATCCCATGGAGGCGCGGGTGCGGCGTTTTACGCCGTCCACGGAGAGAACCGGGATGCCGCGGTGCAGGCAGTCTACGATAGTCTTTTCTTCCACCTGCTCGCAGCGGCAGATGATTTTTTCCGGGCAGGACGGGATGTCCAGAAGCGGCGCGATCTCGGAGTATGGTCGCATCTCTTCTTTCCGTTCGATGATCGGGGCGCGGTATGGGTCGTAGGATGGGTCGTCCACGAGGACGAGGCCCTGTGCTGCCAGCTCGTCCGCGATCATGTCGGCGATGGCCGGCGAGGAGGTAAGACCCGGCGACTGGATGCCGGCGGCATTTAAGAAATGCGGGGTGGCGGTGGCGCCCACGATGAAGTCGTCGGTGCTTGCCACGGCGCGGATGCCGGTGAAGCTCCGGATGAAGGTCTCGATATCCATCTTGTCGGTGGTGAGGAGCCCTTCTTTGTAAATCTTATAGAGTCGTTCCACATGGGTGCTTCTGTCCACGGCGCCGTCCTCGTCGATGGCGTCCGGCCCTAAGAGCAGGTTGCCGTGGTAGGTGCTGGTGACCAGGATTCCCTTGCCCATTTTCGACGGCATCTGGAAGACAACGGTGTTTAACGCCTTGCCGGTTCCCGGCGCGAACAGGATGTACTCGCCGGAGCGCGGGCGGATGTCGAAGGTTTTCTCATTGACCATCTGGTCGATCTTGTCGGAATACAGTCCGGCGGCGTTGATGACATAGCGGGCTTTGAAGTCCCGGTTGGTCATATGCACGACGAAATGGTCTTCTTCTTTGTCAATTCCCACCACTTCTGAGAATAAAAACAGTTCCACGCCGTTGTGAACGGCATTTTCCGCCATGGCGATCGCCATCTCGTATGGAGAGCAGACGCCCGCTCCCTCGCAGTAAAGGGCATAGAGGACATCCGGGTTGATGTTCGGCTCCAGAGCGAGGATCTCATCGTGATTTAAGATCTTAAGATCGGTCAGACCGTTCTTCTTTCCGTTCTCCAGCATGGCCTCAAGCTTCGGCAGGTCATTTTCATCGGTGGTGATCACCAGGCTGCCGGTCTTGCGGAAACCGAAATGCAGTTCTTTGTCGAGCTGTTCATACTGTACCCGGCCTTTGTAGCACAGACGCCCTTTTAACTTGGCGTTGGCTTCGGCGTATCCGCCGTGGACGATGGCGCTGTTTGCCTTGGTGGAGCCCATGGCGACGTCGTTGGACTTCTCCACAAGACAGACGGAGAGCTGATAGCGGGACAGTCTTCGGGCGATGGCGGTGCCGACGATACCGGCGCCGATGATTAATACGTCATACATAATATTCTCCTCCTTTTTCTTTTCAGTCATTACTATATATTTTCTGATAACAGGAATCGTTATTGATTTTCATTATACTACGAAGTCCCGCAAGCCACAAGAAAAATGTCAGGGAGGTTTCTGTTTTTCGATGAGAAAAAATTGGTAACTTTCCGTTCTGCCCGGTCCGGGCAGCCTTAGGGGAACATCGTGACAAAAAATGGTAATCATATCTTCCGGGTTGTCTCATATATATAAAGCATAAGCCAGCCGACCAAGGAAAAGCACAGGCCGGGTGGCGCGAAGCATATGCGCGCAGGCGGACATCTGCACGGCAAGGAACGAAGGCGGTGCGGGACGCGCGTCCGGCGAAAGGAGGGACAGCCAATGGAAACGGGAGGGCTTGCCGGAGAACTTCTGCACATTTTCTCTGACAGTATACGAAAGCGGATGGAGAGGGTGTTGCAGCGCCCCGACTTAACGGAAATCCGGCTGCGGGTGTATCTGCCGCTTACGATCCGGACGCTTAAGAAAGAGTATTATCTTACAGAAGAGGGCGGGCTGTCCTGCGAGGAGACGGGGGCTTACCGGGTGACTCCGGAGGACATCCGTCTGATATTTCAGAAGATCAGCCAGTACTCCCTGTTTGCCTACAAAGAAGAAGTGCGGGAGGGATATATCACCTTAAAAGGCGGCCACCGTATCGGTCTTTGCGGAAAAGTGTACTATGACGGGGAGGGACGGCGGCAGATGCAGCAGATTTCTTCGATGAATATCCGGATCGCCAGAGAGGTGATCGGGTGCTGCCGTCCCTTTTTTCCGTATCTCACGGAGGACGGCTGTTTTTTTAACACCCTGCTCATCTCGCCGCCGGGCGGCGGGAAAACCACATATTTGAGAGATCTGATCCGGATGCTGTCCGACGGGACCGACTACTTTGAAGGGCAGAATGTCTCGGTGGTCGATGAGCGCAGTGAGATCGGCAACCGGACAAGGCTGTCGGAAGGATTTTATCTCGGAAAGCGGACAGACCTTCTCGACCACTGTCCGAAAGCGGAGGGGATGCTCATGATGCTGCGGACCATGGGACCGCAGATCATCGCGGCCGATGAGATTGGGGATGCGAAAGATATGGAAGCGCTTCGATACATACGAAACTGCGGCTGCCGGCTGCTCCTCACCGTACATGGCAGGGATGTGGAAGATATCCTGGAACGGCCGTACCTGGGCGAATATCTGCGGAAGAATCCCTTTGAGAGATATGTACAGATTCAGGCGGAGAAAACCGGACGGCGGCGCATTGACATTTTTGATGCCGGAAAGGGGCGGGTCTGGAGGGGAGTGACATGAGATGGTTTGGAGCTTTTCTTTTGCTGGTATCCGGTTATCTCTTAAGCCGCCGTCTGTCGGAGCCGGCCATGCGGCATGTGGAGATCCTCGAGGAAGGGGAGTATCTGTTCCGGCTGCTGGAATCCGAGATTCGAAATGCCAAGGTTCCCCTTCCGGCGCTGTTTGCGGAGATCAGCCGCCGCACCGATTCCATCTGGAAAGATTTTTTTGCAGAGTTATCCAAAAAGATGCAGGACGGCGGGGACTTTACATTTTCAGAAGAATTTGAACGGCTGTTTTCCATCCATCTGGCAGAAACGCTCACCGATGAGGAACAGAACCTTTTCCTCCGGGCCGGGCGCAACCTGCTCTCGGATGATCTGGTTTTTCACAAAAACGCGTCGGAGCAGCTCTCTTTGGAGATCAGGGAACATGTCGCAGTCATGAAAAAACGGCTGGACAGCCAGAAAAAGGTGTACCAGGTTCTCTGTCTGTCCATGAGCGCGCTGCTTGTAATCATTCTGCTATAGGGGAGACAGATATGACCATTCAGCTTATCTTTAAAATTGCAGCCGTGGGAATCCTTGTGACCATCTTAAACCAGGTGTTAAAACACGCCGGCCGGGACGAACAGGCATTCCTCATCAGTCTGTCGGGACTGTTTATCGTGCTGTCGTGGATCATCCCCTGCATCAACGATCTGTTTTCACAGATATACAGTCTGTTTCAACTGTAAATGTACAGGCAGTCCGCCGGTTTTGACAAAGAGACAGTGACGGGGGAATCCATATGGTCATCTTAAAAATCGCGCTGATCGCCATCGGGGGAGCAATCCTCGCTCTGGTGGTGCGGCAGTTTCAGAAAGAATACAGCGTCTTTGTCCTTCTGGCAGTCTGTCTCTTTCTCATCGCCTACCTCACCTCAAATGTATCGGTCATCGTGGAATTTGCGGAAAATTTGGGAGAAAAAATCCAGATCAGCGACGCCTACATAAAAATACTGTTCAAGCTGATGGGCATCGCCTTCACCTGTCAGATCGCATCGAATATCTGTCAGGATCTGGGATACCAGTCCATTGCATTTCAGGTGGAGGTGATCGGAAAAATCTCTATTTTCATCCTGAGTATCCCGATCATCAATTCCCTGCTGGAGACGATCGAATCTGTGATATGACACTGCGGGACGAAGGCAGGCTGTGGACGGAACATGGAAGAGGAGGACGGTCATGGAGAAGGCAACGGGAAAGAAAAGAGACAGGCAAAAGAAAATGCTGACAGTTTCACTGGGTATCCTGACGGCCGTCATCCTGTCCTTTTCCTGCGGCTGGCTGCCGGTGCGGGCGGCGTATGCGTCATCCGGTGAGGAGAGGTGGGTGGAATCGGAAACATCCAAAAAAGCGAGTCGGGCAGAAGAGCGGGAGGATGAGGAAGAGGAGGAGAACAGCCTGGACATCGACGCACTGTCAAGAGAACTGGAAAGTCTGGAAGAAGACTATGCCTACCCGGATTTTTCCGCCATATTTGACGCTTTGTTGGAGTTTCGTTTCGTGGACGCGCTGGAAGAAGCCGGGGTGTGGCTGGTGGAGACGCTGACGTACGAGATTTCTACTTCCTGGGTGTTGGTGGGGGAACTGATCGGCGTGATCTTATTTGCCGCCGTGTTTGGCAACATTTCCTCCTCCTTCCGGCAGTTTGCCATCGGGGACAGCGGCTTTCTGATTGCGTATTTTATCACATTTACGATCCTCTTTTCCAACTTCACCATCATGGCAGACCTTTTTGCCCGCACGGTGGAAACGCTGTCAAAGCTCCTCAAAATGCTGATTCCCGTGTATACGCTGGCAGTCACCTTAACCGGCAATCTGACAGTGGGCGTGGTCTTTTACGAATACTTTATGATCGTGGTACTGGCGGTCAACTGGCTCTGCCTCACAGTGGTGCTTCCCATGATCCAGTACTACCTTCTGTTAGAGCTTTTGAATAACTTCTCCGCCCGGCCCAACATATCGAGACTTTGCGAGAGTCTGTACACACTGTTATCAAAAAGTCTGAAGTTTCTGTTCGTAGTGTTTTTCGGGTTTCATCTGCTGGAGACGATGGTGGTCCCTTCCTTTGACGCGGCCAAAAACACCGTTTTCAACCGGATCGTGGGGATGATCCCCGGCGCCGGTTCCGTGGTGCAGTCGGTGGCGGGGACGGTCGTGGGGTCTTCCCTCATGATAAAAAATACAATGGGAGCCGCAGCCATCATATTTATCCTGCTGTTTCTCGCCATCCCCATCGTCAAGCTGCTCTTGTACTGCCTTTTTTACCTGCTGCTGTCCATCTTTCTGGAACCCGTGGCGGACGAGCGTTTCATCCGGTGTATCAGCGCGGCGCAAAAAGGCGGCATGCTGCTGGTATATACGTTGGGGATCACGGCGGCGTTATTTATCCTCACCATAGCGGTCACATCGCTGGCGACCAACAAGATATAAAAAGCAAAGAGAGGCGGTGTCCATGGAATATCTGAAAGACTGGCTGAAAACCATCCTCTATATGAACGTTCTCCTGCTCGTCTGCGACAGTCTGATCCGGAACACAAAGTACGAAAATTATCTGCGGTTTTTCTCCGGATTTCTCATGATGCTCTGCCTCGTCAAACCACTCATTGACGTTGCGGGAGCCGGGCAGTACATGGACGCTTCCTATATTCTCAATCAGATGAAAAATGAGTGGCACATCATCGAAGAATCCGAAGATTTAAGCAAAATGAAAAAAGACATCCAGGACGAATACGAGCAGACGATACAGAAGCAGGTGAAAAGACTCGCCGCTTCTTTTTTCATTGAGGCGACAAAAATCCGGGTTCGCTGGGAGAGTGAAGGAGATGCCATAAAGAGCCTGCGTGTGGAGGGCAGGGAGAGCGGGGAGGAGGGTAAGACCCCGCAGATTCATGAATTCCGGGAGGCGTTGACGGAAGTCTATGATCTGGAATCCGGGAATATAGATATAAAGATCAGAGACTGAAAAGGCAGGGATACATTTTCACAGGGCAGGGAAAAGGAGGACAGGACCGGTATGGAGAAAAAGGAAAAGAAAAAAATAACATGGAAAGACTTCGGTGTGGAGAAGATTCTCCTGATCGCCATCGCCGGCATCATTCTCCTTGTGACAAATTTTTCGGAACGGCGGGAGAGGGAGGAGCCGGAAAAAGCGTCCGAAGAACAAAAAACGGCGGCAGTCAGTGAAAATGAAGCATATATTGAGAGTCTGGAAAATAAATTAGTACATATCCTGGAAAAAGTAGACGGGGTGGGACAGGTGGAGGTGATGATCACTTTAGAAGCTTCCAGAGAATCCGTCTTAAACAAAGACGACACAGAGGAACTGGAAACAGAGACAGAAACATCCGACGGGACAAAAAATGAACGGCGAAACAGCAGAAGAGAAAATGAGACGGTCCTCTCCGATGAGACCGGAGAGTCGGCGCCTTATGTGATCAAAGAGCTGGAACCGGCGATCGCCGGCGTAGTCATCGCCTGCGAAGGGGCAGACGACAACACGGTGGCAGCGGCGGTGACCGGGGCAGCGCAGGTTCTTTTTGGAATATCAGTCAATCGCATTCAAGTTCTGAAAATGGAGGTTCATCAATGAAAAAAATATTCAAAAGTAATCAGATCGCGATCACATCCCTGGCGATCATGATCGCCGTGGCAGGTTATCTGAATTTTACAAAATCAGAAGCGCCGTCCGCCGTCAGCTACGATGCGGCGGAAGAATCCCTCGACACCATTGACACGATGGACATTTCCGACGGCGACGCCCTCATCAGCGAAAAAGTGGACGACGAGATTCCTACAGAGGAGACGGAGACCATCGGCGACGCTGTGCTCACCCAGGCGCAGGTGGGAGAATATGTGGCGGGCGCCAAGATGGAGCGGGAACAGACCCACTCCAAAACCCGTGATTCCCTGAATGAGATTATAGAAAATGAAACCCTCGGCGACGCGGAAAAAGAAGAGGCCGTCGCCAAACTGACCCGGCTGGCCGAGGTGATAGAAAAGGAGGCCGCCACCGAGCAGCTTCTCGACACAAAAGGTTACGGCGACTCCGTGGTGTCCATCGGCGACGACAGCGTGGACGTGGTATTAAACTACGACGAACTCAGCCAGGCAGAGAGAGCACAGATCGAGGATATCGTCACCCGAAAGACCGGATGCAGCGTCAGCCAGATCATCATCAGCCGGATGGATGTGGCGGAAAGCTGACCGAAATCCCGGCGGCATTGTAAGCAGAGCCTTTGTTTCACAGACCAGAAAACGGATATCTGTGAGGCAGAGGCTTCATTTTTGTAAAAAAATAAAATTTTTTGTCCCCAAAATCCTTCCCCGATTGTTATATTTATAAGGAGGTTAACCTCAAGGAGCGCGCATATGATAACATATTTACAATTATTGGATACACAGCAGGAAAAAACGGTCTTTGCCGTCCTGTATGAGAAGTATCACCGGCAGCTGTACAACAGGGCGATGCATCTGGTGAAGGACAGCGCTGCGGCGGAGGATCTTGTGCACGAGACCTTCCTGACAGTCACGAAAAATATGGATAAGATCATGGGAGCAGACTATATGAAAAACTGGGGCTATTTGTTGACCATTCTGCAGCATCTCACATTTAACGAAATGAAAAAGCAGAAAAAAATATCCAGTCATGACATGGAGACAGACTACGGATGGACGGCATCGGAAAAAAATATTGAGGATGAATATATCAGCAGAGAGACGGCTGTTCTTCTGGCAAAACTGATCCGGCAATTAGATTACCCGTACCGACAGGTAATCTGTCTGCAATATTATAACGGTATGAAGACCAGAGAGATCGCAGAGGTGATGAACCTGAGCCGGGAAAATGTAAAGAAAATCTCGAAACGGGCGAGAGAAAAACTGAAAAAACAATTGATCGAAAGGGGGTATGGCGGGTGAAAAAAAGAAAACCAGATAAAAAACTGCTTCACGAGGCCATCCGCCTGATGATGGAAGAGGAATGGCGGGAAGCCAACGAAGAGATCAAGGAACATCCCCCTGCGTTCAGCCCTGAGTTTCACGAAAAGATGAAACGATTGATACCACTTATACCGTCTGTGGATACGTTTGCCGTACAAAATGAGGCAGATATCGGTGGACAAACCTGGCAGGACACACATTCTCTCACACAGCAGGACAGCTCAGATCCGCACCATATCCCCTTCCGATTGCGCGGCTGTTATATCGCAGTTGCCGCCTTGCTCATGGTCGGTATGTCTGTGGTCGCACTGGCCAACGATGATATCCGGGAGGGACTGTACCGGCTTCGATTCCAGTTTTTCCCAGACAATGTGACGATTGAAGCTACGCCGGAAGCTACCACAGAGCAAGACGATAACGCCGCCGGCGAAGAATTTCACGCCTACAAATGGAAAGAGGTGCCGGAAGGGTATGAGGTGGTGTATGAAGAGGAGGATGCGACTTTACAATTCTATATGGTGAATTTTGAAAATAAGAATGGAAACTATATAGATTATTCACAAGCTAATATTGAAAATTCACAACATTATATAAGTTATGATTCACAAGAAGGCTATAAACGAATTATTGAATTGACAGATGAAATCGAAGCATATTCTATTTCAGATGGCAGAAACAATACGATTTTTTACGAAAAAAATGGTTATCTTTTTGACTTTATGTCTGACCAACCAGAAGAAACGATTCTGGAATATATAGAGATGTCGGGAATTTTAGAGTACGAAAATTAAAAACATAATATTTTATAATATAAATTTATCTCAATGGATACTCGTAAATAGAACATATATATTTAAATATCAGGAGGTTTTTCACATGAGAAAAAGAGGTTATGCAATGATTATGACAGCGGCAATGGTATTGGCGTTAGGTATGCCGATGATGAAAGGGGAAGCGGTAACTGTACCTGAAATGAATATGAATGTATCTGAAAAAATAATGCCAAGATACGAAGAAATCAATAAGTTAACTGCTTTGTTTGATATTTCGGGAAAAACCGCTAATTTGAAACTTGTTGTTGGAGCACCTGCTTCTAAAAAAGTATCTTTAAAAATGATTTTACAAAGAAAAGATGGAGATTCATGGACAAAAGTACAAACATGGAGCAAAGCAGGTACGGGCAGCCAGACTTTGGCAAAAAGTATGGTTGTAACAACAGGCAGAAAATACCGCATGAAATATACAGTCACTGTAGGTTCTGAAACAATAACTGATAAAACCGCGGCAAAAACCGCGTAGTCTGATTTATTTTGCCAACAAAACCAGTGACAATATTTTCTGGTATTATAACTGGTTTGTAATATATATGAGGAGGTGATTCCATTGGGCTAATAAAAAATCCCCATAAAACCGAAATAGGCTACATCACTGCCGTAAACGGCAGCCGGAATTATGAGGATGACTCAAGTATATCACATTGAAAAAAAGAAATCTGTCAGAAGTTGAAACTTTTTTGCAGAATTAAATGTGTAAATTGTACAATTTTTGACGACTATCATTGCTTGAGGAGAAATGTATATGAAAAAAGAAAACATTGAGAAAAGAAGAAAGTTATATAAAAAAGTGACAGCCTGCGGGCTGGCAGCTGTGATGCTGTTGTCCGGGACGTTACCGGGTGGGGAGGCTCAGACGGTACAGGCAGCTTCCGAACCGGCCGCACAGTATAACCTGGCTGAGAATGGAGATATGACTTACATTGCCGTCATGAAAAATGATGCCAGCTATGACCGGGTCATGGAAAAAGCGGAGAACATGGATGCCCTGCCGGAAGAACAGCCGCAGCAGTTGGAGCAGAACAACATTGCGGTGCTGGAGATGGACAGCGCAGACGCAGATCAGATCAAACAGACACAGGGAGTAGTAGCATTGGAAGAGGATGTCATCTTTACTGCTAATGAGGAAGTACCGTTTAACGAAGCGGAAGTAGAAGCCCTGGTGGATGCACAGGCGGAGCTTCCATTCAGTCAGTGGAATCTGGATGCGGTCAATCTGCCGGACAGTCTGGATCTGACAGGGGATACTGTCAGAGTTGCTGTGCTTGACTCCGGTGTTACGGCAGCCGAAGATGTGCTTGTAGCCGACTACGTAGACCTGACT
>DXGQ01000012.1 GCA_019113845.1 Candidatus Anaerobutyricum avicola
TTTAAATTTGGCGCTGAAACTTCTTCTTTGTCTGGACATAGTAATGAATCCTCTCTTTCGTATTGATTTTAGTATATCAGATTCATTAAAAATTGTCCGAAAAAGTGTCTTAATTTATGAGACCATTATACTGGCCGCCGCCTTCCTGGAAGAATTCATCGACGAAGGCGTAGAATGGATCCATCTGGATATCGCCGGAAGCAGCGACTTCTCTGACGAAAAACCTTATATGGCAAAAGGCGCTACCGGAGTCCTTGTACGGACTCTGGGGGAAATGTTCCGCTGATAATACAGAAGACAGAGGCTGCAGCAAATTGCTGCAGTCTCTGTCTTCTGTATATTGAAATATCATCCTTTTACCGCACCTGCCAAAATAGCGTTCTGTACCTGCTTGCTTAATAATATGTATATAAACAGTACAGGGAATGTGGCCACGACCATACCGGCGCCAATAGGCCCCCACTCCGTATAATACATACCCGCCAGGCTCTGAATTCCTACGGTTAATGTCTTATATCTGTCGTCGCTTATAAATGTCATGGCAAACATCAGCTCATTCCAGGAAGACAGGAATGTGAAAATAGCTATTGTGGCCAGCGCCGGGCGGACCAGCGGTAAAATCACTCTAAAAAACGCCTGGTAAATACTGCATCCGTCAATACACGCTGCTTCTTCCATTTCATAGGGCACTGTCGCATAATGATTTCCCAAAACCATAATTCCAAAAGGCAGTGCAAAAGCTGTATATGGAATTATAATCGCCAATGGCGTATTTAAAATATTCAGCCTCTTAAGCAATATAAAAAGCGGCAGCAAGGTTGCATGGATAGGAATTGTCAAGCCGGCCATAAAAAACCAGTAAGCGGCGCCTCGAAGTTTCCACCGCATTCTGGTCACTGCATAGGCTACCATTGCGATAAGTATCGTGGAAATGATGATCACTACTATTGTAACAAATATGCTGTTTCCAAGATATCCCAGGACTTTTCCCCCAAGCAGTGCATTTTCATAGTTCTTTACCAGCCAGTTTTCAGGCGGCCCCAGTATATTTCCTCCGAAGATCTCTTCATTGCTCTTAAATGAGAAAAATACCAGCCATATTAACGGATAAACCGAAGTCACTGTAAAGAGAAGTAAAAACAGAATAAGGACGATCTTTACTATCTTTTTACAGACACTGTTCTGCAATAATCCCTTCATCTTTTTACCTCCTAATACTCAATGGTAGTGTCAAAAACTACCTGTTTTTTTGTTCCAAAATATAATAAAAACCTTGATTTTAAGGGAAATCCGCAATAAAAAGAGCATTGACCTCCCTTTTCTGGTATAATGTCAATCGCCAAACCAACATCCCCGAAAGGAGCCAATGCTCATGGACATTATACAATACTTACTCTCTATTATTCAATATCTCTACCAGCAGAATTGCTGGTTAATCAACTTCATCTGCAGATATATACCACTTAAACAGTGGGCTTTCGATGATTCCCATTCTCCAAAATATCAGAAGTTCAAAGTAGACGAACTTCCAAAAGTCCAGATCATCCAGCATGAGTGGGACTGGCGTCTCCTGATCCCTTACTTTGATCGCCGCTACGGTGTTAAGATAAAACCCGTCTCCCGGCGTAAGGAATGCGACATCCCCGAAGACTGCTTCTGCCCTTCCTGTGGCGCTCCGCAGCCTTATCTTTACCGAAATAACGGTAAAGCCGGACAGCTGAAATGCAAGGTATGCAATACAAATTTTTCGCCAGATGAAAACCGCTTCGCCAGGCAATTCACCCTGCGGTGCCCTCACTGTGGCAAGGCACTCGTTGCAAAAAAAGAACGGAAGCACTTTATCATCCACAAGTGCATCAACCTAAAATGTCCCTACTATCTCCACAACCTTAAGAAAGTGGACAAGGCCGATCTGGAAGAAAGCTACGGAAAAAATAAATATAAGCTTCACTATATCTACCGTCAGTTCACGATAGATTTTTTCAGCATGGATGTAAGCACCCTTCCTAAGAACGCTTCTTCCCTGAAATTCAGTAAGCATAACGCCCACGTTATGTCTCTGTGTCTGACGCTGCATATCAACCTTGGCCTGTCACTGCGCAAAACCAGTCAGGCACTGAAAGATCTCTATAACATCCAGATCTCTCATCAGCAGATCGCCAACTACTGCAAGACCGCGGCCATCTGCATCAAACCCTTCGTCGATCAGTATCCCTATCGCAAAGAAGAAGCCTTTGTGGCCGATGAAACCTACATCAAAATCCGTGGCATAAAAACCTACGTCTGGCTTATCATGAACGCCGCCTGCCGTTCCATCATCGGTTACCAGGTGTCCGATAACCGCGGGGTTGGGCCCTGTATCCTTGCCATGCGCATGGCCTTAAAGGGGCTTAAGAAACTCCCTGAAAACTTCAAATTTATCGCTGATGGCTACAGCGCCTATCCGCTTGCCGCCATGGAATTCGCAAAGAAGTTTGGCAAGGACTTTGCCTTCCAGATCACCCAGGTGATCGGACTTACCAACGACGATGCTGTATCTAAGGAACACCGTCCTTTCAAACAGATCGTAGAACGACTGAACCGGACCTATAAGGCTTCTTACCGGAAAACAAACGGCTTCGACAACATCGAAGGTGCCAACTATGACCTGGCTCTCTGGGTTGCCTACTACAACTTCCTGCGCCCGCACAAACACAATAAATACAAAGTTCTTAACGAAGTGGAAATGCTCCAGGGTGCTGACAACATGCCGGGCAAGTGGCTGCTGCTTATCTTCCTTGGCCAACAAACCATCCTGAACATGCAGAAAACCGGAACTGCTGGATCGGAGCGGAGCTGTTGTCAATAGAACCGTGAAATACCGGAGCAGGCGGCACAGCCGTCTGTGAGGATATGCCGCGAAAGTCTATTGACATAAGGCTCACGGATCATCCTCTCCAGCAGAAAAGGGGCAAGTGCACCCTTTTCCTGCATTCCGGCGAGGACGGGTTCGGGCAGAGCCCGATATTGGGTCAAGGGACTGGTCCCTTGCGGGTTCTTAGGGCAGCGCCCTAAGCCCTCGGAGAGCTTTTCGGCATCGATATCTGCAATTTTCAAGGTTCTTTTGAGCCTATTTTTTTCGACTCAGTTTTTCATAGATTACTTGACACTACCAGTTTTCTGGAAATTTATTTTCAAGCCGTGGCTTGTTGGTATAGCCCTGCACAGCAGGGAGGAAGCGATTTCATCGCTTCGAATTGCATGTCAGGTGCAATCATTATACCACATTTCCTGAGAAAAATTATTTGGGTATGGCGTATTTTATTCATATTTATATGTTAAGATTCTGTTAAAAAAGTGACGCGCATATGTTCGCATTGTGTAAGAAAGGTGACGCATGTGTAAAGTGTTTTGGATTATGCGGTCTGATTGCTGCAGGATGATGAAGAGATAGAAGCGAGGATAGAGAAGGGAGAAGAAGATGAAAAAGAAGAGATGGTTGATGGTCACGGCCGCCGCGCTGATTCTTGGCGGGTGTCTGGGGCTTGGCGCGAAGGCGCCGGCAGCGCAGGTGGAAGCGAAGACGAAGGTACTGATGAAGGATAAGACGCCGAAGGAGCCGGCGGGCAGTGACCTTGCGATCGTGCAGACGGTCACGAAGCTGGAGTCCAGACGGTGGATTCAGTCTTTTACATATGACTCGACGTACTATTATTTTATTCAGATGACGAAGCCAAGCGTGGGGAATCTGCGGATCACGCGGGTGAAGTATAAGGGGCTGGGAAGATATACGACGGCGAAGATGGATCTGCGGGGCTTTGGACATGCGACGAATCTGGACTGTTCGGTGTATAACGGCAGGACGTATCTGTGGACGGGAAGCAATGCGGCGAAGAACTCCGATGTATCCCGCGCTGTCACCTGTTTTACTTTCCAGAAGAACCGGATTTTGAAGAAGAACGGTCCGATTTATTATAAGATTCCGAAGGGGACGGATGGGAAGTATGTGACGAACGTTTATCCGGCAGTGAGCTCGGATAATACGAAGCTGGGCGTTCGTTTTACCTATCAGGGTCAGCAGTATTTCCAGATCTATGCGCTGGAGGGCGGCACCAGGATCAATGTCCGGGAGCCGCTGGAGCAGATCGTTCTCCCGGCAACGACGGGGGATTTCCAGGGATTCGATATCGACGGAACGAAGATCTGCACCATCGAGGGCAGTCCGCGGAAGTCTTTCCTGAAAAGTTATGACCGCTCGAGGAAGTATCAGCCGACAATCATCCGTACCTGGGATTACGGCACCGGCGCCATGTCCCGGAGAGTGATCAAAGGCGCGGCGAGACTTTCGTTCCGGGAGCCGGAGGGAGTGAAGCTGATGGAGAACGGACAGATGCGGATCATGTTTGTGTCGAACCGGCTGACGAATCAGTCCTGCAATATTTATGATGTAAAATAAAATGTACGGAGACGGGGACAGCCCGGGAAAGGGCGATGTCGCAGAGTCTCTGACAAAAGATAAAAATGAGACGGCTGCAATGTTTTGCCTGTACAAAAATACGGAGAGATAAGACAGATCTGACGACGATATTTTGTACAGCAGCTTGCAGCCGTCTTTTTTTGTTTTCAATGTGTTCCTGTACAACAAAAACGCTCCGCGAGGATCGCGCTGCGGCGGATGGGGAGAGGTCGCTCTTGTGACTGTGCCGTTTTATAAGGCTGCTTTATAAATACGCCCGCATATCCACGGAGAGGTCTTCCTCCAGTTTGATGACTTTTTTGACGAGAGCCTTTGCCTGGGCGCTGGCGTTCTGGCAGTCATTTAAATATTTGTTTAAGGTGCGCACGCCCATATCGCATCCGGTGCTGATGAGGTTGGCGATGGTGTCGTCGCCGGGATTGACCGACATGGTAAGGTTGGTCTTGATCCAGGACATACTTTTTGCCATCATGCTTGGTTCCTCGTCGGGCATATGGTGTTTTAACAGCAGGGCGTGCGTCTCATCCCCCAGCTTTTCGTGTTCCTGCTCGCAGGTGGTCAGTTTATTTTTCAGTTCTTCGTTTTTGACATTGGGAAGCACTTCCCGGATGGCGTCCACCGCCATCTTGATGCCGCTGTTACATTCTTTTAACAGCTGGCAGGTATCCTGTTTTTGCATAGTTTCTCCTTTCCTGACGCATTTCCTGCGTCAATCATGGTAGATTTGAAAGTTTACTTTCAAACTTCTGCCTCCTTTGTGTTTGAAAGACACATTTCCTGTGTGTCCGCGGTACATTTTCCGGCAAATGTATCTGCAGGGGAAAATGCACCTGCGTTCGCAGAGATAGTATCTGCGTATGAGCGCAAAATATTACAGGGGATTTTTTGAAAATGATGTTTTTTTGATGCGGCGTGTCGGAAATGTATCGCCATCGCTGAGAAAAATGATTTTATAATTGTGCAATATGATGGTATAATAAGTGCAATTAGAGCGATTGAAAATAGTTTTGGGAGGAATCACTATGCCAAAATGGATAGATTTAAATGAGGTGGATGACGACGATATTCTGCCTAAGAGAAACCGCATGAGCAAAAGTTTTGTGGAAAAGACAGATGGCAGTTCTCCGGAGATGGAGAGTGCGGGAACGGGCGGTTACCGGGCGCAGATGGGCGCCGACGCCTGTGAGGATGATTTTCTGGATGCGATGGAACCGGCCAAGAAGAGTATGACCATCTTTTTTCTGATTGATGTGTCCGGTAGTATGAAAGGGACGAAGATCGGTTCGCTGAACGGGACCATGGAGGAGCTTCTGCCTTCTCTGGTCGGCGTGGGAGAGGCGTCCACGGATGTGAAGATCGCCATCATGAAGTTTTCCACGGATGTGGAGTGGGTGACGCCGGAGCCGGTGCGCATTGAAGAGTATCAGTACTGGAACCGCCTGGAAGCGGAGGGCCTGACTTTTATGGGCGATGCGTTTCTGGAACTGTCAAAGAAGCTTTCCAGAAACAGCTTCTTAAGTTCCCCGTCCATTTCCTTTGCGCCGGTGATCTTCCTGCTGTCGGACGGATCGCCGAACGACGACTGGAAGAAAGGGCTGGAGACGCTCAGGCAGAACAAATGGTTCCAGCATGCGTTAAAGATCGCGCTGGGCATCGGCTCGAAGGTGAACATGGATGTGCTGCGCGCCTTTACCGGCAACGATGAGCTGGCCGTGCAGGCGAAAACGGCGGATCAGCTGCGGGAGCTCATTAAGCTTCTGGCGGTGACGTCCTCGCAGATCGGCAGCCGGAGTCTGGCGCTGGTGGACCAGGGCGGAAGGATGCAGCAGCCGGGCGAGGCGGTTGTCGCCATGGCAAAGCAGCAGGTACTGGTGGAGGAGATTCGCTCCGGTACGAAAGATATTCTGGGAGAGGCCGTGGATCTGGATGCGGTCGACTTCGACGAAGGATGGTAAGAGAAAATGAGAGAGTTAAAAATAGGTGAGAGGATTCCGGTGGAGGCGGGCGGCGAGGCCGTTGTGTCCCGGGAGCTGGGACGGGGCGGTCAGGGCATCGTCTATCTGGTGCGGTATCAGGGCAGGGAATATGCGCTGAAATGGTACTTTATCAGCCGTATCCGGAATCCGGAAGCGTTCCGCGATAATTTGCGGAGAAACATCGAGGATGGCGCGCCGGACGGCGGCAGACAGTTTATCTGGCCGCTGTTTCTGACGGAGCAGAAAAAGAACGGGGCCTTCGGCTACCTGATGCGGCTGGCGCCGGCGGGCTATGATTCTTTTACGGATATTTATAATGGATATCGGTGGGAAAAATCGGTGGCCAAAGGACGTCCGGCGAGAAAGAGGAAAGTGCGGTTCGCGTCCCTTGACGTGATGATCACCGCGGCCATCAACATTGTCCGGGCATTTCGCTCGCTGCATCTTGCGGGCAAGAGTTACCAGGATCTGAATGACGGTGGTTTCTTTATCGATACGAACACCGGAGACGTGCTGGTGTGTGACTGCGACAATGTGGCGGCGGACGGTGAAAACTTCGGCATCGGAGGAATGCCGGGCTTCATGGCGCCGGAGGTCGTGCGGGGCATTGCCAAGCCGGGCGTGCTTACCGACCGGTATTCGCTGGCGGTGGTACTGTTTAAATTGTTTTTCCGCGGCGACCCGCTGGAGGGCAGCAAGGTGCTGCAGTGCGTGGTCATGACGGAGGAGAACGACCTCATTCATTATGGAAGGAATCCGGTCTTTGTCTACGACCCGAATGACGCTTCCAACCGGCCGGTGAAGGGGGTACATGATAATGTCATCCGCCTGTGGCAGATTTATCCGGATTATATCCGGCAGGCGTTTACCCTGTCTTTTACTTACGGGATTCAGGAACCGAACGCCCGGATCATCGAGAAAAACTGGCTGCAGATGTTGATGCAGCTGAAGCTTGATATCATTCACTGCGGTTGCGGACGGACGGCGTTCGCTTCCGCCTTTGAGAAGAAAGGGGAGCACACGCTGCTCTGTCCGCACTGCGGCAGCCCGATCTATATGATGAGTGTGAAAGATTTTGAGATTCCGCTGTATCCGGGGGCGAAGATCTACCGCTGTGTCACAGAAAAAAACAACGATGACCTGGAGAGTGTGACGGGAACGGTGATCGAGAACCGAATTAAAAAAGGATTGTTCGGCGTCAAAAACATGTCCCGCCAGACCTGGCAGGCGGTGTTCCCGGATCATTCTCTCCGGGAAGTGGGACCGGGAAAAGGCGTCCCGATCTGGAAGGGGCTGGAGATTGATTTCGGCGATGGGATCAGCGGAAAGCTTCTGCTGTAAAGAAGATAGAAGAGCAGTTCTTAGAAAGGCTCGCGCACCGCGCAGGCGGTCGTGAGACAGACGATACGATGAGTGAGAAGAAAGAAAGGGTCCGGGTGTCTCTCGCAGAAATCTGTGAGGAGACGCGATGGGCAAAAGATGAGAAAACCGGACGGCGTGTGAAAAAACCGGCGGTCTTTTCCAGCATGCGGGCGCTGCTGCAGGGCGCGTTCTCTCTGGTGGAGTATTTTGAAGAGTTGCACCGGGAGGGAAAGGTGTACGAAGGAAATGCGTCGGACGTCTTTTTGTTCTCGCTGGCAGACGGGGAGATGACCTGTCGTTTCCCGGAGGCAGCAGACGGGGCGACTGACGCTTCGGAAGCCGGGCAGAGAGCGGACGGGGCGACTGACGTTTCGGAAGCCGGGCAGAGAGCAGACGGGGCGACTGATGCTTCAGTAGCCGGGCAGAGAGCAGATACAGATGTGACTGACACACGGAAAGCAGGGCAAAGAACAGACAGAGTCAGGATGCCGGAAAAAGACGCGCTGGTGGAGATCAATGAATTTCTGGCGCCGGAGCTGGTTACATGGATAAAAGAAGGAAAAAATATGTCGGAGCTTCCCTTTACGGTGGAGACCGACCGGTATTTTCTGGCAGTGTTTCTGTTTGAATATTTCTTTCATACCGGTTCGCCCTTTGAGGGGAAGAAGATGGTGAACCGGTGTTTCCTCTCTCCTCTGGAGAAAGAAGTCTTCCGGGCGGAGCGGGGACAGTTCTGCATGGACATCGGAGAAAATGAAAATACGCCGGTGACGGGGATTCAGGATAAGCTGATCCACTACTGGAAAGAGTACCCGGAGATGCTGCGGAAAATGTTTCAGAGAGCTTTTCTGGACGGAGGCGTTCTGTTGGAGCTTCGTCCCACGGAGGTGGACTGGAAACAGGTGCTGGTGCGGCTTTTGATGGATTATCAGGTCTGCGGCTGTGGATTTCAGGGCTTTTCCGGACAGCTGATGTCGCAGAAAAACGGGACGCTGGTCTGCCCGGTCTGTGGGCGGACATACTATGTGCTGTCCAATGGCATGGATGAGATTCTGCTGACGGAGGGAGCGAAGCTCTATGCCTGTCAGACCGGCCGGGATGCTTTTGATAAAGATACCGTGACTGCGCTGGTGGTGGAGAACCGGCAGAGAAAAGGTCTTTACGGTATCAAGAATATCAGCCGGGGCGTCTGGCGGGGACTGTTTCCCGATGGAAGCGTGCGTGAGATCCGGGAAGGGCAGGGTATCCCAATCTGGAACGGGATGCAGGTTCGTTTTGAAACCGGGGAAGAGTGGAGCCTGCGTCTGGGAGCCGGTCAGGGTCAGAGTGGGTCCGCCGGAAAACAGGAGAAAGGGTCCCGCTGATTGGAATCGAAATAAGACCGGTCAGGAGAAGGCAGAATCTGATCGGTAGAAAAATAGAAGACAGAATACAAAAGGAGGGCTGAGAAATGAGCAGCAGATATGTGGAAAGTATAGATGCCATTGACCCGCTGGACACGATGCCGCCGGCGAAGAAAAGTATGGTCATCTTTTTTCTGGTGGATACCTCCAAAAGTATGGAGGGAACGAAGCTGGATTCGTTAAACAGAGTGATGGGAGAGATCCTTCCGGAGCTGATCGGAGTGGGGGAGGCCGGCACGGATGTGAAGATCGCCGTGCTGTCCTTTTCTTCCGGCTATGAGTGGGTGACGCCGGAGCCGGTTCTGGTGGAAGAGTATCAGAGATGGGAGAATCTCCGGGCGGATGGAGTGACAGACCTGGGAGAGGCGTGCGAGGAGCTGAGCCGGAAGTTATCGAGAAACGGTTTCCTGCGCTCCCCGTCTCTGTCTTACGCGCCGGTGATCTTCCTGCTGACGGACGGATATCCGACGGACAATTACAAAAAAGGTTTTGAGATGCTGAAGAAGAACCGCTGGTTCCAGTATGGGCTGAAGATTGCCCTAGCCATCGGTTCCAACGTGGACATGGAAGTGCTGCAGGAGTTTACGGATGATGAGGAACTGGTGCTGCAGGCCTGCGGCGCGGAGATGCTGCGCAAGCTGGTGCGGGAGATCGCGGTGACTTCCTCAAAGATCGGCAGCACGAGCATGACGCTCACCGACGCGAAAGGGGAGCGCTCCGTCGAGGATGTGGCGGGAGCCAAAAAGGAACAGATGGTGGAGGCTGTGCAGGAGATCCGGCAGGATGTGCTCGGCGTGGACGATCTGGAGGATCTGGACGACCTGGATATCGAGTTTGATGAGGGATGGTAGGATGTTTCAGGGATTTCATTTGACCGTGACCGGCGACAGCCATATAAAAAGGGGCGTCGTGTGTCAGGACAGCGCCGGTGTCTGCGTGACAGACGCTTTCGCCATCGCGGTGGCGGCGGACGGTCATGGCAGCGCGAAGCATTTCCGGAGCGACGCCGGCTCGCGGATTGCCGTAAAGATCACTCTGGAGTTGTTGAAGAATTACATGAACCGGACGGATTTCCGCCAGCAATTCCGGGCGCACCCGGAGTTTATCCTCAGCCAGATGGAAAAACAGATCCTCATGAAATGGCGGGAAGCCGTGGAGGAATACCATCTGGAGAATCCTCTCACGGAAGAGGAGAAGGAAAAGCAGGCAGCGGCAGGCGGGAACCCGCGCACCGCAGTCATTTACGGGAGTACGGTGCTGGCGGCGGTGCTCGCCGATGATTTTGCCTATGGCCTTGTGTTGGGAGACGGCGGTTTTATGGCGCTTGATGAGGCGGGACACATTTTTATCCCGGTGGAAGACCCGAATTCCCGTGCCAACTATACCTCGTCGCTGTGCAACACGGACGCGATCCATTTTTTTGAACACTGGTATACGGAGGAGCCGGTCCGGGCGTTGTTCGTATCCACGGACGGATTGTTCAAATCCTTTGCCAGCGAGGAAGATTTCCTGCGCTACCACGGCCTGCTGACTCAGATGTTCGGGGATGAGGCGCGGATGGAAAAGAGTATCAGGCGCAATTTTGAAAAGCGGACCAGAGAGGGAAGCGGGGATGATATTTCCATTGCCTTTGTCTACAGAGCAGGATAAGACGAGATCGGGGAGGACGGCTGCCGGTACCCGGGAAAACGTGGCTTATAAGAGATGGGGATGAGATATCAGCCCCTTGTACAGGAGGAATGTCATGAAAAAGGAAGCAAGTGTGATTCTGGCGAAATGTGCCAGTGATAAATTGTACGGGATCCGTATTGAAAAAAGGGATAACGACTGGGTCCGTACCTGGGCTTTTAAGATCAAAGAGGAGATGGCGGAGAAAGAAGGCTTTGACAAGGTGAACTTCACCGGAAGCTTTTATACCGATGAGGAGTATCCGGGCTGCCCGTACTGCGGCGCGAAGAAATGTTTCGTCTGTGGAAGCTGCGGCAAAGTAAACTGTTATGACGGCTCCGACAAAGTAGTCTGCAACTGGTGCGGCGCCGGCGGTACGGCGACCAGCGATGATGAGAAGATGGACGTCTCCGGCGGCGGTTTTTAATGAACGGGTCAGTACACCAGACCCCTTTCCGGGGCGGCGGACAGGAATTTCGTTGTTTTTTTGGCGGCGGTTTGTTATAATTTATCCAGTAGAAAAGACAGATACGAATATTTAGACAGACGGAGATCAGACTATGAAGGAATCACTCAGTACATCAATGAAAGATTTAATACTAAATGCTTCTGCCAAGATGACGGAGAACTGTCACAGCATGGACTTTATCGTGTCCAAGGGAAACCGGCATCTGCCGGACAGAAGAAATATTATCGGCATACTGAAAGATTTGCGGCGGGTGATGTTTCCCGGTTTTTTCGGGGATGAGAATATCACGCTCCTTTCCCCGGATTATTTCATCGGGGACTGCCTCACTCACGTGTATACGAATCTGAAAAAAGAGGTGGCGGCATCTCTGTATTACAGAGATTATGATAAGTACAGCAGAGAAGAGATTGAAGAGCAGGCGGAGAGTATCTGCGCGCAGTTTTTCCGTCGCCTGCCGGATATCCAGCAGATGCTCATGAAGGACGTGCAGGCAGGCTTTGACGGAGACCCGGCGGCAAAGAGCCGGGAGGAAGTGGTATTTTCCTATCCGGGACTGTTCGCCATCTTTGTATATCGGATCGCCCACGAGTTTTACGTGCAAAATGTACCGTTTCTGCCACGTATCATGACCGAGTACGCGCACAGCCGGACCGGTATTGATATTAATTCCGGCGCGGTGATCGGCGAGTACTTCTTTATCGACCACGGTACCGGCGTCGTGATCGGCGAGACCACGGAGATCGGCGATTATGTCAAGCTCTACCAGGGCGTGACTCTCGGTGCGTTATCCACAAGAAGCGGCCAGAAGCTGGCCGGCAAGAAACGACATCCGACCATTGAAGATCATGTGACCGTATATTCCGGTGCTTCCATCCTGGGCGGCGAGACCGTGATCGGAGAAGGAGTCATCGTGTCCGGCGGCGCGTTCGTGACTAAGTCCGTTCCTCCGTATACGAAGGTCATCGTGAAGAATCCGGAGCTGCAGATCAAAGACTCCGATGTGAAGATCGAGCTGCAGGGCACGGAGAATAAAGAGGGACTTTGGGAGATCTAGTGTATTTGCAAAGGAGTATGTGCGTATGAATAAGAAATACATTGTCCAGGCCAGAGTATTTAAAGCGATGTCAGATGAGAATCGTCTCAAGATTCTCGAACTGCTGCATGAAAGGGAATATAACGCCAGCGAGCTGCTGGCGGAAATGGATTTCGGACAATCCACTCTGTCTCATCACATGAGGATCTTGCTGAGCGCCGGTGTGGTGCAGGCAAGGAAAAACGGAAAGTGGACATACTATTCTTTGCAGAAAAAAGCATACGAGGAGATGGCGGAATGGATCCGGCAGTATCTGTAAATCTTCCGGATGTTCCCGGATTGCCGGATTTTCAGGCGTCGCATATCCGGGCGTCAGATTGCCGGAACGCACATTTCCGGATTTTTATAATATCTGCTTGACAACTCACTTTCTTATATAGTAGAATATTACTGTTGCGAGTGTCGCAGCAGATGCCCAGATAGCTCAGTTGGTAGAGCAGAGGACTGAAAATCCTCGTGTCACTGGTTCGATTCCGGTTCTGGGCATTATTTTTATTGCAAGGAAAAATGGGTAAGCCGCCTGTCTTTTTTCGGGACAGAGCGGCTTAATTATTTTTATTTCAATGTGTTGCTGTTCCTCCTGCTCGTCATCTGCGTGGGAAATCTGTTTTCCATTTGCTGGGAATTCTGGCACAATCATAATAAAAAGATTCTGCCCATGGTTGTGGCGATATCGGTATTCTGTCTGTTTGCCTGTCTGGAACTGATCCACACGCTTATCAATATCCGGAGACCGCTGGGCGTGTATCTTCAGATAGGAGTGCTGGCATTTTATATCGTCATCTGTGTGTTCAGTATCCGCAATACATTGCGGTTTTATCTGGAAGGACTGAGATCCGAGTATTACAAAAAACTTTCGTACACAGACCAGATGACCGGATGCCTGAACCGACATGCTTTTACGGAAAGGGAGATCCGCTGGACGCCCGGCGGAAGCGACGTCCTTCTCATGGCAGATCTGAACAACCTCAAACAGATCAACGACGTGATGGGGCACTGCACGGGTGACCTGTACATCGAAAGATGCGCTGCGGCCATGCAGGAGATTTTCAAAAACCTGGGAGACTGCTACCGGATGGGCGGTGATGAATTCCTTTTCTGGGGCGCCGGCATTTCCGAAGAAAAGGCAGAAGAGCTGGAAGAAACACTGCGTCTTCGCGTCCGGGAAGCGTGCAAGGACATTTCTCCCCTCTGCGGGGTGGCCTGCGGGCACGCGGTTGCTTCCGGGGAAGACACATCCGTCGGAGAGATACTGAAAAGGGCGGATGAGAAAATGTACGAAAATAAGCGGGAAAGAAGGTTCTGATCGAGGAAATGGATAATAATTTCTGACTAATTAATCGCCGTTCTGAACAAAGATTTCTCTTTCTGTACCGGCAGATTTTTCTTATAATAAATGTAGATGATTTTATCAGATGAGGAAGGGCTCCTGTGTGAGCCCTGAATCTTTACGGACGGGTTTTGGGGGAAGGTTATGCTGAATATCACGAAAGAAAATATCGTTCCATATCTGAAAGAACGTATGCCGGAACTTGCTGATGCGGATCATATCCATATCTCTCAGGTAGGCGAGGGAGATCCGGAAGAGGACGGCGACGGCTATGTCAACTATATTTTCAGAGTTCATACGGATAAAGGAAATTATGTATTAAAACAGGGCAGGGAGCTGGCAAGGACAGGTCTCGATCCGATGGCGATGTACCGGAACGGTCTGGAATATGACAGTATGCGGATTCGATACGCCATTGTGCCGGAGTACACGCCGTTTTTGAAGTTCCAGGATAAGGAGAACAATCTCTTTGTCATGGAAGATGTGTCTGATCTCAAGATCACCCGGTTCCAGTTTAATAAGAACCGGATGTTTCCGGATCTGGGCAGGAGATGCGGGGAATGTATGGCGAAGACGGAGTTCTACACGTCGGAATATTTCCTGAGTCGGGAGGAGTACCGGCAGCTTCAGACAAAGTTTGCGAACACACAGATGCGCCGGGTTATGGAAGACGGTGCATTTATGGACATTTTCAATACGGAAGTAGAGCGTGGGCTTGGCGAGGAATATAATCATTTTGCCAGGGGTATCATGTATGACCACCGTTTTGAGACGGAGCGGTTTAAGCTCCGCCGGAACTTTATGAGTCATGCGGATGGTCTGATCCACGGAGACTTGCATACATCCAACATTTTTGCATCGGAGGATGCCATGAAGGTGATCGATATGGAGTTCTCCTTCATGGGACCGTTTGGATATGATCTGGGTTATCTGACAGGGAATCTCATCTCCCAGTACTGCGCCGCCTGCTTTAAACCGTTTGCGTCGGAGGCAGAGAGAAGAGAGTTTAAGGCATATCTGCTGGCGACCATCAAGAGCCTTTTTGAGACATATTTTAAGACGTTCATCGAATGCTGGAAGAAAGATGCCAAAGAGCGGTATCAGGGCGCCGGAGGTCTGTGCCGGAGTATTCTCGATGAGGTGATGCGGGACGCACCGGGTTATGCTTCCATCGTAAACTGGTTCCGCTGTACCGGGGAGATCGAATATCCGGACTTTGACGTTATTGAGAATCTGGAAGACAAGAGACATGCCCAGACACTTTCCCTCATGATGGACTGGCAGCTTATGTTCCAGAGATATCAGTTCATGAGTGTGGATGATCTGATAGATACGGTTCTTTTTGTGGAAGAAGAGTATCGAAAGACATTGTGATCGTGGATAAATGTTGTGTGTCGGGAAGATATGGCGCACATATAAAATAAAAGAAAAACAGAAGAGAGATTAAGAATAAAAAAACAGAGACTGCAAAATAGGATGCTGTCTCTGTTTTTTGTTCTTTCTTATATATGATTCAGACAATAAAAAAAGCACGAGACGGGATTCGAACCCGCGACCCTCGCCTTGGCAAGGCGATACTCCACCACTGAGCCACTCGTGCATAAAAAACAAATATGTTGTTATCTCTTATCTGTGATTTATTATATCACAAATATTCTTATTGTCAAGAACAATTTCAATTATTTCGAAAGTTTTTATCCTGCACTCTGAAAAAGTATTGAAATCATTCTAAAAGCGGGTGATGAGAATCGAACTCACGTATCTAGCTTGGAAGGCTAGTGTTCTACCATTGAACTACACCCGCGTATGTTTAACGACGAAACTTATAATACCATATCAAAAAGTAAAATGCAAGTAGTTTTTTTGTGTAAAACATGGTATACTGTCCGCGTATAATTATTTCAGGAAAGCGGATGCGATTTCAAAAGCGCCCTCTAGTCTTACAAAGGAGGGTGATGCCTGTGACTACCATGGAAGTTTTAACTTTGCTGTTAGTTATATTTGCGGCTTTGACATACATAGACGGACATAAGAAATAGCATCCCATTGAAAACTCTCCCAAATTATTCAACGGATGCTATTTCTTAATAGTCATCAATACAATTTTACGGAGGGCATCAGATTTTGTATCTGAATACCTTTTCTGTCTTGATTATACATCGGGGACCTGTCGTTTGCAAGTCCCCTTTTTAGTATTTTACGGGAGGAGACTGTCAATGCGTTATTTATTGTGCGGCATCAATGCCAAATATATTCATTCTAATCTGGCTGTGTTCTGCCTGAAGGCGTATGCGGAAGCAAATGTTCCGGGAGCGGGAAAAAATGTATGGAACGGCAGAGAAACGGATGAAACAGGGGATGGGAAGGCGGAAGCTGCCGCCGGACCGGAATTTGTGATAAAGGAATATACGATCAATCATTATGTGGAAAATATTTTGCAGGATCTTTATGAGGAAAAGGCGGACGTCATCGTCTTTTCCTGCTATATCTGGAATATCGACTATGTGCGGGAGCTGGCAGAAGAATTAAAGAAAGTCAGTCCCGGTGTGCAGATCTGGGCGGGAGGACCGGAAGTCTCCTATGACGCAGAACGTTTTCTGCGGGAAAATCCGACGGTGGACCTGGTGATGCAGGGCGAAGGAGAGAGGACCTTTGCGGCGCTGGTGATGAAGATGGAGGAGATGACCGTCGGAGTCACTGGAAAGAACACGGCGCACGAGATGGTCGTCGGAGTCGCCGGAAAGAACACGGCGCATGAGATGCCTGACGGGGTTGCGGGGGGAGATGCGGCGCATGATATGCCCGCCGGTGTTGCCTGGAGAGAACCGGCGGGCGGGACTGCCGGAGGCGGGGAGATGGCCTCAGATAACGCCCCTGGCGGTCGGGAAACAGCGCTGCCGGATAAAAATGTTCTTATTTATAATACCGGTTTTGCGCCGGTCATGGATATGGATGAGATTCCGTTTGTTTATGAAGATTTTCATCTGTTTGAGCATAAGATTATTTATTATGAGAGCAGCAGAGGATGCCCGTTTTCCTGCAGTTACTGTCTTTCCTCGGTGGACAAGACGGTTCGTTTCCGTTCGCTGTCAAAGGTTCTGCCGGAACTGAAACGGTTTCTGGATGCCGGAGTGCCGCAGGTAAAGTTTGTGGACCGGACATTTAACTGTAATAAGAAACATGCCATGGCTATCTGGGAATATATCTGTGAGCACGACAATGGAGAGACCAATTTTCATTTTGAGATTTCTGCGGATCTGCTGGATGAGGAGGCGCTGGCGCTTTTTGCCCGGATGCGCCCGGGGCTGATCCAGCTGGAGATCGGCGTGCAGTCTACGAATCCGCCGACCATCGCGGCGATTCACAGGAACATGAATCTGGAGAGGCTTTTTGACCGGGTGGACCGGGTACGCACGCTCGGAAATATTCATCAGCATCTCGATCTGATCGCAGGTCTGCCCTATGAGGATTATGCACAGTTTAAGAAATCGTTCAACGATCTCTATGCGCACCGGCCGGATCAGCTGCAGCTTGGGTTTTTAAAAGTGCTGAAAGGAACTGTGATGGAAGACGAGGCCGGCAGCTATGAGATCCGCTACAGGAGCCGGGCGCCGTATGAAGTATTGTCTACCGCCTGGCTTGACTATGATGCGGTGATCCGGCTGAAAGGTATTGAGGAGTTGGTGGAGATCTATTATAACAGCGGGCAGTTTTCCTACATCTTACAGTATGTGATGTCGCAGTTTGCCAGCCCGTTTGACTTTTTTGAGCAATTTTCTCTGTCATATCGGAGGAAAAATTGTCATAAAATGAATCATAACCGTATGGACAGGTATCGGATCCTGAGGGAGTTTCTGCTGGAGCAGGGGGTGGAACTTCCGTTTCAGGATGAGGTATTCCTGCTGGATATGTATCTGCGGGAAAATATCAAGTCCCGCCCGGACTGGGCCTGCGATCTGTCGCCATTTCGCCGGCAGTGGAAGGAAATGTACCGGACACAGGGAGACAGAATGTTTCCGGAAGACTGGGAAAACGGCGTCTATGATTCCAAAAAAGCGGCGGGCAGGAGCCATCTGGAGCCGTTCCATTTCGACGCGCTGCGGATGCTGGAGGAAAGCGTGCTGGAAAAACGGGACTGTATCTGCCTGTTTGACTACAGCAGGAAAAACCCGCTGAATAAAAATGCAAGGCTCACAATGCTCTGAAATACGCCTTTTTCTGCGAAATAGACACTTGAATGTGCGGGAAAAATGGCTTAAAATAGGAAGGTAGCTTTTGACAAAAGGCGGCATAAATTCGCCGCCGGAGCGGGGTGCACCGTCCGTGAGAGACAAAAGGAGCCCCGGTATCTATCATGATTTTGAGAAAGCGAGGCTATTATGGATCCGAGAAAGAGACAAAGAATATCTGCGATCATTATCGCGATCGTGATCGTCGCTCTTGTCGTTACATCTGTTGTGCCGATGTTGATCTGACAGACGGGGATTGCGGATAAACAAAGGAGTATGAAGAAAATATGAAGAAAAAAATAGGCATTTTACTGTTGTTTCTCGTTATCATCGGTCTGGCGGGATTCGGCGTTTACAGCTGGAATTATTACTCCCGCTATATCGATGTGGACAATATTTATCCCGGCGTGCGCATCCAGGGAATGGACGTCGGCGGGCTGAGCCTGGAGGAGGCACAGCAGAAGGTGGAGGACTATCTGGACGAACTTTCGGAGAAGACAGTCACCCTGCAGGTGGGAGAGAAAGAAAAGAGCTTTACTTTCCGGCAGATGGGACTGCGCTGTGTCAATGAAGACGCGACCCGGGAGGCGGAAAAACTGGGCCGGGAAGGCAACATCATAAAAAGAGTGCTGGAAGTACAGGCGCTTGCCGTCCGGGGAAAAGATATCCCGCTGGAGTTTACCACAGATGCGGATAAGACCAAAAAGATTGTGAAGAAAAAAGGCCGTTCCCTGGAGACGAAGAAGAAAAATGCGCAACTGACCAGAAAAGACGGAAAGTTTGTCATCAAAGATGAGGTCGACGGGATCTCCATCGACTTTGGGGCGAACGCGCAGAAGCTCACAGAACTGATAGAGAGCCCGGACTGGGATCAGCAGGATGTGCAGTTTGCCATGGACTATGAGACAGACCCGGCGGAACACACGGCCGACGAACTTACTGCGGTGCAGGACGAACTTGGTACATTTACAACTTCCTACGCGGATTCTTCCGAGGGCCGGTGCATCAATGTGGAAAATGGAGCGAAGCTGATCAACGGTACTCTGCTGTATCCGGGAGAGTCCATGTCCGTCTATGACAAGGTGGCTCCGTTCAACGCGGAGAACGGATACCGTCTGGCAGGTTCTTACGAGAACGGTACGACGGTGCAGACCTATGGAGGAGGCATTTGTCAGGTGTCGACGACGCTGTATAATGCTGTGCTGCGGGCGGAGCTTGAGGTGACAGAGAGACAGAATCATTCCATGACGGTACATTATGTGGAGCTTTCCGAGGATGCTGCCATTGCGGGCACGGAAAAGGACTTAAAGTTTAAAAATAATCTGGATAATCCGGTATATATAGAAGGAAAGACAACGGGAAGCAGTATCACTTTTACCATCTATGGCAAAGAATACCGGGATAAGAATCGTTCTATCGAGTTTGTCTCTGAGACGACTTCCACCAACGGGCCGTCCGAAAAGAGAGTGAATGACAGCAGTCTGGAAGAGGGAAAGACCGTGGTGGAAAGCTCCGGAAGAACCGGTTATACCGCCAAACTCTGGAAAGTGATCTATGAAAATGGCAAAGAGACAGATCGGGTACAGGTCAACAGCAGTACTTACATGTCTGTGCCGAAGGTCGTCCGCGTGGGCACGAAAAAACCGGAACCGGAGAAAACCGAGAAGAAGCCGGACAAAAAAGACAACAAGAAGGATACAAAGAAGGACAACAGTAAAAACAATAAGAAGTCAGATAAGAAAAAGTAATGGGATATCTATATTGAAAATAGCAGGAGAGAAAAAATGCGTCAGGGAAAGGTAAAGGAGAGCGTTTTGCGGCGCTCCGTGTTAAGACAGATACATACCCACAGCCTGGCCGGTTCTCCCGGATACGGAGAGGATGCCGGTCTCTTTCCTGTGGAAGAACGAGAAACAGAGCAGAGAGGAAACACCCGGCTGATCGCCGTGAGCGTCAATCCCGTGGAGGGATGGACGCTGGCGGCCCGTCGGGCAGTGTACGGCGCGGTGAACAGTCTGGCGGCGGCAGATGCCGTCCCGGCGGGGATCGCGCCGGTTATTTTCCTGCCGGAAGATACGGAAGAGCGGCAGTTAAAGGCTCTGATGCGGGAGATCAATGTTCTCTGTCAGCAGGAGAAGATATACTGCCTGGCAGGACACACGACGGTCTCACCTTTTGCCGGCGATCTGATGATGTCTGTGACGGCGCTTGGATACAGAAGGGAGACGGCGGGAAGCGAGACGGATGAGACGGCGGCAGCGGCGTATAAAAAGAAAAAGAACAGCGCGCCGTGGCAGCTTGCAGCGATTCGTCCTCACATGGATATCGTGACAGCGGGAACAGCAGGACGCGAAGGCACCGCGATGCTGGCCATCCGGAAAAAAGAGGAACTGCTGACGCGGTACCCTTCCTTTTTTGTGGAAGAGGCGGAGCATCTGTTCGATGACGCTTCCATGCGGAAGGCAGCGGACATTGCCAGAGCCGCAGGAGCAGTCGGTATTCACGATGTGAGGGAGGGCGGTATCTTCGGAGGACTTTGGGAACTGGCGGCAGCCGGCGGTGTGGGACTTAACGTGGAGCTGAAACGGATTCCTGTCCGGCAGCATACCATCGAGGTCTGTGAGTTTTTCCGCCTGAATCCGTACATGCTCATTTCCGGCGGAACGCTGCTCATTGTCTGCGAGAACGGCGAGCGGGTGGCAGCGGCGCTTGCGAAAGAAGGGATTCCGGCGGCGGTCATCGGACAGACCACAGACAGGAATGACAGGATCATCCGCTATGACGATGAGATTCGGTATCTGGAACCCCCAAAAGAAGATGAATATTACACAACAGTTCAGCCATGCGTCAGCAAGGCTGAACTGTTGTGAATCACTGAAACAGCCATGCGTCCGGGAACGCGGAATGCACGTCGAAAGGGTACTTTCGTAAGGGCAAATGCGCGAACAAAGGCTGAATTGTTGCAAAATAATAGATATGGAGGAGACTATGCGTAATGAAATATTGAGAATGCTGGAAAATAACAGCAGAATCGACCTGCACGACCTGGCGATCATGCTGGGAACGGATGACTCCGTTGTGCTGCAGGAGATTGAACAGATGGAAAAAGAGGGAGTGATCTGCGGATATCCGACGCTGATCAACTGGGACAAGACGGACACCGAGAAGGTGACGGCGCTCATCGAGGTCAGTGTGACCCCGCAGCGGGGACAGGGATTTGAAAAGCTGGCGGAGCGTATCTGTAATTATCCGGAAGTAAAGTCCATTTATCTGATGTCCGGTGCTTTTGACTTTGTCGTTTTTCTGGAAGGAAAGACGTTAAAAGAGGTTTCTATGTTTGTATCCACGAAGCTCTCCACACTGGAAGCAGTATCGGGCACCGCGACACATTTTGTTCTGAAAAAATATAAAGACCACGGTATGATCCTGATGGAGAAAGGCGAAAGCAACAGAATGAAGGTGACGTTATGAGAAACCCGCTTTCTGATAAAGTGATCAAGATCAAACCGTCGGGCATCCGGAAGTTTTTTGATCTGGTGCAGGAGATGCCGGACGCCATCTCTCTCGGTGTGGGAGAACCGGACTTTGACACACCGTGGCATATCCGGGAGGAGGGAATCTTTTCTCTGGAAAAGGGACGGACCTTTTATACGTCAAACGCCGGACTGATGGAACTGCGGACAGCGATCGCAGGTTACATGGAGAGAAAACTGAAACTGCAGTATGACCCGGTGCATGAGATCCTGGTCACTGTGGGCGGCAGCGAGGGCATTGATCTGGCGCTGCGCGCTATGTTAAATGCCGGTGATGAAGTGATCCTTCCGGAGCCGTGTTATGTATCTTACCTGCCGTGTATCGAACTGGCGGACGGCGTTCCGGTGCGGATCGCGCTCAAAGAAGAAAACAAGTTTAAGCTGACAGCGGAAGAACTCCGCGCAGCCATTACGGATAAGACGAAGATACTGATCCTCACATTTCCGAATAACCCGACGGGAGCTGTGATGAGCCGGGAGGATCTGGAACCGATCGTGGAGCTGGTCAAAGAGCATGACCTTTTTGTGATCTCCGATGAGATTTATTCGGAGCTTACCTATCATGGTGAGCATTGTTCCATCGCTTCTTTTCCGGGTATGAAGGAGAGGACCATCGTGATCAACGGGTTCAGCAAGGCATTTGCCATGACCGGATGGAGACTGGGTTATGCGGCGGGTCCGCAGATCATTCTCGAGCAGATGACGAAGATTCATCAGTTTGCCATCATGGCGGCGCCGACCACCAGCCAGTATGCCGCAGTGGAGGCCATGAATCACGGCGATGACGATGTGGAACTGATGCGGGATTCCTACAATCAGCGCCGGCGGTTTGTGCTGCAGAAATATAAAGATATGGGGCTTTCCTGTTTTGAGCCGGAGGGAGCGTTCTATACATTTCCCTGTATCAAAGAGTTCGGTATGAGTTCAGATGCGTTTGCCAACCGGTTCTTAAAAGAAGAAAAGGTTGCCGTCGTTCCGGGTACCGCCTTTGGGGACTGCGGGGAGGGATTCCTGCGTATCTCTTATGCCTATTCCATTGAGGAGCTGAAGGAGGCGCTCGGCAGGCTGGAGAGGTTTGTCACCAGACTCCGGGAAGAAAAAAAGATCTCTGACCATGTCTGAAGATCGCAGATGCCCTTGGCAGGGTATCACAGAAAAGAGTGAGGGATAAAAGTATGGTAAATATTGTATTACATGAGCCGGAGATGCCGGCCAACACGGGAAATATCGGACGAACCTGTGTCGCCACAGGCAGCGTCCTGCATCTGATCGAGCCTCTGGGATTCAGGATCAACGATAAGATGCTGAAGCGCGCCGGTCTGGATTACTGGGATAAACTGGACGTGCGCCGCTATGTGAATTTTGAGGATTTTCTGGAAAAGAATCCTGGAGCGAAAATCTATATGGCGACGACCAAATCAAAACAGACCTACACGGAAGTGGAGTACGAGGACGGCTGTTATATCATGTTTGGCAAGGAAAGCGCCGGCATTCCGGAAGAGATTCTTTTGGACTATAAGGAGACGGCAGTGCGGATTCCCATGCTGGATTCCATCCGCTCTCTGAATCTGGGAAATTCTGTCGCCATCATTCTCTATGAGGCGTTGCGGCAGCAGGGATTTCAGGAGCTTCAGATGGAAGGACAGCTGCATCATTATGAGTGGTGATCATCGTTCCTGTGCAATAAAAACGCTCCGCGAGGATCGCGCTTCGTCATGGATGGCAACACTTTGAGGAAAATACGGAAGATATAGATAAGGAGTCGAATCATATGGAAAAAAATGTTGCTGCGGAACAGAAAAGTAAAAAAGAATATTTTGAGACAAAAGAGTTTTTGGACAAAGTGCTCCGTAACCGGCGTCTGGAAGGGACGGCGGCGGATTACATGGGAATTGAGATTACAGAAGTGCGGCCGGGATGGGCGAAAGGAGAGCTTGCGTTCCGGGATTATCATGTGAATCCGATCGGTTCCGTTCATGGCGGTGTGATCTTCTTCCTCGCTGATACGGTGGGGGGAACTGCCGCTTACTCAAGAGGAAGCCGGGTGACCACATCCAGCGGTACGATCTCGTACCTCAACGCCGCCATGAACCCGGAAAAGCTCATCGCCGAAGCGGTGGAGCTTAAAGCCGGGAAAAACCTGCTGACCTACGACGTCTACATCCGGACAGAAGAAGGAAAGCTGGTGGCAAAGGCGACGATGGCGTATTTCAGCCTGCACAAAGAAATATAACTACCGGAAAGTGACGATGGTCACACCGGCATCCCCCTCACCGAACTCGGCGAGATGATAGGACTTCACAAACTTCTGACGACGCAGGTATTCGTGAATGCCCTTACGCAGTGCGCCGGTTCCCTTACCGTGTACCACTCGGACAGAGGAAAGTCCGGCGATCATGGCGTCATCCAGATATTTTTCCAGACGGGAGATTCCTTCATCCACCGTACAGCCGAGCAGGTTGATCTCCGGGGAGATGGTCGCCGCTTTGTTGATACTGTAGCGGTCCTTTGGTTTCTCCTGCGGCGTCTCTTTTTTGGCGTCCAGAAGTTCCAGATTCCTATAGTTGACTGTGGAACTCAGAAAGCCCATCTGTACAACAAGATCTCCGTTTTTGTTGGCCGGAGACTTGACGGTACCTTTTAAGGATAAGGTAGTGACGAAGACCGGGTCGCCCACCTTGAAGTCTTCCGGTTTCAGGATATTTTTTGCTTTTTTGCTCTTGTAAGCCATCTGTTTTTCCAGCTTGGACATACGACCCCGGAGGTTGCTTCGCTGCGCCTCCATTTTTTTTGTATTATTCTGTCCCGGATGCTGCGCCCAGGCGTTATATTTGCGGATGGACTCGTCCGCCACTTCCTTGGCTTCGGAGAGGATATTGTGGGCTTCCTCCCTTGCCTGCCGGAGCAGCTCGGCGCGTTTTTCTTTGATGTCATCCTGCTTTTCTTTTAATTCGTTTTTCAGGCGGTCGATCTCCTGACGGGTACTGTAAAGCTCCGCCTGTTCTTTTTCAATCTCCGCTTTGTTTTTCTCCAGCTCGGCCAGCATATTTTCATAGTCGATGGCGGACACATCCAGCTGCGATTTCGCCTGCTCGATGATGTAATCCGGCAGACCCAGACGCTTGGAGATGGCGAAAGCGTTACTCTTGCCCGGCAGTCCGATGAGAAGCCGGTATGTCGGGGACAGCGTCTCCAGGTCAAACTCACAGCAGCCGTTTTCCACGCCCTTGGTGTCCATGGCGTACATTTTCAGTTCCGCGTAATGGGTGGTGGCGATGGTGCGGATCCCTGCCGTGTGCAGATCATCCAGAATGGAGATGGCGAGAGCCGCGCCCTCGGTCGGGTCCGTTCCGCCGCAGAGCTCGTCAAGAAGCACCAGCGAATCCGGCTGCGCATCCTTTAATATCTGAATGATATTTGTCATGTGAGAAGAAAATGTACTCAAATTCATCTCAATACTCTGCTCATCCCCGATGTCGGCGAAAATGTCCGAGAAAACTGCCAGACGGGACCCCTCAAAGGCCGGGATATGCAGTCCCGCCTGCCCCATGAGCTGGAACAGTCCCACAGTTTTTAAGGAAACCGTCTTACCGCCGGTATTCGGTCCGGTGAGAAGCAGCATGGTAAAGTCTTCTCCGATATAAATGTGTACCGGAACGACCTTTTTGGCGTCTAGCAGCGGGTGACGCGCCTGTTTGAGGTCAATGATACCGTCCGTATTGAATATCGGCTCGGAACCCTGATAATCTTTTGCAAACTTTGCCTTGGCAAAAATAAAATCCAGCCGGGTGAGAATCTTCTGATCTTCCTCCAGATCTCTGGTGCAGCCGGCGGCCTGCGCACTCAGTCCCTGCAGGATCTTCTCAATCTCCGCCTGCTCCTGCATGTCAAGCTCTTTGATCTTATTATTGAGCTGCACGACTGCCATTGGCTCGATAAACAGCGTGGAACCGGAAGAAGACTGGTCGTGGATCATTCCCTGGAAGGAGTTCTTATACTCTGCCTTGACCGGCACACAGTAACGGCCGTTTCGCATGGTGATCAGCGCATCCTGCAGGATCGTCTTGTTGCTCTGAGAATTAATGATGGACGCCAGCTTATTATGAATGGCGATGTTTGTCTGTCTGATCTCTTTGCGGATGTCCCGCAGAGCCGCAGAAGCATCGTCGCTGATCTCATCCGCGGATAAAATACAGCTGGTGATGCGCTGGTGCAGAAACTCCAGCGGTTCCAGCATGTCAAAGTACGTGTTCAGGCTGTCAAAGGACAGACTCTCGTCTTCCGTCATGCCATATTCCTTCACCTGCGCGGTGATGGAGAGCAGTCTTGCGATATCCAGAAGCTCCCCGGCTGTCAGCGTGGAGTCGATCTCCAGCAGGCGGAGATGCGGCCGGATATCGGACAGTCCCTGAAAAGATAAAAAACCGGTCTTATAAAGCCGGCTTAACGCATCCCTTGTCTCCTCCTGCGCCTGTAAGATCTCGTCGTAATCCGAGGAAGGCAGGAGGGAGATACATTCTTTTTTCCCCATAGGTGAAGACGCATAAGTCTCCAGTCTGGAAATGATCTTGTCATATTCCAGCGTTTTCAGTGCTTTATCATTCATACAAATCTCCTGATCTTTATATCATTCTGTCTGTTGTTTTTTCTGTTACAAAATATGTTCTGCGTCCGTGATCCGCTGCGATTTATAATACGATTTTGCGACCGTTCCATATGTTGCAGCCGCGCCTGTCACCCGCAGATACAAGTGCGGGAAAACGGATCAGTGCCGGATGCAAAACTGCGTTTCTTTCAGAGCGTTTACTGTCGGAATATCCGCCACATCCATGGAATCGATCCGGGCAAACCGGTACCCCTGTCTGAGTTCTTCCAGGAACAGCTCGACCCGGTGCTCAGCGCCCTGTACTTCTATCTCAACGCTCCCGTCGTATTCATTTCTGACCCATCCGGTCACATGGTATTTGGATGCGATGGAAGATGTGATGTATCGAAAGCCCACTCCCTGCACCCTGCCGCGAACGATGACGTGTTTTCTGATCATAATATTCACCCTCTCCGAATTGCTAAAAACCTGTCTGCTGCGCGCTCTGATAATTGTGACATGAAACCATGGTTTTGTCAAACCTTTACGGCGCCGGAGTGCTTTTTTCGCCGCGGTGCGGCGCCGGCCGGCGCATTGTGCCTGACCAAAAGAAGTTCCGGTGAAACGCCGGGGCAGAAAAAGAAAAGTAAAAAGTGCGTAAATATGCCCCGAAACAGCCGTTCAAACGACAATTTGCAGTTGTTATTATCTGTAAAGTAGAGTATAATATTTGTACTTTCGTCCGGGATACGGATGTATCCGCGAAAGAAAAGGGAAAATATAGTGAGGGAAGAGGACATTTTTGATATGTCCCATACATTTGTGGAAAATAAATTAGGAAGGGATCATGTATGCGTTATATTAACGAGTTCAGAGAGGGAGATAACGTCTCTGATGTTTATCTTTGCAAATCAAAGAACATAGCGAAAACCAAGGCAGGGAAGACCTATTATTCTCTGATCCTTCAGGATAAAACCGGTGTCATTGACACAAAGATCTGGGAGCTGAACAACGGCATTGACAACTTCGATCAGATGGACTATGTGCGTATCGAGGGTACGGTCACCAGCTTTCAGGGAAATCTTCAGATGAATGTCCGCAGGCTCCGCCGCGCCAAGGAAGGGGAATATGTCCCGCAGGATTATATCCCGTGTTCCGGCAGAGACACAGCGGAGATGTACAAGGAACTGGTCGGTTATGTCAATCACATCCAGAACATTTACCTGCGCCAGCTTCTGGTCGCTTTCTTCGGAGACAAGGAGTTTGCGAAGAAGTTCAAGGAACATTCCGCGGCAAAGCGGGTACATCATGGATTCCTGGGCGGTCTGCTCGAACATACTCTGAATGTGACAAAGCTCTGTGACTATTACTGTACCCAGTACCCGATCCTGAACCGGGATCTGCTCATCACCGCAGCGCTCTGCCACGATATCGGAAAGATCAACGAGCTGTCCGATTTCCCGGAAAATGATTATACGGACGAAGGCCAGCTCATCGGCCACATCGTCATGGGAACGCTGATGGTCGAGGAGAAGATCCGCGGCATCCAGGGATTCCCGGTGAAGCTTGCCAACGAGCTCAAACACTGCATCCTCGCCCATCACGGTGAACTGGAATACGGTTCCCCGAAGAAGCCGGCTCTCATCGAGGCGCTGGCGCTGAACTTTGCCGATAACACAGACGCGAAGATGGAGTCCTTCATCGAAGCGTTGGCGGAGGAGAACCGCCAGAGCGGCGAGTGGCGCGGCTATAATAAATTATTTGAGAGCAACATCCGAAGCACCAGCGCGCCGGCAAAATAATGCGCGAAGCACAGAAAGAGGGATTGCCGGTCTGGCCGCGGCGGCAGATACGCCGGTACATTTGCAAATGTGCAGGCAATGCGCGGCAGTCTGCAGGCAGACCGGGTTTGCGATACATTTGATAAGGATAGAATCAGGAGTATATCAATGGAGTTGAAGAAAAATCAGGAGATTCTGCTTACCATCGAAGACTTCACGAGAGAAGGGGAAGGCCTTGGCAAATACCAGGGCTTTCCTTTGTTCGTTAAGGATACCGTCATCGGGGATAAAGTGAAGGTCTCTGTCACAAAACTGAAAAAGAATTATGGTTATGCCCGTCTGGTAGACATTCTGGAGCCATCTCCGGACAGGGTGACCCCACCCTGCCCTGTGGCAAGGCAGTGTGGCGGCTGCAAGATTCAGCAGCTCTCATACGAAAAACAGAAGGAGTTCAAATGGAACCAGGTGGTAAACTGCCTGAAACGCATCGGTGGATTTGATGATATCGAAGGAAAAATGGAGCCCATCTACGGTATGGAGCATCCATGGCATTATCGGAATAAAGCCCAGTACCCCATCGGAATGGACAAAAACGGCAACATCATCGCCGGCTTTTACGCCGGACGCACCCACACCATCGTGCCAAACACCGACTGTCTCATTCAGGCGGAAGTCAACAAAGATATTCTGGAGATTATTCTGGAGTATCTGCGTAAGAATCACATCCGCCCTTACGAGGAGAAAACGCACACCGGACTTGTCCGTCACATCCTCACCCGGGTGGGATTCGTCACCGGAGAGATCATGGTCTGCCTCGTCCTGAACGGCAAAAAAGAACAGCTGAAAAACAGCGCCGCTCTGGTAGAGAAACTGGCGGACATTCCGGGCATGACCAGCATCATAGTCAACACCAATAAAGAGAAGACAAACCGCATTCTGGGCGCAGCCTGCGAAACTCTCTGGGGCAGAGGCTATATCGAGGACTACATCGGAGACGTCCGCTATCAGATCGGGCCCCTCTCCTTCTTTCAGGTGAACCCGGCGCAGACAAAGGTTCTCTACTCCAAAGCCCTGGAGTATGCCGACCTGAAAGGCGAGGAAATCGTCTGGGATCTCTACTGCGGCATCGGCACCATCTCCCTCTTCCTGGCGCAGAAGGCCAGTCAGGTCTGCGGCGTGGAGATTGTCAGGGAAGCCATCGACGACGCCCGCCGCAACGCCGCCCTCAACCAGATGGACAACGTCACATTTTTTGTGGGAAAGGCGGAAGAGATTGTACCTGCCGAGTACCGGCGCACTGGCGTCCGTCCGGACGTCATCGTCGTCGACCCGCCGCGAAAAGGCTGCGACGAAACGCTCCTTCATACGATGACCGCCATGGCGCCGGAACGCATCGTCTACGTAAGCTGCGACCCGGCAACGCTGGCAAGAGATTGCCGCATCCTCTGTGAGGAAGGGTATGAGATTACCCGCGTGGCGGTGGTAGACCAGTTCGGGCACAGTTGCCATGTGGAAACAGTCGCTCTGCTCACGAGAAAAGCCCAGTAAATCAAAGGTTTCTGCCGATTTGGAGCGAAAATAGGTGTGTGTTTCTGTTTCCGTAGAATGGGTATAGGGAAATTGATTTACCCAGGGGGGGGATAGACCTTGGAGGACAGGTGTTATACGTTTTGGCGCAAGGATATATTTTCACAAAACCTGAAAAAAGAATGGCATTGCATTTTCTTTAATTAACTGGAAGTGCAATGCCGTTTTGTTATAAATAAAGTTTTTATCAAAATGGATAATTCCAATTTATAGTGATCTATGGTGTTCAAACTTTATTCTTGGCATATATGTGGCTTTGAAAAAGCCCGTAAATACGCCGTTTCTGGCGGATTTCTTTCCCTATACTTACATTTATTTTCAGTGATTTTCAGCGTCATTTTTTGCGATTGTCCTTTTGGAGGTTTCGAGGGGTAGGGGATTTCTTAAATAATTTGGCAAAATAGAGAAACATTATAGCGAAAAAATCATTTAGCGAAATGGAGAAAATATGAATAAAAAAAGAAAATTAAAAGTTTACAGCCAATCAGGGTATCATTACCAAGAGAGACCTACAATCATTCTAAAGGGAAGATGGTTAGAAGAGGCAGGCTTCCCAGCAAACAGCCATATTACAGTTGAAACCATAGAAGAAGGCGTTTTGAAGATAACACACCAACCAGAGTAGATGCTACTGATAATTTGCCTTATGAGAAAGTCGGGAAAAATGAGCCTGTATGCATTGCAGACAAGGTGCCGTTTGAAATTCCAGAAACCTGGAAATGGATACGTCTTGGCACTCTTTTCCAGCACAATACTGGTAAAGCACTGAATGCATCAAATAAAGATGGGCAAAAATTGACTTATATCACCACATCAAACTTATATTGGGATAGGATTGTGCTGGACTCGCGTAAGAAAATGTTTTTCACAGATTCAGAGATTGAAAAATGCACAGTGCAGCAGGGGGATTTGCTTGTTTGTGAAGGCGGTGACATCGGCCGTGCTGCTATCTGGAATCACAATATGCCTATGCGGATACAGAACCACATTCATCGCCTCAGAGCATATGTGCCAGTTTGCACTCGTTTTTTCTATTATCTTTTCTATCTGTACAAAGGAGCAGGATGGATCGGCGGAAAAGGCATTGCTATACAAAGTCTGTCCTCCAATGCCATCCATAATTTACTTTTTCCATTGCCGCCGCTTCAAGAGCAATTCCGCATAGTAGAAAAGTGTTGTGGTCAAGCATTTTTGTAACGCTTGTGGCTAAAAAATATCGATTTATGCAATTCGAGCTTGATAGGGTGTTTGATACCCATTGAAACTATGAGGGCGCACATGATTATACGTGACATATGCAAATTCTTCTACCGTCTGATAGAGTGCCTCCTCGGTACGAAATTCATATAAATTTGTGCATTCATTCTTCAAGGTATTGAAATACCGTTCCATTGGCGCGTTGTCATACGGGCATCCAGCTTTACTCATACTTTGTGTTACATGAATGGATTCACAATACTCAACGAATGCTTTCGATGTATACCGGGCCCCCTGATCGCTATGAAGAAGTAATTCTCCTTTCCGCATCGGCTGCGAATCCAGGGCCTTCTGTAACGTACGGATAGCAAGTTCTGACGTGATATGGCGATCCGTTATACTCGCAATGATGCTGCGGTCATAGAGATCAAGGATACTGCAGTTATAACGTACCTCCCCATTTTTCAGGAACAGATAGGTGAAATCGGTACACCATTTTTGATTTGCCCGCTCAGCAGTAAAATTTTGAGCCAGCTTATTCTCAAATACCTTGTGTGGCTTCCCGTGTAGATATTCCGGCTTTTTCGGACGTACAATCGCATACAGTCCCATCTCTTTATTCATATACTTATGGATGGTGATCGGACTGTAATGGAAGCCTTTGCGTGCCAGATAAACGGTCATGCTTCGGTATCCGTCCACTCCATTGTGCTCGTGGTAAATCTCCCGGATCTGCGCCTGTACCCTGGATTTTTGGGTATAGTAATCCGCCTTCCGGTGTTTCCGGTAGTTATAGTAAGCATTTGGGCAAATATTCAACCGACGCAGCAGCCAGCGGAGCCCAAGATCTTTCTGATATTTTTCGATAAATCGATAAGCCTCTAATCGATTTCTTTCGCAAAGAATGCCGCCGCTTTTTTTAAGAAAAGATTCTCTTTGCGGAGTTCTTCATTCTCTTTACGGAGCTTGAGCATTTCTTTCATATAATCGTATTCTTCTTTTATTTCCGGGCTTGTCTGGCATTCTTCGCTGAATTCACGGCACCTCTTGGAGATGCTGGCTTTTGATACGCCATACTCTGCAGTGATACTTTTGTAGGTGCGTCCCTCCTCCAAATGGAGACGGACAATCTTCTTTTTAAACTCTGGTGTGTAATTCTGTGGCATGATAAGAACCT
>DXGQ01000001.1 GCA_019113845.1 Candidatus Anaerobutyricum avicola
CTTTTTTAGGCATAGCAACAGTTATGTCTGTTTCTCATGCTTATTTTTATTCCGTTCAGATAATATCCTCTTTTCAATGTTCATTACCGGCTGTGCCGGATATAATCACTCAGGATTCCGAGAGATTATTATTATCAGTGGAATGTAACAAAAAGAAAAGCAATCCATCTTTTACAGTCCGCTATTATAAACGCAAAGATTTTTTGACAAGGAAATTTTTATTAGTTTATAGCCTTCAGTCCTGCAAATCCCAATCTGTTGTTGTCCTTATTCTACCAAAGATCTACCTCGAATACTATCTTAAATAAAAATCTCAAGAATTTTCCCCTCCGGAGTTGCTCCCTACATATCTCTTACGTATGGGATAAGTAGAAAACAATATAAGGAGTGACGCATATGATAAAAAAACTGACCATCCCCGTGGATCACGGGAACCGGAACATGAAGACCACCCATTTTCTTTTTACCACAGGGCTTTCTGCCACAGACCGCAAGCCGGCAGGCCGAGAGGATTTCCTGCAGGCTGATGGGAAATATTATGTTTTGAGCGGCAAGCGTATCCCCTATCAGAGAGACAAGACACAGGATGAGCGCTTTTCCATCCTGACCCGGTTTGCCATTGCGAAGGAACTGGAGCGGACCGGGCAGGTAGCGGAGGAAGATGTGGTGCAGGTATCTCTGCCTATCGGTGTGCCGCCTAAACATTACGCAGAGCTGGCAGACCGATATCGGGAATACTTTCTGGGAGACGGGAAGGTGCAGGAACTGGTATACAACGGCAGGACCTATCACACCTGTATCCGGGATGTAGCCGTATATCCCCAGGCGTATGCTGCCATGATGACTGAGGGGGAGAAAATCCGGCAGATCCCCAAGGCGGTGGGGATTGATATCGGCGGATTTACTTCCGATTTCCTGCTGATGCGAAGCGGCGCCCCCTGTCTGGACTATTGTGACTCCATGGAAAAAGGTGTCATCACCATGTATAACGACATCATTTCCAGTGTCAACGGGGACCACGATATGCTTCTGGAGGATACCGACATCGACAGCATCCTGGAAGGCAAGACGGAATATTATCCGGAAATGGTGGTACATACGGTGGAGGAAATGGCCCGGAATTTTGTGACTGACCTTCTCAGCAGCGTCCGGGAGCGGGGTATTGACACGAAATCCACCTATACTATTTTCATCGGAGGCGGAGCTATCCTGCTGCGGCGGTTTCTGGAAAGCTCCAACCGGCTGATCAAGTATCAGTTCATTGACGACATTTTTGCAAATGCAAAAGGGTACGGCATCCTGTACCGCAGTTCTTTGGCAGGGAAGTGATGATCGTGGGAAAGAAAAATCCATATGTATTTACGATCGGATTTGACAGGAAAAATCCGGAGCATCTGGAAGTTGTAGAGATCCTGAACGGGACGGAGAAAAAAGCGGCCCTGATTGCGGAAGCCGTTCTGCAGTATATGGGGAAGAAGCCGGGAGGAGAAACCGGAGTATCCCAGGAAAGCATCCAGGCGATGGTGCGCCTCCTGGTGCGGCAGGAAATGGAGCGGATCGCAGGCGAGGCGCCTGTTTCAGACTTTTGTACTTCAGCCAGGCGGCAGGTGGAGGCGGAAAAGAAGCCTGCGGAAGTGGTGGTTGAGGATCTGAACGAGGAAGGCCCTCCGATTGATGAAAGGACCATGCAGGATATCGCAGACGCAATGGCGGCCTTTCGGAATATGTAAAGGGAAAGCGGGAGAACGAAGAAATTCTCCCGCTTTTCACAGTTTTTTCAGGGTTTCCACAGAGAACTCATAGATTTTATACAGAGTTCTCACAGAAATACAGATTACAATGGTATATGAGGTGGTTAAGTGGGGTTTTCTGTTCGGGTATGTAGTCCTTTCAGCAGACCTCGCAGCGTTTGCAGCACAATTTCCTGCTCTTCTTCTGAGCAGGTGTCCAGTTCCTCCAGGATCTGCTGCATCGTGGAACTGCCGTTATTTTCTTTACGGTCTTTTATGACCGCATCTACAGAAATGTTCAGATAGGACGCAAGCGAACAGAGACTGTCAAGCCGTGGGTTTGCACGATAGTTTTCAATATCTGAAATAGTACGCAGGGATACATGGGTCCGTTCTGCCAATGTGTTCTGAGACAGGTCCCTGCGTGTCCTTGCTTCTTTTACAGCATCCCCTAATCGTTGAATATACATCCATATCACCTCATTTCCTGCGTATATTGTACCGCAGGTACGCAGTATATAAAATGTGCCATAATGCGTGTGGACAGGCAATATAATGCGCGCCGGAAGAGGACGATAAATAGCGAAGGTGGACCGTTTGGATGGGTAAGGAAGTTCTCAGGAAAAAATTAAAAAAATCGCAGAGATCTGCAAGGGATCTCTCACTCTTATATATGCACTATATGAGTTGCCAACCGGCACATATATTGCGTGTCAAATTGATGATCCTTTTGTAAAGACTGGACTGCCAGCGGCAGACGCCGGTCTTATTTTTTTGCGCCGGTATGGGGAAAGGCGGCTGATACGGTGCCGCGCTCCACCGCCTCCAGGATTTCTTAAAAACTACAAAAGAAATTCAGGAGGAACACAGGATGAATGAGAAACATACTTACAGCGGGGACCGGACAAAGAACCATTTTACCGCATATTTACTGGAGTTTATCAAAGGACGCAGGAGCAGCTATCTGGATAAGAAAATCCGTACAGAGAAAAATTCGTTCCTGATGGAAGAGATCGCTGAGATCGAGGAACGGATCACGATTGAAGAGATACAGGAGAGCCAGAGACGGGAGCAGCTTCTTTTGAAGGAATCAGAAGGCAGCTTCCCGGACTGGAGCGCCCTGGCGGACCAGAAGCTGGTGCAATCCCTGCTGATGCTCAGTGAAGAAGAAAAGGACCTGATTTACCTGCATGTATTCGAGGAGCGCAGCTTTGATGACATGAGCCGGATCACCGGGCTGACGCCGGACCGGTGCAAGAATATCTATTATTATGCGATCCGGAAAATCCGCAAAAGAATGGGGGCGAAACGGGATGAATTTTGAGGAGTTATTATTCCGGGCGAAAGCCGGAGACATGGAGGCAAAGGCGGAGGTCTTTGCGATGTACCGCCCGCTGCTGATTAGAAATGCGCTGGTGAACGGAAGATTTGACGAGGATCTGTACCAGGAGCTGGCAGTGGAACTGATGAAGTGCATCCGGTATTTCCGGGATGTGGATTGATTAAGGGGGACCGGGCGGCGTGAGCTGCCCGGTCTTAAGAAGTACGTTATTTTGGAATTATAAAAGCCAGATAATAGTATATCGCATTGCAGGATGTCTGTAGGTACATGACTACCAATGGAAATAAGCTATACCTGCACTCAATTATTCACATTTCCTGCCTTGTACTATCGCAGCAGGAAAAATATAATAGATAGCGTGAAAGGTGCAGTGCATTATTTGAATTGTAATCTGCTATGTTTCAGGCTTAGGAAAATCTTAATAAAATCTGATGTAATTCATTGTGATTTTTCCAAAGGATATTGGTATGCTATAGAAAAATTATTTTGTGTGAGAGGAAGGAATTGGATGGCTGAAAAAGTCTTAGTTGTAGACGATGAACGCGATATTGCAGATTTATTAGAAGTCTATTTGCGTAATGAAAACTATGATGTTTACAAACATTATTCGGCAAGAGAAGCCTTAGAGTGTATTGAAAATCAAGAAATGGATCTAGCTATTCTTGATATAATGATGCCGGACATTAACGGTTTTTCTCTTTGTCAGAAAATACGGGAGAAATATACCTACCCCATTATTATGTTGACGGCGAAGGATGGGGAAACAGATAAGATTACCGGCCTAACTTTGGGAGCGGACGATTATGTAACAAAACCTTTTCGCCCACTTGAAGTGATCGCAAGAGTGAAGGCCCAGTTGCGAAGATACAAAAAATACACACCAGTACAGGTAGAGAAACATTCTGCGCCTATACTCATATACAAAAAGCTAATGCTTGACACGCAAACATATGAGTGTAAATTAAACGGTACACCTGTATCTTTAACCCCAACGGAATTTTCCATTTTACGTATTTTGCTTGAAAGGCAAGGAACGGTTGTCACCCTTGAAGATTTGTTTCATCTGGTATGGAAAGACGAATATTACAGCAAAAATAGCAGCACAATCACTGTCCATGTCCGGCATTTAAGAGAAAAGTTGCAGGACACGACAGAAAAACCACAATACATTAAAACGATATGGGGTGTTGGATATAAGATATAGCCCGCTCGTGATTGGAGATTGAAATGAAGAAAAAAGAAAAGGTAAATTATACTGTGCCAATTCTATTTTTATTATATCTGGCACTCTTGATATGGATCATCTTATTTAAGCTGCAATTTTCTATCCTCGACTTAGATCGAGTACGGGAAATCAATTTAATTCCATTTTATTATGAGCATGAGGTTACTTTTCACGCAACAGAAGTTTTACAGAATGTGTTGATCTTTATGCCCTTTGGAGTATATCTGTGTTTATTACTCCCTAAAAGTCGGTTTGGCGTGAAATTGCTTTTGATTTCCGCAGTAAGTTTGCTACTGGAAATCTGTCAGTATGTCTTAGCGATTGGCCGGTCAGATATTACAGACCTTATTACAAATGGTTGTGGCGGTCTATTCGGTATTATTCTATATAAAGCGGCAATCAGACTGTTTCGGAACAAAAAACGGGTAGACCAAGTAATTATTATTTCAGCCGCGATTGTAACAGTAATCGTTGGCGGAGGACTGCTGCTCCTGCTTGCAGCAAACTGATGGAGGTGAAAAGCATTGAAGAATAACTGCTATTCCATAGAAAAACGGCTTCGGTTACGGCTGTTCCTGCTTCTGTCCATATATACGGTAATTGGTTTTGTTGTTATGTTGCTTTCTGATTATGTTTTAGCATTATTTCCGTCGCCCATTAGCACATGGATTTTAGGCCGGCTGGATGTAATCTTTGCCCTTTATCTTATCTTTGGCTTTGTAGGCATTTTTTATTTCTATTGGAAAAAGCCGTGGGAATACTTGAATGAGGTTATTGGCGCAACGGAGATTGTTTATGAGCAGAACGACCATGCGATTGAACTATCTGAACCACTACGGGAAGTTGAAAGCCAGATGAACCAGATTAAAATGTCTGTCCTTTTGAGCCAGCAGGCCGCAAAGGAGGCGGAAACAAAGAAGAATGAGTTGGTGATGTATTTGGCCCACGATATTCGCACACCTTTAACAACGGTAATCGGGTATTTGAGTCTGCTTAATGAAGCGCCTGATATGCCGGAGGAACAGAAGGAAAAATATATCGGGATTGCACTGGATAAATCGGAGCGATTGGAAACTTTAATCAATGAACTATTTGAAATCACACGTTATCATACAAATACCGTTCAAGTGAAAAAGCTGCCGGTTGATCTGTATGCCTTACT
>DXGQ01000013.1 GCA_019113845.1 Candidatus Anaerobutyricum avicola
TTCCAAATATACAGATGCCATTCGGAGTGCATACAGTTTCCGACCGCGAGCTGTGAGGGAGGACTGTCTAAGACTTGTGGAAGGCAGGGAGAAAATGCAGAGCGGTTTCTTCCTGCCGATCAGAAAACGTCAGTAGTCCGAGTGAGGGTCGAGTCGGGAGGAACTGTATGAGAACGGATGGCATCGTCTGTTATATGAGAAACCTGTTATTGCCTCTACAAATCCAAAGTTATGCGGAAAACTTTACAAATCCCCTTTTTCGTACATCCTATGGAAAGTATACTTGACATTTCATCCGAATGTGTTACAATAAAGATACGGAAAGTAAACTTTCCATCAGAAAGGAGATTCACATGAAAAACCGGTTAGAAGAACTCCGCAAACAGCGAGGAATCAAACAGGAAGAACTGGCAAACGCATTGGAAGTATCCAGACAGACGATCGGTTCTTTAGAAAACGGACGCTACAATCCGTCGATTCAACTGGCATTCAAGATCGCCAGATACTTTCATATGACAATTGAGGAAATATTTATTTATGAGGAGGATGGACAATGAAAAAAATGACAAAATACGCAACCATCATTCTGGGATTACTTCTTTGGGCTGTAGGCTTTTACCTGTTAAAAGCGGGTATTGATCCGCAGGGAATACTGAGAGCAGTTCCTTATGTCTTCATCAGTTTTGGCTGCGGTTTGTTTGGGTATGGTATGGGAGATGTACTTTCTGCACGAGCCCTCAACAGCGACCCTGCATTAAAGAAGAAACTGGACATTGAAACAAACGATGAACGCAATGTGACCATCGCAAACAAGGCAAAAGGAAAGGCCTTCGACATGATGACCTTTGTCTACGGGGCTTTAATGGTATCTTTCGCTCTCATGGGAATCGATATCATTGCCGTACTTCTCCTTGTTTTTGCTTATCTTTTTGTTCACGGCTTTGCCCTCTACTATCGTTTTAAATTTGAAAAAGAAATGTAAAGAGAACCTGTCTGCGCCCTTACGGCCTCGTCTGTCTCCCCACCTCATCTGCCGCCACATTGTACAGGATTTTGTAGAGGTAGAAGGAAACAGATGCTTTTACACAGCACAGATGACGTTTTGGGCACATATGGCTTTCGACCGCGAGCTGTGAGGGAGGACTGTCTAAGACTTGTGGACAGCAGGGAGAAAATGCAAAGCGGCTTCTCCCTGCCGATCAAAAAACGTCAATAGTCCGAACTGAGGGTGTCGGCGGACGAAGCGGCACGGGCGCCCCCGCCGGCGTCTGACTATCTACCGTCCCAGATACTCCCGCAGGAAGGCCAGCAGTCGTTCCATTTCTTCATCGGTTCCGATCGTGATCCGCAGATAGTTATCAATACGCTCTTTCGGGAAGTAGCGCACATAGATGTTTTCAGCGCGGGCGGCCTCGAAGATCTCACATGCCGGTACGGATTCGTGGGTGGCGAACAGGAAGTTCGCCTTTGAGTCCGGGAAGGTAAATCCGAGGCTTCGCATCTCGTCTTTGAACCATTCTCTCGTGGCGATGATCTTTCCGGTCATCTCCTTAAAGTAATCGTCGTCCTCCACGGAGGCCGCGCCCAGCAAGATGGACGGCTGGTTCATGGTGTAGGAGTTAAAGGAATATTTCACATCGTGGAGAGCACGGATCAGTTCCGGGGAGCCCATGGCGTAGCCGATGCGAAGTCCGGCCAGGGAGCGGGATTTGGAGAAGGTCTGCACCACCAGCAGATTCTCGTAGTCGGCAAGCAGGCTCTGGGCCGTCTCGCCGCCAAAGTCAATGTAGGCCTCATCCACGATGACGATCACATCCTGGTTGTGATCGAGAATATCCCGGATGTCGGCAAGGGGCATCAGGATACCTGTCGGCGCGTTGGGGTTCGGAAATATAACGCCGCCATTTTCTCCGTAATAGTCTTCTTTTCGTATCCGGAAGTCAGCGTCCAGCGCCTTTGTCTCGTAAGGAATCCGGAACAGATCCGCCCACACATCGTAGAAGGAATAGGTGATATCCGGGAACAGGATCGGTTTTTCGCTGTTAAAAAATGTGAGAAAGGACAGCGCCAGCACGTCGTCGGAGCCGACGCCCACAAAGACCTGATCACGGCCGATGCCCTTATAGTCAGCGATGGCATTGACCAGCCGGGCGGCTGTCGGGTCCGGGTACAGCCGGAGATTATCGATCTGACTGCACATTTCCTGCACCTTCGGGGAAGGCGGGTATGGGTTCTCGTTGGTATTTAACTTGATCACATCCGTCTGTTTCGGCTGTTCGCCCGGCACGTAAGGTACGACCTGACGGATATTTTTCTTCCATTCTTTCATCATATCTGTATCTCCTTGTCTTTTTACAGCATTGGCCGCGACTGTGCGTTTCTGCTGCACCATCGCGGCCTCTGGGTTTCTATATGGAATTATGGCTGCATCTCCTGTAATTTGCTCAGCTTCGCTGCCTGATCCGCTGCGGTCAGGCTGTCGATGATCTCATCCAGATCTCCGCTTAAGATGCTCTCCAGTTTGTGAAGGGTCAGCTTGATCCTGTGGTCGGTGACACGGCCCTGCGGGAAGTTATAAGTACGGATCTTCTCCGCGCGATCGCCGGTACCGATCTGGCTCTTTCGAAGCTCCGCTTCCGCGTCATGGGCTTTGGCGGACTCCATCTCATAGAGTCTCGCGCGGAGCACCTTGATCGCTTTTTCCTTATTTTTGAGCTGAGACTTCTCGTCCTGACAGGAAACGACGATACCTGTCGGGATATGCGTCAGACGAACTGCGGAGTCTGTGGTGTTGACGCACTGTCCGCCGTTTCCGGAAGCACGGAACACGTCGAACCGGCAGTCGTTCATATCCAGATGCACATCCACCTCTTCTGCCTCCGGCATGATCGCCACCGTGATCGTGGAAGTATGGATTCTTCCGCCGGACTCTGTGGCCGGGATTCTCTGTACCCGGTGCACGCCACTCTCGTATTTGAGCCGGGAGTAAGCACCATGACCGGTGATCATAAAGGAAACTTCCTTAAATCCGCCGATCCCGTTTTCATTGACGTCGATAAACTCTGTCTTCCACCGTTTGGACTCGGCGTAGGACTTATACATACGGTAAATCTCCGCCGCGAAGAGCGCTGCCTCGTCTCCGCCGGCGCCGGCACGGATCTCCACGATAACGTTCTTGTCATCGTTCGGGTCTTTCGGAAGAAGAAGAATTTTTAATTCCTCCTCACATCTCGCCTCCGCTGCCTTCGCGTCGGACAGTTCTTCTTTTAACATCTCGCGCATTTCCTCATCGCTCTCGGCTTCCAGCATCTCCAGGCTGTCCTCGATAGTCTGTTTTGCGTCTTTATATTCATTATATTTCTCTACGATAGGCGTCAGCTCATTTTGTTCTTTCATGAGATTGCGAAATCTCGTCTGATCGTTGACCACGTCCGGCTCACTGAGCTCTTCCATGACCTCTTCCAGACGTTTTACCAGATCTTCCAGTCTGTCAAACATACGATACCTCCTGTTTTATCGATATCAGTAATCTATTTTATCGTTATTGGTAATCTATCATTGGGGCAGAATACTCTGCTCCCGGTATCCTTCTATTAATACAGCAAATGTCACGCATCCGCGCAAATACATCTGCCTGCCGGTACTTCTCCAGACGGCAAATGTATCTGTCCGCCGCCAGTCTACCTGCCGCGCTAAGGCTCCTTCTTGCCCGGCCAGCGGCCCAGAGCGATGCGGTCCAGTCCTGCCAGATCCTTTTTGACCTCTGCCTCTTCAAACCCGCATTCCTCCAATATAGAAAGAAGGGCTTCTCCCTGCTCCTGACCGATCTCAAAAAGCAGCCAGCCGCCGGGACGCAGGTAATTTGCCGCTTCCTCTGTGATCCTGCGGTAAAAATACAGACCGTCTTCGGCGCCATCCAGCGCCAGCCGCGGCTCATACTCTTTTACTTCCGGCATCAGTCCTTCGATGACGCGGAAAGGAATGTACGGCGGGTTTGACAGGATGTAGTCAAAACTTCCCTGTACATTTTCAAACAGATCGCTCTCCTCCAACCGGACGGCAGCGCCGAGATTCCAGGCATTTTTCTTTGCCACGGCAAGGGCGCCCTCCGACACATCCGACAGCGTCACTTCCGCCTCCGGGCAGAGAAGTTTGACGCTGATGCCGATGCAGCCGCTGCCGGTGCACATGTCAAGTACCCGGCAGAAAACCGGTCTGTCCGTCTCTTCCCCGTGCCTTTTTTCCGGCAGCCCGCTCTGTCCGCCGGCGCTCTGCTCCTCGTTTGCCGACTTCCGCTCCTTTAAGGTCTGCCGTATCTTCTCCACGGCAAGCTCCACCAGGCACTCGGTATCCTGCCGGGGGATCAGCACCCGGTCATCAACAGCAAAGGAATACCCCATAAACTCGCAGCTTCCCATGAGATACTGCAGGGGAATGCGCTGTTCCCGCTCACGAAGAACGGCATCCAGATCCCGCCAGGCTTCCTCCGGAACATTTCTGTCCGGATCCATAAAATACTCTGCCCGGCCGATGCCGAGCTTCCATTCAAGCAGCATCCAGGTCTCATATTCAAAATCTTCGATTCCGGCTTTTTGCAGTCGTTTCTGTATTTTTTCTCTGACCTCTTTTATTGTCATACTCCAACCTCCCGGTATCCGCGCAGCGTGGATGTCCCTGTGGTCACATCTTTCACGCGGACAGTTCCCACACCGTTTCCTCTGTGGTCATGCCGTTCAGTCTTCCAGTTCTCCGTTCCGCATGGCCTTCACATATTCCCTCCAGTCGAGAACTCCTTCCACTGACGCGATGGCCACCTCCAGCATGGAGTCATCCGGCTCCTTTGTAGTGAAATACTGCAGAGACATCCCCGGCTTACTTAAAATATTCATGATCCTGGAATCGCTTCTGCCCGCCAGACGGATGAACTCGTAGGAGATCCCGGCAATGACAGGGACCAGAAGCACCCGAAGCAACATTTTCAGCAGAGGCTGATCCACGCGGATAAACAGAAAGACAATGATGCTGACAATCATGACGATCAGCAGAAAACTGGTACCGCAGCGTTTATGAAACCGGGAATACTTCCGGATATTTTCCGGCGTCAGATCCTCACCGTGCTCCAGACAGTTGATGGTTTTATGCTCCGCCCCGTGGTACATGAACACCCGGCGGATATCTTCCATTCTGGAGATCAGGCAGATATACAGCAGAAAGATACCCACCCGGATGACGCCCTCGATCAGCGTGCGGACCGTATAAGAGGAGATCACTCCCTCCAGCAGCGTGGAGAGATAAAACGGCAGCAGCATGAAAATGCCGACAGCCAGGATCACGGAAACCGCGATGGTCACTCCCATGATCACGCTCTCCAGCTTATCGCCAAAGATCCGTGTGAGCGCCTGTTCAAATCTTCCCGGCTCCTGCTCTTCTTCCTCCTCTTCGTAAAAGGAAGAGGAAAATGCCAGTGTCTTCATGCCGACGTACAGGGACTCGACAAACGTCACCACACCCCGGATGATCGGCAGGCGACAGATGGCATACCGGCTCTCCATACTCTCATACTCATCTTTCATGACCTCTATCTCGTTATTGGGCTTCCGGACAGCCACGGCGTACTCCTTTTTATTTTTCATCATGACGCCTTCCATGACTGCCTGCCCACCGATACTTGTTCTCTTCAAATGGATTCCTCCCTTCGTCTCCGAAACATGCGCCCGCTCCGCGTCAGTCGCCAGTAAAAGGCATCTTCCTGCGGCTCTGCCGGTACATTTTCGGGAAAGCTCCGTGTAAAGAGAAAGCGACGACGCCTAAATCACGATACACTTCATCATGATACCAGCGCCGCCGCCTCTATAAAACCATATGGTTATTATTCCTGAGTGATGCCATACTTACGATTGAACTTGTCAATACGTCCACGAGCCTTAGCAGCCTTCTGCTGTCCTGTGTAAAATGAATGACATTTAGAACAAATCTCTACATGGATATCTTCCTTTGTAGAACCTGTAACAAACTCGTTGCCGCAGTTGCAGACAACCTTTGCCTGATAATATTTTGGATGGATTCCTTCACGCATCTTCTTCACCTCTCCTAAACCTATATCTTTCATCTATCATTGATGCAAGCATCAATTATCATCGTTACAAACAGCTTTTTCATTATAGCATAGCTCTTTTGTAAGCGCAAGGAAAAAATTTATAAAATATCAGCCACAATTTTCAGAATATATTTCCTTTTCTGCAAAAAATTAAGTATATTACCATCTTCTCTCCCCTTCTTTCAGTCGAATCATGAGATTGGCAATGAGCATCTGGTCTTTCTTTTCCATGGCGGCATAGATCCCCTCCGGAAAGGAAGGATCCGTCCCCCGCTCTCTCTCCTCATGAAGATGAAAAATCATATTCTCGCTGACGCCCAGCGCCTTGGCTATGTAAGGGATGGCATCGCATGGCGGCTTTCTCGTTCCCCGCTCCCACTTATAATAGGTATCCGCTGACAGCTCATACCCGTAATCGTTGATCCTGTCCACGATCCTGGCTACACTTAAACGCCCCTTTTTCTTTCGTATTTCTCTGAGATTCTCTCCGATATTCTCACGAAACACTTATCCTGCCTCCTTTTTCTTTGACCGTTTTTCCGCCGCCCCGCGGACAGCGAAAGGCAGCGATCCTGTCCAAAAATCTCTTCTCCTTTGGACAGATTAAACCTACTCAAAAATTATAACATAATGTATCATTTTTAAATAGAAACTGTCGTGCACACTTTTCTGACAGGATAATAAAAAATCAGACAAATTTAGAAAGGGGCAAAAACAAATGTACTCTGATTTACTATTACCGCATCTCAAACGCGAGATGATTGAAAATTATTTTGAAATATGCTGCTATTTCATCATGACAAAACGTTTCGAACAACAGGAAGACCTTCTCCGGTTGAATTACTACAAATCCCTTCTTCTCACAGAATCTTTTCCGCAGCGATCCAGAAACAGCAAGCTGGATCTGGAAATCATCTCCTGTACGAAGGATGTCAAAAATCAGCTTCTCCATACATATCCGCCGGAATTCATCATTCGCATCATTGATTCCGGCATTCATGTATTTTTCGATAAAATGGAACGGTACGCCGCCATTGACGTGCGGCTGCGCAGCCTGCCGGAACTTTATACCTTTTTTACCGCCATATCGCCGGTCATCATAGAAAAGCTCCAACGGACCATCCGCCGGGAGTTTCAGGACTCTTCTGACCAGGCGGCTGTCGGTGATGCATGATCCGGGATGTCCTGCCTTCCGGACTTCTTCTGCATCGGTCAGGGAGATCTGTCTTTCTGTCTGTCAGTTCCTTTGAAAATAAATGTCACCCGCCCACTTCATATCTACCTTCATAAAGGTATCTGTGGAGTGGGCTTTGATCTGCCGGTCAAACTGTGTGGCGGTACTTCTGTACAGCTTCAGGTCAAACGGCATCCTTCCGATCCCCTTCTTTTCGAAAAAGACAAGGAAATACATATGATTGCCATTATAATCAAAGAGAATGTTCTGCAGTGTATCCTCCTTCATCTCCTTTTCCAGGCGGCGCAGATAGGCGATCTTTACCATCTCAACCACACGGTCATCGAGCAGATTCTCGGCGATCATGATCTTTTCCTTGAGGTCGTTGATATTGTCCACCACCCGAAGCGTCATTCCCTTTTTTCGCTCCCACTCTTCAAACTGCCGCATATCCGTCTCCTCCGTGGACAGACAGATGAGCAGCTTCTTTTTGCTGTCCAGATATATGCTCTCGTACGTGAGCGGGGCAACCAGATCGCAGTTTTCGCAGTCAAAATTGAAAATGCGGTTCTTCAAAATGTCTTCCTTCATCTCCGGTTTTTCCGTGACATTAATGAGGGAATACTTCTTTAAATGATGGGCATGTCCGCATTTCGGACATTTTAATTCTTCTATACTATACTGTGTGAGATTATCTTTTGACATGTGTTCTGCCTCCCTTTTTCAGTTTTTATTGTTAACCATTATCACATTTTATGGTTGACAATTATTTCTGATACCTTTATGATAGTCGTGTAAATTCTGATGTACCGCAGGCATCCGCATTTACTTTTCGTTTAAATCTTATCATACAACTATCCGCCCAAATAAGCAAATGCTTTCCCCGCGGATAGGGATAAAAAGGAGGACAACATTATGAAAAACCGTACTTTCACCACTGCGCAGATCACTCTCGCTGCCATCATGGCGGCTATTCTGTGCATTTTAGGACCGCTTTCCATTCCGATCCCGTTAAGCCCGGTACCGATCACACTCACCAACCTGGTCATCTATTTTACCGTCTGTCTGCTTGGATGGAAACTCGGCACCGTGAGTTATCTGGTCTATCTCATCATCGGACTGGCCGGCCTTCCGGTATTTTCTTCTTTCGGTTCCGGCTTCGGAAAACTTTTCGGACCAACCGGCGGTTATCTCATCGGATTTATTTTCATGGCTGTCATCTGCGGCCTGTTTTTTGAGAAAAGCCAGAACAGAATGATGATCTTTGCAGGTCTGGTGCTCGGCTCCCTTGTCAATTACCTGTTTGGAACCGCATGGCTTGCCGTTCAGGCAAACCTCACCTTCTATCAGGCACTGTGGGCCGGGGTGATTCCATACATTCCGGGAGATCTCGTAAAAATTCTGCTGGCAGTCTTTCTGGCGCCGGAACTGAAATCCCGGGTGCAGGGAGCGCTTGGACATACATCCGCAATATAAAACTGCCGCAACAGGACGAAAAAGTACTGTAAATGGACGGAGTTTTCCCCCTTCTTCTTTTTGCGCACGTGGTATAATGTTTGCACGAAGCGCAACCAGAAGCGGGCATCGCACTCCCTTTGTTGCGCAGAATCACATCAGCAAACCAAGACTTGAAAAGACGCAACGATCATTTTTCACAGAGATTTTGAACCCAGATTCAGAATCTCTTGTTTTCTACATCATATTTTTAATGGTGTCTTCATGAAGGAGGAAAACATGAGCAGACTCGAAGTAATTACCAAAACAAAGGCGCAGTCTGTCGTTGACGATCTCTACAAAGATCTGGAACGACGGATCGTCGCCGCTCCGCCGGGCTTATGTCCCGTGGATATGACAGCCTCATTTCTGAAACTTTTCCATACACAGACCTGTGGCAAATGTGTGCCGTGCCGGATCGGACTCGGTGTTCTCGTTGAGATGCTGGAGGACGTGCTGGACGGCAAGGCCACGCTGGAGACTCTTGATCTCATCGAGCGGACCGCCCGGGTCATCTACAACAGTTCCGACTGCGCTATCGGCTATGAGGCCGGTCTTATGGTCTTAAAGGGACTGGAAGGATTCCGTGACGATTTCATTGAACATATCAAAGAAGGACACTGCTCCTTCCATCTGGAACAGCCGGTTCCATGTGTGACCCTGTGTCCGGCCGGCGTGGATATTCCGGGATATATTTCCCTGGTGGCGGAGGGCCGCTACGCCGACGCCGTGCGGCTGATCCGCAAAGATAATCCGTTTGTCACCGCCTGCGCTCTCGTCTGCGAGCATCCCTGCGAGACAAAATGCCGGAGAAACATCGTGGATGACTCCATCAATATCCGGGGCTTAAAACGCTACGCTGCCGACCACTGCGGTCTTGTCCCGCCTCCTACCTGCTCCGAATCGACCGGCAAGCAGGTCGCCATCATTGGCGGTGGTCCGTCGGGACTGAGCGCCGCCTACTATCTCCAGCAGATGGGACACCAGTGTACCGTCTTTGAACAGCGCAGCCAGCTTGGCGGCATGCTCTACTACGGTATCCCAAACTACCGGCTTCCAAAGGACCGGCTCATGGAGGATGTGGCCAACATTCTCGCCACCGGCGTCAACGTACGCTTCAACACTTCCATCGGCAATGATGACGGCCAGCTCTCTTTTAAGATGATTCGTGAAAATTACGACGCCGTCTATGTTGCCATCGGCGCTCATACAGATAAAAAACTGGGCATTCCGGGAGAAGACGCGAAGGGCGTCGTCTCCGCCGTACAGATGCTCCGGGAGATCGGCGAAGGAAATAAACCGGACTTCACCGGCAAAAATGTCATTGTGGTCGGCGGAGGAAATGTGGCCATGGACGCCACACGCTCCGCGATCCGCCTTGGCGCCAACAATGTCAGCGTGCTGTACCGCCGGAGAAAGGCGGATATGACCGCTCTGGAAGAAGAAATCGAGGCAGCCATCGCGGAAGGAGCGGAGATTCTCGAACTCCATGCTCCAAAAGAGATCGAGACTGACGAAAATGGCCATGTCACCGCCATGGTCGCCGACCCGAAAATCATCGGTCTGATCAGCGGCGGTCGTCCGGCTCCGGCTGATTCCGGCCGTAAGCCGATTCACATCCCATGTGATATCGTCATCATTGCCATCGGACAGGACATTGTATCCGATTCCTTTGCCCGGGCAGGACTCCCGGTAAAGCGGGGCAGGATTCTTGCTTCCGACGACAGCTCGATCCCGGGCACAGACGGCGTATTTGCCGGAGGCGACTGTGTCTCCGGTCCGGCAACGGTCATCCGCGCCATCGCTGCGGGAAAGGTTGCCGCCGCAAACATTGATAATTATCTGGGCTATAATCACATTATTGAAAGTGAAGTGAAAGTCCCTGATCCGAGAATTGAAAATAAATCCCCTTGCGGACGCGTCACCATGATGCAGAGAAACACCACGGAACGAAAACAGGATTTTGAGCTGGTGGAAAAGGGTATGTCAGAAAAAGAAGCCACACAGGAAGCGCGGCGTTGTCTCCGCTGCGATCACTTTGGCTACGGAGTATTTAAAGGAGGCCGAGTAGAAGAATGGTAAATATCACGATCAACAGCATCCCGATTGCAGTGGAGGAAGGGACCACCATCATGGAGGCCTGCAAAGAGGCAAAGATGCCGGTGCCGAGCCTCTGTTATCTGAAAGACATCAACGAGATCGGCGCCTGCCGCGTCTGCGTGGTGGAGGTAAAAGGCATCGAGCGCCTGGTCACCTCCTGCAACAATGTGGTAAAAGAAGGCATGGAGATCCTCACCAACTCCCCGAAAGTCCGGGAAGCCAGGCGGATCAATATCAAATTAATCCTCTCCCAGCACAACTGCTTCTGCCCGACCTGCGTCCGCACCGGAAACTGTCAGCTGCAAAAGATCGCCAGCGAGCTGGAATTCGGTACCGGCTCCTACCCGCAGCATATCACGTATAACAGCTGGCCGTCAGACTTCCCGCTGATCCGGGACGAGAGCAAATGTATCAAATGTATGCGCTGCATCCAGATCTGCGACAAGGTACAGTCCCTGCGCGTCTGGGATCTGGCCAAGACCGGTTCCCGCACCACCGTGGATGTCTCCCTGCGCAGAAACATCAAAGAGGCGGACTGCGCCCTCTGCGGCCAGTGTATCACTCACTGTCCGGTGGGCGCCCTCACCGGGCGGGATGACAAACGTCCTGTCTTCTCCCAGAACGGCTTCTTAAACGCCAAGGGAAAGACCACCGTCGTGCAGGTGGCCCCTGCCGTCCGCACCGCCTGGGCGGAGAGCTTCAATCTCTCCCGGAAGTTTGCCTCACCGAGACGACTGGCAGGCGCTCTGCGGATGATGGGCTTTGACTATGTGTTTGACACCACATTTGCCGCAGACCTGACCATCATGGAGGAAGCCAGCGAATTTCTGGAACGGCTCAATCACAAAGAAGATTACCACTGGCCGATGTTCACCTCCTGCTGTCCGGGCTGGGTCCGCTTCTTAAAGTCCCAGTATCCGGATATGGTGGACTGCCTGTCCACCGCCAAATCACCGCAGCAGATGCACGGCGCCATCATAAAGAACTACTTTGCCGACAAGATTCATGAGGACCCGGAAAATATATTCAGCGTGTCCATCATGCCATGTATCGCCAAAAAAGCCGAGTGCGCCCTGCCGACCATGGACAGCACCGGCACCGGCCCGGATGTGGACGTGGTCCTCAACACGAGGGAGTTCGTCAACTACCTCCGGTCCCTGAACATCGACATCTACAGCCTGCCGGAAGATGACTTCGACTCTCCATGCGGCGACGGCACCGGCGCGGGCGTCATCTTCGGCGCCACCGGCGGCGTCATGGAAGCGGCGCTACGCACCTGCTACAAGCTGGCCACCGGCGAGAACCCGGACCCGGACGCCTTCTACGGCATCCGCGGCATGGACGGCTGGCGGGAAGCCTCCATCGACATCGCCGGCACCACCGTCAAAGTCGCTGTCGTAAGCGGCCTCGGCAATGCCCGCCGCCTGATCGAAGCAATCCGCAAAAAGAAAGTCTTCTATCACTTTGTTGAAGTCATGGCCTGTCCGGGCGGCTGCGTGGGCGGCGGCGGACAGCCGATCCACGAAGGCCGCGAGATGGCGGAGATCCGCTCCAAAAACCTCTACTTCCTGGACTCCAGAAGCGAACTCCGCTTCTCCCACGAGAACCCGGAGATCCAGAAAGTCTACGACGAATACCTGGAGAAACCGCTCTCCCGCATGGCCCACAAGCTGCTGCACACCGATCACACAGCATGGGAGATGCCGCCGGCGCCGAAGAGAGGGAAATAACGAAACTAAGCCGTCACTCCCCACACAGTGACGGCTTAGTTACTTTGTAACCGAAGCATAACAGAGCAGGCCTCCCGGCCTGCCCTGCAGTTTCCTGATCTATTAATTATTCTACTCTGTACTGATTACTCAGCTTTTCCGATGGAACCGAAGATCTCCATTTTTTCTTTTACAGTAGCTTTGATTGCTTCTGCGCCCGGAGCTAATAATTTACGTGGGTCAAATCCCTTGCCTTCCAGGTCTTTGCCTGCTTCAATGTATTTACGTGTAGCTTCTGCAAATGCGATCTGGCACTCTGTGTTTACGTTGATCTTGGAAACGCCCAGAGAGATAGCTTTTTTGATCATGTCTTCCGGGATGCCTGTGCCACCGTGTAATACGAGAGGCATGTCTCCGGTAAGTTTCTGGATCTCATCCAGTACGTCGAACTGTAAACCAGCCCAGTTTGCCGGATATTTGCCGTGGATGTTGCCGATGCCGGCTGCCAGCATGGAAACGCCCAGGTCTGCGATTGCTTTACATTCCTGTGGGTCTGCACATTCGCCCATTCCGACAACGCCGTCTTCCTCGCCGCCAATGGAACCAACTTCTGCCTCGATGGACATTCCTTTTTCGTTGCAGATCGCTACTAATTCTTTTGTCTTCTCAACGTTCTCTTCAAATGGAAGATGAGAACCGTCAAACATGATGCTGGAGAATCCTGCTTCGATACAAGCCTTAGCTCCTTCGTAGGAACCGTGGTCAAGATGCAGAGCTACAGGAACTGTGATCTTTAACTCTTCCAGCATACCGTTTACCATACCGACAACGGTCTTGTATCCGGCCATGTATTTGCCCGCGCCTTCGGATACACCCAGGATAACAGGAGATTTGCACTCTTCTGCTGTTAACAGGATAGATTTGGTCCACTCCAGGTTGTTGATGTTGAACTGACCAACTGCGTAGTGTCCTGCTTTTGCTTTCTGTAACATTTCTTTTGCTGATACTAAAGCCATAATAAATAACCTCCATAAAATATATTCTTCTGTTTGCACAGTTGTCGATGTATATACCATCGCCCTAAGTTATACGGACTTATTATACCCCGTACATGGTAAAAAAGGAAGTGTTTTCCTGATAAAACTTGAAGTTTTTATGAATTTTTTCTTACTTTTCTGTCTATTTGAACTCCAGCCCGTATTTTTCGATCAGTTCCTGGCGGACTTCCATATATTTTTTGTTCTGTTTTTCCGCGGTGATCTGCTGGGCGATCTGCGGAGCCACCTCTTCAAACGCTGCCGTTCCTTCCCCGGTCAGGGCGTCCACGCGGATCAGATGATAACCGAAGGTTGTCTTGATCGGTCCGAGAAGCTGTCCGGCCTCTGCCGTAAAGACTGCCTCGTCAAATTCTTTCACCATCTGGCCTCTGCCAAACGTACCGAGATCGCCTCCCCTTGCGCCGGACGGGCAGGTGGAATATTCTTTCGCCGCATCTTCAAAGGTCTTTTCTCCGTTCTGGATCTCTGCGAGGATTTTCTTTGATTCCTCTTCGGTGGCTGTCAGAATGTGCTTTGCCGACGCCTGTGCTCCTTTTTTGAATGAGTCTTTATGTTCTTCATAATAAGCGCGGCATTCTTCTTCCGTCGCTCTGATATCCTTCACTTCCTGGGTGAGCGCATACTGGCTTAAAAGCTCCCGTTTTGTCGATTCTAAAATAGAAAGAAACTCCTCGCTTTTATCGTATTCTTTCTCCTCTCCCAGTTTCTCAAACAGGAAATAGTTGGCATACTGGGTGAGCGCCTGCTTTCTTCCTTCCGGCGTCTTGATATATGCCTGCTGTTCCTGTGGGATCCGTGCCACAAACTGCGCGAATTCCTCCTCCGTGATCTCTCTTCCTGCCGCGATGGCGATAACTTTATTATCCATGTCTGTTTCCTTTCCTTCTTTTTTTATGAAATGTACACCTCGTCAGGGCAACTTTCCTGTCATGTGTCAGTGTTGTACAAATTTTCCGACACATTCTTGTTAATCATACACTATTTTTTTATTTTTATAAAGGGAATCCTTTTAATTTTTCACAAAATAATGTATACTAAGCACATAACCTGGATGATACCCGGGAGCAGGTACATTTGTCAGAAAGGAAATATACCGGATGAACTGCGGGCATTATCTGTCAATTTAATTTATGGGAGGTATACAAGGAAATGGGCTATATGGATGTTTATAACGAATGGTTATCCAATCCTTATTTTGACGAGGAGACAAAGGCAGAGCTTCGCGCCATCAAAGATGATGAGAACGAGATCAAAGAGCGTTTCTACACCAATCTGGCATTCGGAACTGCCGGTCTTCGGGGGGTACTCGGCGCAGGTATCAACCGCATGAATATTTACGTTGTCCGCCGCGCTACTCAGGGTCTGGCCAACTACATTTTAAAACAGGGCAAAAAAGACAATCGCGTTGCTATCGCATATGACTCCAGACATATGTCGCCGGAATTTGCCGATGAGTCCGCAAGAGTACTTGCCGCCAACGGCATCACCGCATATAAATTCGAGTCCTTAAGACCGACACCGGAACTGTCCTTCGCTGTCCGCGAACTTGGCTGTATCGCCGGTATCAATATCACCGCCAGCCACAACCCGCCGGAATACAACGGTTACAAAGTATACTGGGAAGACGGCGCACAGTTTACTCCGCCGCACGACGCAGGCGTTACCGCTGAGGTTCTCGCCATCGAAGATCTGTCCAAAGTAAAGACCATGACCGCTTCTGACGCCATGGCTGCCGGACTTTACAAAGTGATCGGCGCTGACATCGACGATAAATACATCGCCGCTCTGAAAAAACAGATCAAGAATCAGGATGCCATCGACAAGATGCAGAAAGATATCACGATCATCTACACTCCGCTGCACGGCACAGGAAATGTACCGGCAAGACGTGTTCTTCATGAGCTGGGCTTTGAAAATGTGTACGTTGTACCGGAACAGGAACTGCCGGACGGCAACTTCCCGACCGTAGGATATCCGAATCCGGAATCCAGCGAAGCATTTGAGCTTGGCATGAAGATGGCAAAAGAAAAAGACGCGGATCTGGTTCTTGCCACAGACCCGGACGCTGACCGTCTCGGCTGCTATGTCAAAGACAACAACGGCGAGTATCACGTTCTCACCGGAAACATGAGCGGCTGCCTGCTCTGCGAATACACATTAAGCCAGATTGCTGCCAAAGGCGGTATCCCGGCTGACGGCGAGGTCATCTCCTCCATCGTTACCACAAACATGGTTGCCGCTATCGCGAAAGCCTACGGCGCTAAGTTCGTGGAAGTCCTCACCGGTTTCAAATGGATTGGAAGAGAGATTCTCCGTATGGAAAAAGAAGGCAAAGGTACTTACCTCTTCGGTCTGGAAGAAAGCTACGGCTGCCTGATCGGAACGCACGCAAGAGATAAAGACGCCATCGTTGCCACCATGGCTCTCTGCGAAGCAGCCTGCTACTACAAAGAGCAGGGCAAGACCATGTGGGATGCCATGATCGACATGTACGAAAAATACGGTTACTACTTAGACAGCGTAAAATCTGTTACCCTGGCCGGAATCGAAGGACAGGCACAGATTCAGAAGATCCTCGAAACGCTCCGCGCAGAGGCTCCTACCACCATCGGTTCCTATCAGGTACTCTCCGCAAGAGATTACAAGACCGGCGTCATCAAGAACCTCGCCACAGGCGAAGAGACCGAAACCGGACTGCCGACTTCTGACGTTCTCTACTATGACTTAAACGACGACGCATGGGTTTGCGTTCGTCCATCCGGCACAGAGCCTAAGATCAAATTCTACTACGGCGTAAAAGGTACCAGCCTGGAAAACGCACAGGAATTATCCGACGCCATGGCTGAGAACATCCAGAAGATGCTGGACGAAATGCTGTAAAAAGTAATCGGCACGTTACAGGCGATCTTTATGTAAATTGAGGAAGAATCCTGCAAAGCAGGATTCTCCGCCTGCGTCGGGTCGCGAAGCAACATCTTCCAATCCGCCGCAGGTCCATATAAAGGACAAGAAAAATCGGGGGACTGCATCACCAGGCAGTCCCCTGTTCTTCTTACAAAAAACTTTAACATTTCAATAACCAGACGGCGTTTTATGTGCCCATGTCCTTCGGGCGGCGGCCTGTGAGGGAGGACATGACACGAACTATAAAAAGAGAGCAGGGAGCGTCATAGGAAAAGATCTGTCTCCCGTGCTCGCACGAAGGAGCAGATATTTTCCTATGACGTAAGGCGCCAGCCGGGAACCGCGATAAGTGGTTCCTCCCTGCCCGATCGTAAAACTTCTGATGTCCGAGTGAGGGTGTCGGCGAACGAAGCGGCATGGGCGCTCCCGCCGTCGTCTGTCTTCCCTCTCCCTGGTCTTTCAATCATTTTTTCCTTCCAGTAACCTCCGTCGTATCTTTTTACTCATAAACGGCAACGCCAACAGTACGGCCTTGCAGACATTGTCAGCGATCATGCAGTACCAGACCGCGCGAAGGTCCAGCCCCCACACCCGCACCACAAGAAATGTAAAGAAAATCCGCACGCCCCACATTCCGATGCTCTCCACCACAAAGGCGTAGCGGGTGCGTCCCAGACCGTAAAACACTCCTTCCAGCACCACCATCAGGCCAAAGAATGGTTCTGACAGCGCCACGAGGCGAAGCATCTGCGCGCCGAGCGTGACGACCGCCTCGCTTGGTGAGAACAGCCGCATGAGAGGTGAAGCGCCGGCAAACAGGATAAGTCCGCTTACACACATCATGGCAATGGTCAGGGCGACGCTCACTTTCGCCACCGTCTTTAACTTCTGTACATTTCCCTCGCCGCGGGCGTTGCTGATAAGGGTGGAAGCCGCGGAGCGCAGGCCGTAGCCCGGCACATAAAATATCGTCTCCGCCGTCACTGCGATGGAATGGGCGGCAAAAACGGTCGTTCCCATGCCGGAGATGAGGCTGGCAAAGACCACATATCCAAGGCAGGATACCATGCTGGTCCCCAGCACCGGCGTTCCGATGACCGCACATTTTTTCAGTAACGTAAAATCCGGGGCAAAGTCACGCCACTCCCAGCAAAGCAGAGCGTTTCTCCGGCAGGACAGGAGCATTAACGTGCCGGATAATACATAGGATACTGCCGAGGCGATGGCCGCTCCGGCGACGCCATAGCCCAGCGCATAGATAAACAGGTAATTCAATACAATATTGGAACAGTTGGCCGCCACATTGATAAGCATGGGCGTCCTGGTGTTTTGCACTGCGCGAAGAGCCGCTCCCATAATTGTGCTTGTGGAGCGGAAGATCATCGGCAGGCTGATGATAAAGAAATACCGGGAAGCGGTTTCCTGGATGGCCGGCTCCGCTCCCATCCAGACCGGAATCCGGGAGCTTAACAGCACCGAGGCTGTCCCCAGCACGATTCCCAGCGCAAGAGACAGCAAAAAAGCCTGCTGCGCAAGCTTTTTTATCTGTTTCATATCTCCGGCTCCCTGTGCTCTGGATATGAGTACCAGCATGGCCGTGCCCACAGCACCGGGAATGCTGTTGACCAGCCATGTTACATTTGTTGTGATACTGACCGACGCCGTCGCCTGCTCTCCCAGCTGTCCCACCATGGCGGTATCCACATACTGAAGGAGGGTTGCCAGAACTTCCTCTATGATGGTCGGAACGGATAACACCAGCAGGGTCCGCAGCAGGCGCGGACTACTGCAGTGCAAATGTCACCTCCACATCCCCGCTTCCCACGGCTTCTGCCAGACCGGACGGGTCTTCGATGCGTCCCAGCGGCGTGTAACTGTAAGAGGTGGAAAATGTCTCATAAAACAGTACCAGACAATCGGAACCAAACAACATCAGATCTCCCGCCTGAATCTGCCCCGGCGTCTCCGAGCGCATGATCAGGCTGTCCGGCATATAATAGTATTTCTCATTGCCATTTAACTCGCTCATATTTACCGTCATCGGCAAACTCTCTGCAAATGTCTCCGCCGTCTCGTTGTCGTACAGCGTGGCGGTAAATGTCTGCTCACCGATCGTAATGTGCATGGTTTTCATTTCTTCCTCCCCTGATTCTGCCTGCGTTGTCATCTCTGTGCTGACAGCCGTGCCATTTTCCGTCTGCGCTGTCGTTTCTGTGCCGGCAGTCGTGCTGTTCGCCTGCGTCGTCGTTTCCGTGCCGGCAGACTCGCTGTTGTCGGTCTGCGCTGTCGTTCCGGTCTCCGCCGCCGTATCCGTTTCCTCGGCTGTTTCCGTCATTGTCTCTGTCCAGCTGACAGTTTCCATCCAGTTACTGCCGCCCATACAGCCACCCAGAGAACACACAGTTCCCAGTGCCAGCAGCACCGTCAATACTTTCTTTACCATCGTTTTCTTCCTGTTTTTCTTCATAGATAATCCTCTTATCCTTTTGATGAAATTCTGATCATGCAGCTTTGATCTTCAAACGCATCCTGCACGGATCTTATGCACAGTGACAGGTGCAGCCGTCCGGCTGTTTTTCTGTCTTTCCGATGATCACCTCTCCTTTTGCTTCCGGATCATCCATGATCATCTCTCCTACCTCCGGCACATAGATATGTCCTGTATGTGGATTTTTGATGCTGATGACCGGCGTGGTCACTGTGGCCTCCACATCGGATTTTTCAAAGCAGAGGTCTGTGTCGATCATCTCGCAGTTGATCAATTTCAGATTCTTACAGTAACAGAACGGCTGTGTGCCGATGATCTTACAATTGATAAGGGTCAGTCCATCGGAATACCAGGCAAAATACTCCCCTTTGATGGTGCTGTTTTTCACCGTGATGTTTTCACCGTGCCAGAAAGCATCTTTCGTATCGAAGACGCAGTTTTCAAACACGGCATTTTTTATATACTGGAAAGAATATTTTCCTTTAAAGTTCACATCCTCAAAATGAATATTTTCCGAGCGCATCATAAAATATTCACTTTCCGCATGGCAGCGGCGCATCTCGATATTTCTCACAGACCAGCCAAACTCCGGGGAAATGATATCGCAGTCCTCCACCTTTACATTGCTGCACTCCCTGAGCGCCTTGATTCCATGCATCTTTGTTCCGGTAATGGTGATGTCATCGGAATACCACAAAGCCGCCCGGCACAATTCCGTCATCTCACAGTCCCGAATCTCCAGATTATGATCATGCCAAAACGGATACCGCAGATTACAAAATGTACGGCTCACCCGGATATTTCTGCTCTCCTTCAATGCACTCTCTCCGTCCGCCGGACCGTCGAAAGCGCAGTCCTCCAGAACTACGCCGTCACTTCCATATAATGCTCTCTCTTCATCAAATGTCTGATTCTTTATCGTCTTCATCTATCTATACCTCCCAATTATTTCTATCCTCACAGCTGAATCAGCTGCATATTTCTTTACCGATGTGCTGACAACTCATTATGCGAAAGATGAGCAGGTCTGTACACTAGGATAACTGTAACACTTCTTTCCTGCAATGGCAAATACCTGATTCGCATTATCTGTTATAACTTTTTTCTATATTTATCGGAGGCATGTTCATACTCTGCCAAAAGCCAGGGGACAGCACGAAGCCCCGCAGAAATCACCCAACCCTTCGTGATTTCTGCGGGGCTCCTGAATATCAATATAAAGTAATCTTCGGAATACTATTCCTGGGAATACAGTTCCTCTCCGTCATAAAATCCTTCTTTATGTCCCATGATCTCTATGTGCTGTACGGAATCTTCTGCTTCTTCTGCCACCTTTGCCTTTCCATAGAATCCATACACTTTTTCGCCGTCGTAGATGGTCAGGGAAACGCTGGCGTCACCGAATTCGTCGGGATGTGTGTTTTCCAGCATATTTTCGGCCTCATCGGATATGGTCTCATCTTTTTCCACCGGGCCGCTGATCTCCAGAAAGTATTCGCCGGTCCCGTCTTCCGGATGGATGACGTCCATCATTCCCTGTACTGTGTAACTTTCTTCTCCGTAAGTGTACACAGTGATCTCTGTCTCCCCCGCTGCCGGCTGGAATCCATCTGAAACATTTTCGCCGGAATCCGCAGGCTGTTGCGCCGGGACATTTTTTTCTGATACTGTCGTTGTCTCACTCATCATTTTCTCCTCCGGTACGGCAGCGGCAAAAACCTCCTGCCAGGTTCTGTTGTGGAATCCAGCCAGCAGAAAGCTGAACAGGAAGGCACACAGGAAAAGAGTTTGTAATCGCATGTATTGTTTTTCGTTTAAGTTGATCATTTTTTTACTCCTCGTCTTATGTATAATCCTATGTGTATCCGTTTAAAACAATATTCACTGCCATACCGCTTGCAAAGGCAAAGGCCATCACAAACAGCAGATAAAGCAAAAAGCGCCGCAACCCCAGCACGATTTTCAGTGCGCCGAGATTAGTGATCTTTGTGGCGGGGCCGGTGATCATAAACGACGCGGCGCTGCCGAGACTCATCCCGTCCCACAGCCATTGCTGAAGCAGAGGGATGGTCCCTCCGCCGCAGGCGTAGAGGGGAACGCCGAGGGTTGCGGCCATCATCAACATCACGATGCCCAATGAAAGAAACTTTCTCATATCGTCCTCCTTCTCTTCTTATCTCCCCAATATCTGATGCAAAAATCTTTTTATTCGCTTACCGCAGGTTTTTCCCCAGTTCGTAGGCCTGCTTCATATATCCGGAATGTTTTGTCATGGACGGAGTGCCGCAGCCTCTTCCCCAGACTCTTCCCATATCTGTGAGATTCAGATAGCGAAGAAGCGTTTCATAGTGGGCTTCCTGCGCGCCCCGGATGAATTCTTTTGCCAGCATGTTGGAAGAACCGTTTTTATTCGGACTTCCTTCTAATACTACGATCTTCATCTTCCATCTCCTCCTTTTTCCCTTTCATCTTCTACAGTCTGCTTTATATTTTCTGTTTGCCGCAGCCGGCTTTTCATCTCCTGACTTCTGCCGGCCGCAGTCTGCTTTATATTTCCTGATTGCCGGTACCCCACACATGTTTTTCTTTGACGGCTGTCTGGGTGTTCTGCGCCATAACGCCGACCAGTTTGTGCGGTACGTACATTTCTTCCAGATACGCGATCTCTCTGTCAGTGAGGGTAAGGTCTGTCGCTTTGGCCGCTCCGTCGATGTGATGAATCTTCGTCGCGCCTACGACCGGAGCTGTGACTTTTGTGAGAAGCCATGCCAGCGCCACTTCCGTCATGGTCACGCCACGTTTGTCCGCGATCTCTGCCACTCTTCCTATGATGATATTGTCCTGTGCGGCGGTGGCGTCATATTTGAACTTGGCGTAATCGTCTTCCTCCAGACGTTTGGACGTCTCACCCGGATGTTTGGAGAGCCGTCCGCCTGCCAGAGCGCTGTACGGCGTCATGGCGATGTTATCCTCGGCGCAGAGCTTTGCCATCTCCCGCTCTTCTTCCCGGAAGATCAGATTATAATGTCCCTGAACAGAAACGAACTTTGCGAACCCTTCTTTTTCTGCCAGCGCATTTGCCTTGGCAAGCTGCCATGCAAAGCAGTTGGAGATACCGATATAGCGGATCTTTCCGGCTTTCACCATCCGGTTCAGGCCGTCCATGATATCATAGAGCGGCGTCTGATAATCCCACATATGATAAATATATAAATCCACATAGTCCATTCCCAGATTGGACAGACTCTTATTGAGCAGTTTCTCAATGTGCTGCTGTCCGGTGACGCCTTCCGCGATCTCTTCCTCTGTCCGCGGCAGAAACTTTGTGGCGACTACCACATCCTCTCTCCTGGCGTAATCCCGAAGCGCCCTTCCCAGATACTGTTCACTGGTTCCGCTCTGATAACCGATGGCGGTATCAAAGAAGTTTACGCCCAGTTCCAGCCCCCGTCGGATGATCTCCCTGGAATGTTCCTCATCGATCGTCCAGCTGTGCTGTCCGTTGTTCGCATCGCCAAATCCCATACATCCCATACAGATGCGGGAAACTTTCAGATCTGCATTTCCTAATTTTGCATATTTCATCACTCTATTCCTCCTGTTCTCATTTTCGCTTGCCGTTTTTTCTCCTTAAGCCTTTAGAAAGAAAATATGCGGCAAAGATAAATGTTCCCATCAAAGCCAGGTAATCCAGATAAAACAATGGAACCGGCTCCTCATAATCTAAAAATACAAAATGTGTTCTCACAAAAAGATACGTGAGAAAATCCCGTCTTATAAAAACGGTGACGCCATACACTGCGATGACCGCTCCGACTATCGTCGGAAGCCACTTTCCGGCTCCCTTCGTCCGTGGATGACCGGATTCCGGTGCATCTTCCCGTGCAGTTTTCTCTCCAGCTGCCGGGTGGGAAGATACGTTTTCGTTTTTCCCTGTCCACTTTCTAAAAAGCCCCAGGAACATTCCCCAGTGCAGTCCCAGATGCAGAGCCATGAAAATGTAGCCCCAGTGGGACGCTGTCATGTGTAACAGTCTCGCAAAAGACATTCCTCCGTGAATCGGCAGGAAATCAAATACGTAGTTAGACATCATCACGCCGCTCACCATCAGCCCGAGCATCGCCAGAAATACCAGCAGGTCGATACCTGTCTGGAGAATGCGGACCGGCGTATATTTCCCCCGCAGCAGATTCCTGTGCCAGTTTCCATTTAAAATGTGATGGATGATAAATAAAACAAACAGTCCGGCGCCCACCCACTCATGGGCTTCTTCTCCCCAGAACTGATATCCCATGACGCCCAGAAGGGCGATCGTCATGAGGATATCTACGACCAGCTTTACCACCGCCTTCGGTTTCAACACCATCTCTCCTTCCCATCGGGCTGATCACCCGCCAAAGCGAGAGCCCTGTTATTCTTTCTCAGTGATTCTTCCACGTTGGCGGGAACAACTCTTAATATCCCAGTTCTTCCACCCAGCTCTGGATCTCTCCCTGGGAAGAAGAAGCGTCTTCCTCGTAGCAGTCAAAGATATTGTCGGAAATCTCTGCGTCCGGCGCCGCCTCCTCAATGATGTCGACGCTGTCTGCCAGACCACCCGTTCCGTGGGAGCAGAACAGATATACCTGCTTGCCGGACAGATCATTTTCTTCCAGGAAAGAAAGAAGCGCCATCGGTACGCCGTACCACCAGTTCGGATACCCCAAAAATACGGTGTCATAATCGTCCAGATTCTCTACATTTTCCTGAAGCTGCGGCCGGGCGTCCTCACCTCGTTCCTCGTTCGCTCTGTCCAGACACTCATCCCAGTCGCTTGGATATGGGTCTGTCACACGGATGGAAAACAGGTCGCCGCCCGTCTCTTCCTGCACCCAGCCTGCCAGTTCCTGTACATTTCCCGGCGCTGTGACACTCGGAGAAGAGACGGCGTCCACATCCTCGTCAAGCACGGTGTTGTCCGCCCAGGAGAAGTACGCCACCAGAACATTGGAGCTGCTTTCCTCTCCTTCTGTTGCTCCGGAAGTATCTCCGGCCGCCGCCTCACTCTGCGCTTCTGCCTGTGCTTGTGTTGCCCCGTCTGCCTGCGCGTCCGGCTGCGCCACGCTGTCCTGTGTGTCTGCCTCCGCCTGTGTATCGGCAGCGCTCTGTGTCGTGCTTTCTGCTGCCGGCGGCTGTGCGCCGTCTGTCTGTCCGCCGCTCTGTGTACCTGTGTTTCCGCACCCTGCGGTTATCGTCAACAGAGCCGCTGTCAATATAAGAGAAATCATTTTTTTCTTCATAAACTACCTCCTCAAACTTATACGGTTTATACTGTATCACTTTATAGCTTTATTATAAAAATGCGGTCTCTGTTTGTCTAATACCTGTTCTTTATCTGTAACCATGCGTTTTACGAATAGTTTGGCGGAAAACGCACTTAATCTGCACACTTAAGCGGATAATTGCCTGAAATAGCAAAAACCCCGCAGAAATCTTCTTCCATTCAGATTTCTGCGGGCTCCCTTTTGTTTGTTTATTTTCTACAATCTCACATCCATTAACTAATTTTTTACATGTTTTACATATTTGCTTTTTCTGCCTGTACCCTGCATTTCTTTTTATAACAGGCAATGCCATATCGATAAATGGTGTGAAAGTCGTCTTCTCTCAGATAATCCGTGTAATTCTTCTCTTCTATCTGTTTCAGAGCGCTCTGACAGGCTTCCTCAAACCGGGCGTTTTCCGCGTACTTAATCTCTATGATAATGCCGATCTCTTTATCCCGGATTTTGATCACGATATCACTGTATCCATCGCCGGTCTCCTCATTGGACCTGATATACCATTCCTTTTTATATCCCAGAATTCCCAGTAAGATGCCATGGTAGAAGTTCTCCTTCCGCTCTTTTCTGGCAAAGGTATCTCTGATACTGATAGTTCTTCTCAGATAACCGGTAAAGAGTCTCTCTACCTGCGGCGCATCCCCTTCTTCCAGCGCCTTACAGAATGCATTCAACTGTTCCCCGTCCTTTTCCACTTCTTTTAAAAACAGTCCCATAATCTGTTTTGTAAAAATACTCCGGATTTCCATATTCGGGATCGTCAGCTGATACTTCCCATCCCGGGGTCTTCCCTTATACGTAAGATAGCCGGTCATAAACAATACGCTCCAGATATTCTCGACCGAATCATACAGTCCCTGATAGGTCAGCTCTTCATGAATCTCCTTCGTCACCGTCTCGCCGGACAGCAATTCTTCGATCTCTTCTTTTACCTGCCCGGCATCCATATTTTTAATGAAATGCCGCACCGCCTCGTTGCCGCTGGTGTTCGACCAGTAATTCTTCGGTTCCGCATCGGGATCACCCAGCAGTTCGTCACAATAATTGAGGACATCCCACGGGCAATAGACATCCACATTTCCGAAATGATACCCGTCATACCAGTTTTTTATATTCTCGTATTTGTCTTCCAGCCTATAATAAGCCAGCAGTTCTCTCACTTCGCTGTCCGTAAAGCCAAAATATTCATCAAACGAGACGGTGGTCAGAGACAAAACCTTCAGATTATTCAATCCGGTAAAAATACTTTCCTTTGCCACCCGCAGGCATCCAGTCATCACAGCGAACTGCAGGCTGTCATTTGTTTTTAATACCTGCTGAAACATATTCCGCAGCAGAAGGATCATCTTATCATAATAGCCATACTCATTCGCCTTCGCTAGAGGAACATCGTATTCATCGATCAGGACGATTACTTTTTTGCCGAAATGTTTTTCCAGCAACGTACAGAGTATTTTCAGGCTTCCCATCATCACAGGATCCGTCATGGCAAAGACACGCTGTCCGGAGGAATCCACTGCGATCAACCGTCTGTAAAGGTTCTTCTCCTCCTCCGAAAGTCTGTCACTGTCAAGAAGATACTGAAAACGCAGCGCCTCATTTCCTATCGTTGTACTTAAAAGGATACTGGCGGTCTCATAATCAGCGCCCGCCACATCTTTGAGACTGACGGATATTACCGGGAACTGACCCATATATTCTTCGCAGAGTTCTGTCTCTTCTGCTATCCTGAGCCCTTCAAATAAAGTTTTATCTGTGCCTATCTCAAAAAACGCTTTCAGCATACTCATGTTTAACGACTTTCCAAAACGTCTCGGCCTGGTAAACAGATTTACCTCCCCCCATCCTTGAAGTAAATCCAGAATCATACCCGTCTTATCTACATAATAAAAATCTTGCGAACGTATTTTTTCAAATTTCTCTATACCTACCGGGATTTTTTTCATTTTATGCATACATCCATCCCCCCTCCACATCTCATTCCTGCCGCTGCTGTACTGACCCGTTCATATGCGAAATGTGAGCAAGTCGGTACGCCAGTATATACTTTCATTATATAGACCCACATCAAAAAATCAATGGATTCTTTCTTTGCGCCATCCTCCGGAACTCTCTCAGCTATTTCAAAACTGTTTTCTGCCCCGGCTGTTTGGAATCCCCATGGACTCCCGGTATTTTGCCACCGTTCTTCTTGAAATATCGTAGCCCTGCTCTGTGAGCAGCTCCGAGAGCTGTTGATCGTTGTGAGGCTTCTTTTTATCTTCCTCATCAATGAGTCTTTTTAATTCCTGCTTGATGGCAAATGTCGCTACCTGACCCTGTTCTTCTTCCTGCATGATTCCCCTGGAGAAAAAGAAACTCAGCGGATAGGTCCCCCAGCAGCACTGCAGATGTTTATCCCGGATGGCTCTGCTCACCGTAGACTCATGGACTGATAACTTCTGCGCGGCGTCTTTCAGACGAAACGGCCGGAGCGACTGTTCCCCGAACAAATCTAATGTATTGAAATAAAATCAAAACAAACACTCCCCTCTACGCCGGTATATCCTCAGTAAATGCATATCTGTCACAAAGGAAGATCAAACAGACCTATATCAGTCTGAAAACAGGCATTGATATAAATGAACTTACCTCTTTAATCATGCAGCCCAACGGCATTCACATTGTGTTCTGACAATGTAATGCCCGCTGTCGGCAACCGACAGCGGGCATTTCTATCTACTCCTTCATCTTCATCCTCTTAATGACTTTCAGTCTCGTGAATTCTTCTCTGTCCTTTTCTTCCAGCGCGTTGGTGATCGTATACACTAACGACGTATACATTGGAATCGTGATATTTTGCAGCGCGTTGGCGCGCTTCTGGGTCTTTTTGATGTTGGTGGCGAGTCGGTACGCGGCGTTCTCCACCATGGAAAGCTTGATCGTCAGATCTTTTACCCGGCGAAATGCCTCCTTTGCCACATCGATGGATTCGTGGGTTGTGCTGAAAGCGTACGTCGGCATCCCGGCGTCGGGTGTGTATTTCACATGGGGAATCTCCGTTCCCATGATGCTCCGGACCTGAATGGTGATAGAGTTCTCGATGGGAACTGTGTAGGCAAGCTGCTCCACCGTGCTGATCCCGTTTTCAATATTGGCGCGCTGGAGGCACTGGTAGGCGTAAGTAAATGTACTGTCAATCTCCTCCTGGATGCTCCTCGCCTCGTCGATCAAATCCATCAGCTCCCGGATGAGGATATTCCGTTTCCGGTCCATCAGGTCATACCCCTGCTTTGCAAGCGCCAGCGAGTTTTTCGCCAGCATCAGATTTCCCTTTGTGGGGAAAGTACGCGGGTCCAAAGGAACGCCCCCTTTCTATGATTTTTAGCGGCGCACCATCTATTCTTCCGGCGCCGGTCTGTAATATTTATCAAGAAGCTTTGTATCCACCCGGTCCAGTTCCTCCCGCGGAAGTTTGCCGAGAAGCTCCCAGCCAAGGTTCAGCGTCTCTTCCATGCTGCGGTTTTCCTCCGGTCCCTGACCGATATACCGCTCCTCGAATTCTTTTCCGAATTCCAGGTATTTCTTGTCGATCGGCGACAGCTCGTCCTCCCCGATGACGGACGCCAGGTTTCTGGCGTCGCCCACTTTGGCGTAGGCGGAGAAAAGCTGGTTTGCAAGGTCCTGATGATCTTCCCTCGTGTATCCCTCGCCGATGCCGTCTTTCATCAGACGGGACAGGGACGGCAGGATATTGATCGGCGGGTAAATGGACTGGCCGTTCAGCGGGCGGTCCAGAACGATCTGTCCCTCCGTGATGTATCCTGTCAGATCGGGAATCGGGTGGGTGATGTCGTCGTTCGGCATCGTGAGGATCGGAAGTTGGGTCACAGAACCGTCCACGCCCCGCACGATACCGGCGCGCTCGTAGATGGCTGCCAGCTCGCTGTACAGATACCCCGGAAAACCTTTCCGGCTCGGGATCTCTCCTTTTGAGGAGGAAACTTCACGCATGGCCTCGGCAAAGGAGGTCATGTCGGTCAGGATGACAAGGATGTGCATATGCTGTTCAAACGCCAGATACTCCGCGACGGTCAGCGCCACCTTCGGGGTGATCAGACGCTCCACCACCGGGTCGTTGGCGAGATTTAAGAACATCGCCACATGGTCGGCAACGCCGCTCTCCTCAAAGGTGTGGCGGAAGAAATCTGCCACATCGTGTTTGACGCCCATAGCGGCAAAGACGATGGCGAACTCTTCGTCGGAATCCTCGCCGAGAGACGCCTGCTTTACGATCTGCGCGGCAAGCTGGTCATGAGGCAGACCGTTGCCCGAAAAGATGGGCAGCTTCTGTCCGCGGATCAGCGTCGTCAGGCCGTCGATGGCAGAGATTCCTGTGTGGATATAGTTTCTCGGGTATTCCCGGCAGACCGGGTTTAACGGCAGACCGTTGACATCTCTTTTTAATGTGGAGACGATCGGCCCCAGGTCGTCGATGGGCTGTCCGATCCCGTTAAATGTCCGGCCCAGCATATCCGGCGAGAGGGCGATCTCCATCGGATGCCCGGTCAGTTTCGTGTGGGTGTTGGTCAGGGACATACTTTCTGTGCCCTCGAACACCTGAATGACCGCCTTGTCCTCGTAAAGTTCTACGATTCGTCCGATCTTTCTCTCGGCGCCGTCGATGACGAACTCCACGATCTCGTCAAAAAAGGCATCCTGCACGCCTTCCAGCACTACCAGAGGGCCGTTGATACTGCTTAATCCCAAATATTCAATTGACATACCGGTCCCTCCCTACGCATTTTTCTCCAGTACCCGCTGATAAAATGTATCAATGTCACGGCGGTACTGGGCAAACATTTCCAGACGGTCGTTTGGCACATCGTATTTGATGGCAATGACCTTATCAAATATTTTCTCTTCTTTGAGTACGGACATCGGATGTCCCATGGACACCAGCGTCCGCGATAATTTATAAAGATATAAGATTGTATCCATCATGAGAAACTGTTTTTCCATGGATACGCAGGTATCTTCTTTATGGAAAGCATTCTGCTGCAAAAAGCCCAGACGGATGACCCGGGCGATCTCCAGCACAAGCTTCTGGTCATCCGGAAGCACATCGCTTCCAATCAGCTTCACGATCTCCAAAAGGCTGCTCTCCTGATTGAGAAGCGCCATGAGACGGTTTCTGTATTCCACAAACTTCGGCGATACATTGTATCGATACCACGGACTCAGATCACCGAGATACTCACTGTAGCTGGTGAGCCAGTGGATGGCGGGGAAATGTCTCGCGTAGGCAAGACTCTTGTCCAGTCCCCAGAAACAGCGGACGAAACGTTTTGTATTCTGGGTCACCGGCTCCGAGAAGTCGCCGCCCTGAGGTGAAACCGCTCCGATGATCGTGACGGAACCGTTGGTTCCATTTAAGTTGTGCATCATCCCGGCCCTCTCATAAAAGGCGGACAGCCGGGAAGCCAGATATGCCGGGAAGCCTTCTTCCGCCGGCATCTCTTCCAGTCGTCCGGACAACTCACGAAGCGCCTCCGCCCAGCGGGACGTGGAGTCCGCCATGATCGCCACATCGTATCCCATGTCCCGGTAATATTCCGCCAGGGTAAGCCCCGTATAGATGCTTGCCTCACGGGCCGCCACCGGCATGTTGGACGTGTTGGCGATCAGGGTCGTCCGGTCCATGAGCGGCTGCCCGCTTCTCGGGTCTGTAAGTTCGCTGAACTCTTCCAGTACCTGGGTCATCTCATTGCCACGCTCGCCGCAGCCAATATAGATAATGATGTCCGCGTCCGCCCACTTGGCGATCTGGTGCTGCGTCATGGTCTTTCCCGTACCGAAACCGCCGGGAATGGCCGCCGTGCCTCCCTTTGCGATCGGGAACATCGTATCAATGATCCTCTGACCGGTCACCAGAGGCACAGAAACCGGAAACCGGTGATGGCACGGTCTCGCCGTCCGGATCGGCCAGTGCTGTGTCATGGTAATCTTTTTTTCGGAACCATCCGGCAGCGTCAAGACTACCAACGTCTCGTCGATCGTATACTCCCCGTCTGAAACCACCTCCGTCACTGTTCCCTCCACGGCAGGAGGAACCATACATTTATGGATGATGGCACGGGTCTCCGGCACCTCTGCGATAATATCCCCGCCATGGAGATACTGTCCCTTTTCCACCGTGATATGTGTCTTCCATTTCTTCTGCCTGTCCAGAGAATCCACGCTGACGCCCCGGGTGATGAAAGCGCCGCCTGACGACTCGGCAATCCTCTCCAGCGGCCGCTCGATTCCGTCAAAAATGTTATTGAGGATACCCGGCGCTAACGTGACGGAGACAGCGCTGCCGCTGGCCACGACCTCTTCCCCGGGACAAAGCCCCGTCGTCTCCTCATATACCTGCACCGTCGTCCGGTCTTTATCCAGAGCGATCACTTCTCCCACCAGCTTCTGCTTTCCGACGTAGACCATCTCCGCCATGCGGAAGCCGGTATTTCCTTTCAGATATACGACAGGCCCGTTGATTCCATAGATTGTCCCGGTCTTAAGCAACGCCGTCACCTCCTAAAAACAAAAACTTCTCATATTCGTCCCGCAGCTGCGTCCGAAAAGAATGGTCGATGAGAATGTTGCGGCTCTGAATGACCGCCCGCACTCCCCCGATGAAATCTTCCTCGCTGACCGTCAGAGAAACGCCTGTTTTTTCCTCCAGTTTTTTCTGCCTGTCCGCATCGGATGCATTGATATATACGGTGACCAGATCATCTCCCGCATACTCCTCCGCCTGCCGGATGCATTTCACAAGAAATGTATCATACTCCTCTGTCTGCATAAACGCCCGGACAAATCCCAGCGTCTCATTAAAAATCTTGTCCTTGAGCTCCTGCTGTACCTTACCGCGCACTCGACGCTGCTCCAGCTGAAACTTTGCTCTCGCCTGATTCAGCTCCAGCTTTGCCCTTGTCTTTTCTTCCATGATCCGCTGCTTTGACTGGCGCATCGCTTCCGTTTTATGGTCTGCCAGTTCCTTTTCCAGCGCTTCCCTGTGAGAGTCAATGATGGCATTGCCCTCCGCCCTCGCCTGCTCCATGGACGAGGTTTGCAGGTGTGCGATTTTTTCTTCCAATGTCAAGAGGAATCCCTCCTTATTTTCAAATATGCATCACACGGCATCGTCCTTCCTGTTTTCCCATGAAAGACGACATCGTCATGCTTCTGTCCGTCATTTTTCTGTTCTTCACAGAGACTGTCCGTCTCTGTCCTCATAATTTCAATCCGATCGCCTCTGTGATATAAGACGTGATAAAATCCTTCTTTCGTCCGGTTCCGTGCCGGTCCGGTATCTCCACAAGAAGCGGCATTTTCCGCTCCAGCCGGAACGTATCGATGATATCCGGAAACTCCCGGCCGAACTTCTCCGTCAGGAGAACAATACCGATACTCTTATCGGCAAGAACCTTCTCAAGCTCCGCCCGGAGCTCCTCTCTTTCATGAACGACCACGCCGTCCACCCCCGCCAGGCGCATGCCCGTGTAAGTGTCCACGTTGTCGCTGATCAGATACATTTTCATGTGCGTTCTCCTTCCCTGATGTGATGACTTTTCTGTAACACCACTCCATATTGTAACACCCCGGATTGCTCCGCGCGCAGCGCTCTCGCAATCCTCCCCACATTCGCATTCCCGCACTGCCGTGCTTCATGCTCGTATGCAAGTGTTTCTTTCTCTGTAACACTCCGGATTGCTCTGCGCATAGCGCTCCCGCAATCCTTCCCACATTCGCATTCCCGCACTGTCGTGCTTCATGCTCATGTGGGGGCAGGTCAAGATGTCATGCTTTTTCATGCCAGCATGAAAGCATGACCTTTTGACCTTGGTGTTACAGGTTTCCCAAAATCATAAAAGAGATAATCAGTCCGTACAGGCAGACACCTTCTGCCAGTCCGACGAAGATCAGGGATTTACCGAGGATACTGGAGTCTTCGCTCAGAGCTCCGAGGGCGGCGCTGGCGGCGGAAGCTACGGCGATACCGCCGCCGATGCAGGAAAGACCGGTTACGAGGGCGGCTGCCAGATAGCCAAGGCCAGTGGCAAGTCCGGCGGAAGCTGCGGCGGTCGTCTCTGCCGCTTCCACGCTCTGTCCGCTGAACATCACCGCCATGGCGATCAGCAGGGTGCCAAAGAAAAATACGGTATTGACGCCCAGCGTGCGTTTGTAACGTTTTTTACATTTTTCTCCCAGATAAAAATAACAGAACGGGAGAACGATACTCAAAAGTAATGCTGCGATGAATACGATTTTCGTTGCTAATGTCATGATGTAGGACCTCCTATTTTTTATTGGTTTTCTTTTTTGTATATGGAGTAAATGCGTGGCCGCTGCCTTTATAGAAACGGCTGAACATCTCATAATATTCCAGTCTCAGCACCTGAATGCCCACGATCAGTCCTTCGAATCCGCAGACAAAGAGGTTGCCGAAGATGACGCCAAGCCAGTTCGGGTTGCCGCTCTCCGCTCCTGTCAGCTGCAGCACCACTTCCATGATGGCGGCATGGCTGACGGCGAAGGCTCCGATACGGATAAAAGATATCGTGTTGGAAAAATAGCTGAGCAATGTCTCAAACATCTCAAAAAATCCTTCCACGAGAAACATCGCCTTGCTCTCTTCCATCTTTCCGCTCTGGTGACGGATGAGACGGGTCAGCGGCTCCCTAAACAAAATGAGCAGCAGCGGGACACCGAACATCACCGCCATGACAACGCCTGCCGGAAGCGGGTTGCCGGTTAAAAATAATACAATAGTGACCACAACCGCCGCGTAAAAGACAAGCCCGGCCACCCCGTTGGCGTCAAACCAGGCGCCGCCGATATCTTTGTCTCTGAGCGCGTTGATAATGTGAAGCACCATGGCCACGATGATCAAAAACATACCGAACGCCACCGCCACCACAAACACGGTGTTGAGCTTGCCGAGGAACGGCAGGGTGGTCATGTGGTCGATGGGCCGTATCCACAGGGGCTCTATCACATTTTCAAATCCGAAAATACTTCCGAACACAAACCCGAAGATCGTGGAGAACACACCGGCCGTGGCGATGATCCCCGCCAGCGGCGCCCGCTTAAAGTGATAGATGAGCGCTCCTCCGATCAACAAAAGAAGGCCCTGTCCCACATCGCCGAACATGATGCCGAAGATGAGGGAATACGTGATACCCACAAACAGCGTCGGGTCCAGTTCATTGTGCGCCGGCAGCCCGTACATTTGCACGAACATCTCAAACGGTTTGAACAGTTTCGGATTCTCCAGCTTGGTCGGAGGCTCTCCAAAGTAGGCGTCGTGGTCGTCTTCCACCACAACGAAAACCTTGTCGTCGTCCTGAATCTCTTTGACAAACTTCTCCACATCGTCTTCCGCCATCCAGCCGCAGAGGATGTAATAATCTTCCTTATTATCCTCCATCCGGGCTGCCAGCTTGCGGACGTCAAAGTTGTTGGAGAGTTCCTCAAGACGGTCTCTCGCTGCCACCAGCTGCGGCGCTTTCCCCTGAAGCATCTCACCGGCCTGTCTGTCCAGGTCAGCAAGCTCCCTCTCAATCTTCGCATTTTCCCTGTCCAGAGCACGGTATGCCTGTTCCGGCGTTCCCTCAAACTCATCTTTTAACTCAATCTTCTCAAAATGCAAAGAACGGAATACCGCGTCCACCTTCTGCGTCTCTGCCGGCGCCACAAAATACGCGCCGTACACGTAACTTTCGTCCCTCTGCCCTTCCACGAAGATCGCGCCCAGATCATCCATCAGGTATTTTTGCATTTTCTGATAATATTCCACCGCGATACGTCCAAAACGGTACACGATATATTTGTAATGGAGTACCTTGTGCAGGTCACAGTCCATCGGGCGAAACGGAGCAATCACATGCTGTCTGGCACGGATCTCCTCACTCTGCTTTTTAATTTTCTCCTTCTGTTCCTGCAGAGACTGGTAATCCTCATTCGCCTGCCGCACCACCTCAAACATATCGTCAAGCCCCATGGAAGTGTCCGGCTCCACATTTTCCACATCCGGCAGATAACCGACAAACTCTTCCGCCTTTTTTAAAACGTCCCGGTAAGGATTGATCTCCACAAAGGGCCTTAAGTTGTCCACGGTCTTAAGCTCGGACAAAGCCGATTCCAGCTGTATCTCATACCGGGAGAGATACAGGTTCGTCACCCGGTCGATATCATTCCGGGGGCCGGATATGTTTACAAACTTCATCTTTACAATCATTGTATTTTACCTCCAACGTATGCCAGCGTCTCGCCTGGAGTCAGACTGTATCGTACGCATTCCATTGCAGTCGTCAGCTTTTTAATCTCTTCCTCTTTCAGAAAAAGATAGGTATTTACCACGGCGATGGAGTACGGATTTCTCCGCCGGTCCACCGTGTACAGATAATGCAGGCAGTCCGCATACATCTGCTCAATGGTCAGGTTCTGGTGAAAATTATAATGGCGGGCGTAGGTCGTCCGGTCCACCACCGCCTGAAACTCTGTCAGTCCCGGCGCCTCCACCATCTCCTTGACCATCTCCGTGGACAGCTTATAGTGGATGGGGATCAGCAGCAGATAGATATCCGCCGGCTTCATGTTATAATACTTCTTCGCCCGGTAGATCCACTGCATGTTGAGCATATCTATCTTAGAACCGCAGTCCCGCATGAAAAGCTCCAGCTCATCCTTCTTCAGCACTTTTTTCTGTTCCTTCCATATAGAAGTAAAGTAGTAAAGATTCAGAGTGAGGTCATAATCATAGAGCGTCACATTCTGGGAATCCCGAAGCTTACGCAGCGGTTCATAGTACTCTGTTCCTTTGAGATTCTCCACCAGCTCATCGGTCGTCCGGGATGTGATGAGCTTCTCGATGGATACCTGCGAGTACCGGTCAAAAAACGGCTGCTTGTACCCCAGATCAAAGGGCTGTTTGTAATGATTGATGACAATCCGGAAACAATAATTGATCAGATCGATCTCATAGGACTTCATCACCAGCTTCATAAACCGCCGCTGCTTCTGCCCGCAGAACCGGTAAAGCTTCGTGTAATCGTGATACAGGGACTGCACCAGCACTTTTTCGATGTTTCCCCTGTGTATCTGTTCCTCCGAAAGCGTCTCCAGCACATCCACATAGGCTGTATTTTTCTTTAAATATTCTACGATCTCCGGCACGCTCCCAAGACCCGCGATCTTTTCAAACTGCCCGGGAGTGAGCAGCTTTCCCTCCATCGCCCGCACCTTGGTCACGATACCGCTGTATGCAAGTAAATTCCCCATAGGCTACACCTCAGTGATCCGTTTTAAAATATTCCTGGCATACTCCGTATGTCTCTGCTCATATTCTTTTCGAAGCAGCTCAACTTCCATGCCGCCGGTACCGCTCTGTCCTTCCACCAACTTCGAAGTCTCTTCTTTCACCTTGTTCTGGATCGTCTGAATCCGCGCCTGTGTCTTTTCCTCCAGTTCCGCGTCAAACTTCCTGCGCTTCTCGTCATATTCCTGGTCTAACACTGCCTTCTGCTCCTCGGCATGTTCCACAATGGAAGAAGCAGTCTCCTCAATCTCTGTCAGTCTGTTGATAATTGAGTCCATAGCAACCCTCCTGTTTATGACAATATTTTGCATGTTCGCCATTTATTCTATTCACATCACAGAGCAGAACACACTCTTTAAACATGTTCTGTCCTGCTGCGGAATCTTTCTCTGCCGGAACTCTTCCCTCGTATTCTTTTCCATATAAAATAGAAAAAACCTCATGCCCGAGAACAGACATAAGGCAAAAATAACCAAATTCAGGCAGGCAAATCTTCCGATCTTCGTTAGTATAGCACAATTTATGGGAAATCACAACAACAGAGTTCCAGTGAGAGAATATATTTCCAGCGATTCCCGTTGATTTTTTCGCTCGTTCTACGTATAATAAAAGTAGGAAAATCCCTACTTTCCATATTTCAGAAAGGTGGTGCAAAGTCATGTTAGCAAATGCGTTTGTGGACAATGCCAAAGTCATGGCAAAAGGGCAAATCACAATCCCGAAGGATGTCCGTGATGTGCTTGGTGTGTCAAATGGTGATCGGGTCACTTTTATCGTTGAGGGAAACACTGTCCGCATTGTCAATTCTGCTGTGTATGCCATGCAGGTGCTTCAGCAGGAAATGGTCGGAGAAGCAGAACGCACCGGCCTGACCTCGGAAGATGATGTTATGGCGCTCGTCAATGAATTGAGAAATGAGGACGAAAAGGCATGAGAGTTCTGATTGATACCAATGTCCTCATTTCTGCCGCACTGAGTGCAAACGGTACGCCTTATCAGGCGTATGTAAAAGCGGCCTCTTACCCAAATCACGGTTTGATCTGTGAACAGAATGTGGATGAAATGAATCGGATATTCAACAAGAAATTCCCGAGTCGGCTGGCGGCGCTGGACAAATTTCTTTCCGTTGCGCTGCTTACCTTGGAACTGGTTCCCATTCCGACAGAGGAAGATATGACCGAAACACAAATCAGAGATATCAACGACCGCCCTATTTTGCGGGCAGCCATTGAAGCGAAAGCTGATGTGCTGCTGACCGGTGATAAGGATTTTTTAGAGTCCGGCGTAAAAAATCCGGCGATTATGACACCGGCAGAGTTTTTGAATACCTGACTGACATAAGGACAGCGGGGATTTCAACCTTTGTCTCGGACAGCAGCTTGGAAATTTGATAGGGATCATAGTTCTCCATCATCAGGGAAAAGATACGGCGTACCACTTCGGCGGCTTCCTCATCCACAAACCGGTGTTCCCTCTTTTCGTCCCACAGATAGCCATAAATGACAGTGTCAGTCAAGTGCTTGCCACTCATGCCTTTGGACCTGAACACGGGGCGGATTTTCCGACTAGTGTCGCGGGCGTAAAACTCGTTCATGATGTTGCGGAACGTGGTAAAATCGTCGTCGACTTTCAGATAATCGTGCCCCAGGCGGTTCATGTCTTTAATTACAATCGCCCTGTAACTCATCATCGCGGCTCAAACGCTCGTACAGTGGGGTAATTTTCTCTTTTTTCATGGCTGTACCTCCTGAAATGAAAATGCTTTAAGTGACTGCTTCACTAACCATGACAAAAAACCTTGATTAAGAAGTCACTTGGAGCATACATTTCCTATTGAAAAACAAAAGGCAAAAACTATCAGGCAAGCTAAGAAACTGCTGCAACGAAAGGGATTATTTCCATCTGATGAACCATTAGCTTATTGATCTGATTTTCTAACTCTATAACACTTCAAAAAGTTGCCTGCCCAAGACAGCTTATTGAAATGCGCCAGTTTTTGGCTCTCCTCTACTTTCTTTCACACTAAGTCTATAATATTTCCGTTTCCAAAACAATATTATGACTTTTGATCATCTTCATAGTGTGCATTTTTTTCTCTATATACTGTACAACAATTTTAACTATCTTTTTTTGAATTGCAGAAATCAGCGTATTCATATAATAATAATCCGGTTTATTTCCTTTCGTTGGCAACATAATATCCAATGCATCGGCATCCTTAGCATAAAAGTTATTCCCATAATCAAACTTTCCTGTATGCGCTACTTTATGAATTGCGGATGTTACAAAAATAGCAGCTTTCATCGGAAGATTTTCTGTATGTACTACTGCTACATGGTCATCCGCTCCATATCTATAGTTGCGGTATTTTGCCGAACCAAACATATCAATTGTTATCGTATTTTTTTCAAAAACTTCAACATCATTATTTATATACGCTGACACTCCTTCGTTTTTTTCTCCTGCTGTAACGAAAGGAAGCTTTCCAGGTATACGATCATCTCCTTTCAGACGTTTTCCTCGCGTTGATTTACCAAACAATTTTTCAAGATTATAGGAATTCCATACAACATATTTATAGTTTTCTATCGCTTGCTCTTCCTCATTAGATAATGTATAATCATCAAGCTCATTCTTCTTTAGATAAGCGGCCAATTTTACTATGCTTTCTGCCTCTAACTCGGCAATAAAGTCTTCCATAAAATCAAAATCAATTTGGCTATTTTTTGTAGGCAATTTAATTATTTGATTTTCAATAACATCAACGCTATAACTTGACGTTCCCCAAGAAAAAGAAGAAAAAGCTTTTATAATTGCGGCTACAAAAAAGTGTGCATTAGCTTCATTAAATCGACCATCTTTACATTTCAGAATTTTAATTTTATCACCTGTAAAATAAGGTCGCTTTTGGTAAAAAACCGTTGCGGTATCTTGTCCAAATGATAAAGTATTTCCTTCATTTAAATATTGCTTCTCCTCATTAATAAAACCTTTACATCCATTATCATTACTGATTCGAACAATATAAGGATATTTCCCACATTCGAGAATTGTCACTTTATTTGCATCAAATTTTTTCTTGTATGGATTTATTTCAAACAACTCTCCAAGTCTATATTCGCCCCACTTAACACTCTGTAACTTGCTGTTAAGTGAGGCATTCATTTTCCCAAGCAGTTATCCTCTATATTTTGATTTTTAAGCAAACTTGTAATTTCCCAGGAAAGATAATCATTTATCGTTTTATTGAAATCTTTTAAAGTTGGTTTTATTTCAATCGGTGCAGACTGATTCCAGTCAGCTCCGTTTTCTGGGTCAATATATCCCTCATAATATTCTTTTTCAGTAAAAATGTTCAGCTTACTCTTACCAAAACGTACAAGATCAACAACCTCCTGATAACGTTCTTTTGCACAATCTATATCTTTTAGATTATTGCTTGCCTTTTTACGGTTTGTTCTCGCATATCCATCATTTGAAAAATCAATAAATTTTACAATATCATCTTTGTGATGTTCTTCTCCTACGCGAAATACATAAATATTTGTCTGAACACTTGATTTTCCCATAAACAAATCAACTGGCATTTTAATGCTTGCTAAAAGTGTACTATGTTTTAAAATTTTTTTATTATACTCTATTGCTTTTCCACTACCAGCCGAATTCTGAATAATAATTGCAGCATATCCCTTATTCATCATTGAAAGCGCCTTTTCAACGAATATCATACCATTTCCTTGCGCTGAATACGGCGGATTTAACACAAAAGCATCTGCAGGAAATTGTTTATCTGTCTTCCCATATCCATAGGTTCCATTAAAATCTTTTAACGAATCTTTATTTAAAATATTTGAACTTCCATCACCCATCAAAATCATATTCAGTATTGCAAGCATATAAACGCTTGGCAATATTTCAAGCCCAAGCAACTGATTAGCTTTGATTGCAGATGATTTTAATGCTAAGTCATCAGGCGATTTAATTTTTGCCTTAGCATCAATTAACATTTCATTCATTGCCGCGACAAGTAAGCCAGCCGATCCTGTTGCAAAATCCCAAACGTAAGAATCTTTGTTCACTCTAGCCAATTTAACAAGTAGTGTTGCAACATAAGATGGTGTTAAAACAACATCATTCAGCTTATCTTGAGAAAAGCCAAGCCAACTATACATTTCATTAAACAGTTTTCCCGCAAAATCAGTTGTTAACCCAATTTTATAGTAAATACCTAAATCATCAACAATCTTCGTAAATACACGTTTAAGCTGACTTTCTCCGTTTTCAGCCTTATTGATATTATCAGTTGTAAGTGTATTTTGTAAAGTTCTTACAATTAGCTCCTTTTTTTCTTCTGGTAAATTTTTCTCATCCAAAAATGCTTCTATTTTTCGTAAAATAATATCACCGTCGCGATTACCTTTTTCCATAGAAGATTTTAACTCTGACTTTTCAAGTGGTGCTACTCTATTTGGTACACCTAAAGTAGCAATAATTGCGGCTGCAACGAGATAGACACGATCACTTTCACTTAATCCTTTTTCACCCTGATAAATATCATTATTTAATCTAACAAGACTTGCATTTATTTCCCGTTCACGTTGTTCTTTTAACTTTTCAATTTCATTCTGAGGTAATTGCAAATTTTTGATTTTTTTAATAAAATTATCAAAATTTTCTTTTTTAAGGAAAGACAAGTCAGTATAATCATCTACTTTTTGCCCTATACCAAAGTTACTTTTAGAAACATAATATACACCAATGTTATAATTAATATTATCACTATCATCTTTAAATCCAGTCATACCAACAGCAATAATATCACTGTAACTTGTATAATGTAGCAATGCGTTAGCATAGTGAACTGCTCCATTTACAGCATATGAATTTATATTTTTAAAATCAGGTTTATTCTTTGATGTTCTATTTGCTACCTTACCATCACTATTTAATTTTACCAATTTGTCTTTATAACCTTTGTATTCAATCAAAACAGGATATTTGTTTAAATTTTTATCCTGTAATAAAAGTTTTACATCGGGTCTATTACCACCTGAACCACCATTTTTTGAATAATAATCATTCAAGGCGGAATCAATTTCCGTATTTAACGCCTCTTGTTCTAATTTATAATCTAATTTATATGATTTAAGCCAACCATTTGCCAAATCGGCAATATTAGGTTCAACTGATTGTACTTTGGCCATTTTTTCTCCTTAATAAATCCATTTTTCTGTTTTGTAAATTGAATTTCCAAAAAAAGATAATATTGTTTTTTTCCATATTCCGCAAAACTATCCCATTTATTTTTTACCAACAATTACTATTATAAACATAAACTATATTTTCTTTTATAAATAAAACGTATAGCTTTGTTTAAAATAAAAAGAAAATGGTGTAACCTTATCTTTTAGGCTACACCATAATTTTCTAAATACTTATTTGCTAGCATATAATAAAAATTTTATCTAAAATATCATATATATTTCGCGTGTATTTAGTATGCTTTTCCGAAGTATACCTCACATTTCGCCGGCTTGCCGCAGTGCACACATACATCTCCATGTCTCTCCTGCTCAAACGGCATACAGCGGGTGGTGGCGCCGGTTTCTTCTTTAATGGCTTCCTCGCAGGCTCTGTCGCCGCACCACATCGCGCGGATGAAGCCCTGTTTTGTATTCAGCAGATCCTGGAACTCGTCCCAGTTGTGAGCCACATGGGTGTTGGCATCCAGATGTGCTTTAGCTCTGTCATACATATCTTTCTGCATCTCTTCCAGAACCTCGCCCAGACGTACCGGCAGCTCGTCGATGGATACGACGATCTTCTCGCGGGTATCGCGGCGCACGATCACTGCCTGATTCTTCTCGATATCCTTCGGTCCGATCTCGATACGGGTCGGGATACCCTGAATCTCCTGCTCGCTGAACTTCCATCCCGGAGACTTGTCGGAATCGTCCACTTTCACGGAGTAGTCTCCTTTGAGCATATCGCGGATCTCAAAAGCTTTATCCAGCACGCCTTCCTTCTTCTGCTGAATCGGGATGATCATCGTCTGCACCGGAGCGATCCGCGGCGGCAGCACCAAACCGCTGTCATCGCCATGCACCATGATGATGGCGCCGATGATACGGGTGGACATCCCCCAGGAAGTCTCATAGACCGGAGACAGCTTGTTCTCCTTGTTGGCATACTGAATACCGAAGGCTTCCGCGAAGCCGGAACCGAAGTTATGACTGGTACCGGACTGCAGCGCCTTGCCGTCATGCATCAGCGCCTCGATCGTGTACGTCGCCTCCGCGCCGGCAAACTTCTCCTTATCGGTCTTCTTTCCTTTTACAAGAGGGATCGCCAGAATCTCCTCGCAGAAGTCCGCGTACACATTGAGCATCTGCTCTGTTCTTACTTCCGCCTCTTCCGGAGTTGCGTGGAAGGTATGTCCCTCCTGCCATAAGAACTCCGCGGAACGGAGGAACGGACGGGTCGTCTTCTCCCACCGGAGAACGGAACACCACTGATTATATACGACCGGCAGATCTCTGTGGGAATGTACGATATCCTTCACATGGTCACAGAACAATGTCTCGGAAGTCGGGCGGATGCAGAGTCTCTCTGCCAGCTCTTCCTCTCCGCCGTGTGTCACCCATGCCACCTCAGGGGCGAATCCCTCCACATGATCCTTCTCTTTCTGAAGAAGGCTCTCCGGGATCAGCATCGGCAGATACACATTTTCCACACCGGTCTCTTTAAATCTTCTGTCTAACTCTTTCTGAATATTCTCCCAGATGGCGTAGCCTCTCGGACGGATGATCATACATCCTTTCACATTAGAGTAGGATACCAGCTCCGCCTTGGTCACCACGTCGGTATACCACTGGGCAAAATCCTCATCCATCGGGGTGATCGCTTCCACAAGCTTCTTTTCTTTAGCCATAACTCTTTCCTTTCCTGTATTCTTCATACTATGATAACGATTCGGCCGCAGACTGTAAAATCACGTATCCGAACCAGCATACTGCAACGATTGCATATTGTCATATTATTTCTTATAAAATCTTGTTTCTTCTATTATATATAAGCATACCGATTTATTTTAAAATACAGGCTGGTTTTTGTCAATATAATGAAGAAGGAATTCCGCCGTCGTCTGTCCATAAAAAATATTTTTCTCAGATCCTGCCAGCCCCCTAATACGCCTCCACATCCATCAACTCAAAGGCTTCGCCCTGCGGTTCCGTCTTAAATACCAGCTCCTCGCCGGTGACCGGATGATGGAAGGCCAGTCTGGTGGAATATAACCCAAGCTGCATGTATTTTTTCTTTGTCTTTTGGAACTTTAGATTGTACTTGGTATCGCCGTACAGGCCGATGCCCCGGGAGGCAAACTGCACCCGGATCTGATGGTGGCGTCCTGTGTGCAGGATGACGAGAACCCAGGAAAGGATTCCGTCCCGGGTCTCGATCTGATCGATCATCTCATAATCAAGTTCCGCATGTTTCGCGCCCTTCGTTCCTGGCGGCACAACCTTTGTCGTGTTCGTTTTGCCATCCCGTAAAAGCATATCCTCAAAGGTTCCGAACTCCTGCGGCAGCGCGCCGCAGACGATTGCCTGATAATATTTTTCAAATTCATGATTTTGAATCTGTCTGCTCAGTTCTGCCGCCGCCTCTTTAGTCCTGGCAAAAACCATCAGTCCTCCTACCGGGCGGTCCAGTCGGTGCACCGCTGTCAGGTACGGCTCTTCTTCCCCTTCCTGCTTTTCAAAAAGATAATGCTTTAACCAGGTCTCCACATCTACATTTCCACTGGTATCTGACTGCACCGGCATCCCCGCCGGTTTTTCACATACCAGAATACTGTCATCTTCATATACGATCGGAATCTTTTTCTTTCCCAGCATTTTTTCACCCGTTGTCCCGCAGCCGGTTTTCTTTCCGGGCAGGAAATCCCTTTCTGATAAAATATCGGCAGAGAAACCTCTGCCGCATTTTAAGAATTATTTACTCTGACTGCCTCCGACAGCTGAAAACGGTATCCGACTCCCCACACAGTCTCGATGAGGCTCGCCGCACCTGCAAACTTTTCCAGCTTCTGCCGGATCTTCTTGATATGTACCGTGACCGTCGCTACATCTCCTACCGAATGCATCCCCCAGACTTCCCGGAACAGCTCCTCCTTGGAGAAGACTCTGTTCGGATGCGAGGCAAGAAATACGAGGAGGTCAAACTCCTTCGTGGTAAATGCGATCTCCTGTCCGGCAACAGTCACTCTTCTCGCCGTTCTGTCAATACGGAACTGGTCGAGAACGATACAATCATTTTTCTGTATCCTTTTTCTGGTCAGCCTGTCATACTGACTCAGATTCGCCTTTACTCTTGCTATCAGTTCATTCGGGGAGAATGGCTTTGTCACATAGTCATCCGCCCCCACGCCGAGTCCCCGCACTTTATCGATCTCGTCTGTTCTGTTTGAGACAATGATTATCGGTATGTCCCGCCGGTTTCTCAGCTCTCTGCATAATTCGAAGCCATTCAGATCCTCCAGATCCAGTTCTGTGAGCACCAGACGAATGTCTTCCTGCAGGGCTCTCTGAAACCCTGACACACCACTTTTCTCAATTGTCACTTCATAAGAATTAATCTCAAGATAATCCCTTTCCATCTCTGCTGTGGAAGTATCATTGTCGATAATTAAAATATGTTCCATACTATCTATGCACCTTGCTTTCACTTTTCATGCAATTCCCGGCACCATGGTATATTATAACATATCATTCCGATTTTTTCTTCCGATTTTCAGCATTTGTTTATTCATTTTTCTTTATAATAATACTTTTTTGTTATAATTTTAAAAATTGTTACACATTTTTGTATAATAAACACAGGATATTTATAAAACACCCCGGTATGATAAAATGAAGGAAAGGAGTTCATGCGCCGCATCTTCTTTCGTCATCAGTGGAAGCGCCTTCTCTTCCTGCCCGGTGATGATGGTGAGAAGATTCGTGTCGGTGGCAAAGCCGGCGCCGGCATCTTTTAAGTTGTTTGCGGCAATCATATCCAGCTTTTTCTTTTCCAGCTTTTTCCGGGAATTCTCCAGCATATTCCGGGTCTCCATGGAAAAGCCGCAGATCGTCTGATCATCTCTGCGGTGCTCCGCCACATAGCCGAGAATGTCCTGCGTCCTCTCCAGCGAGATGCTCATATCCGCATCTGACTTTTTCACTTTTTCCTCGCTGACCTCAGACGGGCGATAATCCGCCACCGCCGCCGCTTTGATCAAAATGTCCTGCTCCGCGAGATTATCACGGACGGCCTCAAACATTTCCTGTGCCGTCGTCACCGGTATGGTACGGACAAACGGTACCGGATCCAGTGCGACCGGTCCGGACACGAGAGTGACATCCGCTCCCCGGAGCATCGCCCGCTTCGCGATAGCATATCCCATCTTTCCGGAGGAATGGTTGGTGATATAGCGAACCGGATCGATCGCTTCCTGCGTCGGTCCCGCTGTCACCATCACCCGCAGCCCCTGCATATCTTTCTCGCAGGCCAGTTCCCGCAGGATATACTGATAAAGGGTCTCCGGTTCCGGCATCTTGCCGGCCCCCGTGTCGCCGCAGGCGAGGTATCCCACTGCAGGCTCCACCACCTCGTAGCCGTATTTTCTGAGAATCTGCAGATTATCCTGCAGGATCGGATTCTCATACATATGCACATTCATGGCAGGAGAAAAGATCACTTTTCCCGGACATGCCATGATGGTCGTCGTGAGCATATCGTCCGCAATGCCGTGCGCAACCTTTCCGATCACATTGGCGGAAGCCGGAGCGATCATCATCAGATCTGCTTTCTGTGCCAGAGAGACATGCTCTACCTGAAACTCAAAGTTTCTGTCAAAGGTATCCACCAGACATTTATGATTGGTGAGCGTCTCAAATGTGATCGGATTGATAAAGTTCGTTGCGTTCTTCGTCATGATAACATGTACATCACAGTGTGCCTTCACCAGCATACTTGCCAGACTGGCAATTTTATAGGCAGCGATGCTGCCCGTTACTCCTAATACGACTGTCTTTCCTTTTAACATAGTTTCCACGTTCCTTTTCTTCCAAAAATGCGGCGCTTCCCGGTCTTATTCCATGTCGCTCAGCCGGCCATGTTTCTCATAGCTGGTAATGCGATGAACGGCATTGTTGTCGTCCACAAAAACGACGGTAGGTTGGTGTTTCTTCGCCTCTTCCGGGGTCATGTCCGCGTAGGCCATGATGATGATCTTGTCATGGACGCTGACACATCTTGCCGCTGCTCCGTTTAAGCACATCACACCGCTGCCTCTCTCTCCGGCAATGGTGTACGTCTCAAAGCGGTTGCCGTTATTGATATCCACAATCTGTACTTTTTCATATTCTAATATTCCGGCGGCATCCAGTAAGTCTTCGTCCACAGTGATACTGCCCACGTAGTCCAGCTCTGCCTGGGTTACGGTGGCACGATGAATCTTTGCTTTTAACATATTGATATGCATTTTCTTATCCTTTCCGCCATGCAGCCGAGGTTCGCCTCGCGTTAACTTGGCGCATCGCAATCCGCCATGCACCTCGGCTCGCCTCGCTCCCCTCGGTTAGGGCTATTCGCCCTATAGTCAGACACAAAAGCGGCCATAGTTTCATGCAAGCATGACCATGTCCTCTTTTGCGCTGACTGCATGGCTCATTATATAATAAAATTATCGATCAGTCTAGTTTTTCCGATGTAGACGGCGATGGCGGCGAGGGCCGGGCTCTGCATCGTATCGACCGGCTGCATGGAGAGTCCGTCTACGATTTCGACGTAGTCGATTCTGGCGAGGGGTTCGGACTCGATCCTGGCTGTCATGGCTGCCTTGATCTTTGCCGCGTCAGTCTCGCCTTCTTTTACCATTTTCTCACCGAGGAAGATGGACTGGCTTAATACCAGAGCTGCTTTTCGTTCTTCCTCATTCAGATATGTATTTCTGGAGCTTTTGGCGAGGCCGTCTTCCTCGCGGACGATCGGGCATCCGACAATCTCGATATCCATGTTCAGATCCCGGACCATCCTGCGGATGATCGCCAGCTGCTGGGCGTCTTTTTGTCCGAAGTAGGCTCTGTCCGGTGTCACGATGTTAAAGAGTTTGCTCACAACGGTGCAGACGCCTCTGAAATGTGTCGAGCGGCTCTTGCCGCACAGGGTGCTGGAAAGCACTTCCATATTGACCCAGGTGCAGAAGTCCGGCGCGTACATTTCTTCCGGCTCCGGATGGAAGACCATGCTCACGCCGAGGGAATCACAGAGTCTGCAGTCCTGCTCAAAGTCCCGCGGGTAAGCTTCCAGATCCTCGCTCGGTCCGAACTGAGTCGGGTTCAGAAATACGCTGGTGACTACCCGGTCGTTTTCCTCCACCGCTTTTTTCATCAGGCTGGCATGACCCTCATGGAGATAGCCCATGGTCGGCACCAGACCGACGGTGAGCCCTTCTTTTCTCCATGCCTTTACCTGCTCTCTTACTTCTTTTATGGTATAAGCGATCTTCATAATTTTCTCCATTCCTTTCGCTCGCACAGGCGCCAGGCATTCTGCCAATGTCTTCCTGCGCTCATCTTTCTTTTATTCTTCTCCTGCCTGGCACCGCTCAGTACAGTTTTTCAATCACTTCATCGTCAATCTTATAGGTGTGTTCCTCCGCCGGGAAAGAGCCGTCCTTTACAGCTGCGTCGTATTCCCGGAATGCCTGGCTCATCATCTCGCCCACGTTGGCAAACTTCCGGACAAACTTCGGACAAAAGTCGGAAAACAGGGCAAGCATGTCCGCATAGACGAGTACCTGACCGTCGCAGCCATTGCCGGCGCCGATACCGATCGTCGGGATGGATACCGCCTCGGAAACCAGTTTGGCCAGCTTGGCCGGAACGCACTCCAGAACTACGGCGAAGGCTCCTGCCTCTTCCACTGCCTTTGCGTCATCGATCAGCTTCTGTGCAGCTTCCACAGTTTTTCCCTGCACCTTGAAACCGCCGAAAGCATTGATGGACTGCGGTGTCAGTCCCAGATGCGCGCAGACCGGAATGGACGCATCCACGATCGCTTTGATCTGCGGGCAGACAACGGCGCCGCCTTCCAGCTTCACTGCGCCGCAGTGTGTCTCTTTCATGATCCGTCCGGCATTCACCACCGCGTCATACACGGAAGTCTGGTAAGACATAAACGGCATGTCCACAACGACCAGTGCATTTTTCGCTCCCTTCGCCACGGCTCTTCCGTGGTGGATCATATCGTCCACTGTCACTGCGATCGTATCTTCATATCCAAGCATGACATTTCCAAGGGAATCCCCCACAAGGATGGAATTCACTCCCGCTTCATCCACCAGTTTCGCTGTGGAATAATCGTAAGCTGTCAGCATGGATATCTTTTCGCCCTTTTCTTTCATCTGCTGAAATGTTGTCACTGTGTTTTTCATGAATCAATACCTCCCAAATCTTGCGTTTTCATTTTCTGATGTCCCCGCCTTTGCACATACATTTCCTGTACCTTCGGCAGGGGTTTCTGCTTTTTACGCCGCCACTGCGCTGTCGGCTCTCCGTCTGGCGTCCTCACACTTCTGACAGCAGAGCTTTCAGTTCTCCGTAATCTCTGCCCGGGTTCTTTCTGGCCGCCACCGTCAGAAGCTTCCCGGACAAAAGTGCGTAAAGCTTCCGGTCGCTGTCAGACAGACAGGATAAATGCTTGCGTACTGTCTGTGCATCCCCGCGCTCCACCGGTCCGGTGAGACTGTTCACACAGCCGTTTTCCAGAACCTTATTTACATTTCCTGCGATGAGCGGACGCAGAGCAGCGAGAGCGCTGTCCTCATCAAAGCCGCACTCACCCAGCAGCATAAGACTCTCCTCGATCAGAGCGATGACCTGATTGCTGCAGATGGCTGCCGCGCAGTGATACTTTACCTTATCCTCTGCACCGATCAGCCGCACCGGGTTGCCGAAGGACACAAAAAAGTCTTTCACATCCTCCAGATGTCTCCTGTCTCCTTCAATTGTAAAGTAGGCGTCTGAAAGCTCTTTGTACGAATGAAAGCGGTCGCTGACCGCAAAGAGCGGGTGGATAGAATATCCGAAGGCTCCCCTGTCCGCTATGCCCGGAAAGGCATCTTTTGCAGACAGAGCGCCGCTGCAGTGACAAATAAACTTACCTTCAATGGGAAGTTCCTTTACCTGATCCCACACGCTGGTGATCCGGCCGTCAGGAACTGTTAAAAACAAAGCGTCGCTTTTTCTGACCAAATCTTCAAGTTTCTCTTCAAAATCTGCTCCGGCAAAGTCCGCCGCCGTCTGTGCCGCATGAATATCGGCATCAAAAAAGCCTGATAAACTCAGGCCATGTAACACAAAATATTTGCCCAGGGAACATCCAACCTTCCCTGCGCCTATAATTCCTGTATGCATCTTATCACCTTACTTTCGCAAAGTGACGCTCCGAGTCTCATTCCCATGGATATAAGCTCAATATAGATCCGTACTGCAGGCGGTATAGTTTCTTTCGAATACTATCCGTAACGCCGCCCCTACACTATACCATTCCCGGAGCATTTCGTAAATAAAAAATTCTATACTTTTTATTTTTCTTCCGAAACGAGAACAAACACTTCCCTGCCATCCGGATGTCACAGACCGGGATGCCCCCGCATTTGTGTTTTTATCCCTGCCTTACGGAAACCGGTGCGTCCCCCAGCAGGTATTTCCCGATGGCTTCCGCGCACCCGTCGTGGTCACAGTCCGCAACCACCACATCAGCGATCGCCTTAATGTTCTCTGCCGCATTTCCCATAGCGATGGCAAACCCGGCTGTCTTTAGAACTTCTATATCGTTGTCGGCATCTCCGACCGCGATCGTCTCCTGCACAGGAATCCCCAGATACTCGCACAGCTGCAAAAGTCCGGTTCCCTTGCTGACTCCCTCTGAGGTAAGTTCCAGCGCCGTCAGTTCCGAATGTACGATAGTCAACGGAAGATGCATATCCTCCAGACGTCTCTCAGTCTGATCTCGCTTAGCAGGAGAAAGATGATACAGATTACATTTCTCTATCGGTTTCGGATTCTCCTCATATGCTCTGAAAATATTCTCACATTTTTTTGCGACTCTGCCATACATCGGTTTATACACACCCATATGGTATTTTTCCATCTGCTCGTATTTGCTCTGCTCGACCACGGAATCTGTTGACAGAAAATGTACCATAACATTCTCTTCTTCTGCCAGCGCCATAACCTTTTGCATGACATCCACCGGAATCGGCGTGCTGACAACGACCTTCTTCTCCCTGCAGTCATAGATCATGGCGCCGCTGGTACAGTCCAGATACCCGATCTCCGGTACCTGCTCCAGATATTCAGAGAGCTCCGACAATCCCCGTCCGGTGGAGAGCGCTATGATCTTTCCCTCTTCTGCCGCCCGGCGGATCATCGCTTTCGTCCGCTCTGAAATTTCTTTCCTGGAGTTCAGCAGTGTGCCGTCCATATCTAAAGTGATCAATCTGTATTTTCCCATATCAATTCCTCCTGACAGAATCTCCCGTGAAGCAAAAATACTTCCTGCTGCCGGGGCGTCCGCCCTGACAACAGGAAGTCCATAAATTCTTATGTTCGGTTCAAATGTGCGCGTTCCTTACGCAAGATACTCTTTCAGCATATCAACCTTATCCAGCTTCTCCCACGGAAGATCCAGATCGTTGCGTCCGAAATGTCCGTAAGCTGCTGTCTGTTTGTAAATCGGGCGTCTCAGGTCAAGCATCTTGATGATGCCCGCCGGTCTGAGATCAAAGTGTTCGCGGATGATCTCCACCAGTTTCTCCTCGGATACTCTGCCTGTTCCAAAGGTATCCACCATGATGGATGTCGGCTGTGCCACACCGATGGCATAAGAAAGCTGAATCTCGCATTTATCTGCCAGACCGGCAGCCACGATATTCTTAGCCACATATCTTGCCGCGTAAGCTGCGGAACGGTCTACTTTGGTGCAGTCCTTTCCGGAGAATGCTCCACCGCCGTGACGGGCATATCCGCCATAAGTATCTACGATGATCTTCCGGCCTGTCAGTCCGCTGTCACCGTGTGGTCCGCCGATGACAAAACGTCCGGTCGGATTGATGAAATACTTGGTGTCCTCGTCCACCATATCCTGCGGCAGAATGGCATCAAATACATACTTCTTAATATCTTCATGGATCTGTTCCTGTGTCACATCCGGGTCGTGCTGCGTGGACAGAACGACGGCATCCAGACGGTCCGGTTTGCCGTTCTCATCGTACTCCACTGTCACCTGCGTCTTTCCATCCGGACGAAGGTATGGCAGCGTACCGTCTTTTCTCACCTTGGTCAGCTGTCTTGCCAGCTTATGTGCCAGCGCGATCGGATATGGCATATATTCGTCTGTCTCATTGGTCGCGTAACCAAACATCATGCCCTGATCTCCGGCGCCGATGGCTTCCAGTTCCTCGTCGGACATTTTGTTCTCTTTTGCCTCCAGTGCCTTGTCCACGCCCATGGCGATATCGGCAGACTGCTCATCCAGAGCTACGATCACACCGCAGGTCTCTGCGTCAAATCCGTATTTGCCTCTGGTGTATCCAATCTCTTTTACTGTATCGCGGACGATCTTCTGGATATCCACATAAGCATTTGTCGTCACCTCACCCATGACAAGCACCAGTCCTGTAGTCATCGCTGTCTCACAGGCAACCCGGCTCATCGGGTCTTTTTCCATTAATGCATCTAAAATAGCGTCTGAAACCTGATCGCACATCTTATCCGGATGTCCTTCTGTCACAGATTCAGAGGTAAATAATACTCTCTCCATCTTTCTTCACTCCTTAATTCATCGTTCCGGTTCTGAAAATGTACTTGTTCGCTTCCTTTTCAGAATCTACTTTCTGAATCATTCCTCCGAGAGCGCGCAGCTTCTCGTCGAAACGTTCATAACCTCTCTGGATATAACCAATCTGTTTCACCGTCGTATATCCCTCTGCCGCCAGTCCTGCGATAACAAGGGCTGCTCCGGCACGGAGATCCGGCGTCTCCACAGTAGCCCCGGTGTATTTTTCCACACCGGAAATAATCGCCGTATTGCCTTCCACCACCTTGATGTTAGCGCCCATACGGCGCATCTCTTCCACATAACGGAATCGATTCTCAAAAATACTCTCTGTGATGATACTGGTTCCCTTGGACAGACCCAGGGTCACCGCGATCTGCGGCTGCATATCCGTCGGGAAGCCCGGGTATGGCAGCGTCTTGATCTGTGTGTGCTTAAGTCGTCTCGTCGCCACCACACGCACAGCGTCGTCGGACTCTTCCACCTCCGCGCCAATCTCACTGAGCTTGGCAGAGATGGCCTCCAGATGTTTTGGAATGACGTTCTTGATCAGAACGTCTCCCCTCGTGGCTGCCGCCGCCATCATAAATGTACCGGCCTCAATCTGGTCCGGAATGATGGAATACTCCGTATCGTGGAACTTCTCCACACCCTTGATACGGATCACATCTGTCCCCGCGCCCTTGATGTTGGCTCCCATGCTGTTCAGGAAGTTAGCCACATCTACGATATGCGGTTCCTTTGCCGCATTCTCAATGATCGTGTTGCCGTGCGCTAGGGACGCCGCCATCATGATATTGATGGTCGCACCGACAGAAACCACATCCAGATAGATATGGCTGCCCCTGAGTTCCTCGGCATCCACGATGATGATACCGTGTTCGATCTTCACCTCCGCACCCAGCGCGCGGAAGCCCTTGATGTGCTGGTCGATCGGACGGCTTCCGATCTCACAGCCGCCCGGCAGTACAACTTTCGCCTTCTTGTACTTGCCCAGAAGAGCGCCTATCAGATAGTAGGACGCCCGGATCTTTCTTATATATTCATTATCTACCAGCAGGTCTCCGCTGGAATCGATATACTTTCCGCTGATCAATACTTCATTATCGCCTTTGCGGACAACCGTGGCCCCGATCTGCTCCATCGCCTGAAGCAAAACATTCGTGTCTCTGACATTCGGCATGTTGTCGATCAGACACTGGCCGTCTGTCATGATGGCCGCCGCTAAAATTCCCAGTGCTGCATTCTTGGCTCCTCCGATCACTACTTCACCAACTAACGGAGTTCCACCTTTAATAATATACTGTTCCATTCTCGCACCTCTATCTATATCAAACAAAAACTAATACTCCAAAGTTAATCACTGAAATCCATGGAGAACGCTTCGCTCATAAATCCTTCTTCTGCTCATCTGTCTCTGAAGCCTTCTGTCGTCCGCGGAACACCCCGCATCCGTCTTCTCTCCGGGATATGACAATCTGCCTGTACCATGCAGTCAATCATCCAATCCAAAACTCGTCATACGGTCACAAAAACCGTGGTCATATCCCCTTTTCTCTCCATGTTCTGAAAATATTTTATTCTATTACTAATATTTTCTCTGTTCTGTATGAATACAGAAACAATCAATAATTCATTATAACAAGAATGTTTCCTTTTGTAAATTCATAATTTAGATTTTGTAAAAACGATGCACTTATCTTTTTTTCTTCTTTTTCTTTCTGACAGAATATCCAAAAGTGCCGATAAAATTTCCCACATCGCAGTAGATTCCGTGAGAATATATCAGCGGGTTGGCCCGCTCCAGATGAAAAGTCCCTCTCTCGTCCATGTAACGGTCATCCACCGTGACGTGGACCACATCAGCAAGAAACATATGGTGAGACCCCAGTTCCAGAACATCCCTGACTCTGCATTCTATGTTGACCGGGCTGTCCTCTATGACCGGCACGTTCACCTTCACCGCCTCTCCTCTGACCAGACCTGTCTCCTTAAACTTATCCACATCTCTTCCCGAGCGCACCCCGCAGTAATCCACCGCTCTCGCCATCGATGCCGTGGTCAGGTTCACCACAAACTCTCCGCTCTCCTTCAAGGCCCGATAGGAATACCGTTCCGGCCGGACAGAAATGTAGAGCATGGGAGGATTGGTGCACACCGTACCCACCCACGCGATGGTGATCATGTTATCCTTTCCGTCTGCGTCCCTCACTGTCACCAGCACCGCCGGAAGCGGATATAACATATTTCCCGGTTTAAAATCAATCTTTCCCATGCTCTTTCCTTCCTTTATTATGTACTCTGTTATATTGCCTTTCTGATAGCCGCGCGGATCTCCTCCAGCTGCGCTTCCTCAGACTCATGCGGCGTCCATGCAAGCTGCACTCCGTCATCCTTGTACCGCGGAATCAGATGCAGATGAAAATGAAATACTGTCTGTCCCGCGATCTCTCCGTTATTCTGAACAAGATTCAGACCCTCGCATCCAAGCGCGTCTCTCATCGCGCGGGCGATACAGGTTGCCAGAGAGAACAGCTTACCTGCCGTCTCTGCATCCAGGTCGTAAATATTATCGAAATGTTCCTTCGGGATGATCAGACAGTGTCCTTTCGTCGCCGGATTCACATCAAGAATCACTCTGAAATGACTGTCCTCATAAATCGTCGCTGACGGAATCTTTCCTCTGGCTATCTTACAAAATAAACAATCCTCTTTCATCGTTCCTCACACCTTTCCTTATTGTCTCTGCGAAATACTGTGAAATGCAGGGCCGTATCCAAAAATCAATGCGGACTCCGGCGGCAGGGAAACCGTCATGGAATAAGGAAGAAAATCGCAGGGCTGTCTTGTGACAGCCGGATGCTGATGCACAAAACGTCCCTTTCCTCCGTATTCCACCGCATCGCTGTTCATGAGCAGCCGGTACGTTCCGTGGACCGGAACGCCCACCCGGTAGGAGATCTGTGCGTCCGCGCTGAAATTACAGATAAACAGAAAATGCTCCTCACATGCGGAAGACTTCCTTATAAAACTGATCACCGAGGAAACAGCGTCCATACCATTGACCCACTCAAATACCTGCTCATCTTCTCCGCTTCCGTACAGAGCCGGATAACTGCAGTACATTTCCAGAAGGCCGAACAGATACTTTCGAATCCCCGTATGTTCCACAGGCGCCGCAAGAATCTTTCTGCCCGGTATACCGGTCAGAAATGTATAAGACAATTTCGCCTCTGATAACATATCATAATAAACCTCTTTCGACTTGTCAATCGAAGTTTGCTTCCGGTGGATCAATATTTTATGATCCAGCAGAAAAAGCGAACGTCCAAGACCCGGTTTCTGCAGTGGCAGAGTCAGCCTGAAATGCTCCCTCCGCCTTCCCGCACGGCCATGGGACAGATAACTGTCCAGACTCCATTTTACACGATAATTCCAGTAAAAATCAAATATTTCATCTTTCATATCGGAAAGACTGTCTCCCGGCTTCCGGAGATTCAGCTCATCCGATATGATCATGACGCCCGGAGCCTCCCGCCGGATCATCTCCATGGCTCTGCGAAGGATGGCGCGGCGGCTCTCATCATCCAGCGACATCTCGCCTTCCTCCGGCGATTCTGTCACTTCGACATCATTGAATCTGTCTATCCATGTGCGGCAGTCGCCGGCAAGTCCGTCAAAGGCGAAGCCGTCAATGTGATATTCTCTGATCCAGAACAGAAGATTGGACAAAAGGAAATCCGCGATCTGCGGTTTCTCGCAGGGGATCATCTCCAGAGAGACCGCCAGGATCACGCCAAGTCCCTCCCGGTGCGCCTTCTGCACAAACCGGCGAAAATCGTCCGGATCCCTGCCGCCTGCCGGCGGCACAAAAAAATCTCCTCCATCCGAATACGCCGTATACCGCAGCACATCCGGTTCTCTCTCCTTGCTGAGCATCACATGGGTAAACACTTTCTTATTGATATTGTCCAGCATCTCCGGATTCTGACCGGACAGATTGCAGATGACAACCGGACAGGCCTTCACATTCTGCCTCTTCCGATTCTGCATCCAATCATCGTCATTCCACGGGAATTTCCTCACATTCAACATTTTCGATATCTTTCCCGGGTCGCGGGCCGTTCCGTAAGGATCCGCCACACGCTGCATCTCGCCCTTTGCTCCTCTGACCTCATACTGGTATCCCGTTCCCTCCTCCAGTCCCGGAAGAAACACTTCATAAATATCCGAGATACCCATGCGATTCATCGGGCAGAGCCTTCCATCCCAGCCGTTAAAATCTCCCACCACACTGACACTCTGTACCTGCGGCGCCCAGACCGCAAAATACATCCCCTTCACTCCGTCGATCTCCATCGGGTGACAGCCCATCTTCTGATAGGCATCCAGCCACCGTCCCTGCAGAAAAGCCTTCTCTTCCTCCTCTGTGATCTGACACGGAAAGCGGTACGGGTCATGGAGGATGATCGTCTCCCCGTCCCGAAGATACATTTTCAGGCGATAGGAAAATATCTGCTGATGCGGCAGAAACACAGCAAACACCGGCTGCCGCTCCACCATATCCATCTCACACTCCCCATCTCCGTCAATAAGAAGCCGTACGCGGACTGCATTCGGATGATAGGCTGCGATAACCTGACCACCGGCGATCAGATGTCTTCCCAGCATGCTTTTCGGCACCGCACACCGTCCAAAGACCAGCTTCATCACCTGTTCCTGTTTCAGCACACGGCCAATCTCATATCTCATACAATCTCACCCCCTATAACACAAAGAAAAGCCATGAACGCACTGACTCCCCGGCGTCCCTGGCTTATCCTATGTCCATCCCTGTCACTTCAGGTACAGGGTCTTCAATCTTACGATATTATCTACGTGCAGCTCCACTGCCTTCTGCAGATAATTGTCCACACTGATGAAATCCTTCTCTATAGCACGGAAAAATTCTTCTATGTAACAGGTCTTCGCTCCAAAGATTCTGCGAGCGAGAGACTGATACTCTTCATTGCCAGGTACGTCCGCAGGGAACAGCTTCTCCAGAATATAATCCACAGTATCTTCCGATGATTCCGCTGTCAAAGCATAATTCTCAATGATCGTCTCCTTCGGGACTCCCAGCGCATACAGAAGAAGCGCCGCGCATATGCCGCTTCTGTCCTTGCCCGCTCCGCAATGCCAGAGCACTGCGCCGCCTCTCCGGTTCACAAGCATGGCAAAAAACTGTTTGATCTGTTTTTGAACAACCTGATTGTTCAAAAACTTATGATACATCCTCGCCATATACACTTCCGGGTCAAACTCCTTCTCCTGAATCATCTCCCGGACATCCTTCACCGCTTCCTCTTCCATGCTGTCAAAGCGGTGACTTAAAATGAAGAGAGACTTGAGATGCTTCTCCAGGATCTCCTTCTCCCCCGGAGTGAACACGCCCGCTCCCTGAATATCTTCTTTAAAGATCGGATTCCAGATATTGGAGACGCCCCGAATCTCCGGATCCGGATAAGCCTTCCGCTCTCCCTCCGTCCGCAGATCCACGATGAGCTTCACCCCGTACTCTTCCCGGAGAATCTCGATATCCTTCTGCGTCGCCTCACTGAGCTGCCCGCACTTGAGCAGTCTCTTCTTCCGGATTTCCCTGCCGTCCGCAGTCAAAATCCCTCCCAGATCTCTGGCGTTCTTTACTCCCTGTAACGTTATCTTTCCCATCATTGACCCCCATTTCCTTATCGCGATTCCGCATCTGTCAACTGCCCTGCCATCTTCCCGACAGAAATCTGCGCCGCTTCCACAACACGCAGACATCCTCTCAAAATACCTGGCAGTCATCTCTACTGATATTATAGTAATACATTTCTGCAAAGTCAATGAAAAAGGGGCGGGGCTTCGGGTATAAATTTGGTATAAACGCCAATGCCGCCAAAAGAGTTCTTGTAATTATTACCATTTTGTAGTATTATAAATTAATAGGACTTATGAGGAGAAAATCTATGACTAAGAAACGAAAGAATATCTGGATAGCCGCCGGGACCATCATAGGCTGCGGCCTGCTCTGCCTGGCCGTCCACACAAAACAACACCGACATTCTCCACAGCAGCCGGATTCGCATAACGGACACACGCCTCCGCAGACAGACGCACAGATCGAATGCACCTCCCGGCAGACAGACCCACAGATCGACCGCGCCTCCCGGCAGACAGGCCCACAGGGCGAATGCCTTACCCCGCAGGCACAGGAAGAGATTGCTGCCCTCTGGCACGGCACCTACCAGCTGGGGCCTTTCGACGAGGCCGAATATATCGCCGTCATGCCATCGTCCGATCCCTGCAGCACCGACAGCCAATTCCAGTGGTACACCATCGACGACCGCATCCTTCACGAGGGAGTCTGCATCCCTTACGAATCAGACAGTCTCCGTCTTTTCAGCGACGACACCATCCTCGCCGTGCTGACCTGCCGTGATGAACAGTATTATCTGACGACGGGAGACCAGCTGACCGACAGTGAGATGATGACGGGAGACCAACAGACTGACAGCGAGACCGATTCAGATACCGACCTGACCGACAGCGCGATCGATTCAGATACCAATCTGACCGACAGCGCAGCAGGCGCCGGCGATGCCCCGGCCGCTGCCGACGGCAGTTCCTCCCCGGCACAAAAGCTTCTGAAAATCTCACCGGAGCCAATCGTGTGTCAGCCGGTGGAGTAGGGATACATCAGGCTTATCTAATTTCACATGCAGCAAAACGACGCACCCCGCAGCACATCAGATGGCTGCGGGGTGTGGGGTTATATTATCTTATTTTTGCTCTGCCGGACAGACCTTTTTTCTTCAAAATCTTCCGATAAGATTTCAGGCTCTTTTTTGGGACTTTCACTGTAAGCTTTCCGTAGTTTTTACTTCCTGCTTTCGTAAATGCCTTGGCTCCTACCGTTTTCGCTTTCAGCTTCCTTGTCTTGATCGTAATCTTTTTCAGATTCTGACAGCCAAAGAACGCTTTCTTTCCAATCTTCGTGATATTTTTGCCGATCACAACAGATTTCAGTTTTTTGTTGTTTTTAAACGCATTGTTGCCAATGGATGTCACTTTATGACGCACGCCATTTATAACGATTGTATCCGGCACTGTCACCGTCTTTTTATTTGGCGCTGTGAGATATTCTACCGTCTGTCCCGGCTGGATAATACGGCAGGTTTCTCCTGTGGCCGAATTACGCGCAATGGCATTTGCCCGCAGAGTATTTTGCTGGCTGCCGGTATTACCGGATGTATGGTTTCCCTGACCGTCTGCGCCGGTTCCTGATGCGCCGCCGTTCTGACTACCCGGTGTAGTGCCGGTTCCTCCCGGCTGGCTTCCACCACCCGGTGTAGTCGTTCCGCCACCTGGTGTTTCCGTATCGTCTGTTGGCTCACTGACAGCTGGTATGCTTTCTGTTTTTGTTACTCCACATCGCTCACAGGTGTACGTTTTTACACCATTGGTATCAGCAGTCGGTTCCTGTGTGACTCTTCCTGCATCCCACTGATGTCCAAAAGATGAGATGATAGTTCCGTCCTTTACCTTCTGTCCACATATGGAACAAAATACATCACCAGTGTATCCATTCTCCGTGCAATCCGCTTTCTCTGCATTTCTGATCTCATACTGACTCTCATCTGCGTGCATACAAATAAGTTCTACTGTAACAACGAGAGTGAAATCTTCATAATTATCCGAGGAAACAGTTACCTGTAATTTCGCTTTCTCTCCCAGAGTTCCCGGATTAACCTGATAAGAAAGCCGTCCATTTTCATCAACAAAAGTATCAAAAATCAGATTTTCCTGTCCGACGATATTTACATCCGAATGGAACTGCACCTGACCGCTGTTTTCCGGAAGTAATTCCCTTAAATCCACGACAGACGCTTCCTCTGCCGTTCCATAATGAAAATCAAATCTGGAATCCAACTGCATCACCTCTTCTTCCGTCAGCGTTTTTTTCGCAACAGAAATTGAAACCTTCTTTTCTGTCTTATTGTAATGATCGGTTTCCGAAGCTGTTACAACAATATTGGTCTGACCAGCTCCGACAATGGATACTGTGCCATTTCCTGATACAACAACTACATTTTCATCTTCAGAACGATAGCTGAGACTGCCGTCTCCCTGCGTAACTTCCGTATCCAGTGTAAAGTCTTCATCCCCGTACATTTTCTCATAAGATGCCGTTCCGGCTATCGTCTGCGGCAATTTCTGCAATGCACCAGCCGTGATATCACTGACTTTAAATCCCCATTCATTTCCGGCATTGTCGGAGACAAGCTGAATCTTCACGGTATCTCCCGGCACATACACAGTCTGTCCTGCCAGCTCCGTTCCGGTATACATGCCAACCTGTTCGCCGTCTGCACGGAAAATGTACAGATAATCGAAGTCTTCTTCTATATTTGTCCGCGCGTCAAAAGTTACCTGTAATCCTTCTGCCCCTTCCTGCGTATATACCCAGAAATCAGAACAATTATTCTCATAGTTGTGCGGGCTCTCCAGTTCTTCCGGCGCTGCCGCTATATGTGCAGAGTTCTTCACTGTCACATTGCAGGAACGTGTTACACCGCTGCCATCCTTCGCTGCCACTGTGATAACTGCTGTACCCTTTTTATGCGCGCTTACCAGTCCGTTTTCATCCACAGATGCAATCTTTTCATCGGAAGAACTCCACCGCACACTCTTATCCGCCGCATCAGACGGTGATACTCTTGCCGTCAGCTGATAAGTATCCAGCGCGTCCATTTCCAACGATTTTTTATCTAAAGATATCGATGTGACTGGCTGCACCACCGTCACGCTGCAGCTGGCAGAAACGCTGCCCACCTGCACTTTCACTGTCACTTCACCGACAGACTTTGCACTGATTTGTCCGCTGTCATCCACAGTCACCACATCTGAATCGGATGATTTCCACATAACTTCGTCTGTAAAATCAGCCGGGGTCACAGTCATGACCAGCTTTCCTTGCTCACCCTTGTTCAGTTTCAACTCTGACTGGCTCAGAGCAACTTTCTCTGCGTTGACCTCCTTATTCACAAACTTCATACCCTGCTCATTGGCAAAGGTCTCCGCATAAGTTCCCGCCACGCCGTATACCGTCATCTTTGACGGATAGCTGAAGGCTGTGGCATCAATGCTCGTTGTGGCACGCGGAATCGTAATCTCCGTCAAAGCCACGCAGTTTTTAAATGCATTAGCTCCCACTGTGGCTGTTCGATATGGAAGGACAATAGATTGCAGCACATCGCAGTGCTCAAAGGCAGAAGACGGAATAGAAATAATTCCTGTTCCCAGAGTAACATCGGTAAGAGCGTCGCAGTCGTAGAAGATGCTGGAACCGATGGATGTTACAGAATCAGGGATGATGATTGCGGCGAGGGAGTCGCAGTTGTAGAACACATTAGAACCCAAATTCATTTCAGAATTTGGAATCTTGATAGTTGTTAATGTCTCACAATCGCGAAAAGCTCCATCACCTATGGATTCTATAGAATCAGGAAGAAGAATTTCTTTTAAAGCATCACAATTCATAAATGCTTCTTTTCCAAGTTGTTTTATTATCTCATTCCATTTGATATCCTTTAATGCGCTACATCCACTAAAAGCTTCTTTTCCCACTTTTGTTATCACTTCTGGAAAAGCAAATGATTCTAATTGTACACAATTTGTAAAAGTACCATCTGGAATATCAGAAATTGTATTATTCCATTCTACAGCTACTAAATTCGAAGAGTCGCTAAAAGACGATGTTCCAATCCGTGTAATATTATCTGGAAGCTCAATTTTAGATACACCAGTTTCCTTAAATGAATATGTTCCTATTGAGGTTAACGTTGACGGGAAACTAACTGATTTTATATTTAAACATCCTGTAAAAGCTCTGTCTCCTATAGACACAACACCTTCAGGTATCACCAACTCAACTGATTCACATATGCAATTTCCAAACAAATTTGCTGGAATATCTGTTATCCCCTCATCAAACGTTATAGAAGTAATACCTGAACATCCAGAAAAAGGATATTTCCAAAGTATCCCATGTGTATCTACATTTTTCAATGTTTTTGGTACATTAACTGTTTTTAATGACGTACAATTTCTAAATGCATAATTCCCTATTGAATCCAAATATTTGGGTAATTTTACATCAGGTAGAGTACTACATCCATCAAATGCAGATGCACCAATCGAAGTTACACTATCTGGAATAGTAACGTTATTTAAGCTACTACATCCCGCAAAACTACGTTCACCTATTGATGTTACTGTATCTGGAATAATTATTTCTTTCAATCCTGTACAATCACCAAATATCGCAGCAGGTATATTAGTGATTCCTTGCTCAAATTCAACCTCTTTTATTCCAGAACATCCCTGAAACGGATACCACCAATTTGCTCCATATGTATCTACATTTTTCAATGTTTTGGGCACTTTTACGCTTTGCAAAGCAGTACAATTTAAAAATGCTCTATTTCCTAAAGTATCTAAATTTTTTGACAATTTAAGTTCTATTAAATTTGTACACCCCGCAAAACTACGTTCTCCTATTGATGTTACTGTATCTGGAATAATTATTTCTTTCAATCCTGTACAATCGCCGAATAATGCACCAGGTATATTGGTAATCCCTTGCTCAAATTCAACCTCTTTTATTCCAGAACATCCCTGAAACGGATACCACCAATTTGCTCCATATGTATCCACATTTTTCAATGTTTTAGGTACTTTTACGCTTTTCAAAGCAGTGCAATTTAAAAACGCTCTATTTCCTAAAGTATCTAAATTTTTTGATAATTTAAGCTCTTTTAAATTTGTACATCCCGCAAAACTACGCTCTCCTATTGATGTTATCGTATCTGGAACTATTACTTCTTCTAAACCAGTATTTCCAAACAATGCACCTGGAATTGCCGTGGCATCATCATCAAATGACACCTTTTTTAATCCTGAACATCCACTAAACGGATAACGCCAATTCCACCCATAAGTATCTATGTTTGTTAACGTTTTTGGCACATGAATTGATGAAATAGAAACACAATTCCTAAATGCCCAATTTCCTATACTTGTTAAATTATTTGACAATTTAACTTCACTTAAATTGGAACAACCGCTAAATGCTGAACTTCCAATCGATGTCACCGTATCCGGTATCACCACCGAATACAATCCTTCCCTATTCGCAAAAGCGCTACCTCCTATCCCCACCACTGTATGTCCATCAATCTCCGATGGTATTACTAACGCTGACGCACACCCGGTGTAACCGGTAATCGTCGCGTTGCCGTCGTCGTCGGTGGTATAGGTGAAGACCGGAACGAGAGTTCCACTGTCGTCCAGGCCGTAGCCACCCCAGGCGCTTCCATAGCGGGAATTCCACCTGGTGAAGTAGCCGTTAGCATATTCCCAGTTTCTGGTACATGGATAAGTCAGTTTTCCATCCTCGAAATGGTAGACCACTCGTACAGGACTGTTCTGCAAATTGTAGATATCGTAGGACTGACTGAACGTTTTCTTCGTAAAACCGAAGTCCAGTCCTGCATTGGCACCGACAGAAGCATACATCCACGAGGAGACGGTCATACAGGTATTTGGCGTTTCCCCGTCGTTGAAAGTTTCAGATACCATTTGCGTTTTTGCGCCCATTTTGGCGTACAGGTTTCCGCTGACCATCGGAAGTTTGGTGAGACCCACAGATGCGGTGACGCCGGCGGATAATTCTGTCCGGGACTGGATGGTAAAGCTCTTTTTCTGGAAGTTTTTCACCAGGCGGAATCCTCCGCTGTTGGAGTATTGAATTCCGGTTCGAAATCCGGTAGTGTAGGATAACGTCACTTCTCCGCTTACGCTGTAATCGACGGATACTCTAATAACACCAACATAAGCCACAGGGATATTAACGAGATCTATTGATCCATTTCCCATGGAACCGGTTGAAACTGTACCAGTGAAAGTGGCATCTCCATTGGCTTTTACGTAAGCTTCCCTGTCCGCTATGCTCACCTTATAATCTACAGATACCTCAGACAACGTACAGGTTATGGTAAAGGAAGCGCCAGAGCTTAATTTAATGGTTTTGGAAGCTTTTATTGCGTCGATATTTTTTGTTCCTGCGATGCGGGCGCTTTTGTACATTTTCCCGTCTTCGTAGGCCTGTGCTTCTGTACCTCCTTCGATGTAGATGATCTCTGTGTCTCCGATAGCTTCCGCTTCTGACAGATCGCCCACTTCAGTTCCCTGCGCATCCACGTCTTCTACAGCTTCGCTGAAATCCGCTTCCTGTGTGACGATGACTGTATCCGCTCCGCTGACAGTAACTTCCTTCGCTGTATATACCTGTGCGTTTCCATCCACATAGACAGCAAATGTATTTCCTTGAACGATTGGCACCGGACAATCAGCGATTATCACGTTCTCCTGCTCATCGATGACGACCGCTGTCCCTTCCGGGACTACGATTACATCTTCTGCAAATGTATACTTGTTATCATAATCTGTGTCAATTACTGTGGAAGCCTGCACATTCTGCACGTCCGCTTCCATAGTCTTAACTTCTTGCCCGGTCACAGCTTTGTCCGGAACAAAATTGCCGTTTTCCAGAGCAAACCAGCCGCGATTGATTGCGATCTGTGCGTCTTCCTGCCAGGTTACTTCGGCAGCATCACCATATGTATAAGTCGTGTCATCCAACTTGTAACCAAGACAATAATTCAGCGTGTGCGCTGCAAATTCTCTCGTGGTCACGGCGTCCGGCTCCACGTTTTCTCCTGCTTCAATATCAATAATACCGAACTCCGCAGCCATCATAATATCTTTATAGTAAGCATGATCCGGCGTAACATCGGTAAAATAATCATCGGGCATGTTGTCCTCTTCCACAGTGATATCAAACATCACTGTCAGATTATGGAGCCACTCGGCGCGGGTCAAATCTCCATCGCCGTAGAGGATTCCTGTCTCATCTGCTGTCTCCGCTGATACATGCGCAAATGGCACAAGAGCCAGCAGCAGGGTCATCATAAATACCCATAAAATATTCTTTCTCTTCATAGATTCTTCTCCTTGTATTCATTGTGTTATTTTACTGCAAATGTCATATTATTTTTCTCATTCACCTCCCTGCGATTCCTTGTGATTCAACTCTATGCATTTTCTGTCCACATCTCCCCTTTTTGTATCAATTTCTGCTTTTGGCTTATGGCTTTATTATAATTTTTTCTCTTTAATTCTACAAGCTATTTATTTTGCATCATCTAGTATTTCTTTTTTTATTTTTATAGAGATATTCCAAACAAAATCCAACACTAATAAAACAAAGAGCGCCGAAAAAATGACACATAAAAAATTAAAATATGTTATACTCATAAAATAACAGCGGACAATATTTCCCGAAAGGAGTTATCAATGCATTTAAACACTATCACTCTTCATAACTTCAGATGCTTCGATGAATTAAATATACATTTCAATCCTCGTTTATCCGTTATTGTAGGAAATAATGCTTCTGGTAAATCAACTATTCTGGAAGCTGCCGCCATCGCCGCCGGCACTTTGACAGCTGCAATGGATGGATTAACAAATTATGGCATCAAAAAAAGCGATGCTCATTATAAATATTTTAATATGGGAAGTGTGATTGACGTCCAGCCTCAATTTCCCGTCAGTATTGAAGCAAACGGCATTATAGATGATAAAAGTATCAGCTGGACAAGGACTCTGAGTTCCGCCAAAGGCCGTGGCAGTCTGTCCAATGCAAAAGAATTAACTTCCATCGCACTTGAATATCAGCAAAGAATGAGACAGGGTGATTCCCGGTTAATACTTCCTGTTATCTCTTATTATGGAACAGGGCGACTGTGGAACCAGCATCGGGAAAAGAAAAATGATACATTTGAAAAAAATACCCGCACAAACGGATACATTGACAGTCTTGATGGAGCGGCCAATGATAAATTAATGATAAAGTGGTTTCAGAAAATGACCATTCAGCAATACCAACGCCAAAAGCCCATACCAGAATTAAATGCCGTCTGCCACGCTATGGAACAATGTTTTCAGGCCATCACCGGATATTCTGATATAAAAATCCAGTTTAATCTAGATACCAATGAAATCGATGTTATCTACACAGATAATATACAGCAGCCTGTACGCATCCCATTACTTCAATTGAGCGATGGTTATAAATGTACCATCAGCTTAATTGCTGATATCGCTTATCGCATGGCCATATTGAATCCGCAATTACTGGATAATGTTGTATCAGAAACACCAGGTATCATTCTGATTGATGAAATTGACCTTCATCTTCATCCTTCATGGCAGCGTAGAATCCTGAATGACCTTACTACTATTTTCCCAAAGGTACAATTTATTGTCAGTACTCACGCACCTGCAGTCATCAGCTCTATTAAAAGTGAGAATCTGATTATTTTAAGAGATAACAAAGCAATCAGTGCGTCTGATGAGACCTATGGAAAAGACGTGAATACTATTTTTCGTGAAATTATGGGAGTTTCCGAAAGACCGCAACAGATAAAAGTAATGTTTGACCAATTCTATACTTTCCTTGATGAAAACAGGTATGAAGAAGCCTCAGCAATATTAAATTCTTTAGAATTGGAATTAGGCGGCAATGACGCCGAACTGAATTCCTGCCGTGTAAGACTGGCATTGGAACAATTGTGAGGTGACTGGCATGATTAAAATTACCAAGAAGAGAGAGCCGCGAAAGCTTCTGGAATATCGTCGCTTACCAGGCGCTTCTTATGAGAATATGGACGGACATTTAAAACAGATAATCTTAGAACATTTACTGGAAGAACAAGGTCATCTCTGCGCCTATTGTATGCGGCGAATTCCGGAAACAAGAAAACTTCCTGCCGGAGTATCCGGAGCTACAATAGAACATTGGTTTCCGAGAAATCCTGAAAGTAAGGAAGACCACGGACAAGGTCTTGATTATAAAAATATGCTGGCGGTCTGTTCTGGAAATCGTGGTTGCGGAGATAAACGCAATCTCACTTGTGATGCGAAAAGAGGCAATCAACAATTAACTGTCAATCCGTGTAATACCGAAACACTCCGCAGTATTACCTATACATCCAACGGATACATTAAATCCTCCAATCCAATCATTGATCGGGATTTAAATACATATCTTAATCTAAACTGTGAAGCAATTTCATTACCGGAGACTCGAAAACAGGTTTTAAATGCATTAATACAAGACATTAGAAAACATCATCCTACAGGAGATATTAAACAATATTGCCAACGAAAACTTAACCAAATAAATAATATGGATGATATAAAAATCCCTTTTTCTGGTATCCTAATCTGGTGGCTGGAAAAACATGTCAAAGGGGCTGTCGCACTAAATAATTAGTGCGGCAGCACTTTTTTGCAAAAAATAAGAGCCAGGTCTGTGCAAGGCCTGGCTCTTGGTGTAAAATTTATTTATGCGACTAAATAAACTTTTACAGAAAGATT
>DXGQ01000014.1 GCA_019113845.1 Candidatus Anaerobutyricum avicola
ACAGGATTCTTGTAAAAGTGGAACAGAGATTTTTCCATAGACAAATGACGCTTGGGCACATACGGCTTTTGACCGCGAGCTGTGAAGGAGGACGGCAGAAGCCATCTCATAGTGACACTCCTGGCTAGTCCGACTGAGGGTCGAGACGGGCGAATCCGTATGTGCCTTACGGCATTGTCTGTTTAAACAGATATCTGTTATCACATTTACAAATCCCCATTTTTTACGGAAAAATATTGACACTATGTCAGAATAATGCTATAGTACATTTGATGACACAGTGTCAGAGAAAGAAACAATACATTTGCGGATGTGGAGACAGTTTCAATACTTGTAGCAGAAAGGAGCAATGATCATGAGTAAAAAAGTATTAGTCGCTTATTTTTCAGCAAGCGGAACAACCGCCCGCACAGCAAAGGAAATGGCGGAGGCCATCGGTGCAGATCTTTACGAGATTCGTCCTGAGCAGCCGTACACTTCTGCGGACCTCAACTGGATGGATAAAAAGAGCCGCAGTACCCTTGAGATGAACGATCCGTCCTGCCGTCCTGGCATTGCGGAGCCGGTGCAGGATATGGAGCAATATGATACCGTTTTCGTTGGATTTCCAATCTGGTGGTACGTGGAGCCGCGGATCGTGGATACATTTCTTGAGAGCTACGACTTTTCCGGCAAGACGATGATTCCGTTTGCCACCTCTGGCGGCAGCGATATCAGAAAAGCGGAAAAAAGCCTGAAGGAGCATTGTCCGGCAGCTTCCTGGGAGAGAGGAAAGTTATTAAACGGTTCCGGCGCGGGTGACTGGGCAAAGAGCGTGGTATGATCATAATATCATTATGAAACCAGAGAACAACTGGCATATCTGTTCCTTTTTCTGTCGGTTTGAGGGCTTTCAGCCGGGTGATCGTCACGCGATGACTAAATACCCGGTTTTTGGACGCGGGCCGTTACATCCGTCGTGTTATGTTTGACATGCTAAAAAGAAATCCTTATAATACGTGTATCAGGACAGAAAAGATGCAGTTTGGAGACGCAATTCCATCTGGATGTGTTTCCGGCTGGGAAAGAGGGAACAGGTATGCCAAGAGGCTCAGAAAAATTAACAATGGAAAGAAAAAATGAGATCATTCAGGCCTGTGCGTCTCTCTATGAGACGATGGGATTTAAAGATATCACGATCCGGGATATCGGAGAGAGGACTTCTTTTACCCGGACGTCTATCTACAATTATTTTCAGACAAAGGAAGAAATCTTTCTGGCGCTGCTGCAGCGAGAATATGAAATGTGGACGAAAGACCTGCGGGCGCTGGCTGAAAAAGAAGAATCTCTTTCTGTCAGTGTGTTTGCCAGTATGTTGGCCGATACGCTGGAAAAACGGAAATGTATGCTCAAGCTGATGTCCATGAATCTTTACGATATGGAGGGAAACAGCCGCATGGAAAACCTCGTGGCATTTAAGAAGGTATACGCAAGTGCGATGCAGGCGGTATCCTGCTGTCTGGAGAAGTTTTTTCCACGTATGAGTGTCGGTGACATACAGGAATTTCTCTATGCATTTTTTCCGTTTTTGTTTGGTATATACCCTTATACGACAGCCACGGAAAAACAAAAGGAAGCGATGGATATCGCACATGTCAATTATGCCCGTTATTCCATTAAGGAGATTACCAGTTCCTTTATCATGAAAATGTTACGATCCTTTGAGTAGTATACGGTATCGTTCACATGTTGCATAGTGATATGTCTGCATTATTATATGGAAAATGAATGATACGGTATACCAGATTACAGACCGGGAAGGGAGGAGAAACATGTTGAAAAAATATAAAAAAATAACAGGCTTGCTTCTGGCAGTCTGCATGGTGCTGGGACTGGCAGCCTGTGGCAATGGAGGCGCAGCGCCGGATACAGACGCCGTATCGGATACTGCCGGGATGTCCGCAGAAATGCAGACGGAAGCCACGGGGACAGAAGCTGCCACAGAGGCGCAGACGGAAGCAGAAGCTCCGGAAGTGGAGGCAGAGGCGGCGACAGAAGCAGCTGGAGGAGAGTCGGGAGAAGAGACACAGAACGACACACCGGACAGTCTCGAGGAAAGCACTGCACTGGTTTGCTATTTTTCTGCCACCGGCAATACGGAGGCAGTGGCAGAGAAACTGATGATTTATGCAGGCGCCGACCTTTATAAGATCAAACCGGAAGAGCCGTATACTGATGCGGACCTTGACTACAACGACGATCAGAGCCGTACCTCCGTGGAGATGAACGACCCGGATGCCCGTCCGGCCATCGGAGGTGAAGATGTATCCCTCGATGGATATAACGTTGTTTTTCTGGGTTATCCGATCTGGTGGGGCGAAGCGCCTCGTATTATGAGTACCTTCGTGGAGTCACATGACTTTGACGGTATCACAGTGATTCCGTTCTGCACATCCGGCGGTAGTGGCATCGGCGACAGCGCTGAGATACTGGAAGAACAGGCTGGCAGCGGAACCTGGTTGGAAGGAACACGCTTTGACGGCGATGCGTCCGATGAAGAAGTCCAGGAATGGGTGGCTGGAATAGATTTAAAAGCAGAATAAGAATTTGTAAAGGTGATAACAGGTTTCTCCTATAACAGACGACGCCATTCGTTCTCATACAGTTCCTCCCGACTCGACCCTCACTCGGACTACAGGCGTTTTCTGACCGGCAGGGAGAAACCGCTT
>DXGQ01000015.1 GCA_019113845.1 Candidatus Anaerobutyricum avicola
CATCGGGAACGTGAGATTTTCGACAGCGAAAAAGGCAAGGCTCTCCTGCGGGAGTGGAAACTGCCGGAAACCTTGCGAGGCGTCGGGGCGATTGCATTGGGTTATCCAGCCCAGGAAGCCGGTCAACCCGCAGCACGCAAACAAAACTATATCGTTCGGATTTAAAGTTCCTGCTGTCCGGCGCAATGTTTTTGCGCCGGACACTTTGTGGAGAGGAGGGAAAGTATGCAGACCAGTAATAAAATGGCAGTTGCGCCCGTTGGAAAGCTCATTTGGCAAATGTCGATACCGCCGCTGATCTCCATGTTCCTGCAATATTCCTATAACCTGATAGACAGCGCGTTTGTGGCGCGGTTGAGTGAGAATGCGCTGACGGCTGTTTCTCTGTCATTCCCGATTACAACACTGATGAATGCGGCGTCTATCTGGATCGGTGTGGGCGTGAATGTACTGATTGCAGGGTATCTTGGGCAGAAAAAGCAGGACGAGGCAAATACCACCGTCACGCATGGATTGTTACTGGCCTTTGGAATTGGTGCTTTGCTCAATCTTCTGTCCTTGCTGATTATGAAACCCTATTTTCGGACGTTTACCAATAATGAAGAAATTTATCAGCTGAGCATCGCCTATATGAGCGTGTGTTCGTTCATGCAAATTCCCAATATGGTGCATATCGCCATCCAGAAGATGATACAAGCCACCGGGAACATGGTTGCTCCCATGTGGTTCCAGATTGCGGGCGTGGTGGTCAATTTTGTATTCGACCCTATCCTGATTTTTGGTATTGGTATTTTTCCGGCTATGGGAATCCGCGGTGCTGCGGTGGCTACTGTTGCGGGTTATTTGTTGTCCATGATTTTGGCGTTTGCTTTGCTGCTGGGCAAAAAGCAAAAAGTGCAGGTAAAAATCAAAGGTTTTCATTTGCAGAAACAAATGATCCGCCATATTTTTGCCTTTGGCCTGCCATCTTTTATTATGAACGCCCTCAGTTCGTTTATGGTGACGTTCGTCAATCTGTTTCTGGTGGCGTATTCCGATACGGCAATCGCTTTCTTCGGCGCGTTTTTTAAGGTGCAGCAGTTGATCGTTATGACGGTAAACGGCTTGATCCAGGGCTGTTTGCCTGTCATGCGGTTTAACTATGGCGCGGGCAACAGTGAAAGGCTGCATGCCGCTTTCCGATACGGAACTGCTTTGGTCACTGGCATGATGATACTGGGGACGTTGGCCATCCTCCTCTTTCCAGCGCAGATTTTGGGATTATTTACGGCGTCGGAAGCCATGCGCTCCTTTGGAATATCCGCTATGCGGATTATGGCGGCCAGCTATCTGTTTTGCGGCCTCTCTACGATGATTTCCACCTATTTTCAGGCTACAGAACAATTAATGCCCAGTATGTTGATTCAACTGTTGCGGCAACTTCTCCTGCTCATTCCATTCATGTGGTGCTTGGAAAAGCTCCTGAAGATTACCGGGATCTGGCTGTCCTTTCCTGTCGCCGAGGCGACAACATTTGTTCTGGCGTTCCTGCTTTTTCAGGCAGGCAAGAGAAAAGAAGCACTTTGTGGCGATGCAAAGACACAGTAGAAATCAGGAAGGAGAGACAATATGGAGATACAGATTAAAAAGGGGCTTGATTCCCTACAAGCAGAAACAGTACTTCGCCTTCTATCACAGACTGTATGGGCGTGCAGCAGGAGGAAAGAAGCAATTATTGAGTCATGGAAACATTCTGTCTGCTATGGAGCTTATACCGCTGACGGAAGACAAATCGGATTTGCGAGAGTTATAACAGACTATGCCACCCAGTACTATATTTGCGATGTTGTTGTGGATGTGGATTTCCGTCACAGAGGTGTAGGTACTTCTCTCTTAAAAACGATTACAACAGAAGATACCTACCGTTCCTTGCTGGGCATGCTGATCACAGAAGAGGCTGAACGGTTTTATGAGCCCTTCGGTTTCCGAAAAGATTCAATCTGTTTTATGACAAGAAAAGGAATACCGGAGGTAGCCATGAATGAATGATACTTTCATGAAAGAGAAGCCAATATTGCCGCTGATTTTATCCATGTCCCTACCCATGGTGTTATCCATGCTGGTCAATTCCCTCTACAACATTGTGGACAGCTTTTTTGTCGCGCAGATCAGCGAGGAAGCGATGACAGCGTTATCCCTGGTTTACCCGGTTCAAAATTTTATCAATGCTGTGGGCATTGGGTTTGGCGTTGGGATCAATGCAGTGATCGCCTTCCATCTGGGGGCTAAGGATCACAAAAAAGCGGATCAGGCTGCCACCCAGGGACTTGTACTTGCCGTGATCCACGGCGCTGTTATGACAGTCTGCTGTATCGCCATCATGCCGGTTTTCCTGCGGATGTTCACTTCATCCGAAGCGGTCAGTTGATGGGGCTGTTTACTCACACAGAAGCGACGATCCGGGCCGGGGAAACCGCCCTGCGCATCATCGGCGCCGGTTTTATCGTCTCGGCGGTTTCTGTTACCTCTTCCGGCGCATTGGAGGGACTTGGAAAAGGCACCCCGTCCTTACTGATTTCCCTTTGCCGGTATGTAGTAGTTATTATCCCGACTGCGTTTTTACTCAGCAGGCTTTTCGGAGCGGTTGGCGTCTGGAATGCATTTTGGATCACAGAGGTGATTACTGCGATCATTTCCATTTGTGTTTACCGCAAGGCAATAGCAAGGTCGTAATCAACTATGCTGTCCGAGGTAAGATTTACCAGTTGCATCAGAGGGAAAAATGGGAGATTTCTTTATGGCGTATCAATAAGCGCCTCAAGTTGCTCCGCAGTGCTTTTTCTATTGTGCAAAAAACACCCGTGTCACTTCTAAGAAAAAGCGGTGCGGGGAGAACCTTCTGTGTCAAAAGTGGTGTTGTAGACCAATTATTAGAATTGGCCTTTTTCCTCTCATTTTCCCCATTGGTGCAATCTGATCTCCAAGCAAAGCCTGAAATAATCTAAAAGAGTGCAAAAAAATGGGACACCCCGTTATTTACAGGGGTGTCCTATAATTCCTCGCCGCTATGCGATATCCATAGACGACGTCATAATCTGGTGCGGATAACAGGACTTGAACCTGCACGGGTGTCCCACCAGAACCTAAATCTGGCGCGTCTGCCAATTCCGCCATATCCGCCCATCATATATGCGGATGCATTTCCGCATTATTTCATAAAAAAGGTAACAACAAAGCGGGTGATGAGAATCGAACTCACGTATCTAGCTTGGAAGGCTAGTGTTCTACCATTGAACTACACCCGCAGAAATATCGGGGTGACAGGATTCGAACCTGCGGCCTCTTGATCCCAAATCAAGCGCTCTAGCCAAGCTGAGCCACACCCCGGAACATATGAACTTATCATCGGAATGACTAATCCTCATCAATATGGATCATATCTTCCTGACAAAAAGAGAAATCGCTGCAATGCAACGATTTCCAATGAGACATCGGGGATTCGAACCCCGGACAACTTGATTAAAAGTCAAGTGCTCTACCAACTGAGCTAATATCCCACAAAGAGAAAAATCTCTCTTAATAACAAAAAAATGAGCACAGCTCCTCACGCCTTACTCACTACAGACGCAGAAGTCCGAATCTGCGGTCCAAACTGGACTAGCTGGATTCGAACCAGCGAATGCAGGAGTCAAAGTCCTGTGCCTTACCGCTTGGCGATAGCCCATTAAGGTGGGTAGAGGGATTCGAACCCTCGGCCTCCAGAGCCACAATCTGGCGCGCTAACCAACTGCGCCACACCCACCATAGTCAGGACAGCCTGACAAACGTGCCCGAAGGGATTCGAACCCCCGACCCACGGCTTAGAAGGCCGTTGCTCTATCCAGCTGAGCTACGGACACGCATCATGGTGAAACAATATAGAACTGTCACCTCTGCTCGACTATGCAAAGCAGAAGCGGGTGATGAGAATCGAACTCACGTATCTAGCTTGGAAGGCTAGTGTTCTACCATTGAACTACACCCGCAGAAGTATCGGGGTGACAGGATTCGAACCTGCGGCCTCTTGATCCCAAATCAAGCGCTCTAGCCAAGCTGAGCCACACCCCGATGTGGTGTCTGTCATCCGCTCTCGCGTTGACAAATAGCATTATATAACAGGCTCAAATAAATGTCAACAGTTTTTTTAACTTTTTTCTAATTTTTTAATTATATATATTTTTTAGACAATTTAAACAAATAGAAGTCCTTGCCAGCAAGGGGCTCTGGCACTCCTGACAACAAATGCCGCGGGCTGTGACTTGTCTGCCGGCTGTCACAGCATCGCGGCAATGCTCTGCATCTTATCTGCACTTATTCCTCTGTGGCTTCTTCGGTATCCTCTGCAGGCGCTTCCGTCTCTGCCTCATCTTCGTCATCAAAGAAGTCGTCATCGAAATCATCAAAATCTTCATCCACGTCATCCAGATAATCCGGGGATAAATACTTATAAACCAGCGCTGCGATACCTGCTACGGCAGCAATGGCGCCGATGATTGCCAGAATCCATAAAACTTTTCTGGATTCTTCCTCTTCTTTACGATTGTTCATCAGATTAGATAACTTTGCTACTCCGATTAACTCATCAATATTTTTCATGTTTGTATGCCTCCTTGCTGTTTTCTTTTATTATATCACGCGTAAGGCTTCTTTACCAATACATTATTTCACTTTTTTCAATTTTGCGAAAGATGCGAACATTTTTTTGCGTCCTACCCGGTCAAAGTCTACGGATACCTCAAAATCTTTGCCACCGTGAACGATATCCGCCACCGTTCCCTCGCCAAATTTGATATGCTTTACCCGATCGCCCACTGCGTAATCCAGAGAAGAGAGCGGCTTTACCTTATACTCATCAAGATTATACGGTTTCTTTCCTTTTGTACCGTAGGAATAGTGGCGGGACGCAGCTTCCGCCATGGCTCTGGATGCCGCCTTATCCATCTTCTCCTGCATTGGCGTCTTCTTTGCACGGTCCAGATACTCCTCCGGAATCTCATCGACAAAACGGGAGACTCTGTTATATTGTGCCTGCCCTCTCTGCATTCTCCGTCTGGCGGCGCTTAAATACAGACGCTCCTTCGCGCGGGTGATACCCACATAGCAAAGCCGTCTCTCCTCCTCAATCTCTGTCTCATCGCCGGAGATCATCGCGCCATAGCCCGGGAAGACGCCTTCTTCCATGCCTCCTAAAAATACATTGGCAAATTCCAGTCCCTTGGCGTTATGAAGGGTCATCAGGAGCACCTTGTTATTGGTTTCTTCCAGATTATCAATGCCGGCGTTCAGCGTGTACATGTCTTTCTCCACCAGAAAATCTGTGAGCGTCGGCTCCTCATTATTCTCCTCAAAATACACGATATCGTTGATGAGCTCATCGATATCCTCAAGACGGCTCATCGCCTCGTCGGTACCTTCCGCTTCCAGTTCCTTCTTATAACCGGTCACATCCAGTATGTAAAGCATCAGCTCGCTGATATCATTTTCCAGTGCGTAGTCCCGGAAATCCCGGATCATCTCCCCGAACTTTTTAATCTTTGACGCTGCCCTTCCGATATCCGGGATGTCGTCCGCCCGGAACACCGCCTCCAGAAAACTCATCTGATGAAGGATGGCATATGTCTGGATTCTGTCCACGGTCGTCTGACCGATCCCCCGCTTTGGCACATTGATGATCCTCTTGACCGCCAGGTCGTCATTTCCATTGTCCACCACCTTAAGATAGGCCATCAGGTCCTTGATCTCCTTCCGGTCATAGAAACTGACGCCCCGGACGATAGCGTACGGAATCGCCCGCTGCTTAAGCTTCTCCTCAAAAATACGGGACTGGGCGTTGGTCCGGTACAAAATCGCCATATCCTCATAAGGCACTCCCCGCATGGCAAGAAAATTAATATACGAAACTACGCCCTCCGCCTCATCATACTCCGTATCGTACTGCTTAAAATGTACCAGCTCTCCCGGCACATTTTCTGTCCAGAGCTTCTTCTCCTTCCGGCCCTTGTTGTTGACGATGACGCCGTTGGCGGCATTTAAAATGTTCTGGGTGGAGCGGTAATTCTGCTCCAGACGGATCACATGGGCATCCGGAAAATATTTCTCAAAGTTCAGAATATTAAAAATGTTCGCTCCCCGAAACCGGTAAATGGACTGGTCGTCGTCGCCCACCACGCAGAGATTCCGGTATTTGGACGCCAGAAGTTTCACAAGCATGAACTGCACGGTGTTGGTATCCTGATACTCGTCCACCATGATATAGCGGAAACGCTCCTGATAATAATCGAGGATATCCGGGTGTGCCTGAAACAGCTCCACCGTCTTTACGAGAAGATCGTCAAAGTCCATGGCGTCATTCTCCTTGAGACGTTTCTGGTATTCTTCGTAAATCTCACTGATGCGGATATCCCGGTAGTTGTCTCCGCAGTCGTTCCGGTAGTCAAGGGGCGACTTACACTCATCCTTCGCCGCAGAGATGGCGGAAAGCACCGCCTTTTCCGGAAACTGCTTCGTGTCGATCTTCATGGACTTTAAAACTTCTTTCATCAGCGACTTCTGGTCGCTGGCGTCATAGATGGTAAAACTTCTGTTGTAGCCAAGCAGATCTGCATGCCGCCTTAAGATCCGGCTGCAGGTGGCGTGAAATGTACTGATCCACAGATTCTCCGAGCCGGGTCCCACAAGGCTCACCGCCCGCTCCCGCATCTCCTCCGCCGCCTTATTGGTGAAGGTGATGGCGAGAATGTTCCACGGATTTACCCCTTTTTCTTCTATCATATATACGATCCGGTGGGTCAGAGAACGGGTCTTTCCCGTCCCCGCCCCCGCCAGCATCAAAAGAGGCCCTTCCGTGCAAAAGACCGCCTCCCTCTGCTCTTTATTTAAGGAATCATAAATGCTCATAAATATCCTTTCTGTCTCGTTTTTTTGTCGCGTACCTATGTGTATCGTTCCTGTAATCTCTCATGATCTGCGTCGGATATCATCTCGACACAATTCTCTTCCAACAAACTTCTTTATGAAAAACTATTTTAATTTCTGTCCGCAGTTGGAACAGAAATTCGCCCCGTCCGTCTTCTGCCCGCAGTTCGGGCAGAAATTCGGATAGGCGCCCGTGCCGGACACAGCGGCCCCGGTTTCCGGAGCGGATGATGTCGCAGAAGCCGGCGATGAATTCGACGGCGCGGCTCCGCCATTCATGCCCGTCCCTGGCTGACCGGCCGGTGCAACCCCTGTCCCGGCTGCCGCAGACGGATTTATCCCGGCTCCCTGCTGCGTCTGAGTCATCTGGTTCATGATCTGCTGCCCCATCATCATACCCATCTGCATGGACGCCATGTCCGCCGCCATCTGTCCACCCTGGGCGCTGCCGTTTGTCATAGAATCAAGTACCGCCATCTGCTGATAGCGGTTCATATCTCCTACCATACTCTGGCTGGCCACTTTGTTGATCATCTCCTGGATCTCCTCCGGATAGCTCACCGAATTGATCTGAAAACCGGTCATAGAAAGACCGATATCCGAAAGCTTCCGGTCAAGATCTGCCATGATACCGTCTGAGATCTCAGATGCATTGGCCTGAAGATTAAACATATCCTTGCCTTCCCGCACCATCCACTGCAAAAGAAGCTGGTCAAGGTGAGAAAGCACCCGATTCCGCACTTCTTCCGTCGTAAACTGCTTCCTGATCCCTGCCACCTTCTCAATGAGCTTCTCGTAGTCGCTCACCTTAAACTGGAACATCCCGTTGGCGCGCACCGGCATCCCGCCCGGCAGGGACGGATGCGGCAGGTTGACCGCCTGCTTAGTCCCCCAGCGCATGGTGAACTCTTTGGTGTTAATAAAGAGTACCTCCGCCCGCAGCCCGCTGTTAAAGCCGAAACGGAACCCTTTCAGTGTGGAGAGAAACGGAATGATATCGGACTCAATATCATAATTTCCCTCTTCCTGAAAAATGCCTTCTATCTTTCCGTTATACAGGAAAATCGCATCCTGCCCCGGCCGGATGATCAGGCGGGACCCCCGCTTGATCTCATCATTGTTCCATTTATAAAAAATCACGTCGTCTCTTGTTTCCTGCCATTCCACGACATTGGCAAATTGTCCGCCAAAAAGACCCATAATACCCTCCTGTCTGTGATCGTTTTTCTGGTATCCCAATTATACAATAGACGGACGGGGATGTCACTTTTTTTCTGTGTCTGGCAGAATATTCCCGACGAAAGATCTCCCATAGAATTCCATAGACAAAGATATCCTTTTTGTCTTTCTTTGAGAAAATACAGCAAAAATTTTTTTACTTGTCATCTGGTAATAAAAACAATATAATATAGCTATCATGTCCCTGATATCCCTACGTATATCCGCCTCAGAGGACATGTACGTTTCACAATGAATCACAAATAACGGAGGCGATTTTTTGAATAAAGATACAAATGACTGGCTGCACGAGCTTTTGAAGGTCTCTGCCATCCCATCGGCAGATGTTCCAAACATTGACTTGTACATGGACCAGATCACCACTTTTATGGATACGCATCTGGCGGATTCCAGAAGATACCCGGATGATAAGATCATGACAAAGACCATGATCAATAATTATACGAAGAACCATCTTCTTCCGCCGTCGGTGAAGAAAAAGTATTCCAGAGAGCACATTTTTCTTCTGCTTCTCATTTACCGGCTGAAAAATATGCTGTCCATCACCGATATTCAGAATATTCTGGAACCGTTGACTACAGAATACTTTCCGGCGCACAAAGACAATGGTCTTTCTCTCAAGGATATCTATGACAAGCTTCTTGCTGAGACCAGCGAGAGACATCCCGCCATTGAAGAACAGGTGTTAGATGACTGGGAGAACTCCAGAGATTCTTTCTCGGATTTTTCTCCTTCGGAAGAAGACGCCGGATATCTGGATGATCTGGTTTTCATTTATAAGCTCTGCTACGATATCTACGTGCGAAAACAGGTGATTGAAAAGATCATCGATCATCACAGGGAGCAGAAGGCTCCCGCTGAGAAAAAAGTAAAAAAGGCGGCAAAAAACAGTAAATCGGAATAAGCAGACGCGGGGAACCGCAACAAAAAATGATACACAGCAGACACACAGCAAAACAAAAGAGTACAGTAAAAACCGGCCGGCTCTGTGGCCTTCCAGTTTTTTCACTGTGCTCTTATTTTCTGTTTCATTTTCTATTCTGTTTCCGAATGTTCTTTACTTTTCCGCTTCGCTGTTGTCAGCGTCTGTCCGGGCGTTCTCTTTTTCTTTTAACCGACGGATGACAAGATCATATCCGTCTGTTCCGTAGTTTAAACACCGGTTGACCCGGCTGATGGTGGCGGTGGAAGCGCCCGTCTCTTCTGCCACTTCATTGTAAGTACGGTGTTCCCGCAGCATATTCGCCACTTCAAATCTCTGTCCGAGGGAAAGCAGCTCATTGATCGTACACAGATCCTCAAAAAAAGCGTAGCATTCTTCCACATTGTTCAGGCAGAGTATCCCTTTTAACAGTTTTTCCACTTCCGGTGTATGTACATTTTTTCCCATATGACCTTCCCCCTATTTTTGATCTTTTAAATGAATATACTCTTTAAATACATCAACAGAACGGTTCACGATCAGTTCCTCCGGAAAATCGATCTCCCGAAGCAGTTCTTCTGAAAAGTCTCTTCGTCCCACATCGGAAAATACATGGGCGTCACTGTTCATAATGACAGGCTGCCCGTACTCCCTGCAAAGTTCCAGCATAGTGATGAGATTTCCTCTCGTATTCTTTCTCGCTCCCATAGGGTTGAGCGAGTTATTGTTAACTTCCAGAAGGGTGTGATATTCTTTTGCCGCCTCCACGATCGGTTTGTAATCCAGCGGATAAATCCCGTCGTCCGGATGCCCGATAATATCCACCATCGGATTCTTTATCGCACCCAGAACAGCCCGGGTGTTCTCCTCCTTTGTTCCTGGGAGAATGCACACGCTGTGCAGGCTGGCAATCCTGATATCGAGCTTGCGAAGTGTGTGGTCATCCAGATCCACATGTCCGTCGTAATCAAGGATATTCAGCTCCGCGCCCAACATGACCTCTATCCCGCACAGAGTCCTCGGTACCACTTTTAAATTGTGAAAATATATGGAATTACAGCTTCCCGGCATCATCGGCGCGTGCTCTGTGATACCCAGAAGTTTCAGTCCCTTCTCAAATCCGGCCTTCGCCATCTCCATCATGCTGTTGTAGGCATGTCCGCTGGCAATCGTATGTGTATGTACATCCAGTAAATAATCCATATTGTCTCCTTCCATACCCTGTATTTTTCCTGTTCATCAGTATAGCACAAAAAGAAAAACTTTGCCTGCTTTTGGAGAAATTTTTCCTGTCGTTTTCCATCTGCGGCAAATCTGCGCATTTTCCAACTAATGGCTCAGATTGAATATTCCGTCCGCAGGGCGGAAAAGTGCGGCATAAGCAAACAGAAATTCAAACGAGCCATCAGTTGAATCAACACATGTGTCAGTACACTGATCTATGCCAGATCTTCATACGTCCTGCTGAGTGTCTCACAGGACAGATGGAGCCGTTCCTTCTCCTCCGGGCTCAGAGTAAGCTCTATGATGCGGCTGATCCCCATGCGGTTGACCACACAGGGAATCCCGATAAACACACCCTTCTCCCCGTACTCGCCCTGCAGGAGAGCGGAAACCGTGAGAACACTGTATTCATTGCCCAGAATCGCTTTGGTGATCCTCGCCATCGCCATGCCGATGCCGTAATAGGTGGCGAGCTTTGCCTCGATGATCTTATAGGCCGCCATCCGCACCTCTTCTTCTATCTCAAGAAGTTCCTGGAAATGACAGCCTTCCGTCTCACTGCACAGGTCAAAGATCGGCTTTGTCGCCATCATCGCCTGACTCCACGGCACAAACTCGCTGTCCCCGTGTTCTCCCATGACATAGGCGTGCATATTTCTGGGGTCGATGCTGAATCGTTCTCCCAGCAGATAGCGCAGTCTCGCCGTGTCAAGCGCCGTTCCGGTTCCAACCACCCGTCCCGGAGGAAAACCGCTGATCTCACAGACGATTTTTGCCATGATGTCCACCGGATTGGTGGCGACAAGAAAAATCCCATGGAACCCGCTGTCAAGCACCGGCTCCAGAATCGACTGAAATACTTTCCGGTTTTCCTTCAGAAGATCCAGCCTGCTCTGCCCCTCCTTCTGCGGCAGACCCGCCGTCAGCACGAGAAGGTCGGCGTCCCGGCAGTCTTTGTACTCTCCCGCGTAGATCTCCATATTTCCTCCGCTGAAAGCGACGCCGTGGTTTAAATCCATGGCCTCTCCCTGCGCCCGTTTTTTGTCAATATCGATCAGAACCAGTTCGTCGCAAAGATTCTGGTTAAGAAGCGCATAGGCATAGCTCATGCCCACCATACCGGTCCCTACCAGAACGATTTTTCTTTTATCATCACCTTTCATTCTGTCCGCTCTCCTCTCCTGCCGCCGCATGCTGTCCCTGCCATTGCTTCCGATTGCCTGCTCTCCCGCGCCATCCCGTTCCGGCTGTCGGAAGAATCTGTGGATGACCGGCATTTCGCAGCAAAATCTACCGCGGAAAAATGTCCCGCGCTGTTTTCTATCTCCGAACAGGCATTGTCATGCATGGCTCCTTTTCGGTGTCTGCCGCTTTCCTCTCCGGTGTAGATCATCTTCTCCTCTTCCCCTGTGATCTGACTGCGGACATTTTCCACGAGCGCCTCCTGTCCGTCCGCCCGGCAGCCTCCGCTCATCTTTTTCGCAGTTCCTCTCTTATCCGTCTTTCGCCCGCCCGGACAGCAGTTGTTTTCACATTCAGACATAAAAAATACCTCCTTTACGGAGGTAGTATTTGTGTTTCCAGAAGAAACTATGCATAAGAAATCACGGGATCAGTTTGCCTCATAAGGGCGCACTCTGAGCGTCAGACCGTTATCATCGCAAACCTTCTGGCAGGCCGCCACTTCCTCTTCACCGATGATGTCCACCACTGTCATCACCACATGAGGGACGTACTTCTGACAGTCCTTTGCGTAGTCAAGCATCGCCTGGTAGGATTTTAACCCAAACTGATTGCGGGTGATATCCAGGTATTTCTGCGCATCGGAGGAATTCAGGCTGATGGAAACCGTATCCACGATCCCCTCCAGAAGCTGTGCCGTCGGTTTCTCAAAAACCAGATCTGCCAGTCCGTTGGTGTTGATCCGGATCGGGATATCCGGGTGCACACTCTTCAGCCACGCTGCCACTTCCACCAGGTCATCGAGACGCATGGTCGGTTCTCCAAATCCACAGAAAATGATCTCTGCCACATGGGACCAGTCGTATTTCATGAATTCCGCCTTTACTTCCTCCACGGTCGGCTCCTCCCGCAGCCACAGACTGTTGTGCTCATCAAACTCCTTTAAGCTTCTCAGGCAGAACGTACAGGAGCAGGAACAGCGGTTCGTCATATTGATATAGATCTTGTTCGTAAATCCCTGCTCTCCCAGATCAGATAAATCTTTTTTAAAATCACTCAGATTATAATATACGCCATTTTTTGCTGTGTATAATACCATAATTCTACAACTCCTTTAAATATTCTTCAAAACAGATGCCATAATTCCACGGCAGACCCTGCCGCACGGTAAATGCGATGGCCTTATCCAGAAATGCAATGGCCCGCCGCACGGCTTTCTCAAAATCATCCTCCTGCAGCAGCGCGCCGGTCACGATGGAAGAAAACACATCTCCCGTCCCGGAACGGTCACCGCCGATCTTTCTGGTGGCAATAAGTTTTGCATTTTTATTTTTTTCATAAACATAATTAAAAATTCGCTCTCCCTGCTGCAGACCGGTAATGACCACCCTCTCCGGTCCCTGCTCGCTTAACGCCTGACAGATGTCATACAGAGATTCCGGGGACATATCCACATGGTGATAGTCCAGATCGAGCATCCGGCAGGCCTCTGTCAGGTTCGGTGTGAGAACATTCGCGAAAGGCAAAAGCCGCCGCATTTCCCGGCACATTTCCTCGGTATAGGACGAATACAGCTTTCCGTAATCACCCATGACCGGGTCCACCACCGCCAGCGTTCCTTCTTTTTTAAAGCGCTCAAAAAAGTCTGCCACCAGCGCTATCTGCTCCTTCGAACCGATGAATCCGGAACAGATACCGTCAAATGTGATCCCCGTCTTCTCCCAGCTGTCGATATACTCCCGGAGATAAGGCGTAAAATCATGCAGAAAATAATCGGGAAATCCCGTGTGCACCGACAAGATCGCCGTCGGCACCACACAGCACTGTATCTTCATGGCAGAGATGATCGGCTGTGCCACCGCCGCCGCACAGCGGCCAAACCCGGTCACATCATTGATCACCGCCACTCGTTTCTGTCTCTTCATAAATAACCTCCAGCCGCTTTTCTATTACCGCCTTCGTATCATAACACAATCTGGCATTTTCTGAAATGATCAATTTTGTTTATTTTTTCATGCCAGATTTATTTCCAGCGCCTACAATTTATAAAAATGCGGCTCCACTTCGCCGTCTTCCTTCAACTCCACCACAAGAAAACTTGGCACCGGAGGCATCTGCCTTGGCTGGGCGATACTGCCCGGATTAAAGATCGTCACACCCTCGTCCTCGTACACATGATACGCCGGAACATGGGTATGCCCGTAAAATACGATATCCGCTCCCATCTCAAGCGCCTTATCCAGAAGCTCATCTTCTCCCCAGTTGACGCCATACTGGTTGCCGTGTGTCACAAAACAGACATGTCCGTCCAGCTCAAAAATGTCCTCCCGGTCTCCGCTGAAATAATAATCACAGTTTCCCTCTGCCAGATAGACCGGACAATCCGCCATCCCTCTTAACATCTCAGGCGTAAATTCCGAATCACCGCAGTGGACAAGCGCGTCAATCTGCCCCTTCGTATAATCAAGCGCTACCTGCAGATTCTCCCAGCTTCCATGATTATCACTGACTACCAAAATCTTTTTTCCCATAACAATCCCCTTATATACACAGTCTGACATTCCGGACGGCGGGATCATTGACGGCGGAAGCCGACAACGATCTTCTTATGATATACAGTCTGACGCCGCCGCCAGCTGTCTCTGCTCTGTCACTCATACTCATTCAAATACAGATTATACTTGATTTCAGCCGAAAAAGAAACTATACTATTTATGTTTTGGAGAAAAAATACACTTTGGAGGATATTATGGCACAGATTACCGATCCCATCGCCGTATTTGATTCCGGCATGGGCGGCATCAGCGTACTGAAAGAAATGGTCCGGCTGATGCCGGAAGAAGATTTTATCTATTTTGGCGACTCCCTGCACGCCCCATACGGCACAAAAACCACAGAGGAGGTCCGTCGCCTGACGATTGAACGCATCACGGACTTTATCGAAAATAAACACGCCAAGGCCATCGCCGTGGCATGCAATACCGCTACCAGCGCCGCTGTGGCCATTCTGCGGCAAATGTACCCGGACGTCCCGCTGGTCGGCGTGGAACCGGCCATCAAACCCGCCGTGTTTGCCTGCGAGCATCCGCGTGTGCTGGTCATGGCCACCCCCATCACATTAAAAGAAGAAAAGTTTCACAACCTGGAAGCTCTCTACGATGACAAGGCAGAGATCTACCCGCTGCCCTGCCCCGGCCTCATGGATTTCGTCGAGCAGGGAGACCTCGACGGGGACGACCTGGATGAGTATCTCCGCGAGAAGATCACCCCCTATCTCGACAAAAATCTCACCGGCGTCGTTCTCGGATGCACGCATTATCCCTTTGTCAAAAAAGAGATCCGCGCCATCGTAGGCCCTTCCGTGGAGATCTTCGACGGCAGCTTTGGCACCGCCAGAGAGCTGCGCCGCCGCATCACCGCCGCCGGACTGCTGCGGGACGACGGTCACAAAGGAACGGTCACCTTCTTAAACAGCTCCCCGGACCCGGAGATGATACGGCTGTCGAAATATTTATTTGAAAGAGAAATTTGATATCTTCTTAATTTAATAACATAATTTTCAATTTAAAACTCAAAACTTTCATCCAGACGGCTGCATTTTCCTTGCATCCAGCAGCCGTCTTTTCGACAAAGACAATTTTTAACTATTCTTTTTCAACAAGGAGCAATTCTGACAATAGCTGTCATATTGAATATACTCTTCTGAAGAATTATATTTTATGAACCATTTACATTTATCAATGAAGTCGCTCACCTGGAAATCGCCACCAGCGCCCATGCCGGTATTGTCCTTCACCAGATTTTTGGTATACCGTTGCGAAGGGCGTTTGGATTTACTGCTGTCGGTCCCGCTGGTATCGGCGTGGTCACTGCCGACAGTATCATGAAACAAACGCCCATAGAAATCACTTTTATAGAAACCCCGGCAACTTTGACCTATAACAATCAGGTCACCGTCACCTTTACAGGCGATTATGCCGCAGTCATGAAAGCTGCCAACATCGTATACGACAAATGGAGTCAGCTGGCTGCGACTTTGGGTTCTGTCCCTGCCTCCATTTATGTATTTGGTCAATAAAAAAATAAAAAGACGCTTTCATCATTGAAACAGCGTCTTTTTATTTTTCAGAAAATATATATCCAATTAATATACAATAATACCATAGGACTTCTCAAATACCTCTCCCGGTACCAGTGCATTAATCCCCGGCTTCTCCGAGATATCCCCCGCAAAGCCCCGTTTGTCGCAGCGTCCGCACCACGGTTCCAGGCAGACATACGGAGCACCCGGCTTCGACCAGATGCCAAAGTTCGGAAAATCTTTGCACTCCAGAGCCACATCCGGTGCAAACTGCAGGTCTTCCGGAATTTTCTTTTTCTTCCATTTTTCCAAAAAGACAATCGCCATTTTTAACAAACAAGTTCGCAGGTAACAGCCGACGATGCTGTCTTCTTTACATATCCTATTAGCCCTCCTGCCAGATCAATGATTATATTTATTGTACACAATATTTTTCCCACCAAAAGGCAAAAAAATAACTCCCCAAAATCTCATTTTCTGAGACTCTGAGAAGTTAAAGGAATGCTGGTTTCTTGTTATTCATTTTATTATTACAATTTTTCCACAATTATGTATAATAAAAATATATATTATCGTAATATAATATATTTCACCGGGCAACTGGAGAGGGGTGATTCCATCCGTTTCGGAGGTCTTACGAAAGGGGTGGTAATTATGAGTACATATGAAGAATTTATGATTATATTAACTGTTGTGAATATAATTATCGCCATTCTGAATTACACGCATAAAAAATAATCGCCCTGCCTCTGGAAAAGTAAGAGCGATTATCTTTTAATTACTTGAATTTCCCGGAGCGGATAGGCTTCATCTATCTTTTCCAGTTGTCTTGTTAAGTGTATTATAAATCCAGTATGCCGGATTGTCAATTTAAAAATCTGTGTTTTCCCGCTTCTCTCCGCCTTTCTAATCTTATTTCCTGAGAATCCGGATGGAGTTCATCAGGCAGATCACGGACACGCCCGTATCGGCAAAGACTGCCAGCCACATGTTTGCAAAACCGGACAATCCCAGAATCATGACGATGATCTTGACAGCGAGGGCGAATACCACGTTCTGCCAGGAAATGTTTCCGGTCATCTTCGCGATGCGTAGTGCTTCCGGGATGGCGTTCATCTCGGAGTTCATAAATACCACGTCGGCTGCTTCGATGGCGGCGTCAGCGCCGCTTCCCATGGCGGCTCCCACATCGGCGCCCGCCAGTACCGGCGCATCGTTGATGCCGTCGCCCACGAACATGACAGCGCCGTGCTGTCCCCGCACTTTCCGGAGTTCCGAGAGTTTGTCTTCCGGCAGAAGTTTAGCGTGTACCTCGTCAATGCCGGTATCCTTTGCCACCTTCTTTGCGCTGTCCTCAGCGTCGCCTGTCAGCATGACGGTGCGGATGCCCATCGCTTTTACCGAAGCGATGGCGGACGGCGCGTTTTCTTTGATCGTATCAGCGATCACGATATTGCCAAGAAATGTTCCGTTTAATGCCAGCAGAACCTCTGTACCGAAGTCTTTTTTCCGGTAAGCGCCTAAATCCACATGGTTTGCTTCCATCAGTTTTCGGTTGCCGCAGAGAACTTCGCCCCGGCTCACTACGGCATGGATGCCGTGTCCGGCGATCTCCTCCACGCTTACCGGATGTTCGATGGAAAGTCCTTTCTGCTCCGCCGCTTCCACAATGCTGTGTCCGATCGGATGGGTGGAGGACAGTTCACAGCTGGCGCTCATCGCCAGCAGCTCGTCGGCGCTCACGCTGTCAGAAGCCGGGTGCACTGACTGCACCACAAAGTTTCCTTTTGTGATGGTTCCGGTCTTATCCATGACGACCGCCTTGATTTTGTTTAATGCCTCAATGGCGATTCCACCTTTAAACAGAATACCCCGCTTCGACGCGGCTCCGATGCCGGAGAAAAAGGCCAGCGGTACCGAAAGCACCAGCGCGCACGGACAGCTGATGACCAGGAAGGTAAGCGCTGTGTACACGGACGCCGTTCCCGATGTACCATACAGGGCGGATACGGTTCCGGTGTAATCCGGGTTCACAAACAGATGCCAGTTCATGGAATCCGGCAGGATAAACGGCAGTGCCAGTGCCACGAACAGGGCAAAAAATACGACAAACGGCGTGTACACGCGGGCAAACCGGGTGATAAATTTGTCAATATTCGGCTTGCTTGCCGCTGCATTTTCCACAGAGTCAAGGATTCTTGTGACCATGGACTCTTCGAGAATCTTCTCCACACGGATCTTGAGCTGTCCCGATGTGTTCATACAGCCGGATACCACGCCGTCTCCCACTCTCGCCATCACCGGAACCGGCTCTCCCGTCACCGGAGACGTATCAATCCGGCTCTCACCGTCAATAATCACGCCGTCCAGAGGAATCCGGTCACCCGGGCGCACCAGAAGGATATCGCCCACGTTGGCTTCCTCCGCGTCGATCACCTGCACATCGTCCCCTACCAGCAGATTCACGACTTCCGGCCGCAGATCGACCGCATCCATGATCTGCGCGCGGCTCTGCTCCGTCGCTCTCTCTTCAAAATATTCGCCGATGCGGTAGAACAACATCACGCCGACTGCCTCCGGAAACTCCTGAATCAGAAAGGCGCCGATAGTCGCCAGACTCATGAGGAAGTTCTCGTCAAAGACCTGCCCTTTTATAATATTTCTTCCGGCAGTCATCAATACCTTTCCGCCGAGAATCAGATAAGCGATCAGAAAGATTGCCAGCAATGGAATCTGTCCCACGATTCCCGTCTGTTCCAGAATCTCGCCAGCCACAAACAGCGCGGCTCCCACTCCGATAGAAAACAGAGGCTTCTTCCAGATTGGTTCCTTTTCTTCTTTTTTTGCTGCCGAAGTTCTCTCCTTTGGCACGATGGTGATCCCGTCTTCCATAGCGTCCACCGCTGCCTGAACCGCCGGAATCATGGCGTCCGGATTCTTCGCCGACAGCTTCATCTGTTTTGTGGCAAATGTGATCGTCACATCGTCCACACCTTCCATGTTCTTAAGCTTCGCTTCAATCTTCGCCGCACAGTTCGCACAGTCAAGTCCTTCCATAATATAAAGTTTCGTGTCTGATACCGCAGAAATCTTTTTACGTCTTCTCGGCACGATGGTCACGCCATCCTCGATGGAATCCACCACCGCCTGCATCTTCGGCAAAAGCGCATCCTGATCGTTGGCGGATACCCGGAGCTGTTTTGTGGCAAATGCCACAGACGCGAATCCCACCTCCGGCATCTGCCGGATCTTCGCCTCAATCTTGGCGGCACAGTTCGCGCAGTCGATTCCTTCTAATATATAAACTCTCTTTTCCAGGTCTTCATCCGGCATATGGCAGGTACACAACGCCAGACTCTTGCCGCAGACGTCACAGTACTCCACAAAAGAATGGCACTGTTCACAGTCGCAGTCCTCCGGATGCCCCTCCACATGATGATATTCCTCCACAAAATGTGTGTGGGAACGGGTGGCATGCGGTCCCTCCTCATGTTCATGATGGTGTTCGTGGTCGTGATGGTCATGACCACAGCCGCAGGCGTCGCCGCTCTCGTGATGGTGCTCGTGGTCGTGATGGTCATGACCGCAGCCGCAGGCGTCGCTGTGCTCGTGACGGTGTTCGTGGCCGTGATGGTGTTCATGATCCTGTGATTTTTTCCCTCCACGGTCTCTCTCCACAACCTCCACGTCCGGTTCCATTGCTTTTACTGTCTCCTGAATCTGAGGAAGCAGCGCATCCGGGTCTTCTGCCGAAAAACGAAGCTGTTTCGTGGCAAAAGTAACCGAAACATCTGACAATCCCGGCATCTTACTCAGTTTTCCTTCAATCTTGGCAGCGCAGTTCGCACAGTCAAGTCCTTCCAGAATATATACTTTTCTCTTCATAAATATAATATCCTTTCTTCTTTTTCCGGAAGGCAATGTATGGTTCTGCAACCTCAAAAGAATTTCCATCCAGGGCATACCGGCCGGTTACGCCTGTGGAATTCTTTTACTTTTCCGTGTGAACCATATGTACCATGGCCTCTTCCAGAATATCCACGATGTGTTCGTCATCCAGTGAATAGAAAACGTTTTTCCCATCTCGTCTGGCCTTGATCTGATGCATGTTCCGCATCACTGCCAGCTGGTGGGAAACAGCAGATTTTGTCATGTCAAGCAGTACCGCGATATCACCCGCGCACATTTCCTGCTCTTTGATCGCGTACAGGATCCGAAGCCGGGTCTTATCTGCCAGAACCTTGTAAAAGGAAACAACTTTTTCAATATCGGCATCCGCCGGCATACTTTTCTGCACCTGCTCGATACTTTCGGGAAACATTGCTGTACTGTCACTTTTCTTCGTTGTCATAACAACCTCCTGTAGTCAAATGAATGTTTATTCAATTGAACAATCATTCAACTAACTGTATTATAGTTGAACAACCGCTCAATTGTCAAGTAGTTTTTTCTGTTTTATTATTTTCTTTGTCTCTGATGCAATGGACAGGCCAATACGCCAGCCCTTTGTCCGTCATCGGATATATCCGCCCGATAATCGTTTTATGCATATAAGTGTATTATCTGACGGACAAAATGTCAAACCGTAACTCTGACGGGCAGCCAACGCCGTGCTTCCTTCCTCCTCCCCCTCGCAGGAAACAAAATCCTGCGCAATACAGCGATTTCCTGATTTTTCACTATACCAAAAACGCTCAGATAACGTGTCAAAAACTCTTGACACTTCTTCTCTCCTCTGCTACAATTAAAATGTCAAAAGTATTTGACACATTTTCTTTATCACCGGCAACCAGGGTGGCTTGCCACCGCGGTTCTGCCTGTCCACTGGCGTAATTGTACATACTATGAGATCAGAAAGGAAGTGACCTGTATGCCTGTAACTGCTATGATTTTTTTAGGAGTCTTTTTAGCGATATTTGCCATTCTGGATATCATTTTGCTGGTATCTCTGCTGGCGCCGGGAGATGAACGGAATCAGATCATCGCGTGGAAGGCCAGCTCCCTTACTCTGCTTGGCACCGTGGGAAGCCTGATTCTGGAGGTCATCGAGAACTTCGTCCGCGCCCAGCCTATGTCCATCAACCCTTTCGTTCATCTGGAAGTCATCGCTATCATATACTTTATATTTCTTCTATATTATAGAAAAAGGTATGGTGGATGAGATGGAGAACCGAATCAGAGAACGGCGAAAAGAACTGGGACTGTCCCAGAAAGAACTGGCCCAAAAATGCGGCGTCTCCCGGCAGACCGTCAATGCCATTGAAAATAACAAGTACGACCCGACGCTATCCCTGGCCTTCCATCTGGCCAGGGAACTGCAGCTTACTGTCGATGAATTATTTTTGCCGGAGACGTAAATTCAGACGCCAATACAGCGAAAGCATCCGCGATATCACTGACCTTTTTATCCGCTGTGCTGTCGTCAGGCAACGATATCATCAATGATTTAGAATGGAGTTATTTACATGAAAAGAAAACTGGAATTATACGGAACACTTGGCCCGGCGGACCATTCCGGAGAAATATTACATGAAATGTTTCAGGCCGGCATGACCGGTCTGCGTCTTAACCTCTCTCACACCAACCTGAGAGAATGTGAACCATGGCTGCATACTCTCCACGCCGTCGCCGAAAAAAGGCACATCGTCCCGGATCTGCTCATTGATCTTCAGGGACCGGAGGTCCGCATCGGGGCTCTTACAGAACCTCTTCTTCTTTTGGCTGGTAATACCGTGCGCCTTTGTCCTGTATCCGCTTATTCTGAAACGGATTCTGCAGTTTCCGGCGGGGAACATCCGGCCTGTCCGGATTCTTCTTCGTCAGACAAAACAGAACAGGAGAAAGCCATTGCCGCCATCGCCGTAAACGGAGTTTCTGCCATCGATGCATTTCCTTCCCTGACGGTTTCCAGAAAGACTCTTCCATCCATTCCGGTTCCCGATGCCGTTTTTCCTTATTTCAAAGAAGGACAAACACTCCGTCTTGATGACGGAAAGATCATCCTCACCGTAAAGAGCGTGGATGCCGCCCTCCCGGAAGCAGAGACTGTCGTGGTGACCGGCGGACTTCTTTCTTCCAGAAAAAGCCTCGCCATCGACGGCGTATCCGTGGAACTGCCCACTCTCACGGCGCAGGATCTTGAGAATCTCCGGATTCTTGACCGTTACCGGGTAACCGGAGTCATGCTTCCCTTTGTGCGAAGCGGCGAAGACCTTTTGAATCTGCGCAAAGCTCTGCTGGAATACGGACATGCCCACGTCCGCATCTTTGCCAAAATCGAAAATCGCCGGGGCGTGGAACAACTTTCCTCCCTTTTGCCCCACTGCGACCAGATCGTCATCGCGAGAGGCGACCTGGGAAATGCATATCCGCTCCCACAGCTTCCTGCCATCCAAAAGCAGATTGCCCGCACCTGTCTGGCATTCAAAAAACCATTCATGGTCGTCACCCAGATGCTTGCGTCCATGGAAGAACATCCCGTGCCAACCCGGGCAGAAGTCAGCGACATATTTAACGCTGTCTTAGACGGAGCATCCTCTCTGATGCTCACCGGCGAAACTGCCGCCGGAAAATATCCTGCCAAAGCCATGCAGGTGTTATCCGACACCGCTTTTGAGGCACTTCGATACCGGATGGAAGCGAAGTTCTTCCTATAAAAAAAGAACAATCCACAAAAAACATTCGCCAAAAAGAATCATTCGCATTCCACAAAAAGACCGAAGCATCCATTTCACAAGGTTACCTCGGTCTTTTTCACATTTTCTGCCACCCATGTGGCATCTACATAAACTTATTTAATTCCCGGTTGTATTCAAAACCTGCCGCTGCCAATGTCTGCTCTAGTTCTTTTTCAGAAAGATTCATGTCATCACACATTTCCTCCAGCGAACCGTAATAATCCCGCAGCTTTGTATTGACAACACTGTAAAGCATCATAGGGTCTTTTGGTAAATCCATGGTCATCTCCTCCACTCTTTTTCCTTTGCCTTCCCTACTATACCTCAAAACCAGACGGCAGGCAAATAGAAAATGGGGATTTGTCGATGGGTTTGTCGAGATGAAACTGCGATCTTGATAGAATCTGAGAATGTAGAAACAGACGAGATTTGCAACGCTGTATATGCCATAGAAAAACGCAGGCAGGAAGGTCTTCTCCTCCACCTCGGCAGGCTGATTGTGGGAACAGCATGATAATGTTCTCATGACGCCTGCGCTCCCAGTCGTCGCCGACCTTTCCCGCTGTGTTTTTCTACCTGGATAGTATGCCGCAAATCTCTGTCTGACTTCATCACTAAGATTATGGCAAAATGTTCGTTTCATCTCGAGCGCAT
>DXGQ01000002.1 GCA_019113845.1 Candidatus Anaerobutyricum avicola
ACTTGCCTGCATTTCCATCTGCGGTGTTGTCATCAATCGGCGTAGCGCCCACTACGCCTCATTCTTCCGCCTTGCAGAATGGAAACGCATTCTTCGCCATTATGCTGAAAATGAACGGGTCAGTACACTAGTGTACTGTTGAAGAGATGATCGTTGTTGAAGCGATGATTGTATCATAAAAAACAGTCTGCTGAAGTAATGATTGTATTACAAAAAATATTCTGTGAAACGATGATCGTATCATGAAAAATATTCTGTTGAGAGAACGATAGATTTATCGTTATAATAATAAAAATATGAAAATAATAGAGACATTAAATCTGATATTTAAATATAGAACCTACACAGAGAATCAGGAGATCCCGGAGGAGAAGACCGTCCTTGACGATGTGTCCATCTCCATAAAAAAGGGGGATTTTGTCGGCATCCTCGGACACAACGGTTCCGGTAAATCCACCCTGGCAAAGCATCTGACGGCGCTTTTGCAGCCGACGGACGGCGCGGTTTTTATCAAAAACATGGATTCCTCCCGTCCGGAGAACATTATTCCCATCCGCAGAACAGCAGGAATGGTCTTCCAGAATCCGGACAACCAGATCATCGGTAATCTTGTGGAGGAGGACGTGGCCTTTGGCCCGGAGAACCTTGGGGTCCCTACGGAAGAGATCTGGGACAGAATTGCCGAAGCGCTGGAAGCGACAGGAATGACCGCTTACCGGGAACAGTCACCGGGCAGTTTGTCCGGCGGACAAAAACAGAAGATCGCCATCGCCGGTATCCTCGCCATGGAACCGGAATGTATCGTTTTTGATGAACCAACCGCCATGCTGGACCCGCGGGGCAGAGCCGAAGTGCTGGACGCTATCCGGCATCTTAACAAAGATAAGGGGATTACCGTCATCTATATCACGCATCACATCGAGGAAGTAGAAAATGCAGAGTACATTTATGTGATGGACGAGGGACAGGTGGCCATGCAGGGACGTCCGGACGAACTGTGGAGCAGGGCAGAAGAATTGAAGAGGCTGGGTATTTCTCTGCCTTTTGATAAAGAACTTCTTTACCTGTTGCGCCAGGGCGGTATGAATATACCGGCAGAGATACAGACGGGAGAAGCGTTGGAGGAATTTCTTACGCAAACTGTACCGGGAAATTTTCAAAAAGAAAATAAGACAACAAAACAGGGGCAATGAATCAACAGGGCAGATGTTCTGTCCGAAACCCTGTACATTTGACAGGAAATCATTATGGGAATTGTTTTAAAAAATATAAGTTACCAATATAAAGACCAGTGGCAGGAAGAAAAGCAATACGCTATCCGCGACGCCAGTTTCTTGCTGGAGAAAGGCGAGTATGCTGCCCTGATCGGGCACAGCGGATCCGGCAAATCCACTCTTCTCCAACACTTGAACGGTCTCCTGCAGCCGATGACAGGAGAGTATTATTTTGATGGGGAAAATGTATTTGACGGAAAGTTCGCCCTGCAAAAACTTCGTCAGAAGGTAGCTCTCTGTTTTCAGTATCCGGAATATCAGCTTTTCGAGGAAACTGTCTTAAAAGACATTACTTTTGGTCCGAAAAATCTTGGATTTGATCAGAAGACCTGTGAAGAAAAAGCAAGAAAAGCCATGGAACTGGTGGGTATTTCGTCCAAATTGGAAAATGCTTCGCCTTTTGCCTTATCCGGGGGACAGAAAAGAAGAGTTGCACTGGCCGGCATCCTCGCCATGGAACCGGAATACCTTATCCTCGATGAGCCGGTGGCGGGGCTGGACGGAAAAGGCAAGGAGAATCTGTTCTCCCTGCTGCGTTATCTCAATGAGGAAAAAAAGATCACTATACTGCTGGTCTCTCATGACATGGACGATGTGGCGGCCAATGCCCGTCGGGTTCTCGTGATGAATCACGGTCAGCTTGTCATGGATGATACGACAGAAAATGTATTTGCAAGAGAAAAAGAATTGAAGGCAATGGGACTGGATATCCCGCAGGCGCTGCAGTTCTATAATAATCTGAGATCAAGAGGATATTTTAAAAGTATATCCGAAACAACCCAAGAAGATGACGCAGCAACTGTAGACGCAGTACAGATAACAGAGAAACATTTCGGGAAGACGGTTTCGGGCGGAGAAAAACAGGCAGGTGCAGTCGTAAATGAAAAGAGACCGATGGAGACAGTGCAGGCGGAAAGAAGCGAAAAACACACAGGTGCAGTCGTAAATGAAAAGAAAACGGTGGAGACAGTGCAGATAGAGAGAAGCGGAAAAGTCCCGCTGACAGTAGAAGCGCTGGCCGCGCGTATTTTGGAGGAAAATCAATGCTTCGGGAAATGACATTAGGACAATATTATAATGCGGACTCTCCTTTACACAGACTGGACCCGAGAGTGAAACTGCTCGGTACCCTTCTGTTTGTGATCACATTGTTTTTCCCGAAATCTCTTTTTGGACTGGCGGCGGCAACCCTTTTTCTTGGCGTTGTCATCGCATTATCCCGGGTTCCGTTTTCCATGGTGATCCGGGGAGTAAAACCGCTCTTTATCATCATCTGCTTTTCCGCCATCGTGAACCTTTTATGCACGCCGGGAACGACAATCTTTGAAGCCGGCCCGGTGCGGATCACGCAGGAAGGTATCTGGATGTCATTTTATCTGGTAGTTCGTCTGGTATACCTTGTCATGGGATCATCCATCATGACATTTACAACCACACCAAACCAGCTCACCGACGGTCTGGAAAAATCCCTGGGATTTCTCCAGCACATCCACATACCGATTCATGAACTATCCATGATGATCTCAATCGCGCTTCGATTCATTCCAATCCTCACGGAAGAACTGGATAAGATCATGAAGGCGCAAATGTCCCGGGGAGCAGACCTGGAATCAGGAAACATTTTTCAGCGCGCAAAAAAAATGCTCCCGGTCCTCGTACCCCTCTTCATCTCCGCCATCCGCCGTGCCTCCGACCTGGCGCTGGCTATGGACGCACGCTGTTATAACGGCGGCGAGGGCAGAACAAAACTGAAACCCCTTATATATAGAAGAAACGACTTCATCGCCTACGGCATCCTGTTTTTCTATGTGGCGGTAATGATTGTGTGTGGGTTCTGGCTGAATTGATGGGGATTTGTAAAGGTGATAACAGGTTTCTCATATAACAGACGATGCCATTCGTTCTCATACAGTTCCTCCCGACTCGACCCTCACTCGGACTGCAGGCTTTTTTGATCGGCAGGGAGAAATCACTTTACATTTTCTCCCTGCCTTCCACAAGTCTTAGATAGTCCTCCCTCACAGCTCGCGGTCGGAAACTGTATGCACTCCGAATGGCATTTGGATATTGGGAAACTCTGTTTCATCTTTACAAAAATCCTGTGTATACTGGAAAAACAGCAGACTATAGACATAGATAGTTATTTTGTCGAGGGGATAAGAAACAAAGAATTCGGGCATCCCCGGAGAGCTAGTCACAATACTGCAAATGCAGTCGAGATGGAACGGGCATTTTGCCATAATCTTAGTGATGAAGTCAGAGAGAGATGACTGTAAATTTAGCATTAGCCAGTCCGTCTATGGACATAACCTGCTATTTTGCCAACATACACAGGATTCTTGTAAAAGTGGAACAGAGATTTTTCCATAGACAAATGACGCTTGGGCACATACGGCTTTTGACCGCGAGCTGTGAAGGAGGACGGCAGAAGCCATCTCATAGTGACACTCCTGGCTAGTCC
>DXGQ01000016.1 GCA_019113845.1 Candidatus Anaerobutyricum avicola
CAGCAGGCTATAGAATAGATAGTTGTTATGTCGAGGGGATAAGAAACAGATAATTTTACACAGCACAGATGACGTTCCGGACACAGACAGTCTTCGACTGCGAGCTGTGAGCGAGGACGGTTATATTCCCCACAGAGCTGATTCTGTCGTTCCGTCCGAGTGAGGGCTGAGCAGGAGAACCTGTCTGTGCTCCAGCGTCATCGTCTGTGTTACAAGTTATATTTCTTATCACCGCGACAAATCCCAATTTATACAAAAAAGTCATAGTATTTATACCAAAATTGTTGTACAATAGATAAAGTAGAGGCTGCGGCGTGCCGCATCTCGTAATACACTTTTAACAAAGGGAAAACTTTTTATTCGAGGAGGATTACCATGAAGAAGATTTTATTTGCTGCTTCTGAATGCGTACCGTTTATGAAAACGGGTGGACTTGCAGACGTTGTGGGGGCATTGCCAAAAGAGTTTGACAAGAACGAGTGGGATGTGAGAGTTGTTATGCCAAACTACCGGGGGATTCCGGATAAGTTTCGTAACACATTCCATTATGTGACGCATTTTTATATGGGTACAGGCCCGCTTGTTCCGCATACACATGTAGGTATCATGCAGCATGAGTATAACGGCATCACCTATTATTTTATTGACAATCTGGATTATTTTGGCGCTGAGAAGCCTTACGCAGATACCAGAACAGACGTAGAGAAATACATTTTCTTCTGTAAGGCAGTTTTGTCTATTCTTCCGATTGTAGATTTTAAACCGGATATTATTCACTGTCATGACTGGCAGACCGGTCTGATCCCGGTATATCTGAAGACAGAGTTTGCGGCCAATCCGTTCTTCTGGGGCATCAAGACGATCATGACGATTCATAATCTCCGTTTCCAGGGTATCTGGGATATCAAGACGATCAAGGGTCTTTCCGGACTGCCGGATTATCTGTTCACACCGGATAAGCTGGAATATAAGAAAGATGCCAACATGTTGAAGGGCGGTATCGTTTATTCCGACTTTATCACCACAGTAAGTAATACTTATGCGCAGGAGATTCAGACCCCATACTACGGCGAGGGACTGGACGGTCTGCTGAGCGCCAGAAATCAGAGCCTGTTCGGTATCGTGAACGGTATTGATTATACTGTTTATAATCCGAAGACGGACCCGGCAATCTATGAGAATTATGATGTGAAAAATTATAAGAAGGGCAAGGCAGCCAACAAGGCAGCTATCCAGAGAGAGCTGGGCCTTGAGGTGAACCCGGATAAGTATCTGATCGGTCTCGTTTCCAGACTGACAGACCAGAAAGGTCTTGACCTGATCCAGTATGGTATGGAGCGTATTGTGGACGACAATACACAGCTTGTGGTCATCGGTACCGGCGAGCAGAGATACGAGGATATGTTCCGCTACTATGCATATCGCTATCCGAATAAGGTATCTGCCAATATTCTCTATTCCGACGATTTGGCACATAAATTATATGCAGCGGCAGACGCGTTCCTGATGCCATCCCTCTTTGAACCGTGCGGACTGACACAGATCATCGCCTTCCGTTACGGAACGGTTCCAATCGTGAGAGAGACCGGCGGACTGAAGGATACGGTAGAGCCGCTCAACGAGTTTGAGAATACCGGAGACGGCTTCTCCTTCACCAATTACAATGGCGACGACATGGTAAATGTCATTAACTACAGCAAATACATTTTCTTTGAACAGAAGAATGTATGGGATAACATGCTCAAACGCGGTATGAAGAAAGACCTCTCCTGGGGCGTTTCCAAGAAACGTTATGAAGAGCTGTATAATACATTGATCGGAAGATAGGATATAGCTGCTTTGAACAATTGTACAGAGACATAAAATACTCCCGCGGGTTGGAGAGACCTGCGGGAGTATTGTTATGTGCCAGACGAGGACATAGATATCGCTCACCATTCTCCAAATGGTAACTGTAATACCCCGGACGAAATGATAGCGGAACGGATGTGCAGATTCCCATTTTATCCATAAAAATATTTCCTCGCCAGCCGCTTCAGGCACCATCGGTAGTCGATGTGCGCGACGTCGGCCGCCGCTGTCACCGGATAAGTCCGGTAAGTTTCCCCGTTGATGGAGAGCGTCACTGTCCCGACGGGATCTCCGGAGCGGACCGGCGCGGAGAGGCTGGCGGAAAAGTCCGCGGTGCAGGAGGCTGTTTCCTCCCCGGTGTTCAGAAGGAGCGTCACGTCGCCGGGAGCGCGGATGTCGCAGATTTGCGCCTGCCCGTGCAGGACGGGGAGCTGCCCGGGGATATCGCTGTCAAGAGGGATCGTCACGTTTTCAAAGTTCTCCATCCCGTAATCCATGAGCTTCCTCGTGTCCTGCCATTTGTAACTGCGGTTCGGCGGCCAGCCGCTGCCGAGAACCACGGAGATGAGCAGCCGGTCCGCGGTCTCCACCGCGCCTACGAAGCAGTAGCCGGCCTTTCCCGTAAAACCGGTTTTTACGCCGATGGCGCCGGGGTAGGAGGTGAGGAAGGCGTCCTTGTTGTGAAGGGTGTAGGCCTGCCCGCCGGTGATCTCTTTGATGGTGTAGGAGGGTTCCCGGATGATGCTGCGGAAATCTTTGTTTTGCAGGGCGTGGCAGGTGAGGATGGCGAGATCGTAGCAGGTGGTATAATGGTTGTCGCTGTCCAGACCGTTGGGCGTCTCAAAGGACGTCTGGTAGCAGCCGTAGGAGCGGGCTTCCTCCGTCATGGCCTGGCAGAAGGCTTCCACGGAGCCACCCAGATGTTCCGCGATGGCGACGGCGGCGTCGTTGTAGGATTCCAGCATGAGGGCGTAGAGAAGATCAGACAGGAGAAACTGACTGCCGGCCCTGGCGCCCAGATGCACTTTGGGAGCGGAAGCTGCCCTGTCGGAAAATGTGACGATGTCGGAGAGATTGCCGTGTTCCAGCGCGTAAAGACAGGTCATGATCTTTGTGGTGCTGGCCATGGGAAGCTCCGTTTTTTCTTCTTTGCCAAAAAGAACCCGCTGATTACTGCCGTCCATCAGAATGGCAGCTTTGGCATAAAGTCCCGAAGGTGTTTCCGCTGCGAGTGATTTTATGGTATGATAGGGATACAGGAAAAACAAAAGAGACAGGCATAAAAGCGTAATATATTTTTTCAAAGAAGCGCTCCTTTCAGGAAATATGATGCGGCGCGGCTGACGTCAGTCCCTTTCGGACGGACTTCGTCTGCGGTCCGGAAGAGGAAAGAGGCCGGTGGGGCGTCCGGCAGGCAGACGGTTTGTATAATATATTACAATTTATGTCCGACAGCAGGATATATGATATCCGGGGAGGAAATTATGTTTTATCGTTGTAAAAACTGCGGCGGCAACGTCACATACCATCCCGAAAAAAAGAAGATGGTCTGTGAGAGCTGCGGAAGTGAAGAAAGTCAGCAGGAGATACCACAGAAAAAGATTCATGTATGCAGCAATTGCGGCGGACAGATCGAGACGACAGAATATACGCTCGCCTGCCGGTGCCCGTACTGTCAGACCTTTCACATACTGGAGGACCGGATGGAGGGAGCCCGCCGGCCCCGTCTGCTCCTGCCGTTTTGCATGGACAGACAGGAGGCGGGAGAGAGGATCAGAAAGAACTTTGACACGAAGCTGTTTCTTCCGTCCAATTTCTGCGCGGCGTCTGACATAGAATCCATGGAAGGTCTGTACGTGCCATTCTGGATGTATGACTTTCACAGCCATGTACATTTTGAGGGCGAGGGAGACCGGGTGCGGACCTGGAGAGAGGGAGAGTATGAGATGACGGAGACGAGAGTGTACCGTCTGGTCCGGGATTTTGAGGTGGATTATGATAAGATTCCGGTGGACGCTTCCGTCGCCATGGAGGACGGCATGATGGATCTGCTGGAGCCATATCAGTACGGGGAGCTCCTCGACTTTACGCCGGAATACCTGTCCGGCTTTCAGGCAGACGTATTTGAGCAGGATGAGGAAACCCTGCGGCCGCGGGCGGAAGAGAAAGCGGACGGATTTTCCAGAGAGTATCTGGCGGAAGAAAATGCCGGCTACGCTATGGTGCGACCCTTTGAGGAGCAGGTGAACAATACGGTGGAAGATACTTTTTTTGCCTTTCTTCCGGTCTGGAAGTACATTTACCGCTATAACGGAAAAGAGTATCCGTTTTATGTCAACGGGCAGACGGGAAAGGTCATTGGCGCGCCGCCGGTCAGCCTGGGCAGGGTCTTTGGCATGAGCGCCATCCTGTTTGCGCTGGTGTTCTTTTTCCTGAAAATGTTATGTTTTCTTCTGGAGGTGCTGTAGATGAATAAGACGTATCGAAAAGTTATTCTTGGACTCCTCATCGCTGCTCTCGTTCTCGGCGGGCTGGCTCTGTTTCTCCGGTATGCCGTATTTCAGGGGATGATGGCGTCAAAGGAGCCGAGGAGCAATACACAGTGCCAGACAGAGGAGAGAGTCTTTGATGAGGCAAATGTGCTGGCGGACGAAGAAGAGGAAGAACTCTCTGCCCTGATCGAGGAGAAAGAGAAGATGATCGGGGCGGACATTGTCCTTCTTACCATCCGGGAACCGGAGATCGATGACTACTATACGATCCGGGATTATGCACAGAACTGGTATGAGACGAATCAGTTTGGCTGGGATAAGCCAAACGGCGACGGCATCATTTACGTGGATAACTGGGCGAATGGATATTGCTGGTTGTGTACGACCGGCAGACCGACGCAGAAGCTTGATGATAATACGATCCAGTTTATCATTGACCGCACCAATGAGAATGTCAATGAGGATCCCTGCGCCGCTTACGAGACGATGATAAAGACGACGGCGGAGGAAATGCAGAATCTGAACCTGTTCCATTTCCGTATCGGAAATCTCTGGCTGCTTCTGATCGCGCTGGCGGTGGCTGCCATCTTTGCTGCCTGCAATCTCATCGGAAACCGGGGGCAGGTGACGACCGGAAAGTCCACCTATGTGCCGGAAGGCGGCGTGAAGATCAACCGGCGTCAGGATATTTTCCTGCATTCGCACGTGACGAGGGTAAAGGTTGAGAGCGACCATGATTCCGGCGGTCACGGCGGCGGGGGAGATATCGGCGGAACCGGCGGCCATGGAGGCGGCGGGGGACGTCATTAGCGTGGTGGCTTTCGCATGTTCCGTATGACAGATGCAGGATAAAAGAGGATACGGAACAGGAAACAGAGAAATACAAAAAAAGGAGACGGAACGATGGAACAGAGACTGATGCAGATGGAAGAATTCCGGAAGCTGTATGACACCAGTATGAAGAAACATTTTCCACCGGACGAGCTCAAACCATTTTCTATCATGGAAAAGGCGGTCAGAGAGGGAAATTATTTTCCGCACGGGTATTATGAGGACGGGGAATGCAGAGCCTACACTTGCCTGATAAAAAACGGCGATTTCTATTTGCTTGATTATTTTGCCGTCATGGAAGACGGAAGGGGAAAAGGAACCGGCAGCCGGATTCTTTCTATTTTGAAGGGGCATCTGAGCGAGAAAGAGGCGGTACTTCTGGAAGTGGAAGAGCCGCTGGCAGCGGAGCCGGACGTCCGGGATCTGCAAGAGCGGCGGATTCAGTTTTATCTGAGAAATGAGGCCATAGAGACCGGGTTAAACGCGCAGGTGTTCGGCGTGCGCTACCGGATCCTGGGTCTTGGGCGGCCGCTTTATGAGGAAAAGGCGCAGACAGCCATGGAAACGCTTTATCACACGATCCTCAGTGAGGAAATGTACGAGCGGAATGTGAGATTTTCTCTTGATAAACCAAAATAAATGTGATATGTTTTTTGCTGGAAATGTATAATACCGGGGTGCAAGGGTGTGCTTTTTTCAGCTCAGGCGGGAGGAGACTGTTTTTCCGCGTGAGCGCGCGGCCCTGCCCCGGTTTTTCTGTATAAATGTATTGTGACAAAAGGAGTGACAGAGATGGCAAATGTGATTTCAGACGAGACGATGGAATATGTCGGTATTCTGGCGAAGCTGGAGCTCTCTCCGGAGGAGAAAGAGCAGGCAAAAGAAGATATGGCGAAGATGCTTGATTATATTGACACCTTAAATGAGCTGGACACCAGCGGCGTGGAGCCGATGAGTCATGTATTTCCGGTCCACAATGTGTTCCGGGAAGACGTGGTCACCAACGGGGACGAGCGGGACGCAATGCTTGCGGGCGCGCCGGAGGCGAAAGACGGCGCCTTTGTCGTGCCGAAAACGTTTGATTAAACGACGGACAGCCGCAGTAAGAGAGTAGAAAAAGACAGGAGGACAGCGATGGACTGGATGAAATGTACAGCTGTGGAGCTGGGCGAAAAGATAAAGGCGGGCGAGGTCACTGCCATGGAAGCGGCCATGGCGGCCATGGACGCCATTGAAAAGAAAGAAGAGATCTATCATTCTTATGTGACGGTGCTGGACAGAGAGACCGTGTTAAAGCGGGCGGAGGAAGTACAGCGGATGATTGAGGACGGTACGCTCACCGGACCGCTGGCGGGAGTGCCGGCAGCCATCAAGGATAATATGTGTACGGAAGGAGTGCGCACGACCTGCAGCTCCCGGATCCTTGATAATTTTGTGCCGCCATACACGGCGGAAGCGGTGAAGAATCTGGAAAAGGCGGGCGTGGTCATCATCGGAAAGACAAATATGGATGAGTTTGCCATGGGAAGTACCACGGAGACCTCCTATTACGGAGCGACAAAGAATCCGTGGGATCCGGAACATGTGCCGGGCGGTTCCTCCGGTGGATCCGCGGCGGCAGTGGCGGCGGAAGAATGTATTTTTGCGCTGGGGTCTGATACCGGCGGCTCGATCCGACAGCCGGCGTCTTATTGTGGCGTGGTAGGGATGAAGCCGACGTACGGTACCGTATCCCGCTATGGATTGATCGCCTATGGTTCCTCACTGGATCAGATTGGTCCGATGGCAAAGGACGTGCGGGACTGCGCGGTGATCCTCGACGCCATCGCCTCTCATGATGAGAAAGACAGCACTTCTGTGGAGCGGGAGGAATATGCCTTTGCTTCCGCTCTCGTCAATGATGTCAGAGGAATGAAGATCGGCATCCCGAAGGATTACTTCGGGGAAGGTCTGGACGCGGATGTGCGGGCGGCAGTGATGGAGGCGGCAAAGGTTCTGGAAGCGCAGGGAGCTGTTGTGGAAGAGTTTGACCTTGGTCTTGTCAAATATGCCATCCCGGCATATTATGTCATCGCCTGCGCGGAGGCCAGTTCCAACCTGGCGCGGTTTGACGGCGTCAAATACGGTTACCGCACGCCGGAATATGAGGGATTGCATAACATGTATAAAAAGACCCGGTCTGAGGGATTCGGTCCGGAAGTGAAGCGGAGGATCATGCTGGGTTCCTTTGTGTTAAGTTCCGGGTATTACGATGCGTATTATCTGAAAGCGCTGCGGACAAAGGCACTCATCAAACAGGAGTTTGACAGGGCGTTTGAGAAATATGACGTGATCCTCGGTCCGGCTGCGCCGACCACAGCGCCGAAGCTGGGCGAGAGCCTTGACGACCCGATCCAGATGTATCTGGGAGACATTTACACGATCTCCGTCAATCTGGCGGGACTGCCGGGTATCACCGTTCCCTGCGGCACGGATCAGCAGGGGCTGCCGGTCGGCGTGCAGCTGATCGGGGATTGCTTTAAGGAGAAAAATATCCTCCGGGCAGCTTACACTTATGAGCAGAACCGGGGATTTACCATGACGGCGCCGGGAGCCGGAGAAAACAAAAAAGACGGCTGCCGGAATCTGTCCGGGATGTCGGAGACAGCAGAAGGAGGGAATGACTGATGAGCAGACAGTATGAGACCGTGATCGGTCTGGAGGTGCATGTGGAGCTTGCCACAAAGACGAAGATATTCTGCGGATGCAGCACGGAATTTGGCGGAGCGCCGAACACCCACACCTGCCCGGTCTGTACCGGGATGCCGGGTTCTCTCCCGGTGCTGAACAAACAGGTGGTGGAGTATGCGGCGGCTGTCGGTCTGGCGACCAACTGTACTATCACGCAGAACTGTAAGTTTGACCGGAAGAATTATTTTTATCCGGATAATCCGCAGAATTATCAGATCTCTCAGCTGTACTATCCGATATGCAGGGACGGCCATGTGGAGATCGAGGTGGATGGAAGAAAGAAGAACGTCGGTATCCATGAGATTCACATGGAGGAGGACGCCGGCAAGCTCATTCACGATCCGGCCACCGGCAATTCTCTGGTGGATTTCAACCGGAGCGGTGTGCCGCTGATCGAGATCGTGTCGGAGCCGGATATGCGCTCGGCGGAGGAAGTCATCGCCTATCTGGAAAAGCTTCGCATGATCATTCAGTATCTGGGCGCCTCCGACTGCAAGCTGCAGGAAGGCTCCATGCGCGCGGACGTGAACCTTTCCGTCCGGGAGGTGGGAGCGGAAACGTTCGGTACCAGAACAGAGATGAAGAACCTGAACTCTTTCAGCGCCATCGCCAGAGCCATTGAGGGAGAGCGGGAGCGTCAGATCGATCTTCTGGAAGAAGGAAAAGAAGTGGTGCAGGAGACCCGCCGCTGGGATGACGAGGCGGAGTATTCCTATCCGATGCGCTCCAAAGAGGACGCGCAGGATTACCGTTACTTCCCGGAGCCGGATCTGCCGCCGATCGTGATCTCCGATGCGTGGCTGGAGGAGATCCGCGCAAAACAGCCGGAGTTCCGCGATGAGAAACAGGCCCGTTACCAGAAAGAATACGGCCTGCCGGAGTATGATACGGAGATCATCACCGCGGACCGGAAGCTGACAGAGCTGTTTGAGAGCTGTATTGCCCGGGGAGCTGCTCCGAAAGAAGTTTCCAACTGGATCATGGGCGATACCATGCGTCTCCTGAAAGAAAATGAGATGGAGCCGTCAGACCTTACCTTCGCTCCGGAACATCTCGTAAAAATGATCGAGATGATCGAGTCCGGCGCCATTAACCGGAAGGTGGCAAGAAAAGTCTTTGAGGCCGTCTTCAAAGACGATGTCGACCCGGAAACTTATGTTGAAGAAAATGGACTGAAGACCGTCAATGATGAGGGTGCGCTCCGGAAAGTGATCGAAGAGATTGTGGAAAATAATCCGAAATCAGTGGAAGATTATAAAGCAGGAAAGAAAAAGGCTATGGGATTCTTCGTGGGACAGACGATGCGTGCCATGAAGGGGAAAGCAGATCCTGCCATGGTGAATCAGATACTGAGGGAGATCCTTGACTGATATCCAAAGGACAGTTTCCGGCGCCTCGCCCGTTGGTGAGGCGCCGGATGAATGTGATAAAAAGGCTGCTGCAAGTTTCGCGGCGGCCTTTTGCTGCATAAAAAATGACAGGACGGCTGTTTTTTGCCGCAGTTCAGAAGAGATGGGGGAAAGTATGAAAAAGATTCCAAAACTGAATTCGATGGAGAAAACCCGGAATACCCGGTTTTTGAAAAATTATACGTTGAATTATACCAACTCCGAGGGTGGAGAAAAGATTTATGAGATGGTCAGCAACTTTGATTATGACGGCCCGGAGGAGCTCGGAGAGCGGGCGGCCGGCGTGGTCATCGTGGGCTGGAAGAAAGATCGGATCCTCCTGTGCCGGGAGTTTCGCATGGGCGTCAATCATTTTGTCTATAATCTGCCCGCCGGGCATCTGGACGCCGGGGAGAGTGTGGAAGACTGCGCCCGCCGGGAACTGTTTGAGGAAACAGGACTGTCTCTTTCCCGGGTATATCAGGTACTGCCGCCTTCCTACGCGGCTCCGGACTTGAGTGATTCTTCCGCCTGGGTCCTGCTTGCCGAAGTGGAGGGAGAGGTCTCCGGCGGCGCGTCGGAGCACACCGAGGCGGATGAGTGGATACAGCCCGGATTTTATACCCGGGAAGAGACGAAGGCTCTTTTACAGAAGGAGCGGTTCTCCGGCCGCGCGCAGATGGCGGCATATTTTTTCTCGATCGGCTCCTGATGGAGACTTCGGCAGTGAAAAAATACCGGGAAGATAAAATTTTTGTAAAGAAAAGGTGAAATGGTTATGGAAAAGACACAATCTTGTGATAAAAAAGTAACGGAAAAAAGAGTAGCTGTCGTCGGCGCAGGCGGCGTGGGCGGCTATCTGGCAGGAATGCTGGGGCGGGTCTGCCCGCACCTTACGATCGCTGCCCGGGGACGCCGGAAGGAGGCGCTGGAGAAAAACGGGCTGGTCCTTCACAGCGAATATAAGGGAGAGATCACCGTGCGGCCGGCGCGCGTGGCAAGGACGACGGAACTGGGAGAACAGGATATCATTTTTATCTGTGTGAAAAACTATTCCCTCGAGGAAGTCTGTCGGGAGATTACTCCTGCTGTAAAAGAGGATACGATCCTCATTCCGGTGATGAACGGTGTCAATCCGGGAGAACGGGTGCGCGCGCTGCTCGGGAAGGGGAAGGTCGTTGACGCGCTGATCTACATCGTATCGTTCTCCAATGAAGATTATTCCATCACCCAGCAGGGAAACTTTGCCCGCCTCTGCGTCGGAGTAAAAGGAGGCGCCTGCGAGGAGCAGGTGGACGAGGCAGCGGCTCTGCTTGCCGCGGCGGATATCGACGTCACAAAGGCGGAAGATATCGAGGTGGAGATCTGGCGTAAATACATTTTAAACTGTGCCTACAATGTGACGACGGCTTACTATGACAATGACATTGGACAGCTGAGAGCGGACAAAAAGAAGACAGAGGAATATGAGGCTCTGGTCCGGGAGGCGGAACAGGTGGCTCTCGCAAAAGGAGTTGCCATCAAAAAAGAACATATCGACGCGATCATTGAGCGTTTCCATCACGGGTATGCGGATAACGCCACCAGCTCCCTGCAGAGGGACGTCCGTGCGGGACGCCGCAGTGAGGCGGATGTGTTCAGCGGTTATATCGTGCGGGAGGCAAAAAAGCTTGGGATTTCCGTGCCGGTATCAGAGAAAATGTACCGGAAACTCCGGCAGTTTCAGTAATCTGACTGCGAAACTTCCTCTTCCCTGCAAGAATTTCGTCAGAAACTGTTTATTGACATTGTAAAGAAATGTGATATATTTAAAAAGATTTGTAAAAAAAAGGTAAACAACAGGTGCCGGCGGGCAGGACACATCGGTGTTTTGGGACCGGCAGAGCAGATGGAGTGGAGGTTTCATGAGCAAAGAAAGAAGAAAAACAGGGGGAATACGGAAGTTTTTCAGCGGAAGATCCGGAAAAATGTTTCTGGTTTTTCTGGAAGTTCTGCTCGTGGCAGCATTTCTGACGCAGCCACAACTGTATTATGATGGAACAGCCTCTGACTTTTTTAAGAGATTTTATGCGGATTCGATCACAATCTGCGGAGGGTTATGGATCATTCTCGTATTCCTTACAGTGAAGGATGTTCATTTGAGTGATAAGCTGAACAGAAGGCTGAGCTGGGCCGTGGCGGCCCTGACGCCTCTGGCAGCTTTTTTATGGCTGGAGTATTATAATCACATGCAGTTCTGGGGACCGCTGAGCAAGATACCGGCGTTATATCTGTTCCTGGATCTGGTCATCTACTATGTGATCTATCTGTTTCTCCTGCTGCTGTTTAACAGCATCCGGCGAGCGTCCATAGCCATGATCATTGCGACGGCATTTTTTGGATTTTTAAATTATGAGCTGACCGTATTCAGAAGCATGTCTTTTATCGCCTCTGATATCTATTCTTTCCTCACCGCCGTCTCGGTGGCCAATACATATCAGATCGAGATTGACGTGGACACGGCCGAGTTTTTCATGCTGGCGCTGGTGCTTCTGGCACTGCTGTTCAAGCTGAAAAAAGAAAAACTGTTCCACTGGAAGGCGAGGACAGCTTTCGCAGCCGCTTATGTGGCAGTGTTCATGTGTTTTTGCCAGGTGTATGTGTTCAGCGATTATCTGGAAGATATCGGCGTGGACTTCCGTGTCTACCGTCCGCAGTATAAGTACCGTTACTACGGCACTCTGCTCACGACGATGCGGACCTTCGGTTATCTCCATGTGACGGAGCCGGAGGGATATTCCGTGGATGCCGTGCAGGAGATCACGGACGACTATGTGGCACAGGAACAGGCGGCGTCCGGGACGGCGTCGGCGTCGGCAGAAGAAGCCGAAGATGTGCCGGGCAGCATCGCAGCGCGACTGGGCCTTCTGGCACACCCGGAAGTACATGCGGCGGAGACATCCGGAACGAAAGCGGATACCGCAGATACCGGCGAAAAGGGTGCGTCTGATCAGGACAACGATTCCGCGTCAGCTGCCGGAAAAGAGGAAAACAATGATACCGCATCGTCCGACGGAACGGAGACGTCTGACGGCGGGCAGAAGCCGAATATCATCGCGATCATGAATGAGTCCTTCTCTGACCTGAAGGCTGTGGGCGATATGGAGACGACGAAGGATTATATGCCGTTTTTCCGCAAATTGACAGAGAATACGATCAAAGGATACACATACTCTTCCGTCTTCGGCGGCAATACCGCCAACTCGGAGTTTGAGTTCCTCACGGGGAATTCCATGGCATTTCTTCCGGATAATTCTGTGCCGTACCAGCTGTTTTTGCGGGACAAGACGGCGGGACTGACCTATAATCTGAAAGACCAGGGGTATGGGCCGCTCTACGCCCTGCATCCGTATTATAAGACCGGTTACAGCCGGTATAAGATTTATCCTCTGATGGGATTTGACCGGTTCTATACTTCCGATGATTTTTCTGCTGTTACGGACACGGTCAATTATCATATCACAGACCGGGAAGATTACGATAAGATCATTGAGCTGTATGAGGAGTCGCAGGGAGAGGATTCGCCGTTCTATCTCTTTAATGTCACCATGCAGAATCATGGCAGTTACGACGGCAGCCTGGAGGAGACCGGGGATGCTGTCCGGCTCAAGGGAGATCTCGAAGGTTCCTCCAAGGCAGAGCAGTATCTGAACATGGTGAAGATGTCTGACAAGGCGCTCAAACATCTCATCCGCTATTTTGAGGATGTGGATGAGCCGACCGTCATCGTGTTCTTCGGCGACCATCTGCCGGATCTGGACGACAGCTTTTACGACACCCTCCTCGGAGAGAAGACCGAGAACCTCGAGGGCGAAGCACTGGAGCAGTTATATAAGGTGCCATTTTTGATCTGGGCGAACTATGATATCGAGGAACAGACCATTGAGCGCACCAGCAACAATTACCTTGGCACGTATCTCGCCGAGGTGGCCGGATTGGAAAAGACCGGTTATCAGGAGTTTCTCACAGATCTCAGGGAGGAAGTGCCGTGTATCAACGCTTATGGATACTGGGGCAGCGACGGCAACTTTTATGAGATCGATGATGAGACTTCTCCGTATTATGACCTGATCCATCAGTATAATCTGTTGGAATATAATAATCTTTTCGGAAAAGAAGACCAGCAGACCTCATTCTTTTATCTGAACAGTGAAGATGCCGGTTGATGAACGGAAATTTATCTGATAGAATAAGCCTTAGCTGAAAATACAGTTTTCTGTGGAACAACAGGATTCAGGAGGGCAGGAGAGACAAAAGGGACAGTGTGTTCTGCACAGGAGAATTCCTGTTTCCAAAAGAGTGATCTCCTGCCCCCGTCATGAGTATACACAAGGAGAGAAGACAATGATTATTCGTTTAAAAGATGGTTCTGAAAAAGAATATGCACAGCCGATGTCCGTTCTGGATATCGCAAAAGATATCAGCGAAGGCCTGGCAAGAAATGCCTGCGCCGGAGAGGTGGACGGCGAGACCGTCGACCTTCGTACCGTCCTTGATAAGGACTGCGAGCTGAACATTTTAACTTTCCAGGATGACAAGGGCAAGCTGGCATTTCGTCACACGGCTTCCCATGTGCTGGCACAGGCAGTGAAACGTCTCTATCCGGAGGCGAAGCTTGCCATCGGACCGGCCATCGAGGAAGGTTTCTACTATGACTTTGATATGGCGCCTCTTTCCAGAGAGGATCTGGACGCCATCGAAAAAGAGATGAAGAAGGTCATCAAGGAGAATCCTGCCATCGAGCGTTTTGAGCTGCCGAGAGAGGAAGCCATCGCGTTTATGAAGGAAAAGGATGAGCCTTACAAGGTAGAACTGATCGAGGATCTGCCGGAAGACGCGGTCATCAGCTTTTACCGTCAGGGTGATTTCACAGATCTCTGCGCCGGACCACATTTGATGAACCTGAAAAATATCAAGGCATTTAAGCTCACTTCTTCTTCAGGCGCTTACTGGAGAGGAGACGAGCATAACAAGATGCTCACCCGTATTTACGGAACCGCTTACACAAAGAAGGCGGATCTGGAAGAGCGTCTGAAATACCTCGAGGAGATCAAGCTCCGCGACCACAACCGTCTGGGACGGGAGATGGAGCTGTTCACTACTGTGGATGTGATCGGTCAGGGACTTCCGCTTCTTCTGCCGAAGGGCGCGAAGATCATCCAGACGCTGCAAAGATGGATCGAGGACCTGGAGGACAATGAGTGGGGCTATGTCCGCACAAAGACGCCGCTGATGGCAAAGAGCGACCTTTACAAGATCTCCGGTCACTGGGATCACTATAAAGAAGGCATGTTCGTTCTCGGCGACGAGGAGAAAGATAAAGAGGTGCTGGCGCTCCGTCCGATGACCTGTCCGTTCCAGTACTACTGCTATAAGAATACACAGAGATCGTACCGCGACCTGCCATACCGCATGAGCGAGACATCCACCCTCTTCCGTAACGAGGATTCCGGGGAGATGCACGGTCTGACCCGTGTGCGTCAGTTCACCATCTCCGAGGGACATCTGATCGTTCGTCCGGATCAGGCCAACGAGGAGCTGGAGAACTGCCTCAAACTGGCACAGTATTGTCTGACTGTCCTCGGCGTGCAGGATGACGTGACCTACCGTCTGTCCAAATGGGATCCGAACAACAAAGAGAAATATCTCGGCGACGACGAATACTGGGAGAGCACCCAGGCGCAGATCCGTCAGATTCTGGTGGAATCCGGCGTGCCGTTCGTGGAGGCGGACGGAGAAGCTGCCTTCTACGGTCCGAAGATCGACATTCAGGCAAAGAACGTCTACGGCAAGGAAGACACGATGATCACCATTCAGTTAGACTGTGCCATCGCGGAGAACTTCGATATGTACTATATCGACCAGAACGGCGACAAACAGCGTCCGTACGTGATCCACAGAACTTCCATGGGATGTTATGAGAGAACACTGGCATGGCTGATCGAGAAATATGCCGGCAAGTTCCCGACATGGCTCTGTCCGGAGCAGGTGCGCGTGCTGCCGATTTCTGAGAAATACGCCGACTACGCAGAGCAGGTCAATAAAGAGTTAAAGAAAAACGGTATCTTAAGTACCGTGGACAACCGCTCCGAAAAGATCGGCTACAAGATCCGTGAAGCCCGTCTCGCAAAGCTTCCTTACATGCTCGTTGTGGGAGCGAAAGAGCAGGAGGAAGGCACTGTCTCCGTGAGAAGCCGTTTCGCCGGCGACGAGGGACAGAAACCGCTCGCTTCATTTATCAGCGACATTTGTGAGGAGATCCGCACCAAAGCGATCCGCAAAGAAGAAGTAACGGAAGAATAATATAAAAACGAAAAACAGGTACCACAGAAGGCAGGATGGAGAAAACATCCGGAAGCCTTCGGGTACCTGTTTTTTTGTCTGTAGAAGATTTTGTATCCCGTGCGGTTGAGAGAAAAGTTACAGTGCGCCGCAGATATCCTTTGCCACATCCGCGTGATTCATCGTATAAATGTGAACGCCATCCACCCCTCTCTCCCGGAGATCCCTGATCTGTCGGATGGCAAAATCGATGCCGGCCTTTCGCATCTCTTCCGGATTGTCCTGATAGCGGGCAAGAAGGTCCGCCATGGACTTTGGCACACTGGCGCCGGAGAGGTTGATGGTCGTCCCGATCATCTTCGGACTGGTGATCGGCATGATGCCCGCTTCAATGGGAACGTCGATGCCGGCTTTTTCACACATTTCCAGAAAACGATAGAAAATATCGTTGTCAAAGAAGAGCTGACTGATGAGGAAGTCAGCGCCCTGATCCACCTTATATTTCAGAAAATGAATATCTTCTTCCATGCTTGCCGCCTCGAAATGCTTCTCCGGATAGCAGGCGGCGGCCACAGTGAACCCGGCTTCTTTGAGGGGCGGGATCAGTTCCGAGGGATGTTTGTAGGTGCGGTTTGCAAATGCTTCCTCCGACATATCTGCCGGTTTATCCCCGCGCAGAGCCAGCACGTTGTGGATACCCATTTCCCGGAAGGTGCGGATGGTGGATAAGAAGCTTTCTTCTGTCAGGGCGGCGCAGGTCAGGTGGGCGATCCCTTCAATGTGAAGATGGTTCTGGATGTAGGAGACGATCTCGGCAGTTTTTTTGCTGTTGCTGCCGCCGGCGCCGTAGGTACAGCTGATGAAGGATGGAGAAAGATCTCGGAGAGCGTCCAGTGTCTCATAAAGATTCGGGAAGCCTTCCCATTTTTTCGGAGGGAAGACTTCAAAGGATATATGAGAGTGTGAAGAGAAAACGGTATTACGTGTCATGGAATATCCTCCTGTTCTGCAATTGTAATGATTTTCAGTCCGTAAACGGTCGTCTGTTAAGGGGTAGTGTACTATTAATTTGATAGAAAGGCAAGAAAAAGCAGAAAATTCATATGACAATATGTTGCGTTTTCTTGCCGAAAATATAGTTTTTTTGTGTATTATATTGATAATTCACCAAAGAAACGCAGGTAATGTCCAATTTTTTTATAGAATATTGAAATTGATTGTGCTATAATCTTATTATGATGTTTCGACCCTGATACAGCAACGGTCCGTCGAGGTGAGACTTGCGCGTACGGACGAAAGTGACAAATATAGATTAAAGGAGCGGAAAAGATGGATATTAGAGATTTATTGCCAAAGGATGCCGAAGGAAGACTTCGTATTATTCAGGAGACTGTACCTGGAAGACAGATCACACTCGCTCATGTAGTAACCAGTCCAAAGCCGATCGTTTATCGTAAGCTGGGCCTGAATCCGGATATCGATTTTGAACGCTCAGCGATTGGGATCATCACGGTAACACCTAGTGAGTCCGCCGTTATCGGTGCGGACATCGCGATCAAGAGCGGCGATGTTTATCTGGGATTCGTTGACCGTTTCAGCGGCACATTGATTTTAACAGGTCGTATTTCTGCTGTAGAGTCCGCCGTACAGGCTGTGATTCATTATTTCCAGAATGATTTAGGATATGCTACCTGCCCTGTCACGAAGAAGTAAGGTGAGGCAAGATGCGCAAGATTATGTTTGTAGGCCGTAGCGAATCTGGAAAGACTACGATCATGCAGGCAATGAAAGGTGAGAAGATCACATATCATAAGACCCAGTATGTCAATCATTACGATGTGATCATTGACACGCCGGGTGAGTATGCGGAGACGAAGGAACTGTCTGCCGCACTGGCGATTTATGGCTGCGAGGCAGACATCATCGGTCTGCTGATGAGCGCCATAGAGCCGTTTTCATTATATCCGCCAAATGTTGTTTCTGTCAGCAACCGGGAAGTGGTTGGTGTTGTCACCAAGATCGATCACTGGGCAGCGAACCCCGAACAGGCTGCCGAGTGGCTGAGACTGGCCGGCTGCAAAAAGATATTCTTTACAAGTGCGTATACGGGAGAAGGTATTGCAGATATACTGGAATATCTCAAGGAACCGGTCGACGTTATCCCATGGGAGGTTGCCAAGGCAGAATACGATAAACTTGGGTTTGGGCCAGGTGAAAGTGAAAAACACACCTTGAGGATATAAGAAGTTCCCCCGTTTTTTGGCTTTAACGAAGGGAGCTTCCGCATCCAAAGGATACTGGTCAATACATAGAAAGACTGCTATAATATAGTCACTATATTATAGCAGTTTTTTTGTTGGGAAAGCCCCGGACAGCGGATGGGCAGAAAGACGTGCTTGCACGTCTGGAAGCACATCCATTGGACGGGCAAGGGAACATGAGCATGGAGTGCGAAGCACGGAGACATCCGGCGTTTTAGATGAGTATGAAAGAGAGGAATAAGCGATGGCAGCGATCAGCAACGACTGGGCGGAGGCCCTGAAAGGTGAATACAGCAAACCATATTACAGAGACTTATATAATAAGATTAATCAGGAGTACCGGGAGAGGGAGATCTTTCCTCCTGCCGATGATATTTTCAACGCGTTTCATCTGACGCCGTTAAAAGAGGTGAAGGTTGTCATTCTGGGGCAGGACCCTTATCACAATAACGGACAGGCACACGGACTCTGTTTCTCCGTGAAGCCGGACGTGGAGATACCGCCGTCTCTGGTGAACATTTATCAGGAACTTCACGATGACCTGGGGTGCTACATTCCGGATAACGGCTATCTGGTCAAATGGGCAAAGCAGGGTGTGCTGCTGCTCAACACCGTTCTCACCGTCCGCGCGCATCAGGCGAACTCCCATCGCGGTATTGGCTGGGAAGAATTTACCGACGCGGCGATCCGCGTTTTGAATGAGCAGGATCGGCCGATCGTCTTCATGCTTTGGGGGCGTCCGGCACAGAGTAAGAAAGCGATGCTGAATAATCCAAAGCATCTGATCCTGGAAGCGCCGCACCCGAGCCCGCTGTCCGCCTACCGCGGATTTTTTGGCTGCTGCCACTTCAGTCAGGCAAATGAATTTCTGAAATTCCATCAGATCGAGCCGATCGACTGGCAGATAGAAAACATCCATCAGAACCAATAGACAGCACAGACATAGTCACGGCGGACGAAATGGCATTTGACAGAGATATGATATCTGAAAGCTGAAATGACATCTGAAAAAGATATAAACTTTATCAGGAGGGACGCCACCCGGCGAAAATCCCTGCCTGCATATAAAAAAGAGAGGAGCAGATTATGAGCGTATTATTTATCGAATATCCAAAATGTACCACCTGCAAAAAGGCGAAAAAATGGCTGGAGGACCACGGCGTGGACTTTGCCGACCGCCATATTGTGGAAGACAATCCGACGGCGGAAGAACTGAAACTCTGGCATGAGAGAAGCGGGCTTCCGCTCAAACGATTCTTCAACACCAGCGGACAGATCTACCGCCAGAACAACATCAAAGACCGTCTGCCGGATATGAGCGACGAGGAACAGTATGCCCTGCTTGCCACCAACGGGATGCTGGTGAAACGGCCGCTCATCGTGGCGGACGACTACGTGCTGGTAGGATTTAAAGAGAAGGAGTATGAGGAGAAACTGCTTTAAATTCCTTCCCACATATGGCGTGATTGGACACTGCGTCAAACAGAAACGTGAGGCCGGTGTTTTCCCGCACGGTGATCATTCCGGTAAGGTCAGGATGATCCGGACAGATTTCTGAAAAAATATCGGGAACTTCCGGGAGAAGCTCCGGATGAAAGGCCAGCGTTTTTTTGTCATTCCAGATTGCACAGTAAATGATTTCGGCTTCGACGAGGTCCTGGAACATATGGCTTCCATAACTTAATTCCGGCATATAGCCTACCCGGTTATCGGCAACTTCACAGATGATGGAAAAATTGGAGATGTCACCGAAAGCGACGGGTACGCCCAGCTCGGGCGAGGAAGTGCCGATGCGCCCGGGTGTCATGAGCATGATATTTCCGTTATATTTTTTGTAGTGCAGGTTGATTTTGTGGATGGCGGAGACTACATCATATTTTTTGTGGTATGGATAGCTGTAGTAAAGCACCGGGTCAACCTGAATGACCACGTCCACAGGACGGCAATCCGAAGCGCCCATGGAGGAATCCTGAATATCAAAAAATATCTTTTCCCATTTTATTTTGGAAAAATCGATGCGCTGTCCCTTTTTATGCATGTAGAGAGGACGGCACTGGAGAAGATTGACAACGAAATCGCCGGTTTCGTCCATGTTTACGGTGTATTCGATGTCCACCGGGTTATGGTATACCTTTTCCAGCGTTTTTAAAATCTGCTGCATGAGATCGGTGAACGTGGAATCGGAAAGGAGTCCCTGACAGCTTACAAACCACACATCCCGGTAAATGCCTCGCTGTTGCAGACGGGATTCCGCTTCCCGGTCATGTTCCATGATCTGTTTTTTATACCACAGAGGCAAAAGCGGCAGAAGTTTGCTGAGGGGGAGTTCCCGGGTGGTATTTTGTGTGAGGTCCAGAACGTCGACGTTGTGCTGGGAATATTTGTGTTTTTGTTCGGCGGTGCTGTAAATCGTGGCGGCAGGGCGGTCAAGATTGGACAGACGGGGATAATCTTCCGATGTCCGGTCCACGGCTTTTGTGCCAAGCCCCATGACGATCCGCAGCATGCCGGCGGAAGCATCCATATCCGGCAGCCATTTGTAGGTACTGTGGCTGTAACCGACGCCGGCGGCGCCCGGCATAAAATAATCCCCATATCCTGAGCCGGAGACTCTCTGGACGAGAATCGCCATCTGCTCATCTTTGGAGTCAAGACCGCGCTGAAAACGGTATTCCAGAGCGGAGTAATCCATAGTGCTGGCATAGACCTGCCGCACAGCATGTTCAAACTTTTCCAGCCGCTCCTGCGGACTTCCCTGATTGACACAGAATACAGAGTCATATTTTCCGGCAAAGGCGTTGCCGAATCCGTCTTCCAGAAAGCTGGAGGAGCGAACGATGATCGGACTTTGCCCGTAATATTCCAGCATATTTAAAAACTTTTCCCGGATATTGGAAGGAAACTGTCCGGTCAGAAGGTGTTCCTGAAGTTCTTTGGCAGCGCTGAAATATCCTTCTTTCGTCCGCTGGCGGATGCGAAGACGCCAGCAGTCATTAGAGACAATATACGTGTAAAATACGTCAGAGCCGATATAGAAGGAATCGTGGGGTTCGTTGTGCTGCGCGAATGCCGGAATCTCAGTTTCACAGATTTTTCGCGCGAGGAGCATCCCGCAGGCTTTGCCGCCGATGGCGCCGCTTCCGATCATCCGGTTGCGGAGCAGAAAATAGTCATCCGGTGTAAAGTAGCGGCGAACCAGTTTTTTCAGCCGCTCATCTTTGGTCATGGTGCTGTCAATGATCTGTTCCTCCGTATCCTGATGGAAGATACCCCGGGCATATTCCATTTTTGCCAGATGAAAGAAACGGTCATAACTGTCATAATTCTGGTCCGGATTCTTGAGGGAGAGATCCTGAAGAAGCTGATAATACCGGCTCATACCGACCCCGCCCTGTACCGGGCGAAACGTCCCGTCTTTTATGGAAAAATGGTGAGGAAGAAACATCTGCCCGGAATAGCGGTTCCATACTTTGAGGGGGTGGAGGTAAATATCATCGCCGCTTGAGTACACGTCCAGAAGAAGCTGGGTGGTGTCCCGGATTCTTGCCACTGCGTCAAAGGAGTGACGTCCCCGGAGCAAAGGAAAATATGCCACCGTGTCGAGTTCAAAAAGATACGGACAGGTCACCCGGAAAAAATTTCCCATCATCAGGTCGGTATACCACACGGATTGCAACTCGGAGAGACAGTCAAACACATAGAAGGCGTCCTTTCCATGCAGAGTAATTTCATTATGAATAGCCACTGTAAACGCTTCAAAGCCTTCATCCGGGTTGAAAGTGCGGACCGTAACTCCGTCAGTATTCCTGATAACAGGGGTATGTTGTGCGAAACGTATGTAAACGACATCTCTGTGATCTTTTACTGCCTGCCGGACGAAGGGTTCTGCGAAAATGCAGAAGTCTTTCACATCATCCACCTGCCAGACGACATTGTCGCCCAGGCGGATCGAATCAAGCATTTCATCAAGTCCGGAATATCCACTGAGAATTCTGTCAAAAGCTGCCATAAATGTTCTTCTCTCCTTTCCGTGCGGTGTATCCGACGATTTCTTTACCGCAATATAAATAGGTATAGTATAAATCAGGACAAAAAAACAGGACAAAGAAGTCGCAAAACTTCTTTGTCCTGTCACTGAAACTGTGTTTATCATAGCATATCCGTCAACAAGACGCAAGCTCTCATCCGATAAACCGCCGGGAAGATGATCAGAAGTCAACCTCTGTTCCGTAGTAAGTACAGGTGAGCAGACGTTCCATCTCTGCCGGTGTGATCTCACGTGGGTTGGAACCGGTACATGCGTCGCCGACTGCCAGCTCGGAGATGTTGGCGATCTTGCTCTTGAACTCCTCTTCGTCGATGCCGAAATCTTTTAATGTCTTCGGGATACCCAGGATCACATTGAAATCATCAATCTTCTTGCACAGGCTGTTGATCAGCGCTCTCTCGCTTGTGCCGTCCAGTCCCATGCGGCGGGCAATCTCTGCGTAGCGGGAGGCTGCAACCGGGTCTTTTGCGTTATACTTGATAACGTATGGCAGGTAGATGGCGTTGGCGCATCCGTGCGGAATATGTCCGGTGGAGAAAGCGGCGCCGGTCTTGTGTGCCATGGAGTGAACGATACCAAGCAGTGCGTTGGAGAAGGACATACCAGCCAGGCACTGTGCGTAGTGCATCTGCTCTCTGGCGTCCATGTTGCCGTGGTAGGATGCCGGCAGATAATCGAGAACCATCTCGATCGCCTGCAGAGATAACGGGTCGGTAAATGGTCCGTGCAGAGTGGACACATAAGCCTCGATGGCGTGGGTAAGCGCGTCCATTCCGGTGTAAGCAACCTGTTTTGCCGGAAGACCGGAAACCAGATCCGGATCCACGATGGCAACGTCCGGTGTGATGTTGAAGTCAGCCAGCGGATATTTTACGCCGGTCTGATAATTGGTGATAACGGAGAAAGCGGTCACTTCCGTAGCGGTTCCGGATGTACTAGGAATAGCGGCAAATCTGGCTTTCTGTCTCAGTTCCGGGAAGTTAAACGGAATGCAGAGATCTTCAAAGGTGGTGTCAGGATATTCATAGAATGCCCACATAGCCTTCGCAGCGTCGATCGGGGAACCGCCGCCCATGGAAACGATCCAGTCCGGCTCAAACTTGCGCATTGCCTCTGCGCCGCGCATGACGGTCTCAACGGATGGGTCCGGCTCAACGCCCTCAAATACTTCCACTTCCATACCGGCTTCTTTCAGGTAGCCGACAGCCTTATCCAGGAAGCCCTGACGTTTCATGGAACCGCCGCCCACGACGAGCATGGCTTTCTTTCCTTTCAGGTTCTTTAACTCTTCCAGGCTGCCTGGTCCGTGGTAGATGTCTCTTGGTAAAGTAAAACGACTCATAATAGTAATCCTCCCTCATTAAAAATGTTTTTTATTTAACAAATAGTCGAGTTCATAAAATTAAAATTTTATAAACTCATTGTAACATATAATCAAAAAATACAAGGTAAAATGTGAAAATAATAAGATTTTATTTTGGCATCAGTAAAAAATGAAAAAACATATGGTAAATATAGACAAGAATAAAAAGCGATGTAAATATAGACAAGAATAAAAAATAAAATAAATTGTCTGAAAAATAACAAAAAAATGGAATAAAAAAGAATCCTGCAAAGCAGGATTCTCCGTCTGCGGAGGGTTGCGGGAGAGACATCTTCCAAATCCGCCGCAGTGCGATACCGTAGGATCACTCAGCGAAGCGCGGCGTTGCGGGAAGCAATCGCCGTATACACGATACCGGAAGCCTGCTTTACGATCTGAAGATCGGAGAGCGGGATGGCGTCGGCAGACTTCATGGCCTGTCCGTCTGCTCCGGTTATGTAAGCCTTCCGGTTTTCAAAGCGGAGGATGATACCCTCTGCTCCGTGGTAGGATACCTGGTCGCCCAGGTGGAAGGTGATGGCCTTGTCCTGTCCGTCCTCTTTGACGTGAATGACGTATTCATTCTGCGGGGAGGTGTAGGTGACCGTCTTTTTGACCTTTTTCTTCTTCGGTTTGGAGATCACCCAGAATGGTCCGCCGGCACTGGCGCTCTTGGACTGACTGATGATATCGGAGAGCGCGTATTTGTAAGCGGACCGGCTGCGGCTGCCCACATCGGCCACAGTGACATGGTCGTTCTCATCGATGCCGATCAGCACCATAAAATGTCCTCTTCGGGTAAAATAGCCCGGCCCCATGAGAGCAACGACAGGATTGCCTTTCCGGAGGGCTTCTTTGATGGCGGCATAATCGGCGCCGACGCCCTCACATTTCAAACCGTATGCTTCCGCCATGGCAGGGATTAGCGCATGGGCAGAACCGGCGGAAGAATAGTAGCCGTGGTCGTAAGCCCAGACCGCAGCGTCCACCGGCGTCACCCATTTCTTCGTCAGAGAAGAGATGACCACCGCCATGGAGGTCGGGCCGCAGCCTGCGGAAGAGATCCGGTAGCCGTTCTGGTTCCAGATGCTGTCTGTCTGATTGAAATATACGAAATCGCCCATGTATTCGGCGTCATCTCTGGTGGTGATCTGAGAAGTGCCGTAAATCTTCGGGATGACCGCCTCCGGGTCCTCGTCCTTTTCGGCGGATTCCTCTTCGCTGATGATGGAATCATCCAGCTTCTTCAGCTCTTTTTCTTCAGAAACAGCCTGTTTTGCCTTTTGGGAACTACTGCTGTCCTCCTCGGAAGCGTCGGACTCTGTATCGGCGGTTTCGGAAGAAGTACTGTCTTTTTTGGAGTGCTCCGTATTTTTCTGACTTTCAGAAGAAGCGGCCGTCGTGGAAGCTGCTTCTGCGGTTTCCTTTGAAGCTTCGGAAGACTCTGTGGTCGTACTTTCCCTGTCGGTATCTTCTTTCGCGGCAGTATCTTTTTCTGAATGATTTTGTTCTGTGGTTGCAGTGTCAGATTCCGCGCCGTCCGAAGAATCGGTATCGTCTGTCTCCTCCGAAGAACCGGTATCCTTCCCTTCGTCAGTGTCTTTGTCTGTCTCAGAGGAACCGGTATCGTCCTTATTTCCGGAACCCTCCGTATCTCCCTTATCCTCGGAAGAAGATTGTTCTGTCGTGTTGTTCTCCTCCGAAGAGCCAGTTTCCTCATCGGATTCCTCGGAAGAGGAGGACGTTGACGAATCGTTCTGATCCTCTTTCTTCGGATCTTCTTTAGATGCATCGGACTTACTCTTTTGTTTTGTTGTAGAAGACTCTGACGCAGTGTAAGTTTCCGTGTCTCCCGAAGGAGCGGCTGCATGGATGAGAGCCGGCTGTGTGCCCAGCATAACAGCACAGAGTCCCCAGACAGTAAAGTGCTTTAAAAAATGCAAGTGACATTCCCTCTTTCCTGAATAAATGAAATGATTTTCAAACGCGGCATGAAAGAACATGCGCCGCGTATTCTGCAATGATTTCCCTGGAAGGAGGTTTTATTATAGCACAAAAAGCTGAAAAAGTGGGTGGAAAGCGGTGAAATCTTTGTGAAACCTGACATTTTAAGAAAAAAGGGAAGAAAAAAGAAGTGGAAGGCGGGGATATAAAAAAGAAAGCAAAGAATTCATATGGAGAAATAAAACGGGGAGTGTTAAAATAAGAACAAATGTATTTTTGCAAGAACAGGAAATGTACAGACTCTGTCTGTGAGTAGTACATTTTCTGAAAAAACGGAAAAGGAGAAGGAGAAAAATGAAGATTGTAGTTTTGGACGGCTATGCGGAAAATCCCGGCGATCTGTCCTGGGAGGGATTTAAGAAAATGGGTGAGTTTACGGTGTATGACCGGACGCCGCGGGAGGATGTGGAAGAGATTCTTCACAGGATCGGAGATGCAGAAATCGTCTGTACCAACAAAACGCTCATTGGAAGAGAGGTGATCGGGAGAGCGCCGAAGCTTCGATATATCGGCGTTCTGGCGACGGGATACAACGTGGTGGATGTGGATGCGGCTTCGGAAAAAGGGATTGTCGTGACCAATATTCCTGCCTACGGGACGGCGGCGGTAGCGCAGCATACCATGGCGCTGCTGCTGGAGATCTGCAATCAGGTGGGTTATCACAGCCAGGCAGTACACGAGGGACGCTGGCAGCGGTCGGAGGATTTCTGCTTCTGGGATCATCCGCTGATGGAACTGGCGGGAAAGACCATGGGCATCATCGGCTACGGGCGTATCGGACAGGCCACGGCAAGGCTGGCAGAGGCCTTCGGGATGGATGTGATCGCCTGCCGCCGACCGGGCAGCACCCGGAATACGGCGCAGACAGATGCCGGCAAGGCGGATCAGGAAGCGAACCGGGGCGGTATGTTACATGCTGGCGCTGCTGACGCCACCGTCATGGTGACGTTAGAAGAGCTGTTTGCGAGAGCAGACGTGATCTCGCTCCACTGTCCGCTGTTTCCGGAGACGGAGAATCTTATCTGCCGGGAGACGATCGGGAAGATGAAAGACGGAGTCATCCTTCTCAACACAGCGAGAGGGCCGCTTGTCAATGAGGCGGACCTGGCGGAGGCGCTCCGGTCCGGCAAGGTTTACGCCGCCGGCCTCGATGTGGTGTCCGTGGAACCGATGGCGGAGGACAATCCGCTCCTCGGGGTGAAAAACTGTTTCATCACGCCGCATATCGCCTGGGCGTCGAGGGAGAGCCGTCAGCGGCTCATGGATACGGCGGTGGAGAATCTGCGGGCATTTCTGGCAGGAGAGCCTGTCAATGTGGTAAATCTGCCGCTGGCAGGACAGTCCGGCGGGGAGAACGGGCAGACTGCCGGTACAGGCTGCTAGAAAGGACTAGCGTATGACGGAACAAGTAACGCAGTGGAGGAAGACTTTCTGGCGTACCTTTCTTGCCACCCTGCCGGTCATTCTGTTTTTTCTCAGCGCGTTTCTCAGCGTATATTTTCTATTCGGCATCCATTATGTGATGATCGTGTCGATCATCACGGTATTTTTTAAGACGCGCTACAAGAAAAATGATAACACCTTGATCCGGTATGTGCGGCTGATTCTGGTGGGAAGCCTGCTGGTGGTGCTGGCATATGTAAGTTCGCTGAACTTCTGGCTGTGCGTGGCGCTGAACATCGCTGTGCCGTTTATCCTGGTGTTCACTCAGAGCACGCAGTTTAAGCCGAAGGGATACTTTTCCTATGCGATGCTCTTTGTATTTTTATCTCTGATGCCGCCGGAAAGTCCCGCCGGGCTTTTGCAGGAACTCTTCGTCTTTTGGTACTGTGTATTTTTGCTGGCGGTGTTCATCGGCGGATATTACCGGTTCTTTTCCGGAGCTGCCGCACAGAAACTGCCGCTCTCGTACATTTTCTGTGAGATCTCGGATATGATGTTTCTGCTGTTTCAGCCGGAGAAGAAAAAGGAGCTTTCCCGGCGGTTTCAAAAACTGCTCCATGATTTTCATCAGATGTCGTATCATCAGAATTTTTTTTCCACGCGGACAAAAGAGAACCAGATTTATGATATGGTGGAGACGCTTCTGCAGCGGTTTTCCTATCTGATCACGGATGATGAATGGAGAGGGGAGCTGGATGAGGAGAGCATTCTGCTGCTGGGGAGACTGGCGACATTTTTGAGAGAGACGGCCATGGATCTTGACGCGCCGTCGTACAAAAAGCAGATCAGAATAGCGGAAATGCATCTGGAACATATGCTGGTGCCGGAAGGGCGGATTCGCATTTTCAGCCGGAGCATGCTGCATATGCTGATCCTGATCCTGAGGACCCGCAGCGAGAAGACAACGTCGCTTGCACGCCTGCATCCGGTCAACTGGCGGGAGATCTGGCAGCAGGTGCGGACGAGATTTTCCCTGGAATCCTTTGAGACAAGAGTTGCCATGCGGGTATCGGCGGTGATGACCATAAGCTGTATCATAAGTTACGTCCTGCCGGTCACCCATTCGTACTGGATCCCGCTCAATGCATTTCTGCTCATACAGCCGAGCTGTGAGGAGAGCAGTTACCGGATGAAGACCCGGCCGATCGGCACTCTGATCGGCTGCTGTATCGAATTTCTTGTACATCCGTTTTTGCCGAGAGTGGCAGGGCAGCTCATTTTTGCACTTGTGATGATATCGCTGATGTACTGCTCCACGCCGGGAACCTGGTATCATCCGATCTTCTCCACCTGCTATGCGTTGACTCTGGCCGGGATGACGATGAATGAGACGACTGCCATCACTCTTCGTATCCTTTTTCTGATGTGTGCGGTGCTGGTCGTCTTTGTGGTGAACCGGTTCTTTTTCCCTGTCAGAAGAGAGGCCCTTTTCCGGTATAACATCAAAGCGCTCCTCCGGTTAAACTGCAGTTACTGGAAGCTGGTTGGAAAAGGACTGGAAAAGGAAATGGACCTGTCTGTCTCCGGCGAGATCCTTACCTATTTTCATATGATCTATGAGGAATGTACGACTTACGTGACAAAACATCCCGGACTGCCTTATTATGAAGGACTGCGGGTGGTGCTTCTGACTCTGTGGCATATGTTTTCCGAGCTGGAGCAGATGCACTATCTGGTGAGCACCGGCGCCGTCACTTTAAAAGAGCGGACGGAGCTGCGGATGTTTATCGCAGATATACGCAAAAATCTGTATCCACAGCCGGACGGCAGAGGGCTGGCGCATCTGCGGAAGCATCTTCATTATCAAGAGCCGGAGGTAAATTATGTGCTCAACAAATATCTGCTCCGTGCCGAACTTCTGGGACGGTATAAAAAATGTATGATGCCAGAATAAATCAAAACGGGGGCTGCGATGAGCTCCCGTTTTGTGTGTTTGGCAGACAACCGCTATGCTGTTGCATGGACAGCTATCCGATCGGACTGATCACCGCTGACACCGTCCGTTTCGCCCGCAGTTGTTTTTGCAATTGTTATTTGCGCATTTGTCAAAAGCCGGATTAAAGGCGTAGAAGTTCCGGCTGTCGAGGCGGTCCTGCACGAGCCGGAGCCCCTCGCCGAATCTCTGGAAATGCACGATCTCTCTGGCGCGCAGGAACTTGATGGCGTCGTACACGTCCGGGTCGTCTTTGACCAGCCGGAGAATGTTATCGTAGGTGATCCGGGCTTTTTGTTCCGCAGCGAGGTCTTCCGTCAGGTCGGCGATCGGGTCGCCGGTGGACTGGAAGGTGGAGGCGGAGAACGGCATGCCGCTGGCGGCCTGCGGCCACAGACCTGTGGTGTGATCCACATAGTAGTCGGCAAAGCCCTGTTCCTTGATCTGCTCTACGGTGAGATTCCGCGTCAGCTGATGGACGATGGTGCAGATCATTTCCACATGGTTTAACTCTTCGGTACCTGTGTCGGTGTTATTGTATGTATGAGATATCGGTGTCATGATATGTATCAGACATTTTGCTGCCGGTGCGGCGGCTGGCCCCCGGATCGCCGCGGGCGGCGGGCGCGTCTTACGAGCGCTTCCTGAGTCCGTTCCCACAGCGACCGCTCAATGATGGGAGGATGGTGGCCGCGGATGCAGATAAAGTCCTCTTCTCCGTGATTGGCCCGCTTTTGATGGGTGAGATAATCCGGGGTGTATGTTTTCTTCTGACAAAGATCGCCGGCATATTTTTCGTTGCGGAGGATTTTGATGATGACGCCCGGCGACCAGCGGGCGGCGTACTTAGGCGGATAGCCTTCTGCCAGAAGTTCCGCGGCAATCTGTCTGGCGCTTTTTTCTTCGTCCGTATATTTGTGAAAGATGCGGCGGACGACGGCCGCCTCCGCCTCGTTGATCAAAAGCTGTCCGTCCCGCACCGTGTAGCCAAGTAAGTCCCGCCCGAAGACTACCCCCTGTTCCATCCGCCGCCGCTGTCCCCATTTGATCCGCTCAGAGATCTTGCGGCTTTCTTCCTGCGCGAGACTTGCCATGAGCGTAAGCCGCAGCTCCCCGTCGCAGTCCCGGGTATCGATATTGTCCAGAATAAAAATGACGCCGATGCGCCGTTCCCGGAGCATACGGGTGTAGGCGAGGGCGTCCACGGTATTTCTGGCAAAACGGCTCACTTCCTTGGTGAGGATCAGATCGATCTGTCCGGACATGGCGTCGCCGATCATCCGGTTAAACCCCTCTCGTTTTCTTGTCTGTGTGCCGCTGGTTCCCTCGTCAAAATATACATTTACAAGATTCCAGTCCGCGTGGCGGCGGATGTACTCGTCAAAATAGCGCTTCTGGCTTATGAGCGACTGCGCCTGCTCCCCCTTGTCGGTGGAAACCCGGCAGTAAGCGGCGACCTTTTGCATGGAAGCCTCCTTTGTGCCGTCTCATATTTCTATATAGGAAGGGCTGCTCTGAACCGGGCTTGTTCAGGCTGCCTGCTGCGAAACAGCATTGTTTTTCGTCACAACAGAACCGATGAGATATGGCACGGAATGCGATTATTACAGGATATGAGCCGGGAAGAAGAATATGAAAAAGAAAAGAAATACGCAAAGGATGTAAGGCGGGCGCCTCTCCGGTTTTATGTTGTCCGGATGAGGCGGCGCACATGTGCTTTTTCCAAAACGGCGGCAACAACAAAGTATACGGCGATGTTGACGATACCTTCTACGATCAGTCCCGGTGAGGAGGCAAGTCCGGCGGGAAGATTCCCGTAAAGAACGCTGCCCATGGCGGTATATCCTGCAACCATCCATGCCATGCTGACGCCTGCGGCGAGGAAGCTCCTCCAGTGAAAGAGCCGGAAACTGCCGTTTTTATCGAACAGGAGCCGGCCGGCGATGAGTGCGATGATGATCTTGATAAAAAAGGTCGGGATGACCCACTGGGTAAATCCGGTGAGCAGGTCAGTCAGGCAGGAACCGAGGCCGCTGGCCCAGACCGCCTCCCGCCGTCCGAAGTATGTGACGCCCAGAAGGATGGCGGCGTCCCCCAGATGCGCGTATCCCAGCGGGATGGGGATCTGGATCACCATGGTCATGATGCAGATGAGAGCGGTCAGCAATGCGCCGCAGCAAAGAGAAAATGTGTTGGAAGTATATTTCATAATTATCACCTCAGTTGCACAATATAGCACAAAACTGGCATGTAATATAGTGCCAATTTGAGGTAATTATTAAGGTCAGATCCTGGCAGCTACGCGATCACTTTCTTCCGGGTCGCCGTGGTCTGAAAGGAAAAGTAGTCCGGCCGGTGGCGGGACTGAGTGTACTCGAACATCAGGCCGTCGTCGTTGAAGGTCTGTCCGGTCACGACAGCCAGGCAGTTGTAATCGCCCAGTTCCAGATGGGATTCATCGGCAGGGGTCACATGCTCCACCGTCATGGTCCGGCGGCTGGTGACGATGGCCATCTGCAGTTCGTTCTCGATGTATTCGTAGATGGACTTTTCCGCGATGACTTCCGTGAGACCCGGTACCAGACTTTTCAGGAAAAAGTTGGTGTCGAGGATGAGCGGTTTGCCGTCCAGATACCGGACACGGCGCACATAGTAGAGGGCGTCGCCCGGCTGAAAACCCGTCCGGCGGGAGAGACGCTCATCGCAGACAACTTCGTCAAACTGCACGACCTTTGTGATATACGTCCGGTGGTTGCGCCGGGCGGATTCCTGAAAGGTTTCGATGCCGCCGATCAGGAAACTGGCGGCATCCACCGGCTGGTAGATGACCCGGACGCCCTTGCCGTGCAGGGGTTGCACGTAACCTTCTTCCGACAGAAGCGCCACTGCCCGGCGGATGGTGTTGCGGGAACAGTGGTAGATCTCCACCAGGGTGTTTTCGGAAGGAAGCATCTGCTGGTATTCATATTCTTCATTTTCTATTTTTGATTTCAGGTCTTTATATATCTCGTTAAACTTTATTTTGGGCATAAGATTTCCTTTCATCTGTTCTTAAATCTATATCATTTGTTATTGTTTTCCTGTTTGTACGTCTGTAACAGCCCTGCATTTTTTGAGTAAAAGGGATGATTTTTTTATTTTGATGACATTATAGAGTTGGGTTTCCAAGGTCAAAATCCTCTTGCAAGCAAGCCTGCATCGGATTCCTGACCTTTTGAACGTGGTATCATCATTATAACAGAAAACCTGAAAAAAACAACTTGTTTAAACAAATTTTGAAAAAGCGCTTGACTTGTTTAAACAAGAGTGATATAACTGAATCATCAAACTTGTTTAAACAAGACAGCGACACATTTCCGGAACTTGTTTAGATGGGGAACAAGAAGCTTTATAATATACAAGGAGAAAAAACAGGGAGGAAGAGTAATGGGAAGATATCAGGAAGATTCCAGAGAACTTCTGGAACTGATAGGCGGAAAAAGTAACATTGCGGCAGTATCGCACTGCATGACCCGGATGCGTTTTGTGTTAAATGATCCGGACAAGGCGGATGTGAAGGGCATCGAGGCCATGAAGGTGGTGAAGGGAAGCTTTACCCAGTCGGGACAGTTCCAGGTCATCATCGGCAACACGGTCGCTGATTTTTACAATGACTTCGTGGCGGTGGCCGGTGTGGAAGGGGTCAGTAAAGACCAGGTAAAACAGGCGGCCAAGCAGAATCAGAACGTGCTGCAGCGGATCGTCACGGCACTGGCGGAGATATTCGCGCCGCTGATCCCGGCCATCATCACCGGCGGTCTGATCTTAGGTTTCAGAAACTGTATCGATAGCCTGTACCTTTTTGAAAACGGAACAAAGACACTCTGTGATCTGAGCCAGTTCTGGACGGGTATTGACAGCTTCTTGTGGCTCATCGGCGAGGCCATCTTCCATATGCTGCCGGTCGGTATCTGCTGGTCTGTGACGAAGAAGATGGGAACGACCCAGATGCTCGGTATCGTTCTCGGTCTGACGCTGGTATCCGGCCAGCTCTTAAATGCCTACGATGTGGCGACCACAGCGGCGGCAGATATCCCGGCATGGGATTTCGGATTTTTTAAAGTCAATATGATCGGTTATCAGTCCCAGGTAATCCCGGCGATCCTCGCCGCATTTACGCTGGTGTATCTGGAGAAGTTTTTCCGGAAGATCACGCCGGCGGTCATCTCGATGATCGTTGTGCCGTTCTGCAGTCTGGTCCTGGCCGTGATCGCAGCGCATTTCGTCTTAGGACCGATCGGCTGGAAGATCGGATCAGCCATCTCCTCCGTCGTATTTGCAGGAATCACCGGCTCCTTCCGGATCGTATTCGGCGCGGTCTTTGGCTTCATCTATGCGCCGCTCGTCATCACTGGTCTTCACCATATGAGCAACGCCATCGACCTGCAGCTTATCGCTGACTATGGTGGCACCATGCTCTGGCCGATGATCGCGCTGTCCAATATCGCGCAGGGCTCCGCAGTCCTTGCCATGATTTTCCTGCAGAGAAAGAACGCGGAGGCACAGGAGGTTAACATCCCGTCCTGTATCTCCTGTTACTTGAGTGTAACGGAACCGGCCATCTTCGGTGTCAACTTAAAATATGTCTTCCCATTTGTATGCGGTATGATCGGTTCTGCCATCGCCGGTATGGTCAGCGTGGCGACCGGCACCACTGCATCCGCCATCGGCGTCGGCGGACTGCCAGGTATCCTCTCCATTAAGACAGAGTCCATGGCAAGCTTCGCCATCTGCATGGTCATCGCCATCGTGATCCCGTTCGTGCTGACTGTGATCGTCGGGCAGAGAAAGCTGACCGCGTCTCAGAAATACGGCGCAGCAGCCGGAGCAGATGCGACGGTAAACGGCAGCGCACAGGGAACAGAAAAGGAAATGCCAAAAGAATTGGTTGCATTTCTTGATGGTAAAGTGATCCCGGTGAAGGAAGTTGGCGATGGCGTCTTCTCCGAGGGAATCATGGGCGACGGCATCGCCATTATCCCGGAAAATGAAGTGCTGGTTTCCCCGGTGGCAGGAGAGATCGCTGTGACCATGGATGATTCCCGCCATGCCTGCGCCATCAAGGCGGACAACGGCATGGAAATCCTTCTCCATATCGGACTGGACACGGTGGATATGGGTGGAGATGGTTTTGAGTATCTGATTACAAAAGGACAGAGAGTACAGACAGGCACTCCGCTCATCCGGTTCAGCAGAGAGAAGATCAAAGCGGCAGGACACAGAGACGTGACCATGTGTATCCTCTCCGACCCGGGTAAGGCAGAAAATATCCGGTATCAGTTTACCGATTACGCTAAAGCGGGAGAGACGGTCGTAGCGACATTTGAGTAATATATCGGTGAATATGAAATGCAAAGGCACGCCAAATGACCCGGACGGAAAACGGGGCACGCCGGGTGATCCGGGCAGGGAAACAGGGCGCGTCGGAAAGCAGAGCGTGACAGGAAGACAACAGACAGAAAAGAAAAGGGTGAAAACGATGAATCATTTCAGTGATAAAGTTATTTATCAGATCTATTTACGATCCTTCAAAGATTCCAACGGAGACGGGATCGGAGACATCAGGGGCATTACGCAGCAGCTCGATTATCTGCAATCGCTGGGCGTGGACTATCTGTGGATTACTCCTTTCTTCGTGTCCCCGCAGAACGATAACGGTTATGATGTGGCAGATTACCGGAAGATAGACCCGGTGTTTGGATCGATGGAAGATCTGGAAGAGCTGATCCGTGAGGCAAAGGAGCGGGGGATCGAGCTGATGCTCGATATGGTGTTCAACCATACTTCCACCAGCCACGAGTGGTTTCAGAAAGCCCTTGCCGGGGATGAAAAATATCAGAATTATTACATTTTCAAGGACGGCACACCGGACAAGATACCGACAAACTGGGAATCCAAGTTCGGCGGCCCGGCATGGGAATACGTTCCGTCCCTCAAAAAATGGTATCTGCATCTGTTTGATGTGAGCCAGGCGGACTTGAACTGGGAGAATCCGCAGGTGCGGGAAGAGTTAAAGGAAGTCATCCGCTTCTGGATGAAAAAAGGCATCGGGGGCTTCCGGTTTGACGTGGTCAACCTCATCTCCAAGCCGGAACAGTTTGAAGATGACTTCGAGGGGGACGGACGGAGATTCTACACGGATGGCCGCCATGTCCACGAGTTTTTGAAAGAACTGACCGCAGATACCGGTCTTGACAACTATGTGACGGTAGGAGAAATGTCCTCCACCTCCCTGGAAAACTGTATCCGTTACTCTGATCCGGAGGAAAAAGAGCTGAGTATGTGCTTTAACTTCCATCATCTGAAAGTGGATTATAAGGATGGTAAGAAATGGGAGCTGATGGAGCCGGACCGGATGAAGCTGAAAGAGTTGTTTGAAACCTGGGGAACCGGAATGCAGGAGGCCGGCGGCTGGAATGCGCTCTTCTGGTGCAACCATGACCAGCCGCGTACGGTGAGCCGTCTGGGGGACGAGGGCCGTTATTGGGCAAAATCTGCCAAGATGCTGGCGGCTTCCATCCACCTGATGCGGGGAACGCCGTACATTTACCAGGGCGAGGAGATCGGTATGACCAATCCGCACTTTGCGGACATCAAACAGTACCGGGATGTGGAGAGTCTCAATTATTATCGCATCCTGCTGGAACAGGGCAAAACCAGCAGCGAGGCCATGGAGATCTTACAGGCACGCTCCCGGGACAACGGGCGGACGCCGGTGCAGTGGACGGCGGAAGAACATGCCGGCTTTACCACCGGCACACCGTGGATTGGCGTATGCGGCAACTACCGGGAGATCAATGTCGCCGCACAGACGGGAGATGCGGATTCCATCTGGAACTTTTATCGCAGACTGATCCGGCTTCGGAAAGAAAAAAAGGTCATCTCCGAGGGAACGATCACCTTTCTGGAACGTGAAAACGAAGATGTGCTGGCCTACCGCCGCAACCTCGGCGATGAGGAACTGATCGTCTTCAATAACCTGACCGCACACCCGGCCGAGGTGACGCTGGAAGACGCCTGGAAAAATTATCATATCATACTGACCAACGATGAAGGGAAAGAGCGAACGGAAGAGACACTGAAAAAACTGTCGGGAAGCCGCCTGACACTACAGCCGTATGAGACGCTGGCACTGGAAAGGTGAAGGGCAGCGTCGGCAAGACTGATCAAAACGGGTCAATGAATAACAGAATAAAACTATAACAGGCAGAAAGAAAATAGAATAACAGAATCAATACAGAAAACAGGAACCTCCGCAAAACCGGAAGAAAAGAGGAAGAAATACGGGCAAATGTTTCTTCCTCCCACGCGATGAGCGATCATCCGGAATTGCTTTTTCTATCCATGATATGCCACCAGGACAATCTTGCGCCCGGTCTCCCGCGTAAGCTCCTGTTCCAGAGCAGAGATTTTCTTCGTGCAGGCGCTGGACAGGGAAGCTGTCGGGCGGGCAGCGGTGCCGTAAAGAAGAGCGGAGTTGTTTGCCGTGGTCGGAGCGGCCCGGTATTGCGGTTTTGTTGTATTGTAATACATGATGGTCATCCTTTCGTGTAAAAGATGTGGCCCTGTAAAGGCAGGGATAGTATGTACCGGAAGGAGAAAAAAGATACAGAAAAAATACAATACGACCTTGTATTTTTTCTGTCTGGTGCTATAATAAATGTAACACCAGTTCTGGGAGGAGTATGGTTTACACTGTATCGGAGGTGTCTCGGTTCACACATTAGATTTTCCCGGAGGAACACGCTCCGGCTGGTGCGTGCAGATATGGTTCATCGGTAGAACATTGGCTTCCCAAGCCGAAGAGGCGGGTTCGACTCCCGTTATCTGCTTGCGATCAGTCACAGGTCTTATGTTGATAAGACCTGTTTTTTGTGCCATGAGAAATGCGTTGCTCAAACATTCAATGTCGATGATCTGTATGTCACCGACATACCTATATCGGTTAATATTCCCATAACCTCCCGGTACGGCATGGCAAAGCGCTGGGACAGATAGCGCATGGAAGCGCCGGTCTCGCCATCCGGACCTCCGAACTGCGTGATGATTGCTTTTGCCATTTTTGCGTCGGTCCGGCGGATATTGACTGGATACTGTAATCTTTTCTCATAATTAAACATAATTAACAATCCCCCTCCCACGGCCAGGGCTGTGTCGCCCATTTCCAACTATCTTTGCATGGACCATCGTGCTGCACATCACCCAGGGTGAGAGGACCGAAGCGTACGGCGTACTCGTGAAGAGCTTGCTGTCTTGCGGAATTAAAATGATGAAAATAATCAAGAGCTTCTTTGTCTTCCGGATGAGTGTCCAGGTAGAGGGAGGCATCCAGAGCGGCAAAGCTTACCGCATCAATATAGAATAAAAGTTTTTTCTTTTCCATCTGAGACATCACTTCGCACATCTCCTTCCGGTAAAAGGTAAATTCAATTCCTCGAAGATCGTGCCCTGCATGAGAGCGTCTTCTGCCTTATATATTTTTCTCCAGCTCTGCCATGGGACATACGCCATAGCGAGAGGAAGAGAATCGACATTTTTTACCATGATATCTTTTTGGCAGTCAAAAAGAGTATTCATTCCATCCATGTCGGGCTCCTTTTGAATAATTTGTACAATATTAATATACGAAAAAAATGCAGAGATGTGACCGGAAATTGTTTCGGTTATGGCAAGTGTAGCTGGCTACTACATACGCAAGTGGTTGGATCGGAACGATAAAGTCACATACTGCAAATGAAAAAATGTGGAAGAAAAAGGCAATTATACCATAATTTTTCCGTTACCGCCCCTAGACAGGTAAAGGAAGGGGGTGAAAGCAATGGATTTTGTGTTATCTTTTATAGTCGCTGTTGCGGCTGGTGTGGTTTGCCACCTCATCATCAAATGGTTAGACGGCGATGAATAGTCGGTAACTAGCCTGTGGCTATAAGCCCTGCCACTCCAAAATGGGAATAGAAAAGCCCTGGTGCTGGAACACCGGGGCTTTTCGTTGTCGTCCGCAATGGACTTGTGTTATCTTTTTGCCTATCGGCATTATAGCATATGCAGATATATCTTTCAATATACTTTCAACTCAACTCTTTCAAAAGGGATGATTACCTGTCAGTACCGGAGCGCAGCCCGTCACAGAACAAGGCTTGCATTTTTGAGAAAAAAGGTTACAATATATTAGATGCGGCAGCGGAAGAGGCAGACAGACTGGACAGGCTGCTTTTTTTGCGCAGGCAGGCGGAGGAGGCCGGTAAAGATCCGCTCCGGTATACTGACCTGCTCACATTTCACTAATGATTTTAAGAAGTTTTGTAGTTTTGTAAATGTTATGGATAGAAAGGAATGATCGACATGACAAAGATAGATATTATCTCCGGTTTCCTCGGAGCCGGAAAGACGACATTGATCAAGAAGCTGATCGCGGAAGCTTTTCAGGGACAGAAAGTGGTTTTGATCGAAAATGAGTTTGGCGAGATCGGTATCGACGGTGGATTTTTGAAGGAGTCCGGTATTCAGATCAATGAGATGAATTCCGGCTGTATCTGCTGCTCCCTGGTGGGAGACTTTAATGCGGCGCTGAAAGATGTGCTGTCCCAGTATGAGCCTGACCGGATTATCATTGAGCCGTCCGGCGTCGGCAAGCTGTCTGATGTGATCAAGGCGGTGCAGAGAGTTGTGGACGGAGAAAATGTTGTGCTGAACAGTCATATCACGGTGGCGGATGTAAAGCGCGCGAAAATGTATATCAAGAATTTTGGCGAGTTTTATAAGAATCAGGTGGAGTTCGCCAGCGCTATTATTTTAAGCCGTACCCAGGATGTGAAGGAAGATAAGCTGGAGAAGACGATTGAGCTGATTCGCACGCTCAATGCACATTCCCCGATCGTCACGACGCCGTGGGAAGAGATTACAGGAGAGCAGATTCTTGCCGTGATGGAAGGAAAAAATGATTTTGCGGAGGAACTGCTGCGCGAGGCAGAGATCTGTCCGGAATGTGGTCACCATCATCACGAGGGTGAGCATTGCCATCATGAACATGACCACGATCATCATGACGACCATGGCCATGAGGATCACCACCACGATCATCATGACGATCATGACCATGATGGCGAGCACTGTCACCACGAAGACCACCATCACGATCACGAGCATCATCATGATCACTGCGGCTGTGAGCATCATGACCACCATCATCACGATCATGAGGGTCATCATCACGCTGATGAAGTGTTCACAAGCTGGGGCAAAGAGACGCCGAAGAAATATACAGAAGAACAGATTCGTGCGATTCTTGACAAATTATCGGAGGAAGACAGCAGAGAGTATGGTATCATCCTGCGTGCGAAGGGCATTGTGCCGGATGAGAACGGCAAGTGGCTGCATTTTGATCTGGTTCCGGGAGAGGATGAGGTGCGTTACGGAGCTGCGGAATATACGGGAAGAATCTGTGTCATCGGTTCCGAGCTGAAAGAAGAGAAGCTTGCGGAACTGTTTGGCTTATAGAAGCTGACGGAGGAGAATTATGCCGGGAAAGAAAGAGATGGAGATTCCGGTTTACCTGTTTATGGGTTTTCTGGAGAGTGGAAAGACTTCTTTTATCCAGGATACACTGGAAGAAGATTATTTTAACGATGGACAGAGGACGCTGCTCTTTGCCTGCGAGGAAGGGATGGAAGAGTATGATGAGGAGTTGTTAAAAAGGACAAACACCACCATTGTGTATGTGGAGGAAGAGGAAGATTTTAACAGAGATTTCCTCATCAGCAAGGTGCTGCAGTATTATCCGGACAGGGTCATTGTCGAGTACAACGGTATGTGGTCGGTGGAGCGGATGCTCACACAGATGGATAATACGCCGCTGCTGGTCTTTCAGACGATCGTGCTGGTCAACGGAGAGACATTTGACCTTTATATGAATAATATGCGCTCTCTGGCGGTGGAAATGTACAAGATCGCGGAGATGGTCATCATCAACCGCTGCACACCGGAGATGCCGCGCGCCACATGGCGGAGAAGTATCAAGGCGGTCAACCGCCGGGTACAGGTGCTTTTTGAGTCGGCGGATGATGACGATATGGGCGAGGAGGACGATACGCTTCCTTACGATGTCGAAGGCGATGAGATTCATCTGGAAGATGAAGATTACGGTATCTGGTTTGTGGATATCATGGAGCGGCCGGAGATTTATGACGGAAAGACCATGGTCATGAAAACAAGAGTTTTCAAATCCATTCGTCTGCCGAAGGGCTGCTTTGTGCCGGGGCGGCATGCCATGACCTGCTGTGCCGATGATATTCAGTTTATCGGATATCTCTGCCACACTAACCATGCCAAGTCTTCCACGATCAAGTCTTTGAAGAATAAAATGTGGGTGAACCTGACAGCAGAGGTTCGGATCGAGTACAATAAGGAGTACGGAGATAAAGGACCGGTGCTCTATGCCAAGAGAGTGGAGGCGGCAGAACCGCCGGAAGAAGAGCTGGTTTATTTCTAATAGAAAATATAAAGATAGAAAATGCAAAAAGCGCGGAAGGGAGATTTTCTTAAACCGCGCTTTTTTTAAGAGACATCGTCGATGCCCCGGAGCAGATCCGGATCAACGGTGGCTCCGGGGATGGAAACGGGAGTAAACGACCGGGAACGGTACTGCCAATATGGAGATTGTATAAAAATTAATTCTTGTCTTTTGTGAGGAAATGTACTATACTTGTCCCAATTGGATAATATAAATCAGGGGAGTTCATGCGATGAGCTGAGAGTAAGGTGTAACCTTAGACCCTTTTAACCTGTTGGATAATGCCAGCGTAGGAAGTATTTATGATGTTTTTTGCGTCTGCATTATGCGGACGTTTTTTTATTGTAAGGGGAACTGTGTTCCCATGAAGGGAAAACGCTCCACTTATGAAGAAAATGAAGGAGGAAGATAAGATGAACGCAAGTGTTGCAATTCAGGTTTTACCAAACGTACAGGATGATGACGAGGTGATCCGCATCGTGGATGAAGTGATCGATTATATTAAGTCCACCGGACTTCACTATTATGTGGGACCGTGTGAGACTTCCATTGAGGGCGATTATGACCAGCTCATGGAAATCGTGAAGAACTGCCAGATCGTAGCCGCAAAGGCAGGCTGCCAGGCAATGAATACCTATGTAAAGATTTCTTACAAGCCGGAAGGAGAAGTACTGACCATTGACAAAAAGGTTACAAAACATCACCAGTAAGCTGCCTGCGGTCGTGGCGCTCCTGCTGATCGTGTTGCTCTGGTTTCTGTTGAGTGAGACCAGCGTGGTGCCGGGCTACATGCTGCCGTCGCCGGTGGATGTAGTCCGGGCGCTGATCGGGGATTTTCCGATCATCATCGGGCACGCGGGAGTGACGCTGCAGGAGGCTTTTTACGGTCTTGGCATCGGGATTTTGCTGGCATTTATCACAGCTTCGCTGATGGATCATTTTCTGATCCTCAACAGGGCTTTTTATCCAATTATGATCATCACCCAGACAATCCCTACCATCGCCATCGCGCCGGTACTCGTCCTGTGGATGGGGTTTGGCATGGCTCCGAAGATCACCCTCGTGGTCATCACCACATTTTTTCCGATCACAGTGGGACTTCTGGACGGATATAAAAGTGTGGACAGGGATTCCATCGACCTGATGCGGGCGATGGGAGCGACGAAACTGCAGATTTTCCGTCACGTCAAGCTGCCGGCAGCCATGCCGCAGTTTTTTGCCGGTCTGAAGATATCTGCCTCCTATGCGGTAGTGGGAGCGGTGATCTCCGAATGGCTGGGCGGTTTTGTCGGTCTTGGTGTGTACATGACCCGTGTAAAACAGGCGTACGCCTTTGACAAAATGTTCGCCGTCATCATTTTCATTGTGGTCATCAGCCTGCTGCTGATGGCGGTAGTCAATGGGATCCGGCGGATATCCATGCCGTGGATGGCAGTGGAAGAAAGAGGAGAAAAAGATGAGAAAGAATAACTGGAAAAAAGCGGTATCTGTCGTGTTGGGAGCGTCCATGCTCCTGGGGCTTTCCGCCTGCGGCTCCGCAGGCAATGAAGCGTCCTCTACAGGAGAAGAAAAAGATCTGACGAAGATCACGTTCTGTCTGGACTGGACGCCGAACACCAACCACACCGGAATCTATGCGGCGCAGGCACTTGGCTATTATGAGGACGCCGGACTCGAGGTGGAGATCGTGCAGCCGCCGGAAAATGGAGCGGCGACCATGTGCGCTTCCGGGCAGGCGCAGTTTGCCATCGAGGCGCAGGATACCATGGCGGCGGCTCTTGATTCGGACGAACCGCTGGGCATCACCGCTGTGGCGGGCGTGCTGCAGCATAACACTTCCGGTATCATCGCCAGAGCCGGAGAAGGACTGGACCGTCCGAAGGGACTTGAGGGCAAGACCTATTCCACCTGGGAATCCCCGATCGAGCTGGCAACCCTTGAGACAGTGGTTGCTGACGACGGCGGCGATTTCAGCAAGGTGACGCTGATCCCAAATGATATCACCGATGAACCGGCGGCTCTGGAAGCGCACCAGACGGATGCAATCTGGATCTTCTACGGATGGGGCGGTATCAATGCGGAACTTCGGGGGATGGACTTTGACTACTGGAATTTCCGGGATATCAATCCGGTATTTGATTACTATACGCCGGTCATCATCGCAAACAATGATTTTCTGGAGGAATCCCCGGACACGGCGAAAGCATTTATGGAAGCAACGGCAAAGGGGTATGAGTATGCCGTGGAGAATCCGAAGGAAGCAGCCGATATGCTCATAGAAGGAGACAACACCGGTTCCCTTTCCGGTTCCCAGGATCTGGTCTACGCCAGCCAGGAATGGATCTCTGACCAGTACATTTCCGATGCGGCTTCCTGGGGTGTGATCGACCCGGCAAGATGGGACGGCTTTTACACCTGGCTGTATGAGAATAAGCTGACAGAAAAAGATCTGACCGGTATCGGTTATTCCAACGATTATCTGCCGCAGTAGAGATCACAGAGAGAAACAGGGACTTTTGGCTGCCTGTCTTTGTACACGCGGTGAAAATGTAAAGATTCTCTGAAAATGAGCAGCAAAAAAGGAAGCTAGCATGGAATTATTAAAAGCGGAACATATCACAAAAAAATACAGTGGAAGAACCATCATCGAAGATATCAATATCCAGCTGGAGGAGGGAGAGTTAGTCTCCCTTCTGGGCGTGAGCGGCGCCGGGAAGACGACGCTCTTTCACGTCCTTTCCGGCCTGGTGGCTCCGGAAGAGGGAAGAGTTCTTTTGTCCGGGGAGGATATCACGGCAAAGCCGGGACGCATCAGTTACATGATGCAGAAAGACCTGCTCCTTCCTCATAAGAAGATCATCGACAATGTATCCCTGCCGCTGGTTCTAAACGGAGTGAAAAAACAGGAAGCCCGCAAAAAAGCGGAGCCGCTGTTCGGGGAATTTGGCCTGGAGGGGACGCAGTATCAGTATCCGAGCCAGCTTTCCGGCGGAATGCGCCAGCGGGCAGCCCTCCTTCGGACCTATCTTTCGTCCAACGGCGTGGCGCTTTTGGACGAACCGTTCAGCGCTCTGGATACCATCACAAAATCCAACATCCACCGCTGGTATCTGGACGTGATGGAGAAGATCCATCTGTCCACTCTGTTCATCACCCATGATATTGATGAGGCGATTCTGCTCTCGGACCGTATCTACATCTTAAATGGGAAACCGGGCAGGATCACGGAGGAGATCGTGATCGAAGAACAGAAACCACGCCCGGCGGACTTTAATCTGACGGACACGTTCTTTCATTATAAAAAGGAGATTATCAGTAAGCTGGCGCTGTAGAGAGAGACTAGGACGTAAATCTCACAGGGAGTTTTTTCCAATCTGTTCCAGCTGGACGGACAGACGGGGACGCAGACGCACAGATAGTTTCGCCCGGCTCGGCCCTCAGTCACAGCTAACAATCGTATAGTAAGAAGAAAGCAAAAGATATCACCTATCCCATAAGAAAGGTTGATATCTTTTTTTTATCTGATGCTCCGGCAATCCGTTTACCCCGTAAGAATGAATAAAAATTTAGTACTTGACTATACATAGTACCTAGTATAATATAGTATTCACAAGAAAGAAATACCGGCGCGGTGATATGGAAATTGGTGTATCGGGCGTGCTGCCGGTACATTTATCGGAAAAGTGTCGGCGCGGAGAGGAGTGGATAGATGAACGCACAGTTTAAGAAAGGAGTTCTGGAGCTGATGGTGCTTGCGGCTGTCTCCAGCCGGGATATGTATGGTTACGAGCTGGTCGCGGAAGTATCTAAAGTGGTCAATGTGAAGGAGGGGACGATTTACCCGATCTTGAAGAGGCTGACCAACGAGCATTATTTTGAGACGTATCTGCGGGAGTCCAGCGAAGGACCGCCGAGGAAGTATTACCATCTGACTGCCGCAGGGATCATGCATCTGGAGGAGACCAGGAAGGAGTGGCAGGAATTCTGTCAGAATGTCAATGAATTTTTAAAGGAGCAGGGATATGAATAAGAAAGAATTTTTGGACGTGATGGAAAAGAGGCTCTCCATGCTGGAGGCGCAGGAGAGGGAAGATATGCTGTCGGAGTACGCGCAGCATATTGAGTTGAAGATGCAGAGCGGGATGAGCGAGAAGGAAGCCATTGATGATTTTGGCGATATCGACAGCCTCATTGCGGAGATCCTGGAGGCGTATCACATCGACCCGTCCTATGGCGGTAAGGCAAAAAAGAGCGCTGCGGAGGGGATCGGCAAAAAAGCCAGCGGCGTCATTAACAGATCAAAGCAGTCGTTTTCTAATTTCATGGAGCAGCAGAAGGAGAAACAGGAACAGCGGATGGAACAAAAACGGGAGGAAGATAAGGACAGACCGCCGCGTTGGAAGAGAAAAGAGGGCAGCGGTTTTGAAAAAGGAGAAGGAAGAAAGATGGTGGAGACAGCGCTGCAAAAGATACTCTTTGTTTTGAAGGTTGCGTTTGTTTTCTGCGTGAAAGCCTGTCTGGTGCTTGTAATGCTGCCGGCAGCGGTGCTGACGCTCTTTTCTCTGTTTGGTTTCGGTACGCTCGTGGTACTGCTGATGCAGGGATACCCGCTGGCGGGAGTGACGCTCGTCATGTTGGGATGTATTTTAGGTTTTGGGGCAGTGACCCTGTTTGTGCTCACATTTATCATGAGCAGATGGATGAAGAGAAAGGATGTGTGACTATGATGGAGAAGAGAGACGGCGGAATGGACTGGAATATTTCGGGGATAAAAATGGAGAATACAGAAAAAAAGGATAAAGGAAGAAAGACGGAGAAAAGCCTGAGAGGTAAGGACCGAGAAAGGACCGGTATGAAGCAACCGGAGAAAGGCAGGAAAGAAAAACGCTGGGGTATAAGAAAGAAACTGGCCGTTGTTTTCTGCGCCGGCGCGCTGCTTTGCGGTATCGGTACCGGCGTCTGCCTGGTGGAGTGGTCTTCTTTTGAGTATCTGGGGAAGAAAAGTATCGGCGGAGATGAGGTGGAGACAAAAACCATCACGGAGAATCTGTACCGCGGTGTGAGCGGCAATGGCAAGGTCTATGTGCATTCGTATTTTGGGGATAATGTGCAGGCGACGCTTGAGACTTCCGAAGAAGTGCCAGAAGGTCAGATTCAGTTTGTGGTGGAATACAATCCGAACAATATAAAAGATGTCTATGTTGACCGGGAGGAACTGGAAGGAAATGATCCGTATTATGAAGGTTATTATGATTCCTACTACGGAACGACCGGATATTCCGGAGATGTGGAATACGCGCCGCAGGACGAGACAGCCACGGCAGAGGAATCGACGACGGTGGAGTATTCGTTCGCCGCGCAAGATGGACAGCAGGCAGGCGCACAGAATACCGCACAGCAGGAATCAACAAGCTATGTCACCTACATGGTAAATTCTGTTTTCGCGCAGGATAACAGCCTGGAGGTACTGTTTACTTATAAGGATGAGATTCTTCAGAACATCAAAGAAAAACGTTTCTATGAATATGAATACGAAGGCATTTCTTCCGTAAAAGTCCGGATTCATCCATCGAACAGAGACGTGGTATCTCTGTACTGAGAACATTTTTCCGGCCGGATGCAGATCTGCCCGCTTGGAATCCTGCGCTGCAGGATTCTTTTTCTTTTGGGAAGGTTTTGCAGCTTCTCCTTCCCTTCTTTCGGATGGGACGGCAGGGGAGGGTGAACATTTGGAAAATGTGCCACAAGATTTTACTGATACGGAAACGCTGTGACAGCAAAAATTTGCAATTTATAAGGAAACGTATCAAGAAATTATGTTTGTTAATGTTTGACCCTCCTTTGTGGAAATGTTATAATTTAAACAGATTTGTATGCGCTTTTTTGGCGCGAAAACCGAAAAAAGAGTGCATGGATAAAATGTGTGCTGCGTGAGATGGCTGGGCAGCAGACAGGAAAGGATGGAAACATATGAAATACGTAGCGGGTGTTGATATTGGCAACGCGACCACAGAGGTTGCCATTGCCAGAATTGAAGGAAAGGAAATACATTTCCTGGCCAGCGGTATCGGACCGACGACCGGTATCAAGGGGACGTTAAAGAATATCAACGGAGTGTTCCACTCTCTGAGTGACGCCTTAAAAAAGATTGGGTTTGAGTATTCTGATCTGGATGAGATCCGTATTAATGAGGCGGCTCCGGTTATCGGTGATGTTGCCATGGAGACGATTTCCGAGACGGTCATCACGGAGTCCACGGTCATCGGACATAATCCGAGCACACCGGGAGGAACGGGTATCGGCGTCGGCACATCCGTGCTGGTGACGGAGCTTTCCAAGATCACGGAAGAAAAGGACGTCATCGTCGTGATTCCGTCCAGTGTGGATTTCGCGGAGGCTGCCCGTCTGATGAACGGGGTCAAGAAAAATGTAAATATCACGGGTGCGATCGCGCAGACAGACGATGGTACGCTGATCACCAACCGTCTGGATAAAAAGGTACCGGTCATTGACGAGGTGACCATGATTGAGAAAGTTCCGCTGGGGATGGAGTGTGCCATTGAGGTGGCGCCGATCGGAAGCGTGGTTTCCGTACTTTCGAACCCTTACGGGATCGCTACATTGTTTAAACTGTCCTCCGAGGAGACAAAACGGGTCGTTCCGATCGCCCGCTCTCTGATCGGAACCCGTTCCGGCGTGGTCATCAAGACACCGGAAGGCGACGTGACAGAGAGAAGTATCAAGGCAGGAACGATCACCGTCATCGGTGCGAAGAAAGAGGTCGAGGTGGACGTTGACGAGGGAGCGGAGCGGATCATGGAAGGCATCGCATCTGTTCCGGATATTGAGGACATTCAGGGCGAGGTAGGCACCAACGCCGGAAATATGCTGGATAAGGTCCGCCGGGTTATGGCGAATCTGACGGATAAACATAAAAGGGATATCAAGATTCAGGATCTGCTGGCAGTGGACACCTTTAATCCGCAGAAGGTAAAGGGCGGTATCGCTGATGAGTTCTCTCTGGAAAATGCGGTCGGCATCGCCGCTATGGTGAAGTCTGACCGACTGCAGATGGAGATCATCGCCCGGGTACTTTCCGAGAAACTGAACGTGCCGGTTTATGTGGGCGGCGTGGAAGCCGATATGGCGATCAAGGGTGCGCTCACCACACCGGGAACGAGTACGCCGCTGGCGATCGTGGATATGGGCGCCGGTTCCACAGATGCTTCTATTATCAACCGGGAAGGCAAGGTAAAACTGATCCATCTGGCCGGAGCGGGCAACATGGTATCTCTTCTCATTCAGTCTGAGCTGGGACTTGATGATTTTGATCTGGCGGAGGATATCAAGAAGTATCCGCTTGCGTTTGTGGAGAGTCTGTTCCACATCCGTCATGAGGATGGAACGGCACAGTTCTTTGAGAAGCCTCTGGACGCTTCCGTATTTGCCAAAGTGGTACTGGTGAAAGAGGACGGAGAGCTGGTTCCGCTGGAAGGCGTGGAGTCCATGGAACGGGTACGGCAGGTTCGTATGGAGGCCAAGAGAAAAGTCTTCGTGACCAACGCGGTTCGTTCTCTGTCCAAGGTAAGCCCGACGGGGAATCCGAGAGATATCCAGTTCGTCGTTATGGTGGGAGGCTCTGCTCTCGACTTTGAGATCCCGAACATGGTAACGGATGCTCTGTCCGAGTACGAGATCGTTGCCGGCCGGGGAAATATCCGCGGCTGCGAGGGTCCGAGAAATGCCGTTGCCACAGGACTTGCTTTGGCATGTGTGGAAGAAGAATAATCTTTGAGAAAAATAAAGACAGCAGGGGCATCAGAAAGACAGCTCCTGCTGTTTTTTTGTTACGTAGGAATTGTGTTCCTGTTATGCAGCAAAACGCTCCGCGAGGATCGCACTGCGGCGGATTGTTTGAAAAAAACATATTTCCGTTTTTTTCTTTCGGTATAATAATATTTTAAGCCGCAGTGCGTTCGCTGCAGGTCACTGTGTGAACAGTATCGTGCGTTCCCGGAAAATACCTGCGGTGTTCTCCGTCGTGTTGACATAAAACAGGGGCTCCTTTATAATACTAAGATATTGGGACCAGAAGGTTCGACATGACGGTGGATAACAGGAAGAATGATGGAAGGAAAAAGAAAAAAATATGGGAAAGATTCAGATAGTCACAGATTCAGTCAGTGACATTTCAATGGAAAGCGAAAAGAAGTATGATATACATGTCATCCCGTTTCCGGTGGTGATCGGAGATCAGTCTTACCTGAGCCGGGTGGATTTTGACAACGAGGGATTTTATAAGTTGATGGAGGAGAACGAGGATATTCCGAAGACGTCGCAGATTACCTCCTACCAGTTTGAGGAAATGTACTACGATTTTTATAAAAAGGGTTGTACGGACGTCATCCTGGTGCTGATCAACTCAGAGGGTTCCGCGACCTACCACAATTCTTTGCTGGCGGTGGACAGCTTTTTTGAGGAACATCCGGAATGTGAGGGTAAGATTTCCATTACAAGTCATGACGGAGGAAATTATTCCGGGGCTTACGGCTATCCGGCGGAGGTGGCGGCAAAGATGGCGCAGGAGGGCGCTTCTGCCGATGAGATCAACCGGTATCTCCGGGAGATCCTTCCGAAACGGCAGGTGTATTTTGGCATTTATAATCTGAAATATGCCGGAAAGTCCGGGCGGATCCCGAGCGCCGCCGCTTTTGTGGGTGACAAGCTGGGGATCAAGCCGATCATGAAGATATGGGATCACGCGATCACAACGGCGGCCAAATGCCGGGGAGAGAAAAAGATCGTCGCGAAGGTGGCGGATATGTCTGTGGCGGATATGGAGCCGGATTCGGAATATCAGATCGTCTACGGCAGCGACAGAAGCTGCGGAGAAGAGATCACGAAGAAGATGACAGAGCTGCTGGGTTACGGTCCGACGGGAGAATATCAGATCGGAGCGGCCGTGGCTGCCAACGCAGGCCCTAAAGTTGTGGGTGTTATCTTTAACGCAAAACAGGCCTGAATGGCATACAGGCAGCGGCCGGAAACCGTTCATCCTGTTTCCGGTCATCCGCAGAAAGACAAAGTCCGCTGGCAGTGAGGAAAAAGGCTGCCATGGAGAACCGGGGAGGTGGAATATATGGAGAAAATAAGGATATCTGTTCTTGGGGATTCTGTCAGCACATTTGCCGGGTACACGCCGGCGGAGGCGCTGTTTTATGATAGCTGGCGACAGGAGGAGACCGGCGTGATGAGCCCGGATGATACATGGTGGATGCAGGTCATTCAGGGACTTGGCGGCGTGCTGGGCGTCAATAATTCTTATGCGGGAAGCACAGTGGCCGGCGGGCTTCTGACATCGGGGACTTCCGAGACCCGTCTTCGGACGCTGGGCGCGGAGGGAGAGCCGGATCTGATCCTCATCGCCATGGGCGCCAATGACTGGGGCTTTGGCGTGCCGCCGCAGGAGTTTGAGTATGAATACCGGAGAATGCTGCAGCGGCTTGGACGGCTGTATCCGAAGAGCGAGAAGTGGTGTGCCACTTTGCTGCGGGGCAGGGCTGTGCCGGAGGAGGACATGTTTTTTAATGTGGAGAGCGTCCTCTCTCCGAATCTCTATTCCGGGAGTATCCGGCGGATTGCCGCGGAGACTGGCTGTCATGTGGCGGATCTGGCAGCAAGCCGGATGGAGTATGAGAGTATCGACGGCGTTCATCCCAATAAGGCGGGCATGAAGATGATCTCCGGTCTGTGGCTCAGAGAGCTGCAGAAGGGAAAAGAGTGAGAGACGGCATATGTGCGTGCATACCGGCGCGCGTGTGGAAGATACAGAACTATATGGATCAAGGGAAGGAGCAGACGATGAAAAGACAGACAAAATGGCTGTTTGCCGCTCTGTTTGTGCTCATGGGCGTCTTTCTGATGCCGAAGGCAGGAACAGAGGTGCAGGCAGCGGCGAGTATCAATTATTCCTCGCTGGAATTAAAACAGGGGAAGACAGCAAAACTGAAGATCAGAGATTCTTCGGCTAAAGTGCAGTGGACCAGCAACAAGCCGAATGTTGTGACAGTCAACGCAAAGGGCCGGATCACTGCCGTGAAAGGCGGAACGGCCATTATCACAGCGCAGACGAAGAAGAAACAGTTTACCTGCAAGGTAAAGGTAGTAGGTTTAAAGGCCAGCACCCTGACATTAAATAAGGGGACGACTTACACGCAGAAGGTAAAAAATGCGCAGGCGGTAAGCTGGAGCAGCAACAATGAAAAGGTCGTCAAAGTGACCAAAAAAGGAATCGTCAAGGCAAAGAAAAATGGAAAGGTAGTCATCAAGTGTAAGACAACGGAGGGAACGGTGAAGTGTAAGGTGTACGTGGCGTCTCTTGCCACAGAGTCCCTGCGCCTTCCGGTCGGTTCCCAGTATCAGATGGCAGTCTATAACACCGGGGACCTCTGTTACTGGTACAGCGCCGATCCGACCGTTGCCTCCGTGGACGCCAACGGCGTGATCACAGCCAATGGTTACGGCGGAACGACGACGATCACCTGCAAGACCGGAAAAGCGACTCTCACCTGTATGGTCAAAGCGGTGGCGCCGGGAAATATCACCACGCCGATGAGTATGCTGCCTCTGAGCAGCCCGGGCGCGAGACTGAACGTGACCGTTGAGAGTTATCCGAACCAGAGAACGTACACTGTGTATCACCAGGCGTCCGATGAGAACAAGACAAGCGGAGACAACGGAGTGTATGCCAACTATATGCCGACGCACGGCTGTGCTGCCTGCGCCGTTTCCACCGTGCTGAGCGGTTACACCGGTTATCAGTGGGGACCGGCGTACATGACAGAAGTGGTGGAAAGAAATCTTTTTGGCACAGAGTGGGTGGAAAATTACAGCAAAGGACATAACAAACAGATGCCGGTTTCCCTTTACGGGATCACGAAGATCCTGGAGAGCAACGGTATCCCGACCCAGTATCTCCGTCAGTTTGACCAGGTGACAGCCGTACAGCAGATCACAGATCATCTGCGTACCGGCAACGCGGTTGTTATCGAGGTACAAAAGATCGGTGACAATACAAAGTGGTCAAACAGCAATCACACGATGGTTCTCCTTGGCATGACAGACAGCGGTCTGGCTATCGTAGCGGATTCCGCGGACCGGGCGGCAAGTTTCGGAGATCAGAGAAGAATTAAATACGCGACAGTGACAGAACTGGTACAGTACATGTTCCCTTGTACGGTGGCAGACGCTACGGATGTTTATTTTAAACAGGCATCGGGCGGCGGCTACGTGCTGGTGAACCCACAGTAAAGATGTGATGCCGGGTCGGAACGCTGCCCGCAGGGGTTTTCCTGCGGATACAGCATCCGGCGCCGGCTTTTTTGTTGCACTGCGGCAAAGTAAATGAAGTTTTTGCGGGATTAAATTGCATTTTTTTTTGAAACCTTGTGATAAAACATGGAAAATCTGCAGAATCTGTGATACAATGGTTGCAATTGCAGAGGCAGAAAGGAAGTTATAATTATGGAAAAGAAAAATTTGGACTGGGGTTCCATCGGTTTTAATTATCGACAGACAGATGCCAGATTTGTGGCGAATTATAAAAACGGCGCCTGGGACGAGGGAACTCTGACAGATGACGCCAATGTAGTGATCAGTGAGTGTGCCGGCGTTCTGCAGTACTCTCAGTCTTGTTTTGAAGGTCTGAAGGCCTATACGACAGAAGACGGAAAGGTAGTCTGCTTCCGCCCGGACTTAAACGCATCCCGTATGGCAGACAGCTGCCGGAGACTGGAGATGCCGGTTTATCCGGAAGATAAGTTTGTGGATGCTGTTGTGAAGACCGTGCAGGCGAATCTTGCATATGTTCCGCCGTTTGGTTCCGGAGCGACGCTTTACATCCGTCCGTACATGTTCGGTTCCAGCCCGGTTATCGGTGTAAAACCGGCAGATGAATATCAGTTCCGGGTATTTGTCACACCGGTAGGTCCGTATTTCAGCGGAGGCGCGAAACCGGTAACGATCCGCGTCAGTGATTATGACCGTGCGGCACCACACGGAACCGGTCACATCAAGGCAGGTCTTAACTATGCGATGAGTCTGTATCCGATCATGGAGGCACATCGTCAGGGTTACGATGAGAATATGTATCTGGACCCGGCTACGAGAACGAAGGTTGAGGAGACCGGTGGAGCGAACTTTATCTTTATCACAAAAGATGGCAAACTGGTAACACCGAAGTCTGACAGCATCCTGCCGTCCATCACCCGCCGTTCCATCTGCTACGTGGCAGAACATTATCTGGGTATGGAAGTGGAGCACAGAGAAGTATTATTTGACGAAGTAAAAGATTTTGCGGAATGTGGTCTTTGCGGTACAGCCGCAGTGATCTCCCCGGTCGGCAAGATCGTTGACCATGGAAATGAGATCTGTTTCCCGAGCGGTATGGACGCCATGGGACCGGTCATCCAGAAGTTATACGACACACTGACCGGCATCCAGATGGGACACATCGAAGCGCCGGAAGGATGGATCAAAGTGATCGCTGAATAACAGCGGCAACTGCGCAGGCATAGTATAAGCGCGATAAGAAGTTCATAAGGATGCTCACAGATGCTGTGAGGATACATCATAAAGACGTGACAGGAGGCTCTGTCCGGGTGAGACGTTGTGAAAGACGTTTTCCCGGGCAGGGTCTTTTTTTCATGCTATAGAAAACTTTGTTTCCGGGAAATAAAAAAACTCTGTACATTTTCAGAATGATAAAAATTTTTTTATGCATAATAGCTAAAGAGAGACAAATTAAAGCTGTTTTTTATGTTATTTTATGATATACTGTATAAAACCGAACATAGGGAGGATTTACAGATGCAGGAGAAAAAACAGGTACAGAAAAAAGCAAAAACTCCAGCGAAGGAGTCGGAATACACATTTATTTCGGAGTTTGACCAATATCTTTTTGGTCAGGGCACACATTACGATTTATATAATAAACTGGGCGCACACCCTATGGAGATGAACGGACAGAAGGGAGTATTTTTTGCTGTGTGGGCGCCGAACGCACAGAAAGTATCTGTAGTGGGCGACTTTAACCGCTGGGACAGAGAGGCGCACCTGATGAAGAGGACAGAGCCGATGGGCATCTATGAGCTGTTCATCCCGGACCTGGCGGAGGGCGAGATTTACAAATACTGCGTGACGACAAAACAGGGTAATGAAGTATTAAAAACAGACCCGTACGCTTTCCAGATGGAAAAACGGCCGAACAATGCCTCCGTGATCACGGATATTTCCAACTTCAAGTGGGGTGATAAGAAATGGATGGAGCACCGCAGTAAGTTTGATGTGCGGAAGGATCCGATGTTTGTCTATGAGGTGCATCCGGGTTCCTGGAAGAAGCACGCCATCACCGATGAGGACGAGGACGGCTATTATAACTACAGAGAGCTGGCGGTGGAACTGGCCAGATACGTGCAGGATATGGGTTACACCCATGTGGAACTGATGGGTATCGCGGAGCATCCGTTTGACGGTTCCTGGGGATATCAGGTAACCGGCTATTTTGCACCGACTTCCCGTCACGGTTCCGCACAGGATTTTCAGTTCTTTGTGAATTATCTGCATGAACATAAGATTGGTATCATCCTCGACTGGGTACCGGCACATTTCCCGAGAGACGCCTTCGGACTGGCTGAGTTTGACGGCACCTGCCTTTATGAGTATGCGGATCCGAGAAAGGGAGAGCATCCGGACTGGGGAACCAAGGTCTTTGATTACGGCAAGACAGAAGTAAAGAACTTCCTGATCTGCAACGCGCTGTACTGGATCGAGAAGTACCACATCGACGGTCTCCGTGTGGATGCGGTCGCTTCCATGCTGTATCTGGACTATGGCCGCCGGGACGGCGAGTGGGTACCGAATATCTATGGCGGCAATGAGAACCTGGAAGCCATCGAGTTCTTCAAACATTTGAACACGGTGGTGGAAGGACGGAATCCGGGAGCAGTCATGATCGCCGAAGAATCCACCGCATGGCCAAAGGTGACGGACAAGGCCGAGTATGGCGGTCTGAATTTCAGCCTCAAGTGGAACATGGGCTGGATGCATGATTTCCTTGAGTACATGAAGCTGGATCCGTATTTCAGAAAATATAATCACAATAAGATGACCTTTGCCATGATGTATGCCTATGCGGAGAACTATATGCTCGTGCTCTCCCATGACGAAGTTGTGCATCTGAAATGTTCCATGATCGAAAAGATGCCTGGACTGTATGATGATAAGTTCCGCAACCTGATGGTAGGCTACACCTTTATGACCGGCCATCCGGGCAAAAAGCTTCTCTTCATGGGACAGGATTTCGGACAGCATCAGGAGTGGAGCGAGGCGAGAGAGCTTGACTGGTTCCTTCTGGAAAAAGACAGAAACCGTCAGCTGCAGAACTTTGTGCGGGCGCTTCTGCACATTTACAGAAAGAATAAATGTCTCTACGAGTATGACTGCTATCCGGAAGGATTCGAGTGGATCAATGCCAACGACGGCGACCGGAGCATTTTCTCCTTCACGAGACATTCGGCCAATGGCAAGAACAACTTGCTCTTTGTCTGCAACTTCACGCCGGTGGCAAGACCGGATTACCGGGTGGGAACCACCTGCCGCAGAAAACACACGCTGATCTTAAACAGCGACGCAGCCGAGTTCGGCGGCTCCGGAAAGAAACGTCCGGAATTGTACAAGCCGGTGAAGAAACCTTGCGACGACCGCAAGTACTCCATCGCCTACGACCTGCCGGCATATGGCGTAGCGATCTTTAAATACTAACAGACCAGACCCTGCGCAAAAGCAGTGTCAGTATTTTTAAAATATGTGACTGCATGCTGCAGTTAATATGAAACAAATGAAATCCGCCGACGGCACTACCATCGGCGGATTTTTTTGAAAGTTACTGACAGCGTCGCCGGCGGATTTTTTTCGAAAGTGAATGGCAGTACTGCCGGCAGATTTTTTTGGCAGATTATGTTTCCAGAAGTTATCTGATCAGATAAAAAGAAAAGAGGAGGATCATGGCAGAAAAACAGAACAGAATCACCTTATATTGGCAGACGGATACACAGGGAAGGCGCTTCCTTGTACCCGGCAGTTTGGAAGGAAGACTGGACGGAGAGGAGCTGGAAGTTGTGTTGAAAGAGAAAGTGGAGCCGGGCGCCGCAAAACTGGAAGCGGCACTGGAAGAGAAGGCGAAGCGGGGCGCCACGCGCTTCCCTGTTTTTCAGCAAAAAGCCGGAACCTACGGCATATACAGCGAATATATGACCCGTCACGGCTGTGCCTGCTGCTCCCTCACTACATTGTTGGCGGCCTATGTTCCGGGATACAGCGCATTGCGCCCGGAAAAGACCGTCGCGCAGGTGGAGCGGGAGCATTTTGGTGAGGCAGTCTGGAAGAAAAATTATGGAAAACATATCGCAAGACAGATGCCGGTCTCCCTCTACGGCATCTCCAGGATTCTCACCGACTACGGCGTGCCGCACCGGTACGTGGGAGCCTTTGAGGACGAGGACGCACTGCGTGAGATTGGTGCGCATCTTTATTCCGACAGACCGGTGGTGGTGGAGACCAGCCGTATGAAACGGCAAAACGGACGGATCGTGCGATGGTTTGACAAACGATTTGCCGGGTCGTATCACACGATGATCTTACTTGGTATGGACGAATCGGGACAGGTCATCTTTACAGACTCCGCCACGAGAGAATGGTCGGGAGAGTGGCAGCGGCTGAAAAAAGCGGCGCTATCCGACCTGCTCGCCTACATGTTTCCGCAGAAAAACACCGGAGATACCCATGTGTATTTCAGCCGGAGGAAGAATACAGGCGGGTATATTCTGATTGATGCGTGAAAACGGGGATTTGTAAAGGTGATAACAGATATCTCATATAACAGACGATGCCATTCGTTCTCATACAGTTCCTCCCGACTCGACCCTCACTCGGACCACAGGCGTTTTTTGATCGGCAGGGAGAAACTGCTTTGCATTTTCTCCCTGCCTTCCACAAGTCTTAGCCAGTCCTCCCTCACAGCTCGCGGTCGGAAACTGTATGCACTCCGAATGGCATCTGGATATTTATAAACACTGTTTTATCTTTACAAAAATCCTGTGTATATTGGCAAAACAGCAGGCTATAGACATAGATAGTTGTTTTGTCGGGGGGATAAGAAACAGATAATTTTATACAGCACAGATGACGTTCCGGACACAGACAGACTTCGACTGCGAGCTGTGAGCGAGGACGGTCATATTCCCTGCATAGCTGAGCCTGTCGTTCCGTCTGAGTGAGGGCCGAGCAGGAGAACCTGTCTGTGTTACAGCGTCATCGTCTGTGTTACAAGTTATATTTCTTATCACCGCGACAAATCCCTATACTAAACAGTCGGCTTGACAGGTACCGGTCGGGCACGCCTGGCAGACATATCAAAATAACAGTTGACAAACGGCCTTTTATTGCTTAGAATAAGTTACATCCGAGTTATCCGGCAGGGATAACAGTAGTAAATATCGCAAATACGATGACGGAAACAAGTAGCTTTCGCAGTAGTATCCAGAGAGCGGCCGGCTGGTGAAAGGCCAATAGGACTGCGGATGGCGAATACATTCCCGAGTAGCGCACCGAACGGAAGGCGGACTTCCCTGTAGGCTGCGACGGGGTGGCGGGCGTTATTCCCGCTGAGACTGTGAACGCGCAGACTCATGAGGCTGGCAGCGCAGGCTGTCGGTGAAGTAAGGTGGTACCGCGAGAGATCTCGCCCTTATCTGTTTTGGCAGATAGGGGCTTTTTTTATTTTACAGAAAATAAAAGCCCTTCGGGCTGGATGTGCACTCGTGCGAAGCGGAAATTTGTCGCAAATGCGACTGTGCCCGGCGTGGGAGTTCCGCAAAACAAAACTTTTTTACTATCATTACCAATCAGGAGGAAAGAAAAGATGACCTTATACGATGAATTAGTGGCAAGAGGACTCATTGCCCAGGTGACAAATGAAGAAGAGATCAAGAAGCTGATCAACGAAGGCAAGGCGACGTTCTACATCGGCTTTGACCCGACGGCGGACAGCCTGCATGTGGGACATTTTATGGCGCTGTGCCTGATGAAACGTCTGCAGATGGCCGGTAATAAGCCGATCGCTCTGCTGGGCGGCGGAACCGGTATGATCGGCGACCCGTCCGGACGTACGGATATGCGTCAGATGCTGACGAAGGAGACCATCGATCATAATATCGAGTGTTTCAAAAAGCAGATGAGCCGTTTTATTGACTTTTCTGACGGCAAGGCGCTGATGGTCAACAATGCGGACTGGCTTCTGGACTTAAATTATGTGGATCTGCTCCGCGAGGTGGGCGCATGCTTCTCTGTCAACAACATGCTCCGTGCGGAGTGTTACAAGCAGCGTATGGAGAAGGGACTGTCCTTCCTGGAGTTTAACTACATGATCATGCAGAGCTACGACTTCTACGCATTATACCAGAAATACGGCTGTAACATGCAGTTTGGCGGCAACGACCAGTGGAGCAACATGCTGGGCGGTACGGAGCTGATTCGTCGTAAGCTGGGCAAAGACGCGTACGCCATGACCATCACGCTGCTGTTGAATTCCGAGGGCAAGAAGATGGGTAAGACCCAGTCCGGCGCCGTATGGCTGGACCCGAATAAGACGTCTCCGTTTGACTTCTACCAGTACTGGAGAAATGTCGCTGACGCCGACGTTATGAAATGTATCCGTATGCTGACCTTCCTGCCGTTGGAAGAGATTGACGCCATGGCAGACTGGGAAGGCAGCCAGTTAAATAAGGCCAAAGAGATTCTCGCTTATGAACTGACCAAGTTGGTACACGGCGAGGAAGAAGCTAAGAAAGCCCAGAGCGCCGCAAAAGCATTGTTCGTACAGGCCGGCGTTTCCGCAGATATGCCGGAATGTGAGCTGATTGCCGATGACTTCACTGACGGAACCATGGATATCCTCGGTCTTCTGGTGAAAGCCGGTCTGGCAGCGACCCGCTCCGAGGCAAGAAGAAATGTAACGCAGGGCGGCGTCACTGTGGACGGCGAGAAGATCACAGACATCAAGACATCCTATAGCTTGGACGATTTCAAGGGAGACGGCAAGGTTGTAAAACGAGGCAAGAAGAAATTTATCAAAGTCGTTGCAAAATAATTGACGATCACCGGCCGGTCACTGACCGGGAAAACGAACCACACCCCCGCCATATTGACGGGGGTGTATTTATATAAGGACTGTGTTTCTGCCGGGAGTGCATGTGTACCGGAACATCCCCGTGCTATCTGTGTTTAGCTTTGCAAATGAGCTGAGTCATGGTTCCCATAGGACAGTAAACACACCAGCTGCGGGGTTTGAACAGTACCATGGTCACAAGCCCCAGTACGGTGGATGTGAGCATCACACTGTAAAAACCGAAGGCAAACTGGGCGACTCCTTCATGGAACAGAGTTCCGTGATAAGCCCAATGCCATGGCAGTCTGAAGGTCCACAGGAGTGTGACTGCCTGTTTTAGATCCTGCGCGCCGGAAAATACCAGATAGGTATTCCAGAGCATCAGGAAGAACATGGCAAAGAAAAATGTGAGAAAACCATACCGGAACCATTTGCTTTTCATCCATTTAGGGATATCCTTTTTCCGGGAAAGACCAAAACGGCCGCCCAGAAGACCGAACAGCTGGCCTCTGCCGCAATAGCGATTGCAGTATCCCTTCGTACCTTTGATCACTGAGATGAGCAGAGGGATGAAAAAGCAGAGCAGCCCCAGCCATGCAAACAGAATATTAAAGAACCCGAGGATCAGATAGGCCAGGGACGCAACCCATAGATAATCATACCATTTATACTTCATTCTTTCTCCTTTCCTGATACATTTCCTGCGTCAATATATGGTAGATTTGAAAGATCAATTTCCAATCTCCACCTCCCGGATCTCAATGACGCTGGCCGGACATTCTCTGGCACATTTGCCGCAGCCGACACATTTCTTTCTGTCCACTTGCGCAGCGATCCCATGATCGATATGAATCGCCCCCATGGGACAAACCTTTACACAGCATCCGCAGGCCACGCAGTCTGTCGTTTCCACGATCGCTGTTCGTCTTTTTTTCGTTGTCATATATTTCCTCCCGAATTTGATGCTCTCATTATAACAGCAGAGCGCCTTTCTTTCTGTGATAACGTCACATTTCATAAGAAGAAATGGATAAAAAGCGGCATCAGAAGAAGCGGGGCGGTTCCTTCGGCTTTCCACCCGCATATGATAAAGTAAAACGATAAAAGGAAACTGTTATGATCGCGTTTATTTCCATATCGGATGCACTCCGATTATGTTATGATAAAAAAGGAATTCTCATTGATGTCCGACCGGAGGAAGAATACCGGGCAGGGCATCTGCCCATGGCGGAAAATGTCCCGCTGGAACGGATCCAGAAGGGGGAATATCCTCCGGAAGAGAAACCGGAAAAAGGATCGACAGAGAAACCGGATACGGAGACAGGCAGACAGCCAGAAGAACGTTTGAAAAGACAGCAGGAGGAAAATCTGCCGCTCTTCCTGTATTGTGATACCGGCGTCAGCAGTATGTTGGCGGCGAGAAAACTGGGGGAAGCCGGCAGGAAGGCGTACAGTGTTGCCGGGGGATTACAGTCGTACCGGGGGTATCTGGAGAAGGAAGAAGATAAGCTCTGGACGATGGTATTTGTGGAATAGGAAGAAAAGAGGAGTGTCACCTGCCCGGATACGGGCCGTCCGGCAGTCTTGGGAGTTGACACATTCCGGCGGAATCAGTAAAATACTTCTATATTATAGTTTACAATGCATTTACAGCAAACAGATGGAGGAAACATGGAAGGCAGATATGAGTTTGTAGCGCCATGTCATTTTGGACTGGAAGCGGTGAGCAAAAGAGAAATCAGTGATCTTGGATATGAGATCGTCCGGGTGGAAGACGGCAAGGTGACTTTTACCGGGGATGCGGAGGCTCTGGTAAGAGCCAATATTTTTTTGAGGACAACCCAGAGGATTCTGTGGAAGGTGGCGGAGTTTCGTGCCGTGACTTTTGAGGAATTGTTTCAGGGGATAAAAAATGTACCGTGGGAGGAGTATCTTCCGAAGGACGCCCGCTTCTGGGTGACAAAGGCCACTTCCGTAAAAAGTACGCTTTTCAGCACCTCGGATATCCAGTCCATCGCCAAGAAGGCCATGGTGGAGCGCATGAAGGAGCATTATCATATCAGCTGGTTTGCGGAGACCGGGCAGGACTATCCGGTACGTATTTCCATTTACAAGGATGTGGTGACGGTGGCGCTCGACACATCCGGGGAGAGCCTTCACAAAAGGGGCTACCGGAAGATGGTTAGCAAAGCTCCGATCGAAGAGACACTGGCAGCGGCGCTCATCAAGCTCACCCCTTGGAATAAAAACAGGATTCTTGTGGATCCTTTCTGCGGCAGCGGTACATTTCCAATCGAGGCGGCCATGATGGGCGCCAATATCGCGCCGGGGATGCGCCGTACCTTTCAGGCACAGCAGTGGACGAACCTCATTTCTCCGTCCGTGTGGCAGAGGGGATTTGAGGAGGCGCAGGATCTGGTGGATGTCAATGTGGATATGGACATCCAGGGGTATGATATCGACCCGCTCATCGTGAAGGCGGCCAGAGAAAATGCCGGACGTGCCGGCGTCGCAGATCTCATCCATTTCCAGCAGCGGCCGGTCCACAAGCTGCGTCATCCGAAGAAATATGGCTTTGTCATCACCAATCCTCCCTACGGCGAGCGCATGGAAGACAAGGAAGATATGCCAATCCTCTACCGGGAGATCGGCGAGGCATTTTCTCATCTGGACGGCTGGTCAGAATATATCATTACCGCGTATGAGGACGCGGAGCGCTACATCGGCAAAAAGGCGGACAAGAACCGCAAGATCTACAACGGCATGATGAAAACGTATTTCTATCAATTTCTGGGACCGAAGCCGCCGCGGCGAAAACCGACAGACGCGAAGAGCGGTCAATAAGAGTGCTATAGTGGCATAGCTGTCTGAAATGATCCGGCTGACAATATTTTTAATCAGACGGGACATCTCTTACAGAGAAATATTGCAGAGATAAAAACGGGAAAGGTGTGAATATACAATGAAGAAGAAACTGATATTTGCGACGGGGAATGAAGGAAAAATGCGGGAGATCCGTCAGATTCTCGGCGATATGGATTACGAGATTCTTTCCATGAAAGAGGCGGGCGTCGATGTGGAGATCATTGAGGATGGAGAAACGTTTGAAGATAACGCCATCATAAAGGCAAAGACAGTGATGGAGGCAACCGGCTGTCTGACGTTAGCAGATGACTCCGGGCTGGAGATTGATTATCTTAATAAAGAACCGGGTGTGCTCTCCGCCCGCTACATGGGGGAGAACACATCTTACCGCATCAAAAACCAGATCCTCTTAGACCGTCTTCATGGCGTGCCTGCTGCAGTGCGGGGAGCACGGTTTGTCTGTGTGATCGCCGCCGCATTTCCGGACGGACGCATTGAGACACGGAGAGCGACCATCGAGGGACGGATCGCCGACGAGCCGGCCGGAGAGAACGGTTTTGGATATGACCCTATTTTCTATGTGCCGGAACTTGGAAAGACGACGGCAGAACTTTCCGAGGAAGAAAAAAATGCGATCAGTCACAGAGGAAAAGCCCTCAGAATGATAAAGGAGATTTTGTAAATGAGAATTTTAGTGATCAGTGATTCTCATGGACGCAATGATGATGTATCCGGCGTCATCCGGCAGGTGGGACCCATTGACACCCTCATCCATTGCGGCGATGTGGAACGTGGAGATGATTATATCCGTTCGCTGGTAGACTGTCCGGTGTACATGGTTGCGGGAAACAACGACTATAACTTGGACCTTCCGCCCAAGATCATAACAAAGATCGGAGATTATCGGGTGATGATCGTTCATGGTCACACCTATCATGTATACAGAGGCGTGGATTATCTGAAAAGAGCCGCCCGTGAAGAAAAGGTGGACGTCGTCATGTACGGGCATACTCATGTCCCGTATATTGACATTGGCAGCGACATTACCATATTGAATCCGGGAAGTCTGTCCTATCCGAGACAGGCTTCGCGCAAGCCGACCTTCCTCATCATGGAGATCGATGAAAACGGACAGGCACATTACGGCCACGGTTATTACAAATCAAAATTCAGCGAACTGACAATATAAAAATATGTTCTGTTTCTGTCAATGATGAGAAATAAACGACGGACAGAAAAGTTACAGGCAGGAAAATGAAAAGAGAAAAAGGAGATGAATATGAAAAAGGGAGATATTTTTGAAGGGAAGGTTCTGAAAACAGAATTCCCAAATAAAGGGATATTATATATAGAAGAAAAACGTGTGACGGTAAAAAATGCGCTGGAGGGCCAGACGATCCGTTTCTCCATCACAAAGAAGAGAAAAGACCGCGTGGAAGGACGTCTGCTTGAGGTACTCGAACCGTCGCCGCTGGAAACTGTGGGACGGGAGAACGCAGCCGGCAATCCGGCGGAAGCAGATTCAGACGGTCTGGCGGCTCAGACAGATGCGGTCGCAGCGAAAGCAGGCGTGGCAGCGGTGGGAAAGACTGCATCACAGAACCGCGTCTGTCAGCATTTCGGCGTCTGCGGCGGCTGCGCGTATCAGACGCTGCCTTATGAAGAGCAGCTGGCGCTGAAAAAGCGGCAGGTGGAAGATTTGATCAAAAAGGCAGGCTTTACATTTCTTGTGGAGGAGATCTACGCCAGCCCGCTGTCCCGCGGCTATCGCAACAAGATGGAGTACACCTTCGGAGATGAAGAAAAAGACGGCCCGCTGGCGTTGGGTATGCACCGGAAGAACAGCTTTTACGATATCGTATCCCTCAAGGATTGCCATATAGCAGACAGAGATTTCACAGCGATTCTGCAGGCAGTCCTTCACTATTTTACATCTATCGGCGCCTCCTACTACCACAAGATGCGAAAAGAAGGATTTCTCCGGCATCTGGTACTGCGCCGTTCCGTGAAGACGGGAGATATTCTGGTGAATCTGGTCACGACCACCCAGGCTGCGCTGGACGACGATGCTTTTGTCAATCTTCTCACATCGACAAAGATAGATGGAAAGATCGTGGGCATCCTTCACACGTTAAACGACAGCCCGGCGGATGTGGTGCAGAGCGATGAGACCCGCCTGCTCTACGGGCAGGATTACTTCTATGAATATCTCCTGAACCTGCGTTTTAAAATCTCACCATTCTCTTTCTTCCAGACCAACACCCTCGGTGCGGAAGTCCTCTACGAAAAGGTCGGAGAGTATGTGGGCGACACAAAGGACAAGCTGATCTATGACCTCTACACCGGAACCGGCACCATCGCCCAGATGATGGCGCCATACGCCAGAAAAGTCGTCGGCGTGGAGATCGTCGAGGAGGCCGTGGAAGCCGCCCGCCGGAATGCTCTGGATAACAACCTGACTAATTGTGAATTTATCGCCGGCGACGTCCTCAAGGTTGTGGATAACCTCACCGAAAAACCGGATATGATCATCCTCGACCCGCCCCGCGACGGCGTCAACCCGAAAGCCCTCCGCAAGATCATCCGCTTCGGCGTCGACGAGATGGTCTACGTTAGCTGCAAGCCGACCAGCCTCATGCGCGACCTCCTTATGCTCCAGGAAGCCGGTTACGAGGTGAAACGGTGTTGCCTGGTTGATATGTTCCCGATGACCACGGGGGTGGAGACTATGGTGTTGCTACGAAGAGCACATACCTAGAAATCCTTGAATTTACGCACTATGTGGAGTTTTTCAGTTTTCATCAGGTTAGTGAAAATCACAGAGAAAAGGTATTTGTGAGGAAAGTGACAGTGGTTGTTGCTTTAAACTACACTACGGGGAATACAAATAATCCTGAAAATGAAAGTAAATAATGAGCTATCAATTATTGGTAGATTATAGGGATACTTAAAATTAAGTGTCCCTATTTTTATATGGGACATTTCAGAATGAAATGTCTTTTTAATTAAATTTCAGGAGGTTATGAAAATGAACACAGCGTCAAGAGCAGAAAGCAACAAAAAACAGGAGATTCTTTTCAAAAACAAGGAACATAAAAATTTTTATAGTTCCTGCCTTTCAAAATGCCGGTATCAGGACGCCTATCATCAGGCATTGATCTATTGCCTTGGAATGTCAGAAGACACAAGGCGGAATATAAAGCGCGTTTATGATTTTAAAAGTGGGAATGTAAAGCCAAAGTGTTTGCAGGAAGGATGGCAAACAAGCGGAAGCCAGAAGATTGTGCGTATTGCATTTAATTTATATTGTGATGGAACGCCAAGCACCTATGACTATGAAGATGTCGATGAACAGATCAGAGAGACAAGATTATATTCTGTCAGCGATTTATTCTGCACGGAGGATGCGCCATATTTCTGGCAAGCGATTAAAATCCGATATCTGGAATATTGTCACAATGATAATGAGGGGGACGGTATTTGATGTTGAAAATAAGATTACAGGGGACAACAAAGGATATCCGGTGGTTTAAGATGATTTTGGAAAAACATTCGGGTATTCGAGTCTTACAGATATCAGATATATTTTCAAATAAAGGAACAAATCGTTATTTTAGAACATATGCAGAAGTGGAAAGAGTAGAAAGGCAGGAATAAATATGTGTAGAATTATCGCAGTTGCGAACCAAAAAGGTGGCGTTGCCAAAACCACTTCAACTGTTAATCTTGGCATTGGTCTTGTGAAAGAAGGGAAAAAAGTATTATTGATTGACGCCGATCCCCAGGGAAGTTTGACGGCCAGTCTGGGATATATGGAACCAGATGAGTTAAAAACTACTCTGGCAACGATTATGATGGCAATCATCAACGAGGAGGAAATTCAGCCAACAGATGGTATCTTACATCATAAGGAAGGTGTGGATCTTCTTCCAGGAAATATTGAATTATCTGCTTTGGAAGTTATTATGGGAAATGTGATGAGCCGGGAACTTATTATGAAAGAATATGTGGAGCAGGTAAGAAAAAGATATGATTATATATTAATTGATTGTATGCCAAGTCTGGGGATGATTACAATTAATGCTTTGGTATCAGCCGATTTTGTATTAATTCCGGTTCAAGCTGCTTATCTCCCGGTCAAGGGCCTTCAGCAACTGATAAAAACGATTTCAATGGTAAAGAGACGGTTAAATCGAAAGCTTCAGATTCAAGGAATTCTTTTAACTATGGTAGATTTTCGGACAAATTATGCCAGAGATATTGCAACTAGGGTTCATGAAACTTATGGGTCAGAGATAGAAATATTTCAAACAGCGATTCCATTTTCAGTAAAAGCGGCAGAAGCCAGTGCAGAGGGAGTCAGTATTTTAACATATTGTCCGGGAAATAAAGTAGGTATTGCATACAAAAATCTTACCCAGGAGGTTTTAGCCAATGAAAACTAGAAGTGGAGAGAAAATCAAATTAGCAAGCATTGAAGAATTGCTAGGTGTAGTTAATGAAGAATCGGCTATGGATATTGAGATTGGGAAGATTCACAGCTTTAGGTCACATCCATTCAAAGTGTTAGATGATGAAAAAATGCAGGAACTGGTAGAGAGTGTGAAAAAACATGGGATCCTTACACCAGTTTTGTTACGTCCAAGCGGTGTTGATGAGTATGAAATGATTTCCGGTCATCGAAGAATGCATGCTGCTCAGTTGGCAGGGCTCATAACAGTTCCTGCCATTATAAGAGAGATGGATGATGATGATGCCATAGTGATTATGGTAGATTCTAATATTCAAAGAGAAGAGTTGCTACCGAGTGAAAAAGCGTTTGCGTTTAAGATGAAAATGGATGCAATGCGTAGACAAGGAACACGACATGATTTAACTTCGTGCCAATCTGGCACGAAGTTTAGAGCAGATGAATCCATAGCAAAGCAAGTGGGGGAAAGTGCCCGAAATATTCAACGTTATATACGTTTAACAGAACTGATTCCGGAATTGCTTGATCTTGTAGATCAGAAGCGGTTACAGTTTACAGTTGCTGTTGACATCTCTTACATAGATAAAGAAATCCAGAGGTGGCTATATGAGTACATTAGGGATAATGGGAGTGTCCGGGCAAATCAGGTTGCGGCTCTTCGGAATGAGATAGAACAGGGTGTTATGACGCAGGCAAAGATGATTTTGATCTTAAATGAAAATTTGCCAGGAAAGAAACCGGGTAGTAAGATTACATTATCAGAAAAAAAATTACGCGAATATTTCCCTTCAGGATATACAACAACGGAAATGAGAAGTATCATTTTTAAACTTCTGGACAACTGGAAAGAGTGTCAGAATGGAGGGATGAAATGAATTTTGATTATTTTTACGGGGGACAGGCCAATCAATTTAATTTTATAAAAATTCCGAAAGATTTATTGACGGAATCCATTTTTGATGAATTATCACTTTCTGCAAAAGTATTATATGGAGTTTTGTTGGATCGCATGAGTCTGTCGATGAAAAATGGGTGGTTTGATAAAGAGAATAAACCTTTCATTATCTATCAGATATCAGAAATACAGGTAGATTTGAAACTTTCAAAAAGAAAGGCAATGGATTGCCTGCGGGAGTTGGAGAAGATTGGACTGGTGGAGAAGAAAAAAAGAGGATTTGGTTTACCGAATATTCTCTATGTAAAAAATTTTGTTGTACCACGAGACTGTACTAGAAATATCCAAAATGATATTTCTGTAGAAAAAATAGGTTCCAGAAGTGCTGAAAATGGCACTTCTGATACTCAAGAAGATGATTCCAGAGGTGTCGAAATCTGTACCCCAGAAGTTGCTGAAACGGTACCTCTTGAAGTGCCAAAACCCATACCTCTAAAGAATAAGACTAATATAAGCTATACATACAGGAGTAAGACTGAAACAGATCTCATCTTATCCGGACAGAAGAAGGGAAATGATGAGATTGGAGAGGATGAGGAGAAAAAAGTACTAGCCTGCCAAAATGTGGTTAAAAAGAACATAGAATACGATGCCCTTATCAGAAATTTTCCGATGGACAGGGAACTGATTGAAGGAATCTATGAAATGATTGTGGAAACGGTTCTTTGTGAGGGGAAATACATACTGATTGCGCAGAATCAATATCCGGTTCAGTTGGTAAAGTCAAAATTCATGAAACTTAATTTTTCGCATATTGAGTATGTCATAAACTGTTTCAAGAAAAATACAACGGAAATCCGTAATATCAAAAAATATCTTCTGGCGGCTTTATTCAATGCACCGTCAACTATTGATAGTTATTATAAAGCAGCTGTCAATCATGATCTGTATGGTGGCAGATGAATGAAATTATCACAATAAAATAATGAAAATGGGAAAAGCAGCTTGATAGAAAATTAGGCTGCTTTTTCTGATGAAAAAACTTTACGACATTATGTCGCAAAGTAAAATATAGAGAAAATGAGAATAGTGAGGGAAAATGATGAGAACAGGAATGTTATTACCGGGAATCAAACGAAATGGTAAGAAAAATATATGAGATGGATGTGAACGATATCAAAGAAATTTTAATGGATTATAGTACGATTCGGGAGCAGACCAGGCAGCAGATCCTCGATTTATATCAAGATTTATATGATACCGATGATTTGATTGAGACAATTTCCATTGGAAAAAGTAATATCAGTGATATGCCTGGAATAAAAAAAGGTGTAGAACGAGACTTATCTGATATTGTTCTGCGGCACCAGAGCCAGCTGAAACAGTGGTATAATGAGATATCCTATGAAATTGATATTCTTTTGAATAAGGAAGAGATGTTACATAGATTGTGGATTTGTTACCGTCTTTTGCCGGAGAAACAATATCGAGTCATTACAGAAATTTATGTGCATAAGCAGCCTTGGAAAAAGGTAGAAGCAGAATCACAGGAATCGAAATCGACGTTTTTACGTCTTGTAAACAGAGGATTAAATAATATTAAGAAGATGTATGACAGTGAATATTCCAATGAATATCTTTTAAGACATTCTCTGCAAAAAATAATCAGAAAAAATCAGGAAGAGAAGTAGGAGGGTGATTAAAGTGAATGGAAAAATCGTAAGAAGATTTTTGTACTATGTATTGATATTAGCAATTTTTTCTGCAATGGTGGCGTTTATAGTGCTTGCCATAAAAGATGCGTATCCATTTGTGAAAAGTGATATAGAGATTTATCAGCTGCGAGAGGAGGTGAAGGAAAAGAAACACAATAAAACATGGGAGGAAAGAACAACAATGGACGTATTCAATTGGGAAAAAATGAAAGAAATAAATCCTGATATTGTTGCCTGGATTACCGTGCCGGGTACACAGATTGATTATCCAATTTTACAATGTTCAACCTGGAATGAATATCTACACAAAAATTATAAAGGAGAGTACAGCTATCCAGGTTCGATATTTATTCAGCCAGGTGTGCGTTTTACCGATCGCCATATTGTTATTTATGGACATAATATGGCCAGCAGGTCCATGTTTGGCTCTCTCCATGATTACGAATCGCAGGATTTTGGATGGAAACACCCGGATGTATATATTTATGAGCAGGGAAGGACAATCCATGCCCGGATTTACAGTACATATGATTGTGAAGACGCCAGTGAAACATATCAGACAGACTTTCAAACAGAAGAAGAATGGATGACTTGGCTGACAATGACTATAGAAGAAAACTACTATGATATGGAAATGGTGCCTGTGAAGGAAAATAGAGTGATTACATTGTCTACTTGTTCTACGGGGAGAAGTGAAGATTCCAGGTATACCGTACATAGCGTGATTCAGGAAATTACAGAAAATATAGACTAAATTTTATGGAAAGAAAGGTGATTATAACGATGAATCTATCTGTTTTGTTGGGAAGGCTTGTTCATGCACCAGAATTACAGAAAAAGGAGAAGGATGACAGTACGACATATTGGTGCCGTTTCCGGATTGCAGTGGATCGGGAATATGCAAAAGGACAAGAAACCGATTTTTTTAATTGCATTGCTTATGGTGGCAGGGCAAGATACTTAGTTTCCTATGCCAGAAAAGGAGGGCGTTTGCTTGTGGTGGGACGGCTCCAGACGGGAAACTATCAGAAAAATGATGGAACAAGATCTTATTTTACAGAGCTGGTTGTGGCAGATTGTCAGATCATTGATTTTGCAGATCGTGAGAGTACAGATTCTAAAAAGGAGGAGAAAAATCAGGTATGAGATTTAGGATTCTTCTTTGACATATTTCATGATATCGGATACATCACAATCTAAAATAGTACAAAGCTGGTTAATGGTATTGACAGTGACGCTTTTCCCATGTTTTAGGGCATAATAAGTGGAACGGGAAAATCCCCGTTTTTCAAGCTCATATGAACTGATATGTTTCTTTTTCATTGTTTCAAATAATGGATCGTAACTGATCATGCCACACCTCATATACATATATCTATTGTAATTATAGGTATATGTACGGAAAATCGGTATGTGCGAATATTCATACATAAAGATGAAGAGCAAGATAACAGTTGTTTTTCAGTATAGATATTGAATATAAAGAAATATCTGTGTATAATAATATGTGTAGATATTCGTACATATTCTGAAAAAAGAGAAGGAGGAGAATATTTTGAAAAAATTAACGAATAGTGAGAGAGAGGTACTCGATTTATTATGGGATGTGGGAGAACCCCTTACGTCATCAGAAATGGTGAAAATGTGTGTGGATCGGACCTGGAAACCCAGTTATATTCATATCATGATTAAGTCTCTGTTGGATAAAGAAATGATTAAAATGGCTGGTTTCAAAAAGACGACAAAAAATTATGCGCGCATTTTTGAACCAACTATGACGAGAGAGCAGTGGAGCTTGCAGCAAGTAAAGCAGGAAAAAAGAGATTCTGGTGAATTGTTAAAAGAAATGCTTGTTTCTATTCTGCAGGAAGAGACGGATGAGAAGATTCTGGATGAGCTATCAAAAGCTATCACAAAAAGGAAAACAGAATTACACAATGCTTCTTAGTTCAATCCTTGAAAAAATTCTGAGATATCTGCACAAAAAATTTTGCATAATGCGATAAGCTCACTGACTTTGATATTCATACGATTTGTTTCAATTTTTGCATAACTGCTTTTAGATATTCGGATTCCCATAAGCTGTAAACGAGCAACAGTCTGATCCTGTGTCAAGCCGGCACGTTGACGAAGATAGCTGATATTGTGACCAATATCCATATCTGGTCTTATTTTCTGCATTATAATCCCTTTCCTTTAATATGGAATATAGGTTGATTATATGCATTGCTTTCAATTTGATGTTTCGTTATAAAGAAATATTTCTTTATAACGAAATAAATGAAAAAGAGAATCAGTGATAATATAAAGCTAGTTTGGGAGAATTATAAATAAAAATGATAGGAAAAATCGATGAATCAGATGATAAAAATGAAGCAGTCATAAAAGAGGAAGAGCATTGAAGGCTCTTCCCGGCTGTGAATTTTGCAGAGTTCCGCAGAATAATTACAAAATAAAATATAATAAAGTTAATCGGGATAATCAATCGCAGGTTGTTGGTTCAACTGAGAATAATGGTTCTCTCTTCTAACAGTATTGAAATATGAGAGACCTTTTTATGTATTGTATGTTTATTTTTTTAATTCTTCTAACATCAGTTTTTCAATTCTGATTATGTCCGGCTGTGTCGGTGTAAAACGAACACCTTTATGTAAAAGCCGGATTATTTTATGGGCGTTTTTTTCTAATTCTTGTATTAATTTAGGATTGGCTATTCTTACAGTTTGTCCACCTTTTATATATTGTCCAACAATGTATTGTGCTGTGGTGGGAAACATATCTTGAAAGAGAAGTACTGTTTTTCGATTGAAGATTTTGACAATTTTGATGGTGTCTGTCGGTTTGTGCTGCTCTTTTTTCTTTTGTATCAGACGTTCAAATTTCTCGACTTTTGAGCTGCAAGGTACTAACCAATAAAGCCCAGTTACATGATCTAGAAAAGCAAAATAGTGCGGGCGTTTTGTATTTTTATAATTGATTTTCAGATAAGGATCGTTTACCTTTGAAAAAAATTCATCAGATACAAAGTAAAGGCTTCCTGCGATAATCTTCATATATTCACCTCATAAAGATTAAGTCCCCTACCGTTCACGGTAAGGGACTTAAAAAACTTTTCCACGGTCTATTTATTATTCGCGTGACCGGAAGCGAACCACGTTTTCACGGTTTATTTATAATCCGCATAACCGGAAGCGGTCTACTTTTAGATAGTTACCTATCTGTTATTATCATTATACGTATTTCCGAGGAATATGTCAAGGTTACAAAATTATTATTTGAAGGTAAATGGAGGTAGAAAGACTCATATAAAGATGATATAGTATATTTGTATAAATATGGGAAAGTCCAGAGGAAAGTATGAACAATCTCAAAATAAATTTATTGAAATGAGCTTTAGCACGGTCTATTTTGTTTATTGCCGACATGCCGGCGGAGAAGGCTAATGTTATGGCCAATACCGATATCTGGCCGGATTTTCTGTATAAGATGCTCTCTTTCCTTTAACTAATAATATACGGAATATGAATTGATTATATGCATGGATTTAAAACCGATGTTTCGTTACAAGGAATTATTTCGTTATAGCGCAAGAAAAGAGAGAAGGGTATACTGAATTTCAATACAAAAAAGATGTCCTGTGTACTGAAATTCAGTACGTGAAGGGAAAGGGGAATCGTTATGAAGAATCGGAAATCTACAATGTTAAAATCCTGTATGCTATTTGCGGCTGTCTTCCTGATTGGCGCGGCAGTCCCGGCCAGTGCAAAGGCGGCTCCGAAGCTGTCCAGTAAAAAGATCACTCTGAAGGTCGGACAGAAAAAGAAGCTGAAAGTGAAGAACGTCAAAAAGAAAAAAATCAAATGGTCCAGTAAGAAAAAAGCGGTTGCCACCGTCAATAAAAAAGGCGTGGTAAAGGCAAAGAAAAAAGGCAAAACAACAATCATCGCTAAAGTCGGTAAGAAAAAGCTGAAATGTAAAGTAGTCGTGAAGAAGGCTGATAATAAGAAAAAATCCAATAAAAAAAATAACAAGAAAAAGGATACCAGCAAGATCAGTAAAGCAGTGAAAAAGGAATTGCCGTCTGCTAAACAGTACCGTGTATTTAATGGTCCAGACAAAATGGTATTAAATAAATCGGAAGATTTATTCAGATATGTTTACTGGGCTGGTAGTCCAATTAAGACCCCATCCAATGGAGCGAAGATAAAGGGCTATAAATGGGTGAGTTCCAATCCAGCTGTAGTGTTAATTGACAAGTATGGTATAGCTACAGCTAAAAAGGTAGGTACTTCTAAAATCTCTGTTAAATATTTAGACCGGTCGGGAGAATGGAGAGAAACAGATACCTGGAAGGTTGAAGTCATCAATGCTGGTGATGTATCGTTCTCGTTTAGTTATGGTTTAAATAAAGAATGGATTACTGAGCCAGAACCAGGATTTCATTATACTGTAGATGAAAATGATCCAGATGCTTTTAACTATGTAAATGTTACTGTAAATAACAATTCTGATATGGCAATTACAATGGACAATGAGTTTGACTTATATTTTAACAGTTGGAGTGCATGGAAGACCACAGATAACAAAGATGTTATTGTACCCGCACACACAACTATGATTGTTTTATATCATTGTAATGGTATGAGGCGTATTAGTGAGATAGAACAAATGGGTCCTACATATACTATCAATGGAGAAAAAATTTATCCAGTCTACGACGTTGCCAAACAGGTATGGGAGTATCAATAATGAAAAATTAAATATTGGCATATGTTTCAGAAATCCCAGGGTTTGCCCTCTGGGATTTTTTTATGAAAAAGGGAGACTGAAAAACAGCGATAGTTCCACTGTTTTAGTCTTCCTTTTTTATTTGTGGAAAGGAAGTGATCGTATCAAGAGGGTGAGAGCGCCACCATGGCGCACGGGAAGCAAAAAATTTTATACATGATAGAAGGGAGAGTAAAGATGAGTAGATTGAAAGCAAGATGGAAACAGATGATGTCATTTTTTACCGCGTTTGTTTTACTGTTTTCTACGATAGCATCTTCCGTGCCGCCCGCAGTAGTAAATGCGGCAGATACGGTAAAAAGTGTAAATGTGAATACATTAAAAGCAGCAACAGTAAAAGGATACGGTAAGTTTGATTTGCAATCTGATACTTCAGATTATGAAGTAGAAGTCCAGAGCAAGATGAAGAAAGCGACGAAAGATGACTGGATCTGGCAAACGAGAGACCAAGGGGCGACTGGAGCCATCGGGAAGGAGCATTTAGGCAATGCTTATATCCACAGCTTGGATCCAGACAGCTCCTACTGGATTCAGTATAATAACATTCATTTACAAAAAGATGGTGCAGAAAGTCAAGAAACTTACGATGTCCGGGTAGTTTTTGACAATGCGAAGGGAAAAATCAGCGGTGCGGATGGCTATGATATTGCCCTGTTTGACGGCCAGCTTGGAGCAGTCCGCTTCCGGGGGTATAAGAGCATTGATTGTTCCATCTATGTTTATGAGCATGGCACAAAAAATCTGGTGAGTGGCGACGCAGGAAAGATGCACCTTCGTTTTGTCGATATTGACTGCCATCAGGCCGTGGAAGTCTTATCCGTTGGCCGGGTAGACTGGGCGTATAAACGGAACAAGCTGTCCTGGATGGGCGATGCGAAATGTAAGGCGATCGGTGCGACACCGGGTAATACCGTGTGGTATAACGGCCCGACCGATGTGCGGGATGACTGGATCCAGGCTACCAATGAGGATAATAAGAAAACAGCTGCTCGTTATACTTTTACGTTAGGTTTCACACCTTCCGCCAGTGCAGACAGGACTTTTAAAGTCCGGTATTACTCTGGCGGTGTGGACGAGATCGGAACGCAGAAAAACGGCGCTTTCTTCTCCTTTGATGGGAACTTAGACCTGGATGTGGTGGATGAGTTCTTTACCGGCAGTGTTTCCAAACAGGTCAATGGGACGACGGACGCTGTCCTGTCCAATGCAAAGGAAAGTTTTACCTACACCTTAAATGCGGTCATTGACGCCGGTTCCACAGGCGGGACGCAGTTTACGGTGACCGATACTCTGGATAATGTCTTACAGCCGACGGCGATCACAGCGATCACCAAAGACGGCACGGACGTATCCGGCAACTTTGATTACAGTATCAACGGCCAGACTGTGACGGTCAGTGCGAAATCCTCCTATCTGGCGACAAACCCGACCGGGACATTTTCGGTCAATGTAGCCACGAAGATCAAGAATGGGGCAAACCTCGCGCCATACTATGACGCAGCAAGGAATTACGCGGTCATCAATAATAAGTGTACATTGACGACCAACGATGGCGGGGATCCCGTGAGCACGGATTCCAATACCGTTACGGTACGTGTCCCTCTGGCAGAGCTGACCCTGGACAAAGTGGCGGACGCCTACGAATATAAAGTGGGGGATACCGTGACCTACACGATCACAGTAAAAAATGTGACAGCCAATGCCACTGCCTATGACGTGGTCATGACCGACGCCATCCCGTCTGACCTGCAGGTGACCGGCGTGACGCCGAGTGCCGGCTCCGGATCGGTGGACGGCCAGAACGTCCGTGTCACCGGGGCAAACCTGTCCACGAACCAGACCCTGACCGTCAAAGTAGCCTGCAAGGCGCTGGAATCCGGAAACACCAAAGAGCTGTACAATACGGCCAGCGCGACCTGCTGGAATGTTAAAAACCCGTCCGGCCATGCCGACGATGACGCGGAGACCTACATCAACAGCGCCGTCCTGACGGTGGATAAGACGGTTGATCAGTATGAGTATGAGATAGGCGATACGGCTACGTTCAGCGTTAAGGTTGCCAACACAAGTAAGGGTACCGCCAACAACGTTGTCATTGCAGACGATGTGCCGGAAGGCATGACTTTAGACTATGATTCCGTGGAGATTTCCGGTCTGCCGGAAACGGTTGTCGTGCCGGTGGCAGGGACAAAAGATCCGACCAATGCCTTAAATCCGGAGTACCGCAACGAGACAGAGACCCGGAATGTCACCGCCGACAAGGCAAAAAGCGGGGACAATGGCTGGAAGTATACGATCAACCATTTCCCGGCAGGAGCTACAGCAACCATCACTTATACAGCCACAGCCAATGAAAAAGGCAACGGTAAAGAAGCCCAGAATATTGCGACCGTGACCGCCGATAACGCGCCGAAGGTACAGGATGAGGCGGAGTATTACATCAATACTGCGAAGCTCACCATCGACAAATCCTATATCAATCCGTATAAAGCGGAGAAAAATGATAACCGGTGCGATAACGAATACAGAATTTACGAGGAAGAGACGGGTTATGAGAAAGTCCAGTATCAGGTCGTTGTGACAAGTGCCGGTGTGGACGGCACCGTGGCAAAGGATGTGGTCATTGACGACCTGACCCTGCCGGACGGCCTGGCATTAAACTATGACGATATCATCATCACAGAAACCGCCGCAGATGGGACAGTCCTTACCTTTGAGAAAGCGTCCGGCGGGGATGGCAAGACCATCCAGTATAAGATTGCCGGCACCGAAGACGAGACCAATACGCTCAATCCGGAGCTTTATGATGAGACCGAAGACCGCACCCCGGTCATCACCATCGAGCAGTCCGGAAACGGTTTTATCGTCAAAGATACTTACCTTGCAAAAGGCGCGTCCCTGACCATCAAATACGATGCCAACGCCCTGGAGAACGACGAAGTGGACGTCAACGGGTCAGAGATCACCAATACGGCAAAGGCGACCGCGGCCAACGTGGCAAAAGAGGAAGACGGAAGCTATGAAGTGGTAAAAGATGCCACCACGGTTTACATCAATTCCCCTCGCCTTCAGATCGTGAAGAAAGCCGATTCGGATGCGTATGAGATCGGGGATAATGTTTCCTATACCATCGACGTGATCAATACCCATAAGGGCACCATTGCCCGGAACCTTGTCTTTACCGATAAGCTGGAGACGAAAGGCGTAGAGTTCCTGACCGGGACCATCGCCCTGTATGATACCAACGGCTATGAGCTGCGGGAAGGCACGGACCTGGCCGGGGAAGACGACTATACAAAGACTGCCAAAGTGGATGAATTTATCCTGCGTTCCGATAAACATTTAGTTGTAGATGGCAATTATGACCTCTATGACCTGGCAAATGGCAAAAATCCGGAAGAACAGGGAACCTGGAATCCGACCTATGTGAATGTCACCAGCGAGACGAAAATGGCAATCAAATATGATATGAAGATCACGGATAAAGACCTGGCAGGCAAGGAGATCCTGAATACGGCTACTGCTGTATCCGATGAAGCCTTAAAAGTCACAACGGATGAGACGGTCATCCCGGATGGCCCGAACCCGAAGGTAGAAAAAGAGATCGACAACGCGTCTCCGGTAGTAGGCAAAGACGTAACGTTCACCCTGACCTTTACGAATCCGAATCAGAATACTACAGCAGAAGATATCCAGATCAAAGATTCCCTGGATCAGACCGGCATGGTCACGATCTATGCGGATTCTATGTCTGTGAAGTTAAATAATGAGGATGTCACCGATCAGGTACAGGTCACCTACAATGAGACGATGGATGGATTCGACATGGATACCGGCCTTGACCTGACGGAAGACGATACCCTCGTTGTCACGTACCGGGCAAAGGTGCTGCCAGAAGCCGGGGACGTGGAACTGATGAATACTGCAGGCGTAAGCTGCAGCAATAACCCGGAATGGAAGTATGACAGCGTGCCGTTTGTTCCGGAGAAAAAAGTGCCGAAACTGGCCATCGAGAAGACCTCCGATAAAGACACGTATCAGGTGGGGGACATCGGACATTATACCGTCACCGTTACCCAGACGACAGAGGATATGACCGCAAAGCAGGTGGTGATCAAAGACGCCCTGCAGGTGGAAGGCGCAAAGATCCAGGTAGACACGATCAAGCTGTATTTTAACGATGTGGAGATCACGCCGGCAAAGATCACATCCGATGTGTACGGCTATACCATTGAGACAGGGAAAGACCTGACCGATCAGGACAGCCTGAAAGTCACTTATGATGTGTACTTTGAATCCGGACGCTTAAACGGACAGACTGTACCAAACACAGCGAAAGCAAAGGCAGAAAATACAGAAGTAGAGACTGACCGGGAAGTACCGCTCACACCTGTCGGGGATGGCCTGGAGGCGAAAAAAGAAGCGGATCCGGCCGGAGGCACAGTGGTAAAGGCTGGTGATACCATCCGGTACACCATCACGGTGAAGAACATTTCCGATCAGGAAAAGACGAACGTTCTTGTCCGTGACGCGATCCCGGAACTGACGACTTACGTGGAAGGCAGTGGCGGGGAACTGTTTACCATGGATGAACAGCCGTATGTCCGCTTTGTGATCCCATCCATCGCTGCAGGCGAAGCACAGCAGGTATCCTTCTCTGTGACTGTCAATGAAGAAGCGACGGAAGACGATGTGATCAAAAACACTGCACAGGTCTATGAACCGACGGCGGAAGAAGTGGGCGAGGATGGCGTCGTTCCCGAAGAAATCTGGAGCAGCGACAAGTTTGAGGATACCAACACTATCACCCACCCGTTGGATGACTGGGTCATCACCGACCATGAAGTCGATGTGGTATCCCCGGCACTGGCGATCGAGAAAACGTCCGATAAAGACGTCTACCAGGTAGGGGAGACCGGGCATTATACGGTCACTGTCACCCAGACGAAAGAAGACCTTGTTGCAAAACACATCATCGTCAAAGATGACCTGTAGGTAGACGGCGCTGAGATCCAGCCGGATACCATCAAAGTATATTTCAATGATACGGAGATCACCCCGGTATCTGTGACCGCAGACGCCAAAGGCTACCTGATCGACACCGGCATGGACCTTACGGACAGCGACGCCATCAAGGTGACATACGATGTGGTATTTGTATCGGAGAGCCTGATGGGCGGCACCGTGCCAAACACGGCGAAGGCAAAGGCGGATAACGCCTATGCAGAGACCGACCATGAAGTCCCTCTGACTCCGGTAGGGGACGGCCTTGAAGCAAAAAAAGAAGCCGACCCGGTAAGCGGCACCGTCGTGAACGCCGGAGAGACGATCCAGTATACGATCACTGTAAAAAATACCTCGGATAAGGAGAAGACGAACGTCCTTGTCCGCGACGCCATCCCGGAACTGACAACCTACGTGGAAGGCAGTGGCGGGGAACTGTTCACGATCGACGAACAGCCGTATGTCCGCTTCGTGATCCCATCCATTGCTGCCGGGGAAGAACAGAAGGTTTCCTTCTCTGTGACTGTCAATGAAGATGTGGATAAGAATGAAGTCATCAAAAACGTGGCACAGGTCTATGAACCGACCGAGGATGAGATCGGGGAGGACGGCACCGTTTTAGAAGAAGTCTGGAACAGTGATAAATTCCACGATACCAACGATACCCTGCATCCGCTGGATAACTGGGTCGTGACCGAACACGAAGTCGGTGTGGGAACACCGGATGTGTCCATCGAAAAGAAAGCGGACGCCACGGTATATTCTGTGGGCGAGACGATCCAGTATACCATTCTGGTGAGCCAGAATACGGAAGGAGCCACAGCGACGAACGCCATCGTGGAGGATAAAGACCTGACAGACGGTGTGGATATTGATTACGCATCCGTCCAGGTGGACGGCGCAACCGTACCGGAAAAAGATGAGGTAGAGATGGATGCGGATTCCATCCATATGGTACGCACAGACGGCGGATTTAAGGTGGTTTATCCAACCCTCTCCGGACAGTCGGAGATCACGTTTAGCGCGACCATTACCAGTGAAGACCTGACCGGCCAGAAGATCCATAACACGGCGACCGTCATCACCGACCAGACGCCGGAAAAAGAAGCGACTGTCACCGTGAAGGTTCCGAAATCCCCACTGGAAAAAGTGGTGGAAAAGACATTTCATCCAGATGGTGCTTCGTCTAAAGATAATGAGGATGAAGGCACGAGTGGCCCGAAAGGGGCAAAGACCGGCGTCACAAGCTACGCCGGATGGTTTGCGCTGGCGGCAGCCGCCTTTGGCGGGACCGGCATCTTCCTCCTCCGGAGAAGACGGAAAAAAATGAAATAAAAGAAGGGACAATACAGCAGGAAAGAAAACACCTGCTTTTTTTGTGCCCAAAAACCGGAAAGGAGGCAGCCCGTACTGAATTTCAGTACGGGCTGGTTTTGAAAAATGAAGATAAGGAAAGTATTGCCCGGCGCCCTGTCCCTTTTTTTATGCCTGCTCTGCGCCATAGGCATTGCCGGCTATTTTTTCCGTCCGGAGCCACAGCCGGCTGTGCGGCAGGAAGAACCCCGGCTGGTGGGGACCAGGGATGTTGTCATCGCTGTGGGGGAGGCGCTTCCGGACTTAAAGGAAGGGCTGGGCGTCAATGACGCGGTGGAACGGGTGGAGATCGACACCGGCGCCGTGGATACGGGGACGGCTGGGGAATATCCCATCATCTACCGCTATACTGATGTGCAGGGGGAGACCCATGAGATAGAGACCACCTGCACTGTGACGGCGGAAGACAGCCCGGGGACAACAAGAAGCCCGGAAGAAAAAACGGGGGAAGACACCAGTAAGAAAAGGGGGCCAGCCGGACAGCAGGAAAAAGAAGGACAGACGCAGAGGCAGGAACAAAAAAGCGGGCAGACAGAACAGGAGGCCGTACACACCACACCGCCACAGACAGATGATAAGACAGCATTTCTGGGGTATGCGGCACTGTTTTTAGCATCGCTCTTTTTGTCCATGCTCCTGTTCCTCTGGCGGTGTGTTTTTGGATAAAGGAGGTTTGATGGATGGATGAGATGAAAACATATCAGGAAGGGCAGGCCGTCTGTGGTGGGGAACTGCCGCAGGCTGCGTCCATGGCAGAAATGCTGGCACAGATGCGTCAGATCTTTGCAGACCGGGACGCGGAGTATGCCCGGATGGAAGACGCCTACCAGAAGCGGAAAGAAAGCCTGGACGCAAAAGAGGCGTCCTTAAAGGAGACGGTATCCGGCCTGGAAGACCGCCTGTCGGCGGTCACTGCCCGGGAGAAGGATGTCCGGGAAAAAGAGACGGAGCTTAAGGAAAAGAGGGAGAGCCTGGCAAAAGAGGAAGCCGCCCTGCAGGAAGCCCAGGCAAAGCTTGACAAAGAGAAGACAGAGCAATGGATGCAGGTCTCCCTGCTCCGGGAAGAAGCCCGGAACGAGAAGCTCCGCAGCCAACGGCTGGCCGGGGAGTATGAGGAAAAGTTATCGAAACTCCCGGCAGACAGCCCATACCTTTCTGCCCTGCAGGAGACGGCCGGGCAGGCGGCCAGAAAGCAGGCGGAAGAAAAAATTGCCGCGCTGGAGGCGTCCCTCCGGAAAAAAGAGCAGGCGGTCACAGAGCTGCAGGCGGAGAACGAGAGCTATAAGGTGCAGGTCGCTGCCCTGCAGGGGACGGTGGAAAGCCAGAAGGAAGAGCTGGAAAAAAGCAAAGAAGAGAGCCGGCAGTTAAAGGCAGAGAATGCGTATCTTACGAGAGCCAAACAGGAACTGGAAGATCTGAGCCAGACCCTGCCGGAGCAGCAGAAAAAAGACATGGACTCCCTCCATGCGCTGGCAAAAAAACTGGCGGAGGAAAAAGAGTCCCTGGAAAAAGAAATGAGACATTTAAAGGAAGAGAACCAGCGCCTGCAGGAGGAGAAAGGGGAGCTTTTTAAGAAACTGATGGCAGGAGCGATGCCGCAGATGGAGGGCGGGGAAGGGCCGGAGAAAGAAGCACAAAAAGGCGATGTGCCGGATCAGGTTCCATCTATTGAGGAAGAGGCAGAACCTGCAGACGTCCTGTGGGAGGAAGAAACCCTGCTCGATGCAGAGACCTTGTTTGGTTATCTGAAGGAGAAAGGTACAGACGCCCGCCTCCTCCATTCCAGTGAGGGGGAGTTGGTCGCTGTCACAGCCGGCCGCTTACAGATCATGTTTTCCTTCCGGGAACCGCCCCGGTTTGATATCCGCAAAAAACAAAAAGGCGGCTGGGGAATGAAAAAACTCTTAAAACGCTACAACGAGAACAAGGCGGGGCTGGTATTTACCTATGATGAGAGGGAAGAAGAGTTCATCGGTTCCGGGGAGTTCTCCGCCTCCATGTCCCCGGAAGACCTTGCCCACATGGTATACCAGGCTGCCCGCACCTACTTTGGTTATCCGGATGAGGGGGAGAGATGAGCCGGGAGCTTCTCATCATCGTGGGGCTGTCTTTCGGGTTCGCCCTCTTTTTGACCCTGTTTATATTCTGGGTACAGGGGATGCGGGACGCCGTGCCCAGATATAAGCGCCGGCTCCCGAACGCCGTATATAAGCCAGAGACGGTGGTGTGCCTGCAGGACGCTTACCGGGTGGCGGGGAATATCGAGGGGATGCTCCTCTTGGCGTCCCGGAAATGCCGGCAGAAAAAGGCGCGGAAACGGTTCCGGGCGGCGGGAAGCTATTTAAAAGACAGCCGGTACCGGGATTATGAGACGGCGCTTTTTACCTATGCTTCCGATGGTTCCCGGGAGTGTGATGAGGTATGTTCTTATGTGATATGGCAGGAAGCCTGCAAAAGCCGTGGGCTTCCCATGAAGAAAAGGAGTGAAGGAGAAACAAATGCGTAGACATAGTTTTATCAAATATATCGCCGTGATCGCGGCGTTCCTGATTGGGTGCCTGGCCAACGTGGCCGCCCGGTCTTTTTTACTGCCCCGGATCCTGCCGGCTTCTTTGCAGCCGGCGACGGGGTTTCTGGCGTTATTGATCCAGATCATCGTATCGGTTGTGATCGTGCTGGTGATCGGTCTGATCAGTGGAAGGAGGGACAGATAGATGCAAAAAGACCGTAGGAAACAGATCATAAAAAAAGCAGGAAAGGAAGCCTTACAGGTGGTATCCGCCGTCTGCATGGCTGCCTTTTTTATCTCGATCCATGTGCAGGCGACCAATGGCAACATCATCACGACGGGGTTTAACTCGTTATACGACGTGGTGGCGTCCATCGTCTCCAATATCGGGCAGCTCTTCCTGCTCTGGGGTGTGTTTGAGATGGCGGCCAGCATGAATACCCAGGACGGTATGGCACAGTCATCGGCCTTTAAACGGGTGGGCGGCGGCCTCATCGCCTGTATCGCCCCACAGATCATCCCGCTCATTAATACGGGTGCAAATTAAAGGAGGTGTGGCTCCATGCCGGATTGGGTGACAAGCTTTTTTGGCGGATTTTCCATCAGCCTGGCTAATACGATCTGGAAGGCCGCCATGGCGCTGATCGGCGGGCTGTTAGGGACGCCGCCGCAGGATTTCTCCCCGGATGCCTGGAACTTTGTGGAGCGTACTTTGTATCCATGGTCTTTGGCTATCGGGGTATCGTTGCTGAACCTGTTTTTCCTCATCGCCATCTGCCGGGCGGTCAGTGACCTCCACCATAACATCACCCTGGAGATGACCATTGAAGCCTTCATCAAGATCGTGGTCGCCAATGTCATCTTTTTAAACCTGTTCCTCCTGATGCGGCTGGTTCTTTCCATCGCGGCGGCCATGGTGGGGGAAGTGTATACAATGCAGAGTGCGGATCTGATCGTGGATGAGATGGATATTGGCTCGACGCTGTTTTACCTGCTCTTTGGCATCTTCTTTGTATTGGTGGCGATCGTCTGCAGTTTTTTACTCTTGCTGACGGTCTATAGCCGTTATATCAAGATCTACCTGCTGATCGTACTGGCTCCGTTTGCGCTCCCGGCGCTGATCGGCGGCAGGGAGACGGAGCGGACATTTTATGCGTGGTTGAAAACTTTTCTGCTCAACACGTTTGAGATCGTGGCGATCGCCCTGACCATGGCCATCTCCTTTAAGATCATCAATGCCGGGGTCTCTGTCTTTGAAGGATCCGGGTTGGTCGGGGAAGCAGTCGATGGATTTTGGGATGCATTGAACGCCCTGTTTACGATGATCTTCATGACAGCCAGTGTGAAAGGGGTAAACAGCCTGCTGGCAAAAGCCCTGGCATTATAGACTGTAAAGCGAAAAAAGAAGGGAGCAAAGACAATGAAGATTGACATCAATGATGATTTTGAGACGGTATTTCAGAATGAAGCCTTTGCCGGGTTCACGGTAAAACAGTGCATTGCGGCCGGCGCCGGGCTTGCGGCCGGCTTTGGATCTGCCCTGGCCCTATGGCACTTTACCGGCCTTCCGCCGGTGCAGAGTACCTATGTGGTGGTGCCGGTCATGGTGCCGTTTTGTGCACTCGGTTTTTTCACCTATCAGGGGAAATCCCCGATAAAACTGTTAAGGGAGATATGGTATGTCCACCAGACCGAGCGCCTGTCCTATCAGGCGGCAGAGCAGCCAGAAAGGAACAGGCGGGTGTTCACTATGAAACGATGCATACCAAAAGGACGGGGAAGGAGGAAAGCCCATGGCCATATTTAATGCGGACGTCCGGTTTAGGGAACAGAAACGGATGAGCCTGTCGGTTGTCAAAGTCCCGAAAAATGTCCGGGAAGCCTTTCACATCGACACACTGTATGAAAATGGCATCGCAAAATTGGAAAAAGGGAAGAAAAACTGCCTGTATGACCGATGCTATCTTTTTGAAGAGATCAATTACATCAATAAGGATGACGGGGAGAAGACCCGATTCTTAAACCAGTTCATGAGCTGGCTAAAGGCCATGAACGTAGACTTTAAGATCACGGTCGCCAATGAATTCCAGTCTGCGGCAGAGTTTATCCAAAAATACCGGTCCAACAAAAACAAAGAAGCGTATCCGGAGACAGAAGCGGGCATCCGGGACTGGATCGAGGAAAAGATGGGGGAATCCAACCCCAACGTGACCACCTACCGGTACCTGACGGTCTCCTGCCGGGCAGAGACCCGGGCGGAGGCGATGATCCTGCTGAACAGCATTGATACCGTCATCCATGATATGTTCCGGGCATGGCGGGGGCAGGTCATGCGGCTTTCGGCGAAAGAACGTCTCTTCTGCCTCCATTCCCTGCTCCGGCCGGGAAAGAAGGATGAGGAAGCCTACCTGTCCTTTGGGAAAGGGCACGATTGGAAGAATGATATCCTGCCCCGGTCTATCCGCCAGAAAAGCAACTTCCTGATCCTGGACGATACCTACGTGTCTGTCCTGTTCGGGCATAAATACCGGGGCTCCATCGACGCGGACAGCTTTGTCCGTAGCTTTTCCCACATGGAGTTCCCATCGTTTTTGACCCTGGATTATGCGCCGGTGCTTCCGGATATCATTGAGGACAAGCTGGGGGCGGCGTCCATGAACAATGAACGTGCCATCAGCAACGAGGAGGACCAGAAGCGGAAACGGAACCAGATCTCCACCGGGCCATCCTACCGCCTGCAGAAACGGAAAGAAAAAATAGAAGAGTACGCCGATCAGATCAACGACAACGACGAGACCGGCTTCTTTGTCAACTTTTTGTTGGTGGTGACTGCCCCGGATGAGGAGATGCTGGCAGAGCGTGTCGGTCAGATGGAGGCCATCGGGCGGAAGGAGGGTGTGGTCATCGAGACCGCAGACTGGTTCCAGTTAAAAGCATTAAATACCGCCCTCCCTTTCGGCGGCCGGCAGGTGGACTACATGCGCTTTTTCCTGGCGTCCTCCGTGGTGGCCTTACAGCCGTATTACGCACAGGATATCATCGACCTGGGCGGGTATTTCATGGGGATCAACCGGACGACAAAGCGCCTGATCTTTGGCAACCGGAAGCTGTTAAAGAACCCCCATGGCATCATCATCGGTCATACCGGTTCCGGTAAATCGGTCATTATCAAACTGACAGAGATCTTACAGACTCTCATCGCCACTGATGATGATGTGCTGGTCTTAGACCCGCAGAACGAGTTTGAAGATATCATCCGTATGCTGGGAGGCGCGTACTTTGACTTGACGCCCAAAAGCGGGATGAACTTAAATGGATTCGAGGTGACGGAGGAAGTCTTTTACGCCGATAAAAAGACAAAGGAAAAATTTGTGGCGACCCAGACCGCCTATGCAAAGAGCCTGGTAGCCGCCACCATGAATAACATCCTGTTTACCCAGGAACACGCCACGTATGTGAGCCGGACCACTTCCATCATGTATGGAAAGATATTTGCACAGAAGAAGCTGAAGAAGCAGCCCACCTTAAAGATGCTCCGGGAAGAGATCTATACCATCCTGTCCGGGGAGTCCGGGCAGGACAGCCACAACCGGGAGATCTTACAGACCATTTATAACTGTCTGGAAGAGTACACGGAGGGGAGCTGCGACATGCTGGCCCATCCATCCACCATCCGGCTGGATAACCGGCTGGTAGGGTTTGGCCTTAAGAACGTCCCGGAGGATAACTGGGAGGCGGTCATGCTGACGGTGATGCACTACACTTCCTCCCGGATTGAATACAACCAGGCGTTTCAGAGGGCCGTCCATTTCGTAGTGGATGAGACCCAGGTCATCTGTCAGAAAGGGACGTCGGCGGCACAGTTAAATACTGCCGTTACTACTTACCGGAAATTCGGCGGGATCTGTACCATGTCGATGCAGAACCTGACGGCGGCGCTCCATGATGAGAAACTGACAGAGTTATTTAGTAACTGCGATTATAAATGTTTCTTAGACCAGGGTGGAGTGGATGCTAACGCCCTGCGGGAGATCCAGGAGTTATCCCAGACGGAGTTTGACGCATTAAGTACCGATCAGGTAGGGCAGGGTGTCATGGTCTGGGGAAAGAAAGTCGTCCTGTTTGATATGCGTATCGCAAAAGAGAACCCTTTGTATTCCCTGATCTCGACGAATTTCCACGAACGGGCGGCACAACGGGCAGAAACGGGCAGGCAGAAGCCGTCGGAAGAGCCGGTATATAAAGAAGCAGACCGGACGGAGCAGATCATCCTGCAGATGGCGGAGCTGGCGGAGATCAGCGCCAGGGATATCCTGTCCGTATTGGATATCACACAGGATGAGGCGGAGACGCAGCTTGCCTATCTGGTCGAGCAGGGAAAACTCACGGAGACCCAGACGGAGGGCATCCCACGGTATAAAAAGGCGGGGTGAGTATGGGGATAAAAAAGAGCAGAGGTTCCACGTTTTCGGTCGTAAAGAGCGGTTTCCAGATCTCAAAAGATGGGATCCGACACGCCGGAAGATATGCAGACCCCATGGGGCAAGGGAAAGAGGAAGAAGAGCAGGGACAGGACCCTGTCCAGTTCCTTCCTAAAAAGTTGCAGAAGAAATGGATGAAGCTGCCGGAAGCCAAAAAGCAGTATTACAAAGAACAGGCCCTCCGCGCTGTCCGCAGGAAAGCCGGGAAGAAAGGACCGGCGGTCAGCGAGGAACTTCCTGGCGTATCCGGCAGGGAAGCAGGGCAGGAGGCCGCTCGCCTCTTTGTAAAAGCGGAAACGTATTCGACCCATGGCTGGCGCAGGCCGAAAGATAAAAAGGTCATTGGGGACGGCGGCCTGCCAGGGCAGGTTGCCGGGAAAAAAGCAGGCACAGCAGCAGTGGCAGAAAAGATACGGGAAACCTTACAGCATGGCGAAAGCCCAGGGCAAGAGGCGGCGGATCCAGCCGACAGGTATAAAAAAACAGGAGCCGTGTCTGTGGATCCGCCGGGCCGTTCCTCGATGGGGAATCCTGTCCGGCAATCCACCATTGCCGGAAAAAAGGCAGTGACGGCAGCATCTGTCCCTTTGCAGGCGGGGCTTGCCGGGGCGGCGGCAAAGAAAGCCGCCGGTATGTTCGCGGAACGGATCCGGTTCCAAAATGCCGCGGTAGAAAATCAGAGAGTCCGTCTGCAATCAAAAATTGATCATGTGAAAGAATCTCATCAGCAGATGGAAAAGCCGGCAGACGCCCTTGCCTATACGGCGGCGGTGGCGGCCACAGGATTGCTGGCGGTGGCAGTTATCGCTGTCCAGGCGTTTGCCGCCGTCCTCTCTGTTTTTTTACTGATCCTGATTCCGCTCCTTCTTCTGGCGGCCCTTGTCACGACAGTCATCGCATTGCTCACCAGTATCTTTTCTGCAGTAGATACAACCTATGCCTATGGCACTGGTGAGAGTATCGTAGCTGTCGCCATCGGGGAGATCGGCTACCATGAGGGGGCCGGGAACCAGACAAAATACGGGAAATACACCGGCACCAACGGCCTGTCCTGGTGCCATGCCTTTGTGAGCTGGTGCGCCAACGAGTGCGGGTTTGTGGATATGGGGATCTTCCCAAAAACAGCATCCTGTGAGACAGGCCGCCAGTGGTTTATCAGCCATCAGGAATATCAGGCATCAGATGGGAGCTATGAACCACAGCCGGGGGATATCATCTACTTTGATTACGATCATGTGGGTGTGTCCCATCATGTCGGTATCGTGGAATACACGGAAAATGGCGTGGTACATACCATCGAGGGAAACAAAAATGACCAGGTCATGCGGGCACACTATGACTTAAACTATGCCGGCATCATGGGATACGGCCAGCCGGCTTACCCGGAAACCGGTATCAATGAATACGGGACGGCATCGGAATTTTTAGCAGAATGTAAGAAGATCGCGGACACCATTGTGGGCGATGGGGATTGGATCTATTCTAATTCCAACTTAAAAGATACCTTTGAAGAGGCCAGAAAAAAGGCGAGGAAGACCAACTGCGCGATGTACGTCGCCTGGTGTATGCAGGAGTTTGGGACATTAAAAGAAGGACAGTATTTTTACAGTAACTGGGATGGGAAGCTCACATGCAGCAGTACGGTGCGGGAACAGCTGGAAAAATATTATGACATTTACCGTGTGGGAGATGATTTTGAACAAAAGGATATCAAGCCAGGGGACATCTGCCTGTGGAAAGGGCATACCAATGTCTATGCCGGAAAAGACAGCAAAGGGACACGGCTCTGGTATGATCTTGGACATAACCAGACGTCGGACAATAAAGCAGAAAGCGGACCGTTTGTCCGCGGCATCCGTATCGGGAACATGGGGTGGACGGAACTGACGACCGTCCTCCGGTTAAAAGACCAGGATTCCTATGGTTCCGGCAAGACCATCACTCTGCCAAAAGGGCTGGGCGACGTGTATTCCTACATGGGCTGGAACATGATCACATCCCGCGGGACAAGGCAGTATGAACTTCGGATCCAGAGTGGCGAACCCTATGACCGGAATGGATTCGGCGTCATCAATGGACGATACGTCATTGCCTGTACTTCTACCTTTGGGGAAATCGGGGATGAAGTAGATTTTGTCCTGGGCAATGGAAAGGTCATCCATGCCATTATCGGAGAATACAAAAGTTTTGATGATCCTGACTGTAATACCTGGGGCCATGAATACGGCCACTGTGTCGTGGAATTTTGCGTCAACAAAGCGTCATGGTATGGCTCCGGTAAGAGTATCACCAGATATCATCCGGAGTGGGCAAACACGACCGTCGTGAAAGCGGTCAACCTACAGAAAAACTTTTTTGACGACTGACCATGGAAGGGAACGTACTGAAATTCAGTACACGGAAAACACCAGCAAATAAAAAAATTAGAGAGGAAGTGAGAACCCGATGAGAAAAAAAGCGTTCCTGTTTGCGATCCTGGTTATCATTCTTCTTGCCGCCCTGTGCATTGGCCTAGGGATTTTTTTGTTGCGGCAGGATGATAGGACAGGAACCGACAGGGCAGAGATCACGGCAACGGCACAGACAGATACAGCAAAAGAGGAGACCACAGAAGCCGCCGCACCGGAAGCGACCACAGAAGAGAGAAAAAATGACCTCACGTTTTTGAACCTGGGGAAGATCTATTACCTCCCGCTGGATACCACGGCTTTTAAAAACCAGGTGGCCGCATTTATCGAAAACAATCATCTGTCTGCCACAACGGTGCTGGCACTTGGAAAAGTCGAGGATGATAAGGAAGACCCGGACGGGACAGCAAACTTTTATCTACAGCTTGATGATGCAGCCGGCACGATCTTACAGGCGGCCTATAACAAAAAGACCGCAGAATTTACCTTGTCTGTCTCTGACCCCATCCCGGATGTAGAAGAGTATGGCGGTACGGCCACAACGGAAGCCAGCCAAAATGTATCCGGGACAGAACCGGAGTATTCCAGCGAAGGGACAGAGATCATCAACTTTGGTGATGCAAGGATCACCGATGTGGAGCAGGCGCTATCCAGTGTGGCGGATATGCCAACGTTACAGCATGACCTGGGGATCTTCTTAAACGAAAACGGGGAAGAGCGAAGGAACCTGTTCGTTTCTTCTGTAGAAAAAACAGAGGTCGGTTACAAAACTGTTTTAGAGTTTGAGACAGCCCGCATCGACCGGAAAAAAGTTGAAGTCATCTACGAAGGCGGGAAGTATCATTTTTCCCTAATTGAATAAAGAAGACAATAAAAGGAAGGTGAAGGTGATGAATAAAGAAGATATTACTTATGAATTCGAAAAGTATTTTATGAATTTGATGAAGGAAAGTAAGACAAATCTGTATATCCGCGCAGGAGAAATCAATTGCAAACGAGTTTTCTTCCAGCACTTAAAAGAAAAAGGGGAAGCACTGGAAAAGAAAATTTTTCTGGGAGTTACTTCAGATGCGGCAGATCGATTTTATCTGTTCTTTTTGGAAAACTATGAAGAAAAAATGCAGAGGTTGTATGATATGGCTGCCGATGAATGGATACAGGAAACCTTTTACAGTGGAGCAGGCAGTGCAGGAAAATCGTGAGAGGGATTATGGACAAAAGGAAACGGGGTATCAGGGGTGTCCCCTGACAAGATGCATTTATGGTAATAAAATGCGTATCTTGCAAAAAGCCTGCGGCTTTTTAACTGGTATATAACGACCATAAATGGTAGGAATCAGCGACCAAAAACGGTACAGACTTACCATAAATGGTATGTGATTACCAAAATTGGTACAGGAAAACTACCACAACTGGTATATGACTACCAGGAATGGTACAGAAAAAATACCAAAATCGGTATATTACTACCAGAAATGGTATAGCAAAAAATCAGAAAAAGGAAGGGACTTCAATGGCAGTGCAGAAACATTTGCGGCTACCAGATGAAATTGCAGAGCAGATGGAACACAGGGATAAAGAAAAATATCCGACAGAAAATGCCTTTGTCGCTGCGGCAATCCAAAAATTTTCTGCCCAACTGGAGCAGGAAAGAGTGGAAAAGAAACTGGAAAGGATCCAGCAGGAATTAACAGAACTGCACGCACTCTGTAAAAAAGAGTTCGCAGTAGATGATTCTTATGGAGAAAATTTTTCGTACTAGATGGATAGATGGAGGTGAAATCCCATGGATTTGAAAGAACAGATTTTGAGGCTGGAAGAAAAACTTTTTAAAGTCCGGGAGAAAAAGAACAAAATCTTGGAGGAAGAAAAAGAACTTCAGGAGAAATTAAAGGTTGTCCGGAGCAAAAAAGAGGAAGAGGACAACCGGAACCTGGCAGCCATGGTCGAAGAGCAGATCGGAGAAATGAGCGAATCGAAATTACAGGTGCTTAAAAATTTCCTCGCTCAACATGCCGGGGAGTTTGTAGAAAAAGAGAAAAATTCTCCGGAGGAAGAAACCCGAACGGAAGAAAAATTTGCAGAGATAGACTTGGCAGAGACAAAAAATTTTTCGGAAGAGAGACAGCCTTCCCCGGAAAATAATCCGGAAACTTTCGGGGAGGGTAAAGCAGAAAGGAGTGGATACCGCTGGCCAGGGATCGGAGATTCGTGATACTTTTCACGCCAGAGGAATATCAGGAGATTGTGCGTTTGGCAGAGCGTGATACGGGGATAAAGCGAAAAAAAACACAGGAGAAAAATGTCTCCGCTTATATCCGTAAATGCATTTTCGATAAAAACGACAACCCGGCAGCTATAAAAAAAGAACTGCGAGACCTGTCCTATCAAGTCCGAAAGATCGGCGTCAATATCAATCAGGTGGTGACAAAAGTCAACGCCGGATATGCCGTGCCGGTGGATATTGAGAACCTGGTCATTTATCTGAAAAAGGTGGAGGAAGAGTTTCTACAGCTGGAAAATAATTTAAAGGAACGTGAGATATGGCCATCACAAAATTAAATTATATCGGGACGCCGAAAGGCGGCGGAGCCGCTCATCTGAAAAATGCAATCGTCTATATCATGAATCCGGATAAGACAGAAAATGATGTGTGGATCGGCGGCAATGCCGGGAATACACCGAAAGAAGTCTTTCAGGTCATGATGGACACGAAGCAGGAATGGAGAAAAGAAGGCGGCCGACAAGGGTATCACTTTGTTATTTCTTTCCCTCCAGGAGAAGCCACAGCGAAGCAGGCATATGCTGTCATACAGGATTTCTGTGAGGAATATTTAGGAGAAAACTATGACTATGTGTTTGCCATCCACACGGATCAGGCGCATATGCACGGGCACATCATTTTTAATTCAGTAAACCGAATGAGCGGGTATAAGTATCGTTATGAGAAAAGAGATTGGGAGAAATTTATCCAGCCCATCACAGACCGAATCTGTGAACGGTATGGCCTACCGTCTCTTATGTATGAAAAGAAAGGACGTCGGAAAGGAAAGTCCTATGCAGAACATTACGCAGAAAAAGAAGGCCGTCCCACAGAAACGAAGATCATCAAAGCGGACATTGATTATTTTATCAAGCGCGCGGCCAGTTGGGATGATTTTGTGGAACAGATGCAAATGTGCGGATACGAAATCCGTCAGAAAAAGTATGTGACCTACAAAGCGCCGGGATATGGAAACGGACGCCGGGATTATAGATTAGGGCCTGGCTATACAAAACAAGACATCATAGAAAGAATTGCTCATAAAGACAGAGAAATACCAGGAGAGCCTATACTATCCCCAAAACTTTTCCGCAGATATCAGACGGGATTATCGCAGTATCTTTCCACTTCTTTGTCTCCATATCAAGCCAAAAAACTCCGGATCTTTTATCAGGCCGGCCGTTATCTGGAGGAGAGAAATCCCTTTATTATGAATCGGGCAGAAGTCAGAAACCATGCCATCCATATTGACCAGTTATATGAAGAATGCCGGTACATGCTAAAGAGCGGCATCAAAAGTTCCGGGGACCTGCAAAAACGGGCGGCTGAAATCAAAAAGGAAGAGGCAGTGCTCCGGAACCGGCGCCGTACGTTAGAATCGGTCGATAATGAAGAATTGTTGGAATATAATGAAGAGAAGAAATTACTGGAAGAAAGGCTGCGAGCAGTCCGCCAGGAAAAACGGATTGTCAACCGGATGCTGAAGGAAGAACAGCGCAAAGAAAAATATGAGAAAAAAGAGAAAGGGGTGGAGCAGAATCCCAAAAGGTAAAGTCTGTACTTAATGAAAGGTACAGGCTTTTCTTTTTGGAACATGAACATGGAGAATATATCAGCAATGCGTCAGCACCAGGCTGTGCTGGCCTGGGCGGGCTGTGCCAAAGAAATCATGCAGTTTGTGGAAAAAATTTCAGATGGTCTGGTGTGTGAACTGCTTTATCTCTGTGCGTTGGATGGAATGCCTATTGCTGAGCTGGAGAGAATTTACGCTCTGCCGGCAAAAGACCGGAAGGAAAAGGCCGCTGAGATCTGGAAGGAACGACAGAGATTCCTGCAGAGGATATATGGAAAAAATGCGGAGATAGAACAACAGCATGTAGTGGAATTACATCAGGAAATCAAGCAGATGATTAAAAACAGTGAAAAGAAGCAAAGAGAACTGGAAAGCGGCATGACAGAAATACGGAATCTATGTAAATCTTGGCAGGAACGCCAAAATGAGTCCGGTACTTCTGTGCTTGATGGCGACAAGACTTTGCTGGAGGAAACAGAAGAGAAACTGCGGGAAGTGGAAGGAAAGTTGGCTGCTTTACAAAAAGAGTATGATTCTTTGCAGGAAGAAAACAGGCACGGGAAAGAACATGCAATGGAGGAGGCAGAAAATAAAGAGATATCAGCAGAGAGGAACAAAGAGATGGCAGTTCAAAAAAGTTTTCGTGGCTTATTTGAAAGAATGCGAAGAAAGTCAGAATCTAAAAAGTTTATTACCGATTATCTGAGTAATAAAGAGTACAGCAAAGAACAAAAGGACTATTTGCTGCGGTGTTTGGAGAGCGGGGATAAAATCCGGGAAATCCAAAAATTTGCTTCCCCCCGGCTGACGATTCCCATGATGGAACGGCTCCGGAATCTTAATAGGAAATCATCCATTTGTCAAAGAAGGGAGGGATAACATGGCAAGTTCTGTGGAGCAGCAGAGTCTGCCAGCATCTGAGCCTGTCCGGCCAATCCTTCTGACTTCCAGGAATCCGACGGATAAGATAAAAGAATTGACCGACCGCTTAGAGGAAGGAATCCAGGAAGTATTCCAAAGCAGAAAATATCAGGAATATCTGCAGGTGATGTCAAAATTTTATAATTACAGTTTTAATAATCTCATTCTGATTGCCATGCAGAAACCAGATGCATCTCTGATTGCCGGATATTCGGCGTGGCAGAAACAATTTGGCCGGCATGTGAAAAAGGGGGAAAAAGGGATTAAAATCCTGGCGCCCATGTTCCAAAAAAAGAAAGTAGATGTGGACGAGAAAACAGTGACAGAGCCGACAGAAGGACAGACGGAAGAAATAGAAAAGGTTATTACCGGATTCAAGGTGGTATCTGTTTTCGATGTTTCCCAAACAGAAGGCAAGGAATTGCCATCGTATGGTGTGGATATGCTGCAGGGAGGAGTGGATGACTATCCGAATTTTTTTCAGGCGATCAGGGAAATAGCACCGGTGCCAGTAGGGTTTGAAGATATCCCTGGAGAGGCCCATGGGTATTATCATCAAACAGAAAAAAGGATTGCCATAGCAGAAGGAATGAGTGAGATTCAGAATGTCAAAACTCTTCTGCATGAGATCGCCCACGCGAAGCTGCATGATATCGATAGGGATGTGCCAGAGGAACAACAAAAAAATCAGCCCGATCGGTATACAAAAGAGGTACAGGCAGAAAGCATCGCCTATGTCATCTGTCAGCATTACGGCATGGATACGTCAGAGTATTCGTTTGCATATATTGCTGGTTGGAGTACGGACAGAGAAGTACCAGAGTTGAAAGCATCTTTAGACACGATCCGAAGTACGTCAAGGGAGATGATTACAGAGATTGACCAGCAGCTGTCTATTATTCGGAATTATCGGAAAGAGGAACAAGTTCAAAAAACGGAGAAAGGGAACTGTTTGGAACAAAATGGGATGGATATCCAGAATAAGGACAGGAGAACCATGGAAGGGAAGGAGGTGGTGGGAAGAGGCTTATCAATCAGATAGAACAATAGAAACCAGCAGGAAGACAGTATAACGTGATAGGAAGGAAGAAAAAAATGAAAAGTTATGAAATGACAAGAATGAACAGAAAGCAATGGGAAGAAAAAATGAAACAGAGAATGTCAGTTTATCGGGAGCAGATGGCATTCTTAGTAAAAGAAGAGAAAAAAGCAGAGGGAGGAACAAAGGCATGATGAACCAAAATGAATTTTTTGAGTATATGAGAGACCATATCCGTACGTATCTTCCGGCAGAGTACGCCGATGCGGAAATAGAATTAGTAGAAAATGTCAAACATAACGATGTGCATTTAACAGCTCTGCTGATAAGAAATGAAGAAGAGACGATGGTACCGAACATTTATCTGGATACATTTTTCAGAGAGTATCAGCATGGGATGCCGATCGAAGACTGTCTGGAACATATGGCAGAAATTCGGGTGAGGGAAGGTGAAAACATGAAGATGCAGGTAGGAGCAGTGCAGGATATCTATGATTATGACAAAGTGAAAGAACGTCTGCAGATCCGGCTTTGTGATTATGAAGGTAACAAAGAACGTCTGCAGGGAGCGGTATATCAAAAGCAGGGAGATTTTGCCCTTACCTACTATGTCATTATAGCTAGTAATGAGAAGGGGGAAGCAGTTTATCAGATTAAGGAAGAAATGGTGGAACGATGGGGTGTTGACCAGGAGACGGTACATAACGATGCGTTGCTGGCGGATAAAAAAAGAGGGGTTACTCTCAAAGATATAGATGATGTTCTGGGAAATTATTTTTACGGATCATCAGTGCAAGAGAATCTTTTGTTAAGGGAGGAGCCTTTGGATCTGGATCAGAACTCTCCCTATCTATTTGTTTTATCAAATGAATCCGGACAAAATGGAGCCGGCGTGCTTTATCAACCGGGAGTGATGGAAAAAATTGCTGATTTGATGGATGGAGATTATTATGTCCTTCCGTCCTCGATACATGAACTGATGATTTTGCCTGCCGATCCCAATATTCATGCAGAAACCCTGCAGTCTTTTGTACGGGAGATCAATGCAAATAAAGTAGATATAGAGGATCAGCTTTCCGATAAAGTTCAGTATTATGATAATACAAACCGGGTGCTGGTGAATGCAGTAGAAATGGAACGGGAAGAGTGGCAAAAAGATTTTGGGGAAACCAGCCCAGACCTGCCGTCCCATATGCCAGAAAAAGAAAACAGGAAGGCTCCGGCAAGGATGCAGGAAAAAGGAATAAAACGATAAAGAAAGGGAAATCGATGAAAACTTTTTTAATATTCGGTGGTGTGATGTTTTCTCCGGCTTTTGTGCAGAGTGTAGAAAAGGAATACAATACCAGCTGTATCATTACTTTTGATAATGGGAGACGTCTGCGAGTCGCAGCATCCTATCCGGACGTGTGTCAAAAAATTAAAGAATCCTTTTTTGAAAGCAATCAGCCTTCTATAGCAAATGGGAATATATCGGTGCGAGAGGAGGATAATGTTTATGGATGCTGACCGGGAGACACAGGAAATCTTTTTAAGCATTCAACGAGCAGCTGCGTGGATGGATCCCTTTCTTAAACTGACAACCATGGGCGGAATCCTGCTTGTGCAGTATTTTGCCCGTATGGTCACGGAAAAGAAACTGCGGGCGGGAGTTTTTCAGGATTTTCAGCAGTTTATTAAGTTGACAGATGGCGAATACGATATTATGAATGTGCCGGCAGTGGATACCAGCCAGATCAGTGCAGAATTACATGACCTCGGTGTGCGTCATATGGTACTGCCAGATCTCGACAAAGAAGATGGAATGCTGCAAGTGGCCGTATACCAGCCAGACAGGGATAAATTTGGTGCGTGGTATCAGCGTTATATTCTGAGTGAGATGCAGGGCGGTGAACGGGAAGTCCGTGATCTTAGGAATTTGACCGCTGGCAGGACGAGCATTCTTTCGCTTCCCGTAGAGGCGTTGGATGTGGAATGGAAGGAAGATTTTAAGGCCATGGGAGTGAATTATGCTTCTCTGCCGGATTTGCGGGTCGGCGATGGTCAGATACAGATCATTGTTGCAAACAGTGATCTGCCGCAGGTGGAGCAGTGGTATCAGCTTAAAAGAGAGGATTTGAAGAAAGAAGGTATTACACTGGAAGACTACAGTACGATATCCATGACGGAATATTCCCAGACTGGACAGATGTCAGAGCAGTCTTATATGGAAAGTGCATCCACAGATTATCAGGAGGCAAACCAAAAATATGAAGGAAAGGAAAAAGGTGAGGCAGAGAATGCGGTGAAAGAAAATCAAAAAATAAAAGAAGAAAATGCGGTATCCTTTGAACAATATAAGAGTGATCCGGATTATATTCCTTTAAGTATCGACCGCAAGACCTTGGTAGAGCAGGCGTCAAGGAATTTGCAGGATTTCTGGAAAGAAGGAAATTTTGCCTGCCGGATTCCCGGGACCTGGGGAAACAGGGAATATCTTCTTTTATTGCCTTTGCAGCAGGTCTTTGTCCGGAAAGAACGAGATACTTATCTCGCATTTATTAATAAAAACAGTCCTCCTACTGTAATACATTCAGAAACAGGAAAAGCCATGCGGGGGATAAAAGAAATGTCCGGCAGTACTTTTGCTAAAAAGTATTTTGATCCTGTGATGAGCCCGTCCGCAGAGAGAAAACGTGACCGGGCAGATGTGGACAGAGGGCAGGATCGTTCCCCGGAAAGAATGGATCTCTATCTGAAAAAAGAGAAAAAACAGCCGGATGTATCCATTCATTATAAACCAGACCCTGGTAAGCCGGAGCGTATCATACCGCCGCCGGTCTTAAAAAAATGAGACATACGCCAGCCGGATAATAGAATTCCGGCTGGCGGGAAAGGAAATCATGATACAAAAAAGAAAGACGCCATGGGGATTCTTTGTATTTCTGCTGATTCTTGTATTGATATGCGCCTACTTTATTTCCGGTTTATTTCTCATACAAGGAGTGACAGTACAGAACTATCAGGACAAGTTACTTTATATTCTTTCACATCCATTGACGCTATGGTTTAACGAAAAGACACCCGCAGTGATGGGAGTGGGAGTGATCTTATGGGTAATGGCGGTGTCTCATTATCTGACATATTACCGGAATTTTCACCCGGAAAGCGAACATGGAGTTGCGGAGTGGGAAAATATAAAAAAAGCAGCAAAACGGTTGCGGGATAAGGACGAGATACGTAATACCTATGTCAGCCAGAATATAAAAATTGGGTTTGATGCGTTATCTAATATGAACATGCTCATTATCGGTGGTTCCGGTTCCGGTAAGACAACCTCTGAACTGATCCCGAACCTGCTTCATACCAACATGACAAATATCATCCTGGATATCAAAGGAGATCTTCTAAAAAAATATGGAGCGTACCTAAAACATATCGGTGTAACAGTGAAAGCCATCAATTTCAAAAATCCTTTGGAATCCCATCGATTTAATCCCTTCCAGTACATTAAAAACTACAGTGATTTAATTGGAATCATCACTAATATTCAGCAATCGGTAAAGCCGCCAGACGCAATGAAAGGAGATCCTTTTTGGGATGATGGCGTTGCCCTTTATCTCCAATCATTATTTGAGTATGAATGGCTCATATCCAAGAAGCAGAATCGCATAGGAACTATGAACAATATCTTGCATCTGGTGAATCTGGAGACAAAAGCAGTAGATGAGGACGGTACGACTGCCCTGCAGCAGGAGATGGACAACCTGGCGAGAGTGTACGGAGAGGATTATCCGCCCGTGCGGGATTACCGGAAACTAAAAGAGGGGGCAACAGAGACTGTCCGATCGATCATCATCATGGTAAATGCGCAGCTGAAACTTTTTGAGATCCCGGAAATCCGTCGGATTTTTGAAGCTGACGATATCGATATCCCATCCCTGGGATTGGGTGTGGATGGAAATCCAGAGAAAAAAACTGCTTTGTTTTTAGTCATGCGCTCGGGAGATACGTCCTATAATCTGTTCGTGCAGATATTTTATACGCTTGTATTCCGTGTACTAAGAGATCTTGCTGATAATGACTGTCCGGGAGGGAAACTTCCAATCCATGTCCGGCTCTGGGCGGACGAATTTTATGCCGGCCCGAAACCGGCAGATTCCGAGATGCTTCTGGGAGAAATCCGAAGCCGGAATATGTCCATGGTTCCAATCCTGCAGGACATCGCACAGATTAAAACATTGTATCCCAACGATAAATGGGAGATATTCACCGGAAACTGTGCGGTCACGATCTATCTTGGCTCCGGTCCTACTGCCCATAGTACTCATCAGTGGATCTCGGATATGTTAGAGGATATGACCATTGATACCCGCTCAGAGAGTATGGGGTATGCTTTGGCATCCAACAGCAACTCAAATATGCAGATGCAAAAGGCGGGAATGAAGCTGATGACACCAGGGCAGGTCAGCCGGATGCCAAAAGATGACTGCATCCTCTTTATTGAAGGGTGCCGTCCTGTTTATGATAAAAAGAACTGGCCGTTCCATACGAAAGCATTTAAGCAGGCAGAGGAACTGGCAGGTAAGAAAGGGTATAGGAATCCTGTCCGGGCCATCTATAATGAAAAAACAGGCCAATATAAAACATTGGAAGGAGAAGAAAAAATCCGTATCTTATCGGAAGAGGAGTTTGCTTTCTTTAAAGAAGCGGAAAAAACCGATGAATCTATAAAAACCTTTGAAATGGACATGCAGCAATTTTTATATACAAACTGGCAGGAAACGCCTCGTCCGACAGAAGAAGAGATACACAATATGATCCAGAAGATTTCAAAAAAAGATATTTCTGGGATGAAGCCGCCGGCAGATGTGTATCCTCTTTTGGAGGAAGAGGATTATGACAGAGAAAGTGAAGAAGAAAAGCCTTGGGATTTATCCGGAAGTATTTTTGATTGTCTGTTGCGCTATGCAGATCAGTTGTCTCCGGAGGAAATGGAAGAGATCATTGGCGGCATGGAAGATGGATTGAGCGACAAGGAGATTAAATCATACTTTGCACTGCATGATGTGGAGAAGATGAAAATGTACAGAAGAATTCACATTATCAAAATAATATGATATAATAATAAAAAATGCTTGCAATTAAAAATAGCGAAATGTTTTATAATAATATTTTTTATTTGAGTGTTTTTTTCCTATAGATTTATAGTATTATGGTTCGTTATGTAAGAATATGAAGTTATGGATATTATCTTTTTTCTAGTTTTTAAAGTAAGCGCTAAATAATCGACCGGATACCAATGAATTGGATTTTATGAGATACTTCAGATACCTGGAGTAATTCACTTCATATCCGGATCTTGGATTTACAAAAGTTGCGATTTCACTTCATATCTACCGT